>NZ_JCAKFQ010000003.1:0-271948 GCF_059509875.1 Halomonas sp. LMYGS-3 | reverse complement strand
GGACGGCTGAGTTGCGTTAGACTGTGTCATGACCTGCCTCCCTCAATAGTGGCTCTGTGTTGTTGCCTCAACCTCAACGTAACCCACGACGTTGAGGAGGGGCAGGTCAATCCATCATGTCTAGCCGGCTCCTGCGAGTGATGTGCCTACCCATGTTCAATGCCCAGTACTTTCGTACCTTCATCACCCTGGTCGAGACCGGCAGTTTCACCCGCACGGCCCGCCAGTTGGAGATGACCCAGCCCGGGGTCAGCCAGCATGTACGCAAGCTCGAGCAGTATCTGGACAAGCCGTTGCTCGAGCGTCACGGGCGTCGCTTCACCCTCACCGAGGCGGGGCGTCGTGCCTACGACTATGCGCTGAAACTGTTCGCCGAGCACGAGCAGTTTCGCCACTCGCTCGACGCCGATTCGCTCTTCTCCGGTGATTGCCGCCTCGCCTCGCCCGGCAGCGTGGGGCTGATGCTCTATCCGTTCATCCTCGGCCAGCAGCAGATGTACCCGGGGCTCACCGTCAGCTACAGCTTCGCCTTCAACCACGAGATCGTGCAGGACGTCCTGGCCGGTCGCTACGACCTCGGGATCGTCACCGAAGAGGTCAGGCAACCCGACCTGAACGTCGAGTCGTGGCACCGGGAGCCGCTCTGTCTGGTGGTGCCGGCCGACTTCACGGGTAGCGGTCTCGCCGACCTGATGGGCATCGGCTTCATCAGCCATTCGGAAGGGGTGAGCCATGCCGGGGCCCTGCTGCGCAGCAATTTTCCGACAGAGTTCCGCTCCATGAGCCACTTCCGGCGGCAGGGATTCACCAACGAGGTGGGCATGGTGCTGGACGCCGTGGCCCGCGGGCTGGGCTTCACCGTGGTGTCGCGCCTGGTGTTGGAGACCTCGCCGTGGCAGCGTCAGGTCAAGGAGCTCGACCTGCCGATGCCGGTCCACGAGACGCTACACCTGGTGAGTCGGGTCGGGGTCGAGATGCCGCGTCGTTATGCCCGTCTGCTGGAGGATTTCCGCGAGCAGCGCCGCCAGGCGCTCTATGGCTACAGCGAACAGCCGGGCTTCGGCCAGGCGGCCGACGACTGAGCGGTGCTCCCTGACGGCGAGGCCCTGCGGTTGCGGGGCCTCTCGTCAGTCACCTCTCTCGATCCCCTCTCTCGATCACCTCTCTCCATCACGATAGGCATCGATGCTCGGGCAGGAGCAGATCAGCTGCCGGTCGCCGAAGACGTTGTCGACCCGGTTGACCGCCGGCCAGACCTTGGCGTCCTTGACCGCGTCGGAGGGAAAGGCGCCGAGCTCCCGGGAGTAGGGGCGTTCCCAGGCGTCGTCCATCAGGTCGGCCATGGTGTGCGGGGCGCGCACCAGGGGGTTGTCGTCGGTCGTCCACTCGCCACGTTCGACCCGGGCGATCTCCTCGCGGATGGCGATCATGGCGTCACAGAAGCGATCGATCTCGTAGCGAGACTCCGACTCGGTGGGTTCGACCATCAGCGTGCCCGGCACCGGGAAGGACATGGTCGGGGCGTGGAAGCCGTAGTCCATCAGGCGCTTGGCGATGTCCTCCTCGCTGATGCCGGAGGCCGCCTTGAGCGGGCGGATGTCGATGATGCATTCGTGGGCCACGGTACCGTTGATGCCGCGATAGAGCACCGGGTAATGCGCCTCCAGCCGCCGCGCGACGTAGTTGGCATTGAGGATCGCCAGCTCGGTGGCGTGGGTGAGTCCTCGGGCCCCCATCATCTTGATGTAGGCCCAGGAGATCGGCAGGATCGCCGCCGAACCGAAGGCCGCCGCTGCGACCGCGCCGCAGTCGGCGTTCACGCCCTCGATGGGGGTGACCACGTGGTTGGAGACGAAGGGCGCCAGGTGGGCCTTGACGCCGATCGGGCCCATGCCGGGGCCGCCGCCGCCATGGGGAATGCAGAAGGTCTTGTGTAGGTTGAGGTGCGAGACGTCGCCGCCGAAGTCGCCGGGGCGGGTGATGCCCACCTGGGCATTCATGTTGGCGCCGTCGACATAGACCTGGCCGCCGTGCCGGTGGACGATCTCGCATACCTCGCGCACGCTCTCCTCGAACACGCCGTGGGTGGAGGGGTAGGTGATCATGATCGCCGAGAGCTCGCCGCTGTGTGTCTCGGCCTTGGTGCGCAGGTCGGCGAGGTCGACGTTGCCCTGCTCGTCGCACTCCACCACCACCACCTTCATCTGTGCCATGGCCGCCGAGGCGGGGTTGGTGCCGTGGGCGGAGCTGGGGATCAGGCAGACGTCGCGATGCCCCTCGCCGATGGCGGCCTGGTAGCGGCGGATCGCCACCAGGCCGGCGTATTCGCCCTGGGCGCCGGAATTGGGCTGCATGGAGATGTGGTCGTAACCGGTGATCTCCACCAGGAAGGCGGCCAGTTCACCGATCATCTGCTTGTAGCCGGCCACCTGCTCCTTGGGGGCGAAGGGGTGGATGCCGGCGAACTCGGGCCAGGTGATCGGGATCATCTCGCTGGTGGCGTTGAGCTTCATGGTACAGGAGCCCAGCGGGATCATGGCGTGGGTCAGCGACAGGTCCTTGTTCTCCAGGCGCTTCAGGTAGCGCAACATCTCGGTCTCGCTGCGGTAGCGCCGGAAGGTGGGGTGGGTCAGGAAGGCCGACTCGCGCCGGCAGGCCGCGGGAATGCCGCTGATGCCTGCCGAGACGATGCGCTCGTCCAGGGCGGTCACCGAGAGTCCGTGTTCCTCGCCCAGCAGCACGTCGAGCAGGGCGTCCAGGTCGTGGGCGGTGGTGGTCTCGTCGAGGCTCACGCCGACGTCGCCATTGTCGAAATAGCGCAGGTTGATCTCGTGGGTCAGGGCGCGACCATGGATCTTGCCCGCATCGATAGCGGTCAGGCGCAAGGTATCGAACCAGCTGTCGTGGGCCAGCGTCACGCCCTTCTGCTTGAGCCCCTCGGCGAGGATGGTGGTCAGGCGATGGATGCGCCCGGCGATGGTGGTGAGTCCCTCGGCGCCATGGTAGACGGCGTAGAAGCCGGCGATATTGGCCAGCAGTGCCTGGGCGGTGCAGATGTTGGACGTCGCCTTCTCGCGGCGAATGTGCTGCTCGCGGGTCTGCATCGCCATGCGCAGGGCGGGTTTGCCACGGGCGTCCTTCGACACCCCGATGATGCGTCCGGGGATCGAGCGCTTGAGTTTGTCGGTGGTGGCGAAGAAGGCGGCGTGGGGGCCGCCGTAGCCCATGGGGACGCCGAAGCGCTGGGAGCTGCCGACCACGATGTCGGCGCCCAGGGCCCCGGGCTCCTTGAGCAGCACCAGGCTCATGATGTCGGCCGCCACGCAGGTCATGATGCCGCGTCGAGCGGCCCCGGCCAGCAGCGGGGCGAGGTCGTGCACCCGGCCGCCGTCGCCCGGGTATTGCAGCAGGGCGCCGAAGACGTCGGCATCGGCCAGCTCCTCGGCGGGAGCCACGATCAGCTCGAAGCCGAAGTAGGCGGCGCGGGTGCGCACCACGTCCAGGGTCTGGGGCAGGACGTCGGTGGCGATGAAGAAGGCAGCGCTCTTCGACTTCTTGTTGGCGCGCTTGCACAGCGCCATGGCCTCGGCGGCGGCGGTGGCCTCGTCGAGCAGCGAGGCGTTGGCCAGTTCCATGCCGGTGAGGTCCATCACCATCTGCTGGAAGTTGAGCAGCCCCTCCAGGCGGCCCTGGGCGATCTCCGGCTGATAAGGGGTGTAGGCGGTGTACCAGCCCGGATTCTCCAGCACGTTGCGCTGTATCACCGGTGGCAGGTGGGTGTCGTGGTAGCCCTGGCCGATGTAGGTCTTGAACACCTTGTTCTGACGCGCCAGGCGCTTCAGGTAGTCGAGCGCCTCGGCCTCGCTGCGCGGGGCGTCCAGCGACAAGGGGCGGCCGAGGCGGATGCCGGCCGGTACGGTGCGCTCGATGAGCGCCTCCAGGCTTTCCAGGTCCAGGGCGGCCAGCATGGCGGCGACGTCATCGGCGTTCGGGCCGTTGTGGCGTTGGAGGAAATCGTCGTGTGCGGCCAGTTCGGCCAGTCGGCGGTTGTCGAGAACCATGGAGCACCCTGTGTGTCTGGACCCGCCGGATCGCGGCGGTCGGCGAAACAGCATCCCCGGCCGGGCTGGCCGGGGGGCGGAGAAGCGGCTCAGTCGTCGGCGTCGACCACGGCCTGGTAGCCGTCGGCATCGAGCAGTGCGTCGAGGGCGGCGGCATCGACGACTCGGACCTTCATGATCCAGCCATCCTCATAGGGCGACTCGTTGACGGCCTCGGGCGCGTCCTCGAGGGCCTCGTTGACCTCGACGATTTCGCCGGCCACCGGGGCATAGAGGTCGGAGGCGGCCTTGACCGACTCGATCACCCCGAACTCCTCGTGGTGCTCGAGTGCGCGGCCCACCTCGGGTAGCTCGACGAAGACCACGTCGCCGAGTGCCTCCTGGGCATGGTCGGTGATGCCGATGGTCACGGTACCGTCGCCGTTGTCCAGCACCCATTCATGGCTTTCGGCGTAGCGAAGGTTGGCAGGAATTGAGCTCATTGCATTTTTCCTATACGAAAAAGGTTTACCGGTTTCGTGAATGCTAACGCCATTGGCAGCGTTTGGCGAGTCCGTTCATGGCATCGCCCAAGGCGGTCCCTCATGGCGGTGCACGCCTCTCAGGGTGGCTCGCCGGATGTTCGTCGTCCAGTCCCACCGAGAGTGCCGGCCTCGTGAGCCGAGCCGGCGCGGCGAGTCGACAGGCGACGCCATTCCTCACTACGCTTGTGAGAACCGCGCCGGGCGCCCGGGCCTCCCGGGTCATGGGGGCGAAGCGCGATTGCATGGGGTGGGAGTGGCGCGATAGAGTGGCATGTTTCCGATAAGAAACAAGTTTCTTCTGGCGCGCCGAAGTCGACCGCCGGGATCCGCCAGGAGAACCCCCCGGCATCGACATGCGAGACTGGTGACAAAACGGTATGATCCGCTATGGTACGCGGGCTCGCCCTGTCGATCATTCGGCAGGGAGTGCTTTCGGCATGACGATCGACTGACCTGAACCAGTTGGCCTGCGGGGTTGGTTGGCAGGCCAGAACAACAAGCGAATAGGGAGACTTCCGTGGAAACCTTGAACAGCATCTTCGGTGCCATCAACAGCGTCGTGTGGGGGCCCCTGATGCTCATCCTGCTGCTCGGGGTGGGTCTCTACCTGCAGATCGGCCTGAAGCTCATGCCGATCCGCAAGCTCGGCATGGGCTTCCGACTGATGTGGCAGGGGCGCGAGGCCAAGCCGGTCCCGGGCGAGAAGAAGCGGGTGGAAGAGGAGGGCGAGATCTCGCCCTTCAACGCCCTGATGACGGCGCTCTCCGCGACCATCGGGACCGGTAACATCGCCGGCGTGGCCACGGCCATCGCCCTGGGTGGGCCTGGGGCGGTGTTCTGGATGTGGATCACCGCCCTGGTGGGCATGGCCACCAAATTCGCCGAGGCGGTGCTCGCCGTGCGTTACCGCGAGACCGACAGCACCGGCTACCATGTCGGTGGGCCGATGTTCTACATCAAGAATGGCCTGGGCCGGAAGTGGCTCTGGCTCGGCGGAGCCTTCGCCTTCTTCGGCGCCGTGGCGGCCTTCGGCATCGGCAATACCGTGCAGTCCAACTCGGTGGCCGATGCCCTCGACTCGACCTTCGCCATTCCCCACTGGTTGACCGGCGTCGTGATCATGGTGCTGGCCGGTGCCGTGATCCTCGGCGGCATCAAGCGGATCGCCAGGGTGGCGGGCAAACTGGTACCGATCATGGGCATCCTCTATGTCCTGGCCGGTATCCTGGTGCTGATCGTGAATGCCGGACAGATCGGCGAGGCCTTCCGGCTGATCTTCTTCTATGCCTTCAACCCCATGGCGGCGGCCGGTGGTTTCGCCGGTGCGGCAGTGATGGCGGCGATCCGCTTCGGCGTGGCCCGTGGCATCTTCTCCAACGAGGCGGGGCTCGGCAGCGCGCCCATCGCCCATGCCGCGGCCAAGACCAGGAACCCGGTGCGCCAGGGCCTGATCGCCATGCTCGGTACCTTCATCGACACCATCCTCGTGTGCACCATCACCGCACTGGTCATCCTGACCTCGACGGTATGGATCCAGGGCGAGGCGGGGGCTTCGCTGACGGCGCTCTCCTTCGATGCGGCATTGCCGGGCTTCGGTAATCAGATCGTCTCGTTGGCGCTGGCGGTATTCGCCTTTACCACCATCCTCGGCTGGTCCTTCTATGGTGAGAAATGCTTCCAGTTCCTGTTCGGTACCCGCTCCATCATGCTCTACCGGGTGCTCTTCGTGCTGGCCATCCCGCTGGGTGCCATGGCACAGCTGGGCTTCATCTGGCTGATGGCCGACACCTTCAACGCCATGATGGCGATTCCCAACCTGATCGCCCTGGCGCTGCTGTCGCCGGTGGTGTTCAAGCTGACCCGGGATTACTTCGACGGCAAGGAGATCCTGCCGGGCGAGGAGCTGGACCACGACCAGCCCTGAACGGGGATTCACGGCGGAGGGGCCCGGTGGGGTGCCCTTCGCCGCCGGGCCCCGGATTCCATTATCCATGAGGAAACGACATGAGCGAACTCAAGCGTACGCCGCTGCATGACCTGCACCGGGAACTGGGGGCGAAGCTGGTGCCCTTCGCCGGTTACGAGATGCCGGTGCAATATCCGCTCGGGGTCAAGAAGGAGCATGAGCATACCCGTGCCGCCTGCGGCCTGTTCGATGTCTCCCACATGGGCCAGGTGCTGCTGCGCGGGCCGTCGCCCGCCGAGGCCCTGGAGACCCTGGTGTCGGCGGATGTCGTGGGCCTGGCCGAGGGCATGCAGCGCTATGCCCTCTTCACCAGCGAGGAGGGGGGCATCCTCGATGACCTCATGGTGGTCAATGCCGGCGATCATCTCTACCTGGTGGTCAACGCCGCCTGCAAGGAGCAGGACATCGCGCATCTGCGTCGTGGCCTGGCCGATCACCGGGTCGAAGTGGTCGATCGAGGTCTGCTGGCGTTGCAGGGTCCCAAGGCCGCCGCGGTCATGCAGCGGCTCTGCCCGGAAGCCTGCAAGATGGTGTTCATGCAGCACGGCCGATTCACGATCGAGGGCATCGACGTGTGGGTCAGCCGGAGCGGTTATACCGGCGAGGATGGCTTCGAGATCTCGGTGGCCGCCGATCACACCGTGGACCTGGCGCGGCGTCTGCTGGCCGAGCAGGAGGTCGAGGCGATCGGCCTGGGGGCGCGCGACTCCCTGCGCCTGGAAGCCGGCCTGTGTCTCTATGGACACGATATCGACACCACCACCACGCCGGTAGAGGGGGGGCTGATCTGGGCCATCGGCAAGGCGCGCCGTCGCAGTGGCGAGCGTCCGGGCGGTTTCCCTGGGGCCAACCTGATCCTGCACCAGATCGAGGCCAGGGACCATCGCCGCAAGCGCGTGGGCCTGCTGGGCGAGGGGCGAGCGCCGGTGCGCGAGGGCGCCGAGCTCTACGACGCCGACGGCCAGCGCCTCGGCGTCGTGACCTCGGGAGGTTACGGCCCCAGCGTCGGCCGGCCGGTGGCCATGGGTTATGTGGTCGTCGAGGCTGCGGAGCCGGGTAGAACCGTCTACGCCGAGGTGCGCGGCAAGCGGTTGCCGATGACGGTCAGCAAGATGCCCTTCGTGACGCCCGGCTATTATCGCGGCTAGCAATTTTATACCGTTATCTTTCGTATCGTTGCATGATTGCCCACCGCCGATCCGACGCCAACGGCCACCTCCAAGGGAGGTGGCCGTTGGTCTTCGTTTCCCTGGTACAGCCTCCTAGTGCATGGCGTCGTCGTAATCCTGCCAGTAGTGCCCCATCCGGCGCTCTTCGGTCAGTTCATGGAGCTCGAAGCGCCGGGCCAGGCGGGCGCCACCATCACGGGTGAGTGGCTGCCAGGCCAGCCGGGCACGCTGGCGGGTCGAGTGCACGAAGAAGGCATCCAGCGGCAATGACAGGTAGACCCCCTTGTCGAAGCTGCCTTCACCGAAGTCGCTGCCGGCGTCGGTGACGGTGGCCCAGCCCCCCAGCCGCACCCCCGAGTCGAACTCCCGCGAGAGGTCGACGGTGATGCCGAGATCGCCGGCCAGGTAGCGTCCCATGCCGACCTTGGCCAGGACGTCCTCGAAGCCGGTTTGCCAGTAGCCGGTGAGGTGGCCGGTCCAGGTGCTGTAGTCGCGCAGGTCGAAGCGCTGGTCGAAATCGCGCTGCCTGACCCAGTTGACGTCGAGGCCTACCGCCAGGTCGCCATTGAAGGGACGGTAGAGGAGCTCGCCGCCGACCCCCGCGAACATGGTCTCGAGTAGCCCGCCATAGCCCATGGCATACCAGTCGCCCCCCAGGCGTGCGGTGTGACTGTACTGCAGGTTGCTGATGCCGACGTCGGTCTCGGCCAGGTAGTCGCCGATATGCGTGCGTACCCTCGGCAGTTCGGAGTCGGCGATGTACTCGTAGTTCTCGAGGTTGTCGGCCAGGGTGTAGGCCAGGGTGGCCGAGAACCAGCTGTTGGTACCGAGCCGGTACTCGCTGTCCAGGTTGGCTGAGACGCGGTAGAGATACCCGTCGGGGCCGCCGAAGTTCTGCTCGAGCATCGGGCCCAGGCTCCAGCTGACGCCGCGCGGGTCGGCCTCATGCAGGACCTCGCCGGTCGCGGGCCCGAGGGCGCCGTGGGCATAGATACCGTGGCGGTGGTCCACCGTGTCGTCGGCCGAGGCCGTTGCCGCCACCAGGGCGCGCCGGTCGTGCACGCTCTCGCGCAGTTCCAGTCCTCGTTCCTGCCAGCGAAAGCGGAATGTCTCCACCTCGCTGCCCAACTGGTTGTGCAGTAGTCTCCCGGCGCGCTGCTCGCTGTCGGCCAGCGAAGGGTAGCGGCTCGGTTCGCCTTCGACGATCACCTCGGGGCCGTCCTGGCGCAGCCGGCGCACGTTGATGCCGGCGTTGTTGGCGAGCTCGCGCCTCAACGTCTGCCAGTCTCGGGTATGTTCGGCGGGGGCCGGGCCCACCGTGACCGGTGCGGGATCGCGCTTCACCTGGGAGAGGGTCGCCAGGTTGGTGGAGAGCGAGATGCCCAGCATGGCGGTATCGCCGCGTTGCCAGCCGGCCCTGAGTTCGATGCCGTCGGTCAGGCGATAGCGGGCACCGAGGTTGAGGCGGGAGTCCTGGTCCTGGTGGTTGCGCTGGGGCTCACGCTGATAGTCGTTGCCCTCGAGCTCGAGCTGCAGGACCAGCGGGTCCCAGGGCGTCTGGTACTCGATGCCCCCGAACACGGCGGGCGGACCGCTGAACAGGCTGCCCAGGTTGAGGGTGCCGCCGTCGTCGCCCGAGCTGAACCCCGAGCGACGTTCGAAGCGATCGTCGAGCCGTGCGAGGGGGTTGGTGAAGTCGTCCTGGTTGCCCAGGTAGCCCCAGCCGATTCCCAGGCTGACATCGATAGCGTGCCAGCGCTTGCTCGCCACCAGGTATTCGGCACCGAACAGCCCGGTGCCCCCCATGTCGCGTACCCCGACGGCGACCTGGGGCCAGTGGCGGCTCTCCTCGCGCAGGCGCAATTTCGCGTCGAGGCCCTTGTCGAGGTTGTTGCGATCTTCCGTCGCTGCCAGGTACTGACGGTTCTCGACCTCCACGTAGCGGAAGCCGGCCTCCAGCCATTCGGTGGGCTGGAAGAAGAGGTTGTAGCGCCGATAGGGGGCGGTACGCGAGAAGGAGAAGGCGAAGTCGCCCAGGGGGGCCATGCGCGCCGTGGGCGTCTGCATCAGGCCGATGCCGCCGAAGTCGCCCTGGCCGAGGTCGGCCTGGGCGGTAGTGGCCGCCGTCAGGCCGACCGCCAGGGCCAGTGGCGAATGCAGCCGGCGGCGTCGTTCGAGTCCATTCATGGGGTCTGGCCGAAATCCGTATCGGTGAGGTCGAAGGCGTCACAGGTCCCTCCTGGCAGCCGCGAGGCGAGAAACTCCGGCAGGGCGCGGTTCACCCAGTCGGCTTCCCGGCTGTCGCCGGGAAGCCGCAAGACGATCCGACTCCCCGGCACCAGCGGGCTTGTCTCGGCGTTCCAGGCCGCAATGCCCAGCCGCCGTGGCGGGCTCTGGGGGGCGACGACCCAGGTCTCGTCGGCGGCGCGCCAGCTCTCCCCGGGCTGATCCCGCAAGGCCCGTTGCAGCGTCAGGCCGGGCGACCAGGGCCGCCGCACGACGCCACCGAAGGTCCACAGCTCCACCCAATCGGGCGGCTCGCATTGGCCGGCAGCGCTCAGGGTCGACAGCCGTGGGTCGTGGCGGGGAGCGGCGAGCAGGGCAGCCAGGTCGGCGCGTGCCGGGGTGCGGCCGCCTTGCCGGTGCAACTCGTCGATCGCGGCCTGCCAGTCGTTCAGGGCCGCCGCCGCCGATGGTTGACCGTCGAGGTTCCAGCGGCTGGCCAGGGTTGCGAGTTCCTCCTGGAGTCTCAGGGCCTGATCTCGCTGCGAGGCGACGTGCTGCCGACGCAGATAGTAGACGAAGGCCGGATGATCGTGCTGGATGCCGTGGGACAACCAGTACTCCGAAAGGCGGGGGGATTCGCCCGAGGCGCTCGGTGTCAGGCCGAGCGACAGGACCGCCAGCGCCAATCGGCTGGCGAGCCCCGTCGGCGAGCGAAGAGGGAAGGTTCCTTTATCCAGCATGGTGGTGTCTCGTGGGGGCGGTGGGTCGCCGCGGCGCCTCTCAAGGCCCGGCATGGGCAGTGGCGATATCCTCGGCATCGGTCCACCAGGGGCGTGCCACTTGCCAGCGAAGTCGCTGCCCGCCGGGCCAGATGGTGACATCACCGGCCCAGATGCGCTGGCTGGTGGGATCGCGCCACAGTCGGTTGGTGGTGCGTTCTCCCCCCTGCCAGCTCAGGTGCTCGGTGCAGCGCTCGAGGTCGAGGGTCGTCAACGGCAGCGCCAGCGGGCCTGGAGCAGCGCAGTGCAGGGTGACACTGGCCGTGGCGTACTGCTCCGCGCCGGCACCGTCTCGCCAGTGGGCATGCAGGCGATAGTGCTCCGCATCGTCGCTGGCTTCGCGCCACTGGCCGAGCAGGGCGGCGTCGAAACCGGCACTGGACATGGGAAGTCCATCCCGCAGGTGGAGAGTGGCTCGATCACCGGCCTGCCAGTAGGTGTCGCGGCCGTTGTCGCCACTGCGGTGGGCCATGACCATCAGGGCGTCGTTACCTTCGCTGGTCACGGCCAGCGAGGCATAGGGCAGTGCCTCGGCACGCGCGGCCGTGTCGTTCGCTCGCCAGGGCGCGGCCAGGGATTCGCCCATGGGGGTCAGCCCGCCGCCCTGCACGCATCCACCGAGACCGAGACCCAGTGCCACGGCCAGATAGCCACGCAACAGGACCGCCTTGCGGCGGCCCTGTCCTGGTAGCGGTTGTGGACTGTCGCGTCGCGGATCGTGACCCATCAGCGGGTGCCCGTGCCGGTACCCGTGCCGGTACCCGTGCCGGTGCCGCCGGTGCCGGTGGCACCAGTCACCACGCCGATGCCCACGGCGCCCTTGTCGATGGCGCCGGCGATCGCGTCACCCGAGTTTCCGGGGGCGTCGCCCGAGGCGCCTCCACCGGTGGTCACGCCACCTCCGGCGACCGCGTCGGGGGCCGGGGTGTTGCCCGAGTTACCGGGCGTCCCGGGTGTCTGGGTGGTACCTGCCCCCAGGTTGGCGTCGGCAGAGACATCGGCACCGACCGATGCGCCGCTGCCGAGGTTGGCGCTGCCCGTCGCATTGGCCTGGCCGGTGCCGGAAGCCTGCTGGGCGAGGGTCAGAGGCGAAAGCGCCATCAGGGCGATTCCGCCGATGGCGGCGGTCCGCCTCAATGGTTTCAAGGTGTGGATCATGGGTGTCGTTCTCCTGTGGTTGGGCCGGAGGGGGCTCCGGTCCCGATTGTGCCGGAACCGGTCCGGCATACGGCATCTGCAGAGGGGGCTCCAGTTTGCCCCTGGCAGAGGCATCTTGCTCGCGGGAAAGGTCCCGTATTGCCTCGTGATGGTGATGTAATACACGAGTCATTAAAGACGAGAAAGAAACCGATATTTTTCTAGTTATAATATTTGTAAATAATAGTAATAAATTGAAAAATGGAAAACATCGGGGATGACAAGCAGTCAAAAAGGATTATGCTTTCTCTCGTTTCGTTGATGGCGTCCAAGGATCAGGAAGCTCTCGTCGTACCCTCACCTGACCAGTCATTCATCGCCACTACGGCCGTCCAGGCCGGAGTGTCGGTGCGTGTTGCCCACTGGCAACCCAGGCTTCAGGGATGGTCTGTCGACTCTGGGGCGGTAGCGTGCCTGGAGGCCAGCCACGGTCTACCCGCCGGTCTGTCGAGCGTGTCCGAATGCGGATGCGCCGTCGCCTGAGCACGACATGACATGATGCTGTGCATGTTTTGCGACAGTTCTGTTCGATCAGATGTCGCTAAATGACAACATTTATGTCTGTAAATCGCGCCAGTTTCGAAAAATATAATATCGTGAACAAGTGTTATTTTTTTGAAATGAAGGTGTCAGATTGACATAAAAGGGATGTTGTTGCCGTCGGGGCCGAGGCGGCATCAGGGATGGTAACGACAACGGCTTGTAAGTGAGAAGCGTAATGACGCCCAATCGGATGCGCCGGATGATGACCGGAGCAGTACTGGCCACTGGCCTGATCGCCCTGCAGGGCTGCGCCTTCGCGCCCGGCGGGCATATCGACTACCGCACGGATACAGCCCCCCTCGACGACCTGGTGGATATCGAGCCCATCACCTTCGGGCTGGTGCGCTCCCAGCGGCGTGACAACATCGATCCGGACGACATCGGTCGCGTCAGCGAGTCGCTGCGCGGCGACATCGGTGCCTACGACTACCGGATCGGCAAGGGCGACGTGTTGAGCATCATCGTCTATGACCACCCGGAGTTGACCATCCCGGCGGGCAGCGAGCGCAGTGCCGCGGAGTCCGGCAACATCGTGCACAGCGATGGCACCATCTTCTATCCCTATATCGGTCGCATCGAGGCCCTCGGTCTCACCGTCGCCGAGGTGCGCGACATCATCACCCGGGGGCTCGAGCCCTATGTGGCCATGCCCCAGGTCGAGGTACGGGTCGCCGAGTTCAATTCCCAGAAGGTCAGCGTGACCGGGGCGGTGGCGGAGCCGGGGTCGATGCCGATCAGCAACGTGCCCTTGACGGTGCTGGACGCGATCAGCCTGGCCGGCGGGCCGACCGAGGAGGCCAACTGGCACGAGGTGATCCTGACCCGGGAGGGCGAGGAGACCCGGATCTCGCTGCACGACATGCTCAACAACGGCCAGCTGGCGCAGAACCGCCTGCTGCGGGATGGCGACCTGGTGCATGTGCGCGACAACACCGATCAGCGAGTCTACGTGATGGGCGAGGTGCGCGATGCCCGGAGCCTGCCGATGGGCGGGAGTCGCCTGACCCTGACTGATGCCCTGTCCGAAGCCGGCGGCATCGACGAGGGCAACGCCAACGCTTCGGGCATCTTCGTCATCCGCCGGGCGTCAGCGGAGAGCAACAAGCTGGCGACCGTCTATCAGCTCGATGCCCGCAACGCCACGGCCCTGGTGCTCGGTACCGAGTTCGAGCTGCAGCCCACCGACGTGATCTACGTCACCACCACGCCACTGGGTCGCTGGAACCGCGTGATTCGCCAGTTGCTGCCGACGGTCAGCAGCCTCTACCAGACCACGCGTATGGGGCGCGAGCTCGACACATTCAGGGAGTGATCGGAGCCGAGGCGACGTCATCGACCCATCTGTTCAGGACATTTTCATGGCGAAAGACATCAAGGCGGGCGGGCGCCCGCCCCACGACGAGATTGACCTGGGGCGACTGTTCGGGGTGCTGCTGGACGGCAAGTGGCTGATCGTCTCCGTGACTGCCCTGTTCGCGCTGGCGGCCATCGTCCATGTGCAACTGACCACGCCGATCTTCCGTGCCGATGCGCTGGTCCAGGTGGAGGGCAAGACCGGGCTCAGTAACCCGCTTGCCGAGGTACGTTCGATTCTCGGTGAGGAACCCAAGGCGGAAGCCGAGCTGGAGATCCTGCGCTCGCGCATGGTGCTGGGCAAGGCAGTGGACCAGGAGCGCCTCGATATCGTGGTGATCCCGACCCGCCTGGCCCTGGTCGGCGGTTTCCTGGTGCGTCGCGGCATGGAGCGTCCGGGCTTCGCCAGGCGCAGCGTCTGGGCCGGCGAGTATCTCAATATCGGCAGTCTCGAGGTCGATGAGGAGTGGCTCGGCCGGGCCTTCCGGCTGGTGGCCGCCGAACCGGGCCGCTACCGCCTCTATCACGGCGACGTGCTGCTCGGCGAGGGGCGCGTGGGCGAGAACGAGACATTCCTCGATGGCCAGGTGGCGCTCCGTGTGGCCGAGCTGGAGGCCGGGGAGGGCGCCGAATTCACCGTCGTCAGGCGGACCCGGCTGGCGGCGATCAACAGCCTGCGCTCGCGTTTCAGCGTCGGCCAGCGTGGCCGCGACAGCGGGGTCTTCAACATGACTCTGACCGACGAGGATCCCGAGCGTGCCCGGCGCACCCTGAGCGTGATCGGGCAGATCTACCTGACCCAGAACGTCGAACGCCAGAGTGCCGAGGCCGAGCAGAGTCTCGAGTTCCTCGAAGCGCAGGTGCCCGAAGTGCGTTCCGAGCTGGCCACCGCCGAGGACGCCCTCAACGCCTACCGCATGGAGCACGACAGCGTCGACCTGTCGCTGGAGACCCGCTCGGTGCTCGACCGCGTGGTCGAGCTCGAGGCGCAACTCAGCGAGCTGGAGATGGAGCAGGCCGAGATCCGCCGGCGCTACAACGGCGCGCACCCCACCTATGCGGCGCTGATGGAGAAGCGCGAGAACCTGGAGCGGAGTCGTGACCGGCTCAATGGGCAGATCCACGAGCTGCCCGAGACGCAGCAGCAGATCCTGCGCATGTCCCGCGACGTGGAAGTGACCCAGCAGGTCTATGTGCAGCTGCTCAACAAGATCCAGGAGATGAGCATCACCAAGGCCAGTACCGTGGGTAATGTGCGCATCCTCGACGATGCCGTGGCTCAGCCGGGGCCGGTGGAGCCGCGCAAGCCGGTCACGGTGGCGCTCTTCACCCTGATCGGCGGCTTCCTGTCGGTGGCCTTCGTGCTGGTGCGCAGCATCTTCAACCGCGGGGTGGAGAGCGCCGACCAGATCGAAGACCTGGGCTTGCCGGTCTACGCCACCGTGCCGCTCTCCGAGGACCAGCAGAAGCTGGTACGCCGCTTCAAGCGGCGGCACCAGAAGCGTGGCCGCGAGGTCGTCTGCGGCGTGCTGGCCCAGAACGCCCCCGACGACACGGCGGTCGAGGCGCTGCGTGGCCTGCGTACCAGCCTGCACTTCGCCATGCTCGAGGCGCCGAACAACCGGCTGATGATCACCGGCCCCAGCCCGAACATCGGCAAGAGCTTCATCAGCGTCAACCTGGGGGCCGTGATCGCTCAGGGCGGACAGAGCGTCCTGGTCCTGGACGCCGACATGCGCAAGGGCCACGTGCATAGTGCCTTCAACGCCGACAGCCAGGGTGGCCTGTCGGAGTACCTGGCCGGCAAGTGCGCGCTCGACGAGGTGCTTCGCCAGTCGCCGATCAAGGGCCTGAGTTACGTGGCCCGCGGCAAGGCCCCGCCCAACCCGGCGGAGTTGCTGATGAGCGACCGCTTCAGCCGGCTACTCGACGCCCTCGGCGAGCGCTACGACCTGGTGATCATCGATACGCCGCCGATCCTGGCGGTGACCGACGCCGCCGTGGTCGGGCACCAGAGCGGCACCACCCTGCTGGTCGCACGCTTCGGGCTCAATCCGCCTCGCGAGATCGACGTGGCGATGCAGCGCCTCGAGAGCAGTGGGGTCGCGGTCAAGGGCGGCATCCTCAACGCTATCGAACGCAAGGCCGCCACCAACTACGGCTACGGCTATTACCACTATGCCTACAAGACGACCAATACCTAGGCCGGCACGACCACCGACACCCGGGCCCGCGAGGCCGGTGACCGATTTCCGCCCCCGCGATGGCGGGGGCATTCCTCAACCCCTCACACCACACCATGGAAGTGTCATGACCACCATCAAAGAGCGAGTGATTGACCGGCTGGAGCGCAAGGACGCCGTGATCGGGATCGTCGGGCTCGGCTACGTGGGCCTGCCGCTGATGCTGCGCTACAGCGACATCGGCTATCGGGTGCTGGGTATCGATATCGACCCGGCCAAGGTCGAACGGCTCAACGCCGGAGGCAGCTACATCGAGCATATCCCCGGCGAGCGGGTCGCCCGTGCCTGCGATGCCGGCTTCGAGGCCACCACCGACTTCGCCCGCGTCGGCGAGGCGGACGCCGTGATCCTCTGCGTGCCGACCCCGCTCAACAAGTATCGTGAGCCCGACATGAGCTTCGTGATCGATACCGTGGATGCCCTCAAGGGCCACCTGCGCGAGGGGCAGGTGATTTCGCTGGAGAGCACCACCTACCCCGGTACCACCGAGGAGGAGCTGTTGCCGCGGGTCGAGGAGGGCGGCCTGGCGGTCGGCGAGCAGTTGTTCCTGATCTATTCACCGGAACGCGAAGACCCGGGCAACCCCGCTTTCGAGACCCGTACCATTCCCAAGGTGGTGGGGGGGCACACCGCGGCCTGCCGCGAGGTGGGGGTGGCGCTGTATCGGCCGGCTATCGACCGGGTGGTGCCGCTGAGCTCCACCAGGGCCGCCGAGATGACCAAGCTGCTCGAGAACATCCATCGGGCGGTGAACATCGGTCTGGTCAACGAGATGAAGGTGGTCGCCGACCGCATGGGCATCGACATCTTCGAGGTGGTGGATGCCGCGGCCACCAAGCCCTTCGGCTTCACTCCCTACTACCCGGGGCCGGGCCTGGGCGGCCACTGCATCCCCATCGATCCCTTCTACCTGACCTGGAAGGCCCGCGAGTACGGCCTGCATACCCGCTTCATCGAACTCTCCGGCGAGATCAACCAGGGCATGCCGGAGTACGTGGTCGGCAAGCTGATGGAGGGGCTCAATCAGCAGGGACGCGCCCTCAAGAGCAGCCGGGTGCTGGTACTGGGCATCGCCTACAAGAAGAACGTCGACGACATGCGCGAGTCGCCCTCGGTACGGATCATGGAGCTGGTTCGCGACCGCGGCGCCGAGGTGGCCTACAGCGACCCCCATGTGCCGGCCTTCCCGCCCATGCGCGGGCACCACTTCGACCTCGAGAGCGTGCCGCTTGCCCCCGCCACCCTGGCCGATTTCGACGCCGTGGTGCTGGCCACCGATCATGATCGCTTCGATTACCCGATGATTCGGGCCCACGCCCGGCTGATCGTCGACACCCGCGGCATCTACCGCGGCGATGGCCTCGACAAGGTGATCAAGGCCTGACCCCGACTCGACCCACCATGCGCACAAGGAACACGCCATGAAGTATTTCGCACTGATCGGCGCCGCCGGTTACATCGCCCCGCGCCACATGAAGGCCATCAAGGATACCGGCAATCACCTGGCGGTGGCCTACGACATCAACGACTCGGTGGGCATCATCGACTCCATCTCGCCGGAGAGCGAGTTCTTTACCGAGTTCGAGTGCTTCCAGGAGCACGCCTGGCAGCGCCGGCGCGACCCCTATACCGCGCTGGACTACGTGGCGGTGTGCTCGCCCAACCACTTGCATCACGCCCATATCACCGCCGGGCTGCGCCTGGGCTGCGACGTGATCTGCGAAAAGCCACTGGTGCCCACGCCGGCCCTGCTCGACGAGCTCGAGCGGGTCGAGCTGGAGACCGGCAAGCGGGTCTACAACATCCTGCAGCTGCGTCACCATCCGTCGATTCTCGAACTCAGGGAGCGGGTCGCCGCCGAGACCCACCACGACAAGCACGACGTCGAGCTGACCTATATCACCTCCCGTGGCCGATGGTACCAGGAGAGCTGGAAGGGCGACCCGCGCAAGTCCTTCGGTGTGGCCACCAACATCGGGGTGCACTTCTTCGACATGCTGCACTTCGTGTTCGGTGACCTCGAACGCAACGTGCTCCACTACGCCGACGAGAAGAAAGCGGCCGGCTACCTGGAGTACGAGAAGGCCCGGGTGCGCTGGTTCCTCTCCATCGATGCCGACGACCTGCCCTCGAGCGTCGAGGGCCAGCAGACCACCTATCGCTCGATTCTCTGCGAAGGGCGCGAGATCGAGTTCTCGGGGGGATTCACCGATCTCCACACCGTCAGCTATCGGGAGATCCTCGCCGGCCGTGGCTACGGCATCAACGAGGCCCGCCACTGCATCGAGACCGTCGATGCCATCCGTGTCGCTGCCGTTGAGGCGCCGTCTGCGGGTGAGGCTCACCCCTGCCTCAAGCGCTTCGCGCAGTGAGGTCGGCCATGAACATGCAGATACCACAGGTGCAGATACATCCCAGCGCCGTCGTCGACGCGGGGGCCGAGATCGGCGAGGGCTCACGCGTCTGGCACTTCGTCCATGTCTGTGGTGGGGCGCGCATCGGCCGTGAGGTCTCGCTCGGCCAGAACGTCTTCGTCGGCAATCGGGTCGCGATCGGCGATCGCTGCCGGGTGCAGAACAACGTCTCGGTCTACGACAACGTGACCCTGGAAGAGGGGGTGTTCTGCGGACCGAGCATGGTGTTCACCAACGTCCACAACCCGCGAGCGCTGGTCGAGCGCAAGGACGAGTATCGTGACACCCGGGTGCGCGAGGGCGCCACCCTGGGGGCCAACTGCACCATCGTCTGCGGGGTGACCATCGGCCGCTTCGCCTTCGTCGGTGCTGGCGCCGTGGTCAGTCGCGACGTACCGGACTTCGCGCTGGTGGTGGGGGTGCCGGGGCGCCAGATCGGCTGGATGAGCCGCCACGGCGAGCGCCTGGACCTGCCGCTGGAGGGCGAAGGGGCGGTGACCTGTCCGCATACCGGCGACCGCTACCGTCTGCACGGTCGCTCCGTCACCTGCCACCCCGCCTGAGCCGAAACCAAGGGAAGCGACACGCATGGACTTCATCGATCTCAAGGCCCAGCAGTTGCGGATCCGTGACCGCATCAACGATGGCATTCGCACCGTGCTGGAGCACGGCAAGTACATTCTCGGGCCGGAAGTGGAAGAGCTGGAGGCGCGGCTGGCCGCCTACGTCGGCGTGCGCCACTGCATCAGCTGCGCCAACGGCACCGATGCCCTGCAGATCGCCCAGATGGCGCTCGGCATTGGCCCCGGCGACGAGGTGATCACGCCTGGCTTCACCTATATCGCCACCGCCGAGACCGTGGCCCTGTTGGGCGCGCGGCCGGTCTACGTCGACATCGAGCCGCGGACCTACCTGCTCGACCCGGCCAAGCTCGAGGCCGCAATCACCCCGCGCACCCGGGCGATCATCCCGGTCTCGCTCTACGGTCAGTGCGCCGACATGGATGCCATCAACGCCATCGCCGGGCGCCACGGCATCCCGGTGATCGAGGACGCGGCCCAGAGCTTCGGCGCCACCCATCGGGGCCGGCGCTCCGGCGGTCTCTCGACCATCGCCACCACCTCCTTCTTCCCCAGCAAGCCGCTGGGCTGCTACGGCGACGGCGGGGCGCTGTTCACCGACGACGACGAGCTGGCGGTGGTGCTGCGGCAGATCGCTCGTCACGGCCAGGACCGTCGCTACCACCATGTACGCGTCGGCATCAACAGCCGGCTCGACACCCTGCAGGCGGCCATCCTGCTGCCCAAGCTGGAGATCCTCGACGAGGAGCTGCTGCTGCGCGAGAAGGTCGCCCAGTGCTACGGGCGGCTGCTCGGGGCGGCGGGGCTCGTGACGCCTCACATCGAACCCGGCAACACCAGCGCCTACGCCCAGTACACCGTGGAGGTGGAGGATCGCGAGCTGGTGCTGGCGCGGCTGGCCGAGGCCGGTATTCCTACCGCGGTGCACTACCCGATCCCGCTCAACCAGCAGCCGGCGGTGGCCGACCCCGGCGCCGAGCTGCCGGTGGGCAATGCGGCCTCGCGGCGGGTGGTCAGCCTGCCGATGCATCCCTACCTGGGCGCCGACGACCAGCACCGAATCGTCACGGCCCTCCAGGAGGCCCTGCTGTGAAGCCGGAAGTCCGGGGAGGCGTCGCGTGTTGAGCCGTCTTGCCGCACCGGCCCGCCGCCTGCTACCGACCCATGCCTTCGCTCGCGGGGTGAGCGTGCTGGTGGGGGGCACGGCGGGGGCGCAGCTGCTGGCCGTGCTGGCCGCACCGCTGCTGACACGGCTCTACACCCCGGACGACTTCGGTCTGCTGGCGGTGTATGGCGCGCTGCTGGCGCTGTTCACGGTGGTGGCGAGCGGCCGCTACCAGTTCGCCATTCCGCTGCCCGAGTCGGATCGCGCGGCCGCCGAGGTCGTGGTGCTCAGCCTCGCCGTCGTGGTCGTGACCACGGCGGCCGCGGTACTGCTGGTGGGTCTCGCCGGTGACGGCCTGGCCGAACGGCTCGGGGTGCCGGCGCTGGCCCCCTGGCTGTGGTGGCTGCCGGTGGGGGTGGCGCTGGCCGGCGGTTACCAGGCGGTGAGCCACTGGGCGGTGAGAACCAGGGCCTTTCCGGCCATCGCCGCCACGCGCCTCAAGCAGTCGCTTTCGCTGCTGGCGATCCAGCTCGTGGCGAGTCCGCTGGGGGGGCTGGGGTTGATCATGGGGCAGGCGGTCGGGCAGGGCATGGGCACCCTGTCGCTGGCACGCTCTACGCTGCAGGCCGTGGCGTACCATCGGGTGCGCCCGGCCGGCGTGCTGGCGGCCGCCGTCCGCTATCGTCGCTTCCCGCTCTTCTCCACCTGGTCGGGGCTGTTCAACACCCTTGGCAAGCAGTTGCCGCCGCTGCTGTTCGCCGTGCTGTTCAGCCCGGTGGCGGCGGGGCTCTATGCCCTCGCCCACCGGGTGCTGGCGATGCCCATGGCGCTGGTCGGCGAGGCGGTGGGGAAGGTGTTCTTCTCGAGCGCCGCCGAGGCTCACCGCGCCGGCCGGCTCGGCCCGCTGGTGACCGAGGTGCACGCCATCCTGGCGCAGATCGCCATGCCGCCGGCCATCGTGCTGGCGCTGGTCGGGCCGGAACTGTTTGCCCTGGCCTTCGGCGATGCCTGGCGGCCGGCCGGCGAGTTCGCCCGCTGGATGGCGCCCTGGCTCTACATGGTGTTCGTCACCTCGCCGCTGAGCCACCTGTTCTCGGTGATGGAGCGCCAGTGGCAGGGCATGGCCTTCCAGGCCCTGCTGCTGGTGGTACGACTGGTCGCCATCGCCATCGGCGCTGCGCTGGACGACCTGCTGCTCACCGTGGCGCTCTTCTCGCTTACCAGCACCGCCTGCTGGATCGGCTTCCTGGCTTGGCTCACGGCCATCACCGGCAACCGCTGGCCGGCCCTGGTGATGCCCACCGGCACGGCCCTGGCGTGGAGCCTGGCGTTGACCCTGCCGCTGTCGCTGGCGCTGCTCCCCGGCGAGACCCGTTGGCCGTGGCTGGCGGGCCTGGCACTCAGCGGTGGGCTGCTGGTAACGCGTTACCTGTTCCTGTTTCGAAAGGCCTATCGATGACCGCGATCCATTGTCACTTCACCTCACGCCACTGGGTATCCCGTGCACTCCCGGCCGGTAGCGCCCACCTGCGTGGCACCGCCTGGCTGGGCGGGCGCCGCCTGGGGCCCGACGAGGCTGCCGCGCTGGTCGATCCCGCCGTCGAGGCCGGGCGCTGGCGGGCGCGGCTGGCCGGGCTGAACGGCTTCCATGCGCTGGTCCGCCAGGATGCCGCCGGGCTGGTGGCCGTGGTCGACCGGATCCGCTCGTGCCCGCTCTTCTACGGGGTCGCCGGGGGTGAGCTGTACCTCAGCGATGACGCCGACTGGGTGCGTCGCCGGGTCGGCGACGAGGCCATGGACCCGGCGGCGTGCGAGGAGTTCCAGCTGGCCGGCTATGTCACCGGTCGCGACACCCTGTTCCGGCGGGTCAAGCAGCTGCGCGCCGGTGAGTGCCTGGTGGCACACGAGACCGATACCGGGCTCTCCCTGTCGCCGCAGCGCTACTACCGTTTCGGCCATGCCGAGGTACCCGGCCGCGACGAGGCGGCACGGCAGGCGGCGCTGGGTGAGGTCACCGAGGCCGCCTTCCGGCGCCTGACCGAGTTCGCCGACGGGCGCCAGATCGTGGTGCCGCTCAGCGGTGGCTACGATTCGCGACTGGTGGCGACGATGCTGGCCCGGCTCGGCTATCCGAAGGTACTGACCTACGCCTATGGCCACCCCGGCAATCGCGAGGCCGCGGTGAGCCACGAGGTGGCCCGCCGCCTGGGGCTGCCCTGGACCTTCATCGAGTACAACCGGGAGGCCTGGCGGGAGGCCGCCGAGGGGGCGGATTACTGGGACTACCAGCAGTGGGCCTCCGGTTGGCACAGCATCACCAACATGCAGGACTGGCTCGCGGTGAAGCGGCTCGAGGCCGATGGCCGGGTCGATCCGGATGCCGTCTTCGTCCCCGGGCACTGTTGCGTCACCGGCTTCGTGCCGCCGGAGGTGTTCGCCGCCGAGCGCGAGGGGCGGGCGATGGCACCGGGCGCCCTGTGCGAGGCGATCCGGGCTCGCCACTACACCCAGTGGTGCACGGCCGAGGGGGATGCCGCCTTCGATGAGCGGGTGGTCCCGCGGCTCGCCCGCGAGTATCCCTTCGATCGGCCTCTCGAGACCGATGCCTTCATCCGCGACTTCGTTCGCTTCGGCTGGCAGGAGCGGCAGGCGAAGTTCATCGTCAACACCGTCCGCTCCTTCGAGTTCTTCGGGTTCGACTGGTGGATGCCCCTCTACGACCGCGAGTTCATGGACTTCTGGCAGCACGTGCCGCGCTCCTGGCTCGACGGGCGAGAGGCCTATGTGGCCTTCGTCGAGCGTGCCTTCGCCGACAACGGAGGCGGCGATGTGCCGCTCGGCAATGCCGCCCGGCAGGCCCGGCGTAGCCTGGGGGCCCGGCTGGCGCGCCTGGCGCTGTTCAGGCGCGGGCCCGGGGCGCGGCTCAAGCTCGCCCTCAGGCGCGCCCTTCCGGGCCTGGCCAAGGGCAATACCACGGCCTCGAGTGGTCGTTTCCCGGCCGAGGAGTTCGAACGACTCATGGCCAGGGGGTATTCCCACAACGGCGTGGCGGCGCACGTCTTTCTCGAGAGGTTTTCCTGACCCATGGCCGCTCCCCGACCGTTACGCCGCCTCCGCCGCCTGGGCGACGCGGCCGCGCTGCTGGCGCGCAACCTGCACCGGGCGCAGGGGCTGACCCCGGTAACACCGCGCACCTTTGGTGATTACCGCCTGTGCGGCATGGATCGCACGCGCCTCGCGGCGGCCCTGTCGCTCTACGCCGAGCTGCATGATGGCAAGCCCCTCGATCCGGCACGCCGGCTGCTCTACCGGTGGGCCGGCGAGCGCCTCGGAGTGGTTGCCGAGGACGCCGATGGCCGGGTGGTGGGCGTCGGCTTCTATGGCTTCAATCTCCGCGACCTGCGCGAGGGCAGGGTGCACGCGAGCTTCAGCGGTGTGCGGCCGGCCCATCGCGGCCGAGGGCTGGCGACCGAGGTGCGCCGCACCGCGATCCTGCATTTCCGTGCCAACGGCGTGACCGGGTACTCGTCACGCATCTCCGCGGACAACGTCGCTTCGCTCAAGGCCAGCTGCAGGCTCGGCTTCCGGGTGGTGGACCGCTATACGGACCCGGCGAGCGGCGAAACGCGCTACTACCTGGTGTGCGACTTCGATCGGGACTTTCACGTCGAGGGTGACGACGCACAGGGAGGAGGCGACAGGGAGCATCGGCCCACACCGGCAAAGGATTCTGCACAATGAAGAGTGATCCCCTGTTTCATCCGGGATGGATCCGGTTCAACGAGCAACAGTGGGGGCTCGAGGCCGAGCCCGTGTCGTTGACCCCCGACAAGGGCGATGCCTGGCGCCTCGACACGGTGTTCTACCGCAACCGGCGCGGCAAGCTGGTCACCCCGCCGCGCAACCCCTACCTGCCACTCCACTTCGAGTGCAGCAGCGAGCGCCCGGCATCGATCAATCGGCGCAAGCGGATGGCGCTGACCCGCCTCGCCGAGCGACTGTGCGAGACGGGGCTCGGCGGCAGCCTCAGCCTCTCTCCGGTGGCGGACGACGTCCGTCCCTTCGAGTGGGCGCGGATGACCGCGCGTCCGCGCTTCACCTACCACCTGGAGATCGCCGGGCGCGAGGCGCGCATCGATCCCAGTGCCCGCAAGAAGGCCCGCAAGTGCCGGCGGCTCGAGTATCGCTGCGAGGTGAGCGACGACTATGCCGCGGTGGCGGGGTGCCTGTCCGGCCCCGAGGCGCGCAAGGGGTTCGATTACCGCCTGGAGGCCGCCGAGCTCGAGTCGCTCGCCGAGCTGATGGGGCCGGAGCACTTCGTCTGCTTCCTGGCCCGCGACAGCCGGGGCGAGCCCATGGGCACCCGGGTCTGCCTCTATGCCCCCGGGGGCCATGCACTGGCCTGGTCGGCGGGCATGAGGACCGAGGCCATGAAGGATGGCGTCAACAACCTGGTGGCCGAGGAGGCCCTGGCGTTCTTCGAGACGAAGGGTTGCACGGTGTTCGACTTCATCGGTGCCAACATCCCGCCGGTGGCGGAGATGAAGGAGGCCTGGGGCGGACGGCTGGTCTGCCACTTCGCGATCAGCCAGCGCGGCGTGCGCCAGCTGGCCCGGGAAGCCTATGTGACGGCACGTACCCTGCTGAAGAGGGAATCCAAGTGAACGACATGACTGCACCGCACGGCTCACGCCCGGCGCCCCGTCCGGGTGCCGCCTCGATACCCCGTTCGCCGCTCGTTCCCGCCTCTTCGGAGGCCAACGAGGCCCCCGGCACGGCGGCGCTCGGTAGCGATCCGCTGCTCGCCTGGCTCGAGCAGGTGCTCGACGAGCGTTTCGGCCTGCCCCTGCGCCTGGAGCGTGACGGCCCCGCACGGCTGGTGCTGTCCCTGGACGGGGCGCCGGGCCAGTTGCTGTTCGACCGTCTGCAGCCGGGCTTCTTCCTGCCCGGCGGCGACCTGCCCCACACCCACTGGGACGCCGCCGCCGAGGGCTTCACCGCCCCCCTCGACGCGCCGCTGCCGGCGCCGGGGGCGGACAACCCGCCGCGCCCGCTGGTGGAGCCGGCGCCGGGTGGCCTGGCCATCCACTACGACATCCTCGGTCTCGCCTACTGGATGCTGAGCCGCCAGGAGGAGGTCGACGCCGAGACCCGGGACCGCCACTGCCGGTTCCCGGCCGGCGCCTCCCATGCCGGCCGGCACGGCTACCTGGATCGCCCGGTCGTCGACGAGTGGCTGGCGGTGCTCGGCCAGGTGATTCGCCGTCAGTGGCCGGACGTGACCCTGCGGCGCCACGCCTTCCGGGTGCGACCCACCCACGATGTCGATCGCCCCAGCCGCTACGGCTTCGCGCGGGACGTCAAGCTGGCCCGGGTGATGCTGGGGGATACGTTGCTCCACCACCGCCCCCAGGC
This sequence comes from Halomonas sp. LMYGS-3, assembly GCF_059509875.1. NCBI lineage: Bacteria > Pseudomonadati > Pseudomonadota > Gammaproteobacteria > Oceanospirillales > Halomonadaceae > Halomonas > Halomonas sp. LMYGS-3. Next base: position 246,372 of record NZ_JCAKFQ010000003.1, on the reverse strand, counting down.
ACTGCTGCTCGGCCCCTGGGTGCGCCTGACCACGCGCCGTCGGCTGCATCCCCTCGACCCGCTCAACACCTTCGGCTGGCTGATGGACGTCTCCGAGCGGTACGGCCTGACCAGCGCCTTCTACTTCATCTGCGGCCGCACCGATCCGCGCAAGGACGCCGACTACGAACCGGAGCACCCGGCGATCCGGGAGCTGCTCAGGAGCATCCACGCGCGCGGCCACGAGATCGGGCTGCACCCCAGCTACCACACCTTCCGTAACCCCAAGGAGCTGGCCCACGAGGCGGGGCGACTGCGGCGGGTGTGTGCCGAAGAGGGGATCGAGCAGCCGGAGTGGGGCGGACGCATGCACTACCTGCGCTGGCAGACCCCGCTGACCCTGCAGGGCTGGACCCAGGCGGGCATGGACTACGACAGCACCCTGGGCTATGCCGAGGCACCGGGCTTCCGCTGCGGTACCTGCTTCGACTACCCGGCCTTCGATCCGGTCAGACGCGAGGCGCCGCCCCTGCGGATCCGCCCGCTGATCGCCATGGAGTCCTCGGTGATCGCGCCGCTCTACCTGGGGCTGGGGACGGGCGAGGCGGCCTTCGAACGCTTCGCCACCCTCAAGGCGCGCTGCCGCGCCCTGGGCGGGACCTTCACCCTGCTGTGGCACAACTCCGAGCTGACCACCGCGGCACAGCGCGCGCTCTACCAGCGCGTGCTGGCGGCATGAGGAGGGCGGTCGTGTCTGTCGGGAAGCCTGCCGCATGATCCTGTCCGGTGACATCCTGGCCTCGCGTGCCTCGAGCGTCGGCTTCTTCGTGCTGTTTCCGGGGTTCATGATCTACCACACCCTGGTGGCCCTGGGGGCGATTCCGGCCTTCCTGGGCGGCCTGTTCGGGGTGGTCACGGTGATGATGTTCGGTGTCTACCTGCTGCTGCTGCCGTCGCAACGCCACGTGATGTTCTCCTGTACGCGGGGCTTCGTGTTGCTGGTCGCGGCCTTTCTCGCCTATGTGCTGTGCTGGTCGCTGGCCAGCTACGGCCTGCAGGGGGGCGGCCAACTGCGGGCGGCCATGATCCAGTCGCTGGAGACGATGGTGCTGTGGCTGGTGCTGTTCGTGATGGGGTACCGGGTGCCGCTGGCTTCGCCGGCCCTGGCCCGGGCGTTCTGGGTCGCCTTCGTGGTGACGGCCGGCTACCTGCTGTTCTTCGTGATCACGACCGGCCAGCTCATGTTCTTCGCCCGACAGATGCTCGAGGCCGACGCTGGCGAGGGGGTCTCCACCTATCAGGGCTACGCCCGCAGCGCCCTGGTGATGCTGGTGTTCCTGATCGCCGTGAGCCGTACCGCCTCGGCCCGGGCCGGCCTGATCGCCCTGGGAGCCTTCGTGATGTTCGTCCTCGGCGCCCGCTCGGAGCTCTACGCCTTCCTGGCCCTGGCCACGCTGCTGCTGGTGGTGTGGGCGGGGATGAGCGCCAGGTACCTGTTGACCCTGCTGGCGGTGCTCGCCCTGGCCGTGCTGGTGGTGGCCAACCAGTTCGAGGCGATGTCGGGGACGCGCCAGTTGCAGGTGCTGGACCTCTCCGGGACCAGTTCCTGGCTGGCGCGCCAGCACCTCGAGCAGCGCGCCCTGGCGCAGATCGTCGCCAACCCCTGGCTGGGCGAGTTCGGCGGCCACGTCACGGCCGCGGGCGGCACCGGGGGCTATGCCCACAGCATGCTCTCGGCCTGGGTCAACTACGGCCTGATCGGCTTCGCGCTCTATGTCGGCATGACCGGGGTGGCCTTCCTCGGGGCGGCGTATCGCATGGTCTATCGCCGCGACACCGCCGCCTGGTGGGTGTTCGCCTTCTCCCTCAATTTTGTCTGCCTGCTGCTGGTCGTGCTGGCCAAGCCGGTGTTCTGGCCCTTGCCGGCACTGGGCTGGGGCGCCTTCGCCAACGCCCTGGCCTGCACCCGGCTGGCCGCCGAGGACGACGACAGCCGTCACGACGACAACGCGCAGCAAGAGGCTGCCGACGATTCACAAGGACGAGACGCTCATGAAAGTGGCACACCTGACCTCCGCCCATCCCCGCTATGACACGCGGATCTTCCTCAAGCAGTGTCGTTCGCTGGCCGCGGCCGGCCACGAGGTGACCCTGGTGGTCGCCGACGGCCACGGCGACGAGCGGCGCGAGGGCGTGAACATCACCGACGTCGGCAAGTTGCCGGGGCGCCGTAACCGTATCCTCAGGACCACCCGCCGGGTGCTGGACCGGGCCCGTGCCCTCGAGGCCGACGTCTACCACCTGCACGATCCGGAGCTGATGCCGATCGGCCGCCGGCTCAAGCGCCAGGGCAAGGCCGTGATCTATGACGCCCACGAGGACCTGCCGCGCCAGATGCTGGCCAAGCATTACCTGAACGGGACCGTGCGCCGGCTGCTGTCCCGCGGGATCGACATCTACCAGCGCCGGGCCTGCCGCGACTTCGATGCCATCGTCGCCGCGACGCCCTACATCCGCGATGGCTTCGCCGGGTTCCATCCCCGCGTGGTGGACGTCAACAACTTCCCCCTGCTGGGAGAGCTGAACGGTGCCCCCGACCCGACCCTGGCGGCATCGCCGGATGCGCCACCCTCGGTCTGCTACGTGGGGGGCATCGCGCCAATCCGCGGCATCCGCGAGATCGTGCGGGCGATGGAGGCGGTGGACCAGGAGTGTCGCCTGCAGCTCGCCGGCAGCTTCAGCCAGCTGGCGGTGGAGCAGGAGGTGATGACCTATGCCGGCTGGTCGCGGGTCGAGGCCCACGGCTATCTCGACCGGGACGGCGTGCGCCGGGTGATGGGCGACTCGCTCGCCGGCCTCGTCACCCTGCATCCGGTGATCAACTACCTCGATGCGCTGCCGGTGAAGATGTTCGAGTACATGAGCGCCGGGGTGGCGGTGATCGCCTCGGACTTTCCGCTGTGGCGGGAGATCGTCGTCGGCAACGACTGCGGGCTCTGCGTCGACCCGCTCGATCCAGAAGCCATCGCCGGCGCCATCGACTTCCTGGTGGCCAACCCGGTACGGGCCCGCGAGATGGGGGCCAATGGCCGGCGGGCCGTGGCCGAGCGCTACAACTGGCAGCAGGAGGAACGCAAGCTGCTCGACACCTACCGCGACCTTTCCCGCTGACCCGAGGCCCGAATGAAACACGTCTGGATACTCAACCATTATGCCAAGCATCCGCAAGCGGCCGGCGGCGCGCGCCACTTCCAGCTGGCCCGTCATCTGCCGGCTTACGGCTGGCGCGCTACCCTGATCGCCGCCAGCGTCGACCATCCCAGTGGCCACCAGCGCCTGGACGACGGCGAGCCGGCACGGCGGGAGACCCACGACGGGGTGCCCTTCCTGTGGCTGCGCACCTCGAGCTACCGCGGCAACGGCGGCGGGCGCATGAAGAGCATGCTCGAGTACGCGCTGCAGGCGGTGCGTCCCGGGCGCCTTGCCGATCTCGAGCGCCCCGACCTGATCATCGGCTCGAGCGTCCACCCCTTCGCCGCCGTGGCCGGCTGGTGGCTGGCCAGGCGCCACGGGGTGCCCTTCGTCTTCGAGGTGCGGGACCTCTGGCCACAGACCCTGATCGACATGGGGCGGCTGCGCGAGAGGGGGGCGATGACCCGGGCGCTGCGTGGGCTCGAGACCTTCCTCTACCGCCGTGCCCGGCGCGTGTTGACGCTGCTGCCCCGGGCACAGGATTACCTCGTCCCCCAGGGCGTGCCGGCCGAGCGGGTGATATGGCTCTCCAACGGGGTCGACCTGGACGACTACCCGGCCCCCGCGCCGCCACCGATGCGACCGCCGGAAATGCCGCTGTCGCTGATGTACTTCGGTGGCCACGGCGAGGCCAACGGTCTCGAGGTGTTGATCGCCGCCATGGGGCGAGTGCGAGACGCCTGCGAGCGAAACGGTGAGGCGGTTCCCGTGCAGTTGCGCCTGATCGGCGAGGGTCCGGCCAAGGAGGCGCTGCAGCGCCAGGCCACCGAGCTCGCCCTCGACGGGCGCTGGGTGCGCTTTGAGCCACCGGTACCCAAGCGCGAGATCCCGCAGCTGGCGCGGGAGGCCGACGCCTTCGTGATCACGGTGCGTGACCTGCCCAAGCTCTACCGCTTCGGTATCAGCATGAACAAGCTGTTCGACTACATGGCCGCGGCGCGCCCGGTGATCATCGCCTCCGGCGCAGTCAACGACCCGGTCGCCGATGCCGGGGCCGGCCTCACGGTGCCGCCGGAGGATCCGGCGGCCCTGGCCGAGGCGATCCTCGCCCTGGCGGCATTGCCGGCCGAGGAACGCGAGGCGCTGGGGCGTGCCGGACGAGAGCACATGGAGGCCGCCTACGACTACCGGATCCTGGCCGGCCGGCTGGCCGGCGTGATGAACGACGTCATGGAAGAAACGCGATGAAACGACTGCTCGATATCCTCGGGGCCCTGGTCGCCCTGGTGCTGCTCTCGCCGCTGCTGGTGGTGGTGGCCCTGCTGGTGCGGCTCGGGCTCGGCTCGCCGGTACTGTTCCGCCAGACGCGTCCCGGCCTCAATGGCCGGCCGTTCCGCATGATCAAGTTCCGCACCATGCGTGAGGCCTTCGATGCCCGGGGCAATCCCTTGCCCAACGAGGAGCGCATGACCCGCGTCGGGCGCTGGCTGCGGGCCAGCAGTCTCGACGAACTGCCGGAGTTGTGGAACGTGCTGCGCGGCGACATGAGCCTGGTGGGGCCGCGGCCGCTGCTGATGGAGTACCTGCCGCTCTACGACGCCCACCAGTTCCGCCGCCACGAGGTGCGCCCCGGGGTCACCGGCTGGGCCCAGGTCAACGGGCGCAATGCCCTGACCTGGGACGAGAAGTTCGACCTGGACGTGTGGTACGTGGATCACCGCTCGCTGGGGCTCGACCTGCGCATCCTGCTGCTCACGGTGAAGAAGGTGGTGGTGCGTGAGGGCATCGCCCATGCCGGCGATGTCGCCATGCCCCGCTTCCGGGGAGGTCGTGGTGGGTAGCCGTGGACATCTGGCCATCTTCGGCGCCAGCGGCCACGGCAAGGTAGTGGCCGACATCGCCATGCAGGGCGGCTGGCGGGAGGTGACCTTCTACGACGATGCCTGGCCCGACAAGCCGCGCCTCGAACACTGGCCGGTGCGCGGTGGCATGGAGGCGCTGCTGACCGAGCTGTCGCGGTTCGACGGCGTGGTGGTGGCCGTCGGGAACAATGCCGTGCGCCAGGCCAAGCTCGAGGTCCTGGTCGATGCCGATGCGCGACTCGCCACCCTGGTGCATCCGCGGGCCACGGTCAGCCCGCTGGCGCGCCTTGGAGCCGGCTCGGTGGTGGTCGCCGGCGCGGTGATCAACGCCTTCGCCGACCTGGGCATGGGCGCCATCGTCAACACCAGCGCGACCGTCGGCCACGACTGCCGCTGCGGACCCTGCGTGCACGTGGCCCCGGGGGCCAACGTGGCGGGTGACGTCGCGGTCGGTCGCGGCAGCTGGATCGGCGTGGGCGCCTCGGTGAGGCAGGGCGTGACGATCGGCGAGGGGGTGATGGTGGGGGCCGGGGCCGCCGTGGTCGCCGACATCGCCGATGGTCTCACCGTGGGCGGGGTGCCGGCCCGCCCGCTCGCCCAGGAGAACACCACCGCCAGGGACGACCGGGCCGTCGGCAGACGGCGGCTCGGCCTGGCGTCATCACAAGGAAGCTCATGATGCTCAACGGACCCTTTTCTCCCTGGCCCTCCTTCACCGAGGAGGAGGCCGATGCCGTCGCCGGCGTGCTGCGCTCCAACAAGGTGAACTACTGGACCGGCCGGGAAGGCCGCGACTTCGAGCGCGAGTTCGCCCGTTTCGCCGATGCCGACTATGCCGTCGCCGTCGCCAACGGCACCACCGCCCTGGACCTGGCGCTCAAGGGGCTGGGCATCGGCGAAGGCGAGGGGGCAGGACGCGACGAGGTGATCGTCACCTCACGCACCTTCCTCGCCTCGGCCTCGAGCATCGTCACCGCCGGGGCGGTGCCGGTGTTCGCCGACGTCGATCGCGACACCCAGGACATCACCGCCGAGAGCGTGGCCGCGAAGCTCACCCCGAAGACTCGTGCGATCCTCGCCGTCCACCTGGCCGGCTGGCCGTGCGAGATGGACGCCCTGATGGCGCTGGCCGAGCGACATGGCCTGTACGTCATCGAGGACTGCGCCCAGGCCCATGGGGCGCGCTACCGCGGCCGCAGCGTGGGCGGCCTGGGCCATGTGGGCTGCTGGTCGTTCTGTCAGGACAAGATCATGACCACCGGCGGCGAGGGCGGGATGGTCACCACCAGCGACCGGGCGTTGTGGCAGCGCCTGTGGGCCTACAAGGACCACGGCAAGAGCTGGGAGGCGGTGTACGAACGCGAGCACCCGCCGGGATTCCGTTGGCTGCACGAGAGCTTCGGCACCAACTGGCGCATGACCGAGATGCAGGCCGCCATCGGCCGGATCCAGCTCACGCGAATGCCGGCCTGGACGGCCGCCCGCCGGGCCAACGCCGGGCGCATCTGGCAGGCCGCGCGGGGGTGCCCGGCGCTACGCGTGCCGGCGGTACCCGGGCATATCGAGCACGCCGCCTACAAGGCCTATGTCTTCGTCGAGCCGGCGCGGCTCGCGCCGGGCTGGAGCCGGGACCGCATTATCGCCGAGATCGTGGCCCGCGGCGTGCCGTGCTTCTCGGGTTCCTGCTCCGAGGTGTATCGCGAGAAGGCCTTCGACGACACCGGCTGGCGGCCGGCACGGGCACTGCCGGTGGCTCGCGAGCTCGGCGAGACCAGCCTGATGTTCCTCTGCCACCCCACCCTGACCGAGGCCGAGATCGACAGGACCTGCACGGTGCTGGACGAGGTGATGAGGCGCGCCTGCGGCCGGGAATGAGACAGCGCCGGGCAGGGGCATCGGGCCCCGCCCCGTCACGGAGAGACAATCATGAGAGACCTGCTGCACCCCCTGTTTCGCCTGCCGCGCAAGCGAAAGCGCACCATCCAGCTAGCGGTGGACTGTGCACTGATCGCCTTGAGCTTCCTGCTGGCGATGCTGCTGCGACTCGAGGACTGGGCGCCGTTGGGTGAGGCGCGCACCTGGGCGGCCCTGCTGGTGATGATCCCGCTGAGCCTGGTGATCTTCATCCGGCTCGGCTTCTACCGGGCGGTGATCCGCTACATGAGCCACAAGGCGATCCGCGCGGTGTTCATCGGCGTCAGCGTCTCGGCGCTGTCGCTGCCGTTGGCCAGCTACCTGTTCGCACTGGGCATTCCCCGCTCGGTGCCCTTCATCTACGCCATGCTGGCGCTGATGACCATCGGTGGGGTGCGCTTCGGGCTGCGGGCGATCTACCTGCGCAACCAGATCCGCCACAAGTCGCGGGTGGTGATCTACGGCGCCGGCGCGGCCGGTCGCCAGCTGGCGGTATCGCTGCGCCATGGCCAGGAGTACCTGCCGATCGCCTTCGTCGACGACGCCAACGCCGTGCAGAACACCTTCATCGAAGGGCTCAAGGTCTATCCGCCCCGCCAGCTCGGCTATCTGGCGGACACCTACGGCGCCGAGCGGGTGCTGCTGGCGATCCCCAGCGTCAGCCGCGAGCGTCGCCGAGAGATCCTCGCCGACCTCGAGCCTCAGGGCTTTCCGGTGCAGACCATTCCCGGCGTGGCCGACATGGTGAGCGGCCGGTCCCGCATCAGCGAAGTGCGCGACGTGGCGGTGGAGGACCTGCTGGGGCGCGATCCGGTGCCGCCCAATCCCGCGCTGATGGACGCCAACATCCGCGGCAAGGTGGTCATGGTCACCGGCGCCGGGGGCTCGATCGGCTCTGAGCTGTGTCGCCAGATCGTGCGCCACGGTCCCGCACGCCTGCTGCTGCTGGACCTCTCGGAGTTCAGCCTCTACCGCATCGAGCAGGAGCTCCACCAGATCGCCGAGGCCGAGGGGCTCGAGGTGTGCGTCAAGGCGCTGCTCGGCTCGGTGCAGCACCGGTCGCGCCTGGAGACGGTGATGAAGGCCTTCGCCGTCGAGACCGTCTATCACGCCGCGGCCTACAAGCATGTGCCGATGGTCGAGCACAACGTGGTGGAGGGGATCCGCAACAACATTTTCGGGACTCTCGAGACCGCACGTGCCGCCATCGCCGCCGGGGTCGAGACCTTCGTACTGGTCTCCACCGACAAGGCGGTACGTCCCACCAACGTGATGGGGGCGAGCAAGCGTCTCGCCGAACTGGTGTGCCAGGCCCTGGCCGGTCACCAGCGCCAGACCCGGTTCTGCATGGTGCGCTTCGGCAACGTGCTCGGTTCCAGTGGCTCCGTGGTGCCGCTGTTCCGTCGCCAGATCCAGGCCGGCGGCCCGATCACCCTGACCCATCCCGAGATCACCCGTTATTTCATGACCATTCCCGAGGCCGCCCAGCTGGTGATCCAGGCCGGTGCCATGGCGCGCGGCGGTGATGTCTTCGTGCTCGACATGGGAGAACCGGTGAAGATCGCCGAACTGGCGCGCCAGATGGTCCGACTCTCGGGGCTCCGGGTGCGTGACGAGCGTCATCCCGATGGTGACATCGCCATCACCTGCCGCGGTCTGCGCCCCGGGGAGAAGCTCTTCGAGGAACTGCTGGTGGGCGACGACGTCGCTCCCACCTCGCACCCCCGCATCATGACCGCCCGCGAGGGGTACTGGGAGTGGCCGCGGCTGGAAGGGTTCCTCGAGCGGCTCTTCCAGGCCTGCCGGGCCTTCCGCCACGACGAGCTCCGCGAGCTGTTGCTGGAGGCACCGACCGCCTACCGGCCCGAGGGCGAGATCGTCGATCTGGTATGGCTGGAGAAGAGGAGCGTGGCAGCCTCGACGCGGCCACCGGCGCCGGTCACCCCGCTGCGTCCGGCCATGGAGCGACAAGGGTAGCCCGAGGCGGCTGCTGTGGCGCAACCGGACGGGACGCCATGACGGCCCCGAGCACGTCATCTCGACAACCGCATCACGCCCCGGATCGCCGGGGCGCCGTTCAAGGAGGAGCCAACATGTGTGGCATCGTTGCAGCCGTGGGGTCGGACAATGTCCTGCCCGTTCTGATGGAAGGCCTGAAGCGTCTCGAGTACCGGGGCTACGACTCCGCCGGGGTCGCCCTGGTGGAGCGAGCCGGCCAGCTCGGCCGCGCGCGCGAGGTGGGCAAGGTGGCGGCCCTGGAGGCCGTCCTCGCCGGTGCGCCCCTGGTCGGCATGACCGGGGTGGCCCATACCCGCTGGGCCACCCATGGCCGGCCCAGCCAGGACAATGCCCATCCCCATGTCTCGGGGCGCATCGCCGTGGTGCACAACGGCATCATCGAGAACCATCGGGTGTTGCAGGCCGAACTGGAGGCCGATGGCTACGTCTTCGTCTCGCAGACCGACACCGAGGTGATCGCCCACCTGATCGAGCGCGAGATGCGCGGCGGCCTTGGGCTGCGGGACGCCGTCGAGCGGTCGATGCAGGTCCTCGAGGGGGCCTATGCCCTCGGCGTGATCCACGCCGACGAGCCCGACCGGGTGATCGGGGCGCGGCAGGGCAGTCCCCTGGTGCTGGGCATCGGCGAGCACGGTCACTATCTGGGCTCCGATCCCCTGGCCCTGCTGTCGGTCACCGATCGTTTCGTTTACCTGGAGGATGGTGACCTGGTGATCGCCACCCGTAGCGGCTGGGAGGTGCAGGCGCGCTCCCCGGAGGGAGACCGGCGGTTGGTGAGTCGCCCCGTGGCGCGCCATGAACACGGCGACCAGGTGGTGGGCAAGGGCGAGTTCGCCCACTACATGCTCAAGGAGATCCACGAACAGCCGGTCGCGGTGGCCAATGCCCTGGAGGGGCGCCTGGCCGACGACCGGGTGCTCGTCGGCGCGCTGGGCCCAGACGCCGAGCGATTGCTGGCGGCCACGCGCCAGGTGCATATCGTCGCCTGCGGCACCAGCTACCATGCCGGCCTGGTGGCCCGCTACTGGCTCGAGGAGCTGGCCGGGGTGCCCTGCCAGGTGGAGGTGGCCTCGGAGTACCGCTACCGGGAGGTGGTGGCTCCGCCGGGCACCCTGTTCCTGACGCTGTCGCAGTCCGGCGAGACCGCCGACACCCTGGCCGCCCTGCGCCATGCCGGCGGCCGGCGGGGCGAGCGGGCCTATGCCGGCAGCCTGGCGGTCTGCAACGTGCCCGGCAGCTCGCTGGTGCGCGAATCCGACCTGGCGTTGATGACCCACGCCGGGCCGGAGATCGGCGTGGCCTCGACCAAGGCCTTTACCACCCAGCTCACCGCCCTGATGCTGGTCACCCTGGCGCTACGCCAGGTGCGCGGCGGCGACCCCGGCCTTACCGCTCGCCTGGTGCGTCGGCTGCGTTACCTGCCGACCCTGCTGGGCGATACCCTGGCATTGGATGCGGAGATCGCCCGGCTCGCCGATCGTTATGCCGACAGCCGGCACGCGCTCTTCCTGGGACGCGGCAATCAGATGCCCATCGCCCTGGAGGGAGCGCTCAAGCTCAAGGAGATCTCCTATATTCACGCCGAGGCGTATGCCGCCGGCGAGCTCAAGCACGGCCCGCTCGCGCTGATCGACGAGCGGATGCCGGTGGTGGCGGTGGCGCCGATGTCGCCGCAACTGGAGAAGCTGCGTTCCAACCTGCAGGAGGTGCGAGCCCGTGACGGCCGGCTGTTGGTGTTCGCCGACCCCGATGCAGGGATTCGCGCCGAGGCGGGGCAGACGGTGGTCAGCGTGCCTGCGTGCTGCCAGTACCTGGCGCCGATCGTCTACACCGTGCCGCTGCAACTGTTCGCCTACCATGTGGCAGTGGTACGCGGCACCGACGTCGACCAGCCCCGCAACCTGGCGAAGTCGGTGACCGTGGAGTGAGGCGTCCGGGCTCACGGGTGTGCCGTCCCGTGCATCGGGGCAACTTCGGTCGTCTATGATGGTCGGAAGAGGTTCGACGGGCGCCCAGCGGTTGCCAGGACGGTGACAGCTTCCGGGCGGCCCGGGACGGCAAACCATTCAGCGGACGAACAGGGGTCATGATCGACGACGGACAGCATCGAGCAGTACCGGGACAGCTCGCCCGGTTGACGCAGGATCGGCAGGACCAGTGCCATGCCCGCCTCGCGGGCATGGCACTGGCGTTTTTCGGGGTCGGGTTTCTCGTCCTGCCGTGGTGGATGCTGGCCGTCGTGCCGCCGTTGCTCGTGCTGGCCGCCCTGGCCCCGGTCGAGCGCTCGCCGCTGTCCTTTCCGCGGCGCGGGGATCTCTGGGTCATGGCGGCGCTGTTGCTCTATGGGCTGGGCTGGGTGATCGCCGGGCCCTGGCACGGTGAAGGGCTCCGGGGGCTGAAGGAAGCCGCACCGGTATGGCTGGCCGTGGCGGCGCTGGTGGCGCTGTCGCGGCTTCGGGTGTCGTCGGCCTGGCTGTGGGGCGGGTTCGCCGTGGGTAGCCTGGCCACCGGCGGGTGGGCGGTGTGGCAGCGGCTCGTCGAGGGCATCAGGCGGGCCGACGGGCACGAGCCGCTGCATGCCATCCTGTTCGGCAACCTGGGCCTGCTCGCCGGCCTGATCTGTCTGGCCGGGCTGTGCTGGGCCTACGGTCGTGACGAGCGCCGGCGCTGGATGCTGCTGCTCGCTGCGGGGGGGCTGGCCGGGCTCGTGACCTCGGCACTCTCCGGCTCGCGGGGCGGCTGGATCGGACTGCTGCTGGTGCTCTGGGTGCTCTACCGCGGCTATGGCCCACGGTTGGCGCTGCACTGGCGGCTGGCCGGGGTGGGGCTGCTGGTCGTGTTGCTGGCGGGACTCTACGCCACCCCGCAGACCGGCGTCGAACGACGCGTCGACAATGCCGTGGACAGCCTGGGGCAGTACCTGGCCGGCGACCCGGAGATGACCTCGGTGAGCGCCCGGCTCGAGATGTGGAAGGGGGCCGCGCACCTGATTGCCGACCGCCCGCTGGCCGGCTGGGGGGCCCGCGGCTATCGGCAGGAGATGCGCCTGCGGAGCCTGGCCGGCCTCCAGGCCCCCTCGCTGGGGCGCTACTGGCACGCCCATAATGACCTGCTCGACGCCTGGGCGAAGCGTGGGCTGCCGGGGCTGGTCTCCCTGCTGGCGTTCTACCTGGTGCCGTTGGGGCTGTTCGCCGGGGGGCTACGCAGTGCGTCGCGGGAGCGCCGTGCCCTGGCGATGGCGGGCGTACTGCTGCCGGCGGCCTTCCTCGGCTTCGGGCTGACCTACAGTTTCCTCGCCTACCCGGCGGGGGGGCTGGTCTATGGCCTGTTGCTGGTGGTCCTGTGGGGCCTCTACCGCCAGGTGCCGGTGATGGGCCAGGGCCGAGGTTCAGGAAGCGATGTGGCGAAAGGTGAGGCTGATCCTTAGCCCCGGCATCCGCCGGGGCAGCAGCGCATGCTGCAGCTCCCGCTGCACCCCTGACCCCATCAGCAGCAGGCTGTCGTGAGGCAGCCAGGCGTTGAATGGCTCGTGTTCACCGTGCTTCCAGCGATAGCGCAGCGGGCGTTCGGCGCCCAGGCTCACCGCGGCGATCAGCGGGTCGGGGCCGAGCTCAGGCTCGTCGTCGCTGTGCCAGCCCATGCGCTCGTCACCATCGGCGTAGCGGTTGAGCAGCACGCTGTTGAAGTCGGCGCCGATGCCGGCCAGGACCAGGCGGGCGATCACGGCGTCGCGGATCCGGGCGACCTCGGGATGCCAGGGAACGGGGGCGAAGTCCCGGCCCGAATAGCGGTAGCGGGCGTCGTCGGATCCCATCCACACCTGGCGGCGGGGAATCGGGTGCTCGCGGCCGTAGAGGCGCAGCCGTGGTCGCTGCCAGTCGAGCTCGCGGTCGAGACTCGCCAGCGCCTGGCCGGCTGCGGGTTCGCCGAGCAGGGCATCGAAACGCATGAGAAGGGGATCGGCGAGGAGCGTCTCGCCGCCGGGGGGGCAGACGATCATGCCGCCAGCATGCCACGGGCCGGGGCCGGCCGCCAATCGACGGGCTCAGGCGGCGAGGTGCAGGCTCGCCAGGGCGAAGCCATAGCCGATCAGCGCCCCGGCGGCGACGTCACTGAAGTAGTGCAGGCCGAGACCGACCCGGGAGACGGCGATCAGCAGCGCCAGCGGCACGATCACGGGCAGCACCCAGGGCGCATGGGCGGCCGTGAGGGTGCAGAACAGCACCGCGTGCATGGTGTGGCCGCTGGGAAAGCTGTAGCGATCCCGGGCCGGCTCGGTACAGGCGATGGTGTGCCGGAAGGTGATGAAGGGGCGTTCCCGGCACAGTCGGGTCTTGAGCCATCGATAGACGCTGATGGCGGCCAGGGCGGTGACGGTGTACTGGGCCATCAGCCACCCACCTCGTTGCCCGTGCAGCAGCGGCTGGATCAGGATCAGTGCCACCCATGCCGGCCAGTCGCCGAGCTTGCTGGCCAGGCGCAGGGTGGCCAGCCACGGGCGGTGCAGGCTGAGGCGAGCCAGGCGATGACAGAGCCGCCACTCGAGCAGGTCGAGGCGTTCAAACACGGCAGGGGGGCGTGGCTTCATGGGCAACCTCCCGGGCTTGGGTCAGGGCGCTGAGGAAGTCGTCGGCGATCGACGACCAGTCGTACTGCAGGGCCCGGTGGCGGGCGGTGCGTCCCAGCCGCGCATAGCGGGCGGGCTGCTGGCACAGGCGGACGGCGGCATCGCGGAAGCCCGCCGCGTCGCCGACCGGCAGGCTCACCCCGTTGACGTCGTCGTCGATCAGCTCGGCGCCGGCGGCGTGGCGGAAGGCCACCACGGCGAGGCCGCTGGCCATGGCCTCCGCCACCACGTTGCCCCAGGTCTCCGAGATCGAGGGGAAGACGAAGAGATCGGCACTCGCGTAGTGGCGCACCAGGGCCTCGGGTTCGATGAAGCCGGTGAAGTGGGCGCCGGGCAGCGCTCGCTGCAGGGCCGGGCGGCCGGGGCCGTCGCCGACCACGACCAGGGTCAGGCCCGGCCGGGCATCGAGCATGGCGAGGAAGGTCTCGCGCAGCAGGTCGAGGTTCTTCTCCGGCGCCAGGCGTCCGACGTGCAGCGCCACCGGGCGATGTTCGTCGCTGCCCCAGTGGCGACGCAGCCCGGGATCGCGGTGCGCCGGCGAGAAGCGCTCGCCGTCGATGCCACGGCCCATCACCCGCAGGTTCTCGAACCCCCTGGCGGTGAGATCGCCGGCCTGCCGTCGGGTCGGCACCAGGGTGGCGGCGCAGCGGTTGTGGAAGGTGCGCAGCCGCCGGGTGACCAGCGGTGCCAGCCAGGGGAGGCCGTAGTCGCGGCAGTAGTGGTCGAAGTTGGTGTGCCAGCCGCCGACCACCGGGATTGACAGCAGGCGGGCCGCCCGCATGGCCGACCAGCCGAGCGGCCCCTGAGTCGCCAGGTAGACGACCTCGGGTCGCTGCCGGCGCCATAGCCGCACGATGGCCCGGGTGGCCGGCAGGCCGAGGCGAACCTCGCGATAGCCCGGTACGGGGACGGCCCGCACCCGTAGCTCGGCCTCCACGCCCTCGGCCCGGAGCGGGTGCGCCGAGATCGGGCGGGGACGGATCAGCTGCAGGGCATGGCCTCGGCGTTGCAGCTCGCCGCCGAGTTGCTCCAGGGTGTGGGCGACGCCGTTGATGTCGGGGGACCAGGTCTCGCTGACCAGACAGATGCGCATGATACTCCTCGTCCTGTCGCGGGCCCGTCAGGGGTCCCGTCAGGGATCGAGGATGGCGCACGAGGATGACAGCCCGGCGTCGGTGGCGTGACCAGGCGATGACGCCAGGCCGGTCGGTCAGCGCAGCACGCGGCGCGGATCGATGGGCTTGCCGCCGTGGCGCAGGTCGAAGAGCAGGTCAAAGCGCTCGGTGGCGTTGCTGTAGCCGACCTCGCACACCTCGTCGCCCCGGCTGACCCGGTCACCGTTGGCTACCAACGGCCGTTCGCACAGCGCATAGACGCTCTGCAGGTTGTCGGCGTGATGGACGATCACCACCTGGCCGAGCTGGCGCATGCTGTCGGCGAAGCGGACCTCGCCGTCGGCCACCGACCTGGCCCGGGCGCCGCGCTCGGTGGCCAGCAGCATCGGCTGCAGGGTGCCGCGGCCGTCGGCGCCGAAGCGGCGCACGAGGCGGTAGTCGGCCAACGGCCAGGGCCAGTTGCGGGCCGAGGCGGGCAGGTCGCCGGGGTCAGGGAGACGGGCCCGAGGCGGGGGGCTGCCACCGCCGCTGCGGTTCGCGCCATTGCCACCGCTGCTGGCCACGGAGCGAGAGGGGGTGCGCGTGGCACTGCCGGTAAGCGGTACCTGGATGATCTGACCAATCCGCAGGGCGGTGGGCTCCACCCCCGGGTTGGCGGCCTGGAGGCGTGAGGCCCGGGTGTTGAAACGCCGGGCAATGCCGGCGTAGGTGTCGCCGGGACGGATCTGGTAGCGATACGGGCCGCCGGAGGGGGCGCGCTCCTGGTGGGTCGGCATCAGCAGCCGCTGGCCCACGGCCAGCCGGCGGGAGTCGACACCCGGGTTGAAGCGCTGCAACCGCTCGAGCGGCACGCCGCCACGCCGGGCGAGCTGACCCAGGGTGTCACCGCGCTGCACCGTGACCCAGTGTCCGGCCGTGCCGGGATCGCTGCTGCGCTGCACCTCGCCAGCGCGACCGGCGCAGCCGGCCAGTAGCAGTACGATCAGGGTCAGTGCGAGAGCGAGGCGTCCTTTTCCTGCCACAGGGCGTTCAGCCATGAGTGGAAGCGTTCCTTGTAGTCCGGGTCGTCGTGATAGTCGCCTGCCACCATCCAGTCGGGAACCTCCAGGCGCCTGGCGATCAGGGTCACCGGCCCTTCCTGCCCGCAGAGATAGCCCCAGAAGGTGGGGTGCGGGTTGGTGTAATGCAGGGTCACGTCGAGGATACCACCGAGCTGATCGCCGAGCAGGCCCAGTACCTGGGCGATGCCGCCGGCCCGTGGCCGCAGCAGGTGGCGGTAGGGGGAGCCCTGGGCGGCATGCTTGGCGGGGGTGAAGCGGGTGCCCTCGACGAAGTTGTAGATGGCGATGGGCCGTTCCCGGGCTCGTTCGCACATGCGTGCAGTGGCCTCCCGGTCGCGGCGTGCCAGATGGGGATGGCGTTCGCGCTGGTCGCGAC
The DNA here is from genome assembly GCF_059509875.1 of Halomonas sp. LMYGS-3. Taxonomy (NCBI): domain Bacteria; kingdom Pseudomonadati; phylum Pseudomonadota; class Gammaproteobacteria; order Oceanospirillales; family Halomonadaceae; genus Halomonas; species Halomonas sp. LMYGS-3. The sequence goes on along the minus strand of NZ_JCAKFQ010000003.1, from coordinate 230,227 downwards.
TCAGGCGCCGCAGCATGGGGAACTCCATGGCCCAGAACGCCAGGCCGACGATGGGCACCCAGATCAGCTGGCGCTTGACGAAGAAGTGGGGCATGGGGATGCGACGATGCAGGGCGAAGAACAGCAGGAAGATATCGGTCCAGCTGCGATGATTGGAGAGCACCAGCCACCACTGCTCGCGTGAGAGCCCCTCGGGAAGGCGGATGGCGAGCCTGGGGTTGAGCCAGCGGCGCATCCACCAGAGGTTGGAGCCCACCCAGTTGAGCGCCACCTCGTTGAGGCCCTTCAGCACCAGGCGGCGCAGGTGGCGCCCGGGGGTGATCAGCTTGACCAGGGTCAGCACGATGAGCGGGATACCCCAGAACAGGGTGGTCAGGGTCAGCAGCAAGAGGCTGACGAGCCCCTTGAGAAACGGCATGCGCTCTCCTTAAGTGCCAAGTGCGCTGGCTGTGTGTGTCCGTGAGCACCCGCGGGGTGCCGAGCCGGCTAATCCTACTGCATGGCGCCCGCGCTGCCCAGCCATCGGCAGGGGAGCACAGGGATAGGATTGCCCTGCCAGGCGACGGCGGTCGGGGGCGAGCGACAGGCAAGGCGGGCCAGTTACTCTCGCAGTTCCGGCAGGTCCTCGAACTGGGCCAGGGCCGCAGGGTTGGCGAGCGCCTCGGGGTTGGCCACCGGCCGGCCATGGACGGCGTCGCGTACCGCCACCTCCATCAGTTTGCCGGAACGGGTGCGTGGCAGGTCATCCACCTGGAGGATCCTGGCCGGCACATGGCGCGGCGAGGCGTGGGTGCGGAGCGTGTCACGGATGCGCTGGCGCAGGGCATCGTCAAGGACCAGGCCGTCGCGCAGGCGGACGAAGAGCACCACGCGCACGTCGTCCTGCCACTCCTGGCCGATGCACAGCGACTCCAGTACCTCGTCGACCTTCTCCACCTGCCGGTAGATCTCGGCGGTGCCGATGCGCACGCCGCCGGGGTTGAGCACGGTATCGGCGCGACCGTGGATGATCAGCCCGCCCTCGGCGGTGAGCTCGGCATAGTCGCCATGGGCCCAGACCCCGGGGAAGCGGTCGAAGTAGGCGGCGTGGTAGCGCCGGCCATCCGGGTCGTTCCAGAAGCCGAGCGGCATGGAGGGGAAGGGGCGGGTACAGACCAGTTCGCCCTTCTCGCCGATGGCGCAGGGCCTGCCGCTGTCGTCGTAGACCGTCACCGCCATGCCCAGGCCCAGGCACTGCAACTGGCCGCGGTAGACGGGACGGATCGGGCACCCCAGGGCGAAGCAGGAGACGATGTCGGTGCCACCGGAGATGGAGGCCAGCAGCAGGTCCTCCTTGATCGCCCGGTAGACGTAGTCGAAGGTCTCGTGGGGCAGCGCCGAGCCGGTGGAGAGCAGCGTCCTCAGGGCCGAGAGGTCGTGATCGCGGCCCGGGCGCAGGCCCTCCTTGGCGCAGGTGGTGAGGTAACGGGCACTGGTGCCGAAGCAGGTCACGCCCTCGCGTTCGGTGAGCCGCCACAGGGCGGCCGGGTCGGGGGCGAAGGGGGAGCCGTCGTAGAGTACCAGGGTGGCGCCGGAGGCCAGTCCCGAAACCAGCCAGTTCCACATCATCCAGCCGCAGGTGGTGTAGTAGAAGAGCACGTCGCGCTCGCCCAGGTCGCAGTGCAGGCGGTGCTCCTTGAGGTGCTGCAGCAGGGTGCCGCCGGCACCGTGGACGATGCACTTGGGCTTGCCGGTGGTGCCGGAGGAGTAGAGGATGTAGAGCGGATGGTCGAAGGGCAGTTCGACGACGTCGAGCGGCTCGCTGTCGGGATGCAGGTAGTCGTCCCAGGCCACCGCCTTGTCGATGCCATGGGTCTCGGGCGGGGACTCGGGGTCCAGGAAGGGGAAGAGCACCAGCCGCTCGAGTGTCGGTAGCCGGCACGCGAGTTCCTTCAGGCGATCGTGGAGGACGATCACCTTGCCGTTCCAGTGATAGCCGTCGCCACAGATCAGTACCTTGGGTTCGATCTGGCCGAAGCGGTCGAGCACCCCCTGGACGCCGAAATCCGGCGAGCAGGAGGACCACACGGCGCCGAGGCTGGCGGCGGCCAGCATGGCGATCACCGCGTGTTCGCTGTTGGGGACCAGGCCGGCTACCCGATCACCGGCCGCCACTCCGCTGTCACGCAGGGCCCGGGCCAGGCGGGCCACGCGGGCCTGGAGCGCGGCGTGGCCGAGTTCCTGGCGGCGCCCCCGCTCGTCGCAGGCGATAAGCGCCGGGGTGGCGTCGCGACGGCGCAGCAGGTTGGCGGCGAAGTTGAGCCGCGCTTCGGGAAACCAGCGCGCCCCGGGCATGGCGTCCGCGTGCTCCAGCACCCGCTGCCCCGGTTCGCCGATCGCGCCCAGTGTCCAGATCCGCGACCAGAAGGCCTGCGGATTCGCCAGGCTCCAGGCGTGCAGGTCGGCGTATTCGTCTAAGGAGAGGCCCGTGTCGGCGGCGAGTTCGTGCATGAAGGTGGCCAGCTGGCTGGCTTCGCGGCGCTGGGGGGCCGGCCGCCACAGAGGAGTGGCCATGGTCGCCTCCTCGGGAAACGCTGCATAAATGTCTGCGCGGGCGAATCACTGCGTTGCGCGGTGCTCGAAGTCCTCACCTATACCCCATAGGCTCCGGTTTCTGCGCTCCGTGCGCCTTGTGCTTCATCCCGCTCGCCGATTTATTCAGTGTTTCCTTCATGATTTCGCTGTCCTTACTCCCTAAACGTAGCAGTTGGCGCCAGGGTGTCGGCGAGTACCTCCTGCAGCGCCTGGGCGGCCACCGACAGCTCCTGGCCGGCGGTCGTCAGCACGCCCACCGGGCGGGCGATCACCGGGGCGGTGAGTGGCAGGCAGCGACCGCCCAACTCGTGCATCTGCTGGCGGCACAGGGCGGGGACGGCGCTGACCCCCAGGCCACTGGCCACCATGCGCCCCACGGTCACCAGCTGATGGCTCTCGAAGGCGACCGGCAGCTCGATGCCCTGGGCCGCCAGTTCATGCTCCAGCAGCAGTCGCACCATGGAGGGGCGCTGCAGGGTGATGAAGTCGTAACGCAGCAACTCGGCCCAGCGCACCGATGTCGCTTCGGCCAGCGGTGAATCCGCTGGTACCACCGCCACGAAGCGGTCTTCGAACAGTGGCGTGAAGGCGAGTCCCCCGCTGGCTTCCGGCGCGAAGGCGATACCCAGCTCCACTCGACCATGGCGCACCATGTCGATCACCTGCTCGTTAATCACGTCATGCACCGTCACCTTGATCCGCGGGTGGCGGTGGCGGAAGGCCATCAGCGCCGTCGGCAGCTGGTTGCAGGCGAAAGAGGGCATGGCGGCCAGGGCCACCCGGCCCAACTGCAGGGTGAAGCGCTGGCGCAGCAGGTCCTCGGTGTTGTCCCACTCGGCCAGCAGGCGCTTGGCCAGGGGCACCAGGGACTCTCCTTCCGGGGTGAGACGGACACTGCGGGTGGTGCGGATCAGCAGGCGCCCGCCGAGGGACTCCTCCAGCCCCTTTATCGCCAGGCTCAACGCGGGCTGGGACAGATGCAGGTGCTCGCAGGCCTGGGTGAAGCTAAGGGTCTGGGCCACGGCGAGAAAGGCGCGGAGCTGTTTGACGGTCATGGCATGCTACCAGGCGCAATTTATTGAGATTATAAAATAATCGATAAGAAAAACAAACTTAACAAATATATGACCAGGCGCAACACTGAGGCCATCCGTCGACTACCCTCATAACGGGCAGGACGACGACGTCCCGCATCATCATCCAAACCAGTGAGGCCCCTATGTCCGGATTCGACAAGCGCGTGTACTCCCATGAAGAGGCCATGGCCGGCATCGAGAGCGGCATGACCGTGATCGCCGGCGGCTTCGGGCTCTGCGGCATTCCCGAGAACCTGATCGCCGAGATCAAGCGTCGCGGCGTCAAGGACCTGACGGTCTACTCCAACAACTGCGGTGTCGACGGTTTCGGCCTCGGCCTGCTGCTGGAGGACCGCCAGATCAGCCGGATCTATGCCTCCTACGTGGGCGAGAACGCCCTGTTCGAGCGGCAGATGCTCGACGGCGAGCTCGAGGTGGTGCTCACCCCTCAAGGCACCCTGGCCGAGAAGATGCGCGCCGGCGGCGCCGGCATCCCGGCCTTCTACACGGCCACCGGCTATGGCACCCCGATCGGCGAGGGCAAGGAAGTACGCGAATTCAACGGGCGCCACTACATCCTCGAGGAGTCGGTCGTCGGCGACTTCGCCATTGTCAAGGGGTGGAAGGCCGACCGCTACGGCAACGTCGTCTACCGTGACACCGCCCAGAACTTCAACCCGATGGCGGCCACCGCCGGCAGGATCACCGTCGTGGAAGTGGAAGAGATCGTCGAGCCGGGGGAGTTGCGTCCCGATCAGATCCATACCCCGGGCATCTATGTCGACCGTATCATCCAGGGCACCTTCGAGAAGCGCATCGAGAGGCGCACCGTGCGCGAGGGCTGAACACCGCGTCCTCCCGTGATGGCCGGCGACCACCGCCGGCGCTTGCAACGCTCGCTTCTCCACCGAACACAAGAGGCAACACGATGGCACTCACTCGCGAACAGATGGCACAGCGCGTGGCGCGCGAACTCGAAGACGGCTTCTACGTCAACCTGGGCATCGGCATTCCGACCCTGGTCGCCAACTATATCCCCGAAGGCATCGACGTCATGCTGCAGTCCGAGAATGGCCTGCTCGGCATGGGCCGCTATCCCACCGAGGCGGAACTCGACCCCGACATGATCAACGCCGGCAAGGAGACCGTCACCGCCCGTCCCGGTGCCGCGATCTTCTCCTCCGCGGAGTCCTTTGCCATGATCCGGGGGGGGCATGTGGACCTGACCGTGCTGGGCGCCTTCGAGGTCGATCAGCATGGCAACATCGCGTCCTGGATGATCCCCGGCAAGCTGATCAAGGGCATGGGGGGGGCGATGGACCTGGTGGCCGGTGCCGAGAACATCATCTGTACCATGACCCACGCTTCCAAGCATGGCGAGTCGAAGCTGCTCGAGAAGTGCAACCTGCCGCTGACCGGCGCGGGCTGCATCAACCGGGTGCTGACCGACCTGGCCTACCTGGAGATCGAGAATGGCGCCTTCATCCTCAAGGAGCGGGCCCCGGGAGTTTCCGTCGAGGAGATCGTCGCGAAGACCGCCGGCAAGCTGATCGTCCCCGACCACGTGCCGGAGATGACCTTCGACGCCTGATCCGCTTCCCTGGCGCCATCCCGCGGCCCGGACGCTCGACGTCCGGGCCGCGATCGTTTCCGGGCAGGGGCGGGTTGTCGAAAATCTGACCATTCCGTGGCCGGAGCCGCCGAGGCGGCGCTCTTCGGGGCTTTCCCCGGGCTCTTGCACAGCGTTATCCACAGATTCTGTGGATGACTGGTCCCCCTCGGGGCCTCAGGACATCTCGCAGCGCGTGTGGTGAGGCAGCAGCAGCTCGGCGGCACGCTCCTGGTTGGCGCTGACCTGTTTCTGCACGAGCGCCAGGCCGCCCAGCTCGATGCGGTGCTCGTCGCCCTCGGCGAAGGCCAGTCGTTGTGAACCGGTAGGGTAGAAGCGGTAATCGAGCAATGGCGAGATGGGGAAGATGCCGTGGTGGCGATCGGGGTTGCCGGCCAGTCCTGCCTGGCGCATCTGGGCGTCGAGATCGATGAGGTCGTGACCCAGGCGCTGGCAGTCGAAACCGGCATGGTGCAGGCGCGGCCCCATCACCGAAAGCCAGCCGGCCAGCGGGTGGGCCCGGCACAGGGCCTGGTAGGTCGACCAGTCGGGCATTGGCCAGGGGCGACCGCGACAGAGCAGGTTCTGGCCGCGGCGATCCTCCGGAGCTGCCTGGGCGATCAGCGCCTCGAGGCTTTCGCGTGGGCCTCGGGACAGGGTGCCGAGCTGTAGCTCGGCGAGCACCAGCCAGGCGGCGTTGCCGGGGGGGGATAGCAGCGACACCAGCAGGCCGCGGTCGGCCATGGCATGGCGGTGCTGATGGCGATAGCCGAAGTGGGCCAGGGTCGGCAGCAGGGCATCCATGCCGTAGGGGCCGTGGTTCAGGGTGAGGATCGCGAGGTACTCGGCTGGCGCCTCTACCGGCCACAGCCGCAGCCCACCGATGTCCGGGTGCTGGTGCACGTAGTCCAGCCACAGTTGCTGGACGAACTCTTCCCGCTGCATCTTGCATGTCCCTCTGTCGTGATGCCCTTCGACGCCGAACCGGCTGGCTGGCAGCCTGTCGGACTTAACGCTGATCTACTGCGAAACTCGGTCTTTCGGCCAATTTCATTCGATCTGATTCGTTAAATAGCTCGCTATTCGCCTCATCAGATCGATAAACTTGTCTCGAAATCCGTGTTTCTCGCGACGATCGGTAAAATCCGACAGGCTGCTGGGCGAAAGTATAGGCAGAGGGTCCGGTGGGCCATTCAACGAGGGGAAGACGTTCCCGGTAGAACAGGGGGCTGTGGACGCTCCCCGTCCTCGTCGGGGGAGCGCTGCCACGACGAGGCGAGTCGTCGGCGGATCAGGCGTCTACGGTGGCCAGCAGGCAGCTGTCGCGCACGTAGTGGTCGAACTCGGTGAAGCCGCCGACATGGGTCTGGTCGACGAAGATCTGGGGGACGGTGTGGACCGGTTTGCCGATGGTCTTCTCCAGGTCGGCCTTGGTGATGCCTTCCTGGTGGATGTCGACGTAGCGGAAGCCGTCGATGGCCTTGGCGGCCTCCAGTCGCTCGGTGAGCTGCACGGCACGCACGCAGAAGGGGCAGCCGGGGCGACCGAAGATGACGACGAACATGAGCGATCTCCTCGTACTCGTTACGAGCACGGACGAATAGTGAGCAGGAAAAGGAAAAATCCGGGCGCCATTGTGACCGATGCCGCCCGTCCTGGCCAATAGGTCCGGGCTAGGCCTGCCATTGCAGGAGGCTATCGGCATACGTGACCGGCTGTCAGGGATATTCCAGCTCACCGCTGTCGGCGCGCCGCAGCAGGTCGCCGAGTTCGGCGTGGATGCCGGGGCTGGTCACCAGCAGGTTCTCACCGTGGAGGTCCTCGGGGATGCCCTCGGGGCAGGGGTAGAGGTGCCCGGTGCGGGCGCCGGCCTCGCGGGCGATCAGCCAGCCGGCCGCGAAGTCCCAGGGCGAGACGCTCTCGTAGTAGGCGTCGAGCCGGCCGCAGGCGACGTCGCACAGGTCCAGTGCCGCCGAGCCGTTGCGGCGCACGTCCTGGCAGTGGTCGAGCACGGCGGCGAGCCGTCGCATCAGCGGTGGGCGGCTGTCGCGGCGGTAGGGGAAGCCGGTGCCCACGAGACAGCGCTGGAGGTTGGCGGCCCGGCTGGCCTGGATCGGTGCGTCGTTGCACCAGGCGCCCTGGCCGGCAATGGCGGTGAAGGTCTCGTCGAGGAAGGGGGCGTGGACCACCCCCAGCCGGATGCGGCCGTCGTGCGCCCAGGCGATGGAGACGGCCACATGGCGCAGGCCATGGGCGAAATTGACGGTGCCATCGATGGGATCCACGATCCACAACGGCCCGTGCCGGGCCAGGTCGCGGCGGTCCGGTGCCAGCTCTTCGCTCAGGCGTGCCTCGTCGGCGAAGCGCTGCTGGAGATGCTCGCTGATCCGGGTGTCGACCGCCACATCGACGTCGGTGACCAGTTCGTGACCCTGTTTGTAGCGGTGACCGAAGGTCTGGCGGCTGCGCGCCTCGACGATCATCCGGCCGGCTTCTCGGGCGATGTCGACGGCGATCTTCAGGCGCTCGGCGGGCGTCATGGGCACTTCCTCGTGGCGATATCGAGTGGGGCTGGGCCCGTTCATGCTAGCAGCTCGAGGCGGTGCTGCCGACCGCCATGCCGCGCGGTATACTCGAGGGCCGCAAAGGAGGAAACGATGCAGGCCCCGAGTCCCGAACAGTATGCCCGGCTGGTTGCGCTGGCCGACGCCTGGACGCGCTGCCATCTCGAGGCGGCCAGGGGCGATCCGCGCTTCAACCCCCGACTGGTGGCCGATGCCCTCTGCTTCGAGCGCCATGGCGACCAGCTGCTGGGTGCCTTAATCACGCCGCTGTCGCTGTCGCTGGTGCTGCTGCCGGGGGACGCGACGCCCCCTGCGCCGGAAGAGCAGGAAGCCCGGCGCGTCACGCTGCCTTCGGGCGAATACGGCTTTCGTGCCGAGCGACTCGGTGAGGTCTGGCTATGGCGCTGCGAGCTCCTCGACGACCTCTCCGACGTCGCCTCGCGGGAGGAGGGTAGCCGGCTGGCCCAGCGGCTGATGGAGCGCGTCTTGACCCCGCCGCGGTCCGACGGCTGAGCTGGCGCCAGAAAGGGGCGCGCCTTATGCTGATGGGCGATTCGCTTTCCGCTACGACCCGAATACAACAAGGAGCCCATGCATGACATCGACCGCGTCTTCCACGCCTCGCGTCGCCCTGGTCACCGGTACCGGCAGCGGCATCGGCGAGGCCGTGGTTCGCCACTTCTGCGAACAGGGACACCAGGTGCTGGCGGTGGACTTCAACCCGGCCGCCAAGGCGGTCGCTGAAACGGCCGGGGCGGCCTTCTTCCAGGCCGATCTGACCGACGGTGAGGCCTGCAAGGCGGCGGTGGCCGAGGCGATCAAGCGCTTCGGCCACGTCGATATCCTGGTCAACAATGCCGGCATCCAGCACGTCGCGGCGATCGAGGAGTTCCCCGAGGCGAAGTGGCGCCAGATCCTCGACCTGATGCTCACCGCTCCCTTCCTGCTCAGCCAGGCCGTCTGGCCCGGCATGCGCGAGAACGGCTGGGGGCGCATCGTCAACATCGCCTCGGTGCATGCCCAAGTGGCCTCGCCGGGGAAGTCGGCCTACATCAGCGCCAAGCACGGCCTGATCGGCCTGACCAAGACCGCGGCGCTGGAGGGCGGCCCCCAGGGCATCACCGCCAACGCGATCTGCCCGGCCTACGTCAAGACCCCCTTGGTGGACAACCAGATCGCCGACCAGGCCCGGCTGCACGGCATGGAGGAGCAGGAGGTGATCGAGAAGATCATGCTCAAGAATGCCGCCGTGAAGCGGCTGATCGAGCCGTCCGAGGTGGCCGAGCTGGTGGCCTATCTCGCCTCCGATGCCGCCGGGGCCGTCACCGGCTCGAGCTGGAACATCGACCTGGGGTGGACGGCGCAATAGCGCTCCGCGCTGCGATCGAGCGACGGGCTACGAGCCGCGGGCCAGAATACTGCTCGAAGCTCGAAGCTCGAAGCTCGAAGCTCGAAGCTCGAAGCTCGAAGCGTCAGCGCCGCACCGGGCGCTTCTGCAGCTTGCGCTGCAGGGTGCGGCGGTGCATGCCCAGCGCGCGGGCGGTGGCGGAGATATTGCCGTCGTGCTCCTGCAGCACCTTCTGGATATGTTCCCAGGTGATGCGGTTGATCGATGGCGGATGCTCCGCCACCTCGGCATCCGGGTCGCCCTCCTGCTTGAACAGGGCGGCGACCACCTCGTCGGCGTCCGCCGGCTTGCACAGGTAGTTCACCGCGCCGAGTTTGATCGCCTCCACCGCGGTGGCGATGCTCGAGTAGCCGGTCAGCACCACCACGCGGCAGCCCGGCACCACCTCGAGCAGCTCGGGCAACAGCTTGAGCCCCGACTCGTGCTCGAGCTTCAGGTCCAGGGTAGCCAGTTCCGGCGAATGCCGCCGGGCCAGCGACAGGGCCTGCTCGGCATCGTGGGCCACCAGCACCGCATAGCCGCGGCGGGTCATGGCACGGTCCAGCACATGGCAGAACATCTCGTCGTCATCGATGATCAGCAGGCGTTGTGCGGTCTCTTGCATGGGATCCCTCGCAGGAAGTCGTCGAGTGAGCGCGACGGGGTCACTCCGCGGGCTCTCTTCGCGGCAGGGTCACCTCGGTGAGGGTCCCGCCTTCGGGATGATTGTACAGGCTGACGCCGCCACCGAAGCGGTTGATGGTGGCGTGAGTCAGGAACAGGCCGATGCCCATGCCCTTGCTCTTGGTCGAGACGAAGGTCTCGCCGAGCTGGTCGGCGATCGACAGGGCCACTCCGGGGCCGTGGTCGCGGATGTCGATGACCACCTCGTCGGCACCCCAGTCCAGGCGAATGGCGATATCGTCGGGGTTGGCGTCGGCGGCGTTGTTGAGCAGGTTGGTCAGCGCCTGGTCGAGGGTGGGGTCCACGGCCAGCCAGGGACGGCCGCGACGTTCGGCGATCTCGAGCCGGTGGCTGACATCGGGGCGCAGTACCAGCCAGCGTTGTACCACCTCGGCCAGCCAGCGCTCGGCGTCGAGAATCTGCGGTTCGGCCAGGCGACGTCGGTCGGCACTGGCCACCAGGTGTTGTAGGCGTGACTTGCAGATGCCGACCTGCTGGCGCAAGAGCTCCACGTCCTTCTCCAGCGACGGGTTGCCACGGGCCTCCTCACGCATCTCGGCGAGCAGCACCGCCATGGTCGAGAGCGGCGTGCCGAGCTCATGCGCCGTGCCGGCGGCCTGGGTGGCCACGGCCAGCACCTGTTCGTTGCGCAGCGCCGACTCCCGGGTACGTGACAGGGCCTGCTCCCGGCTACGCAGGGCATGGGCCATCTTGTAGATGAAGAAGGTCACCAACCCTGCCGAGAGGCCGAAGTTGAGCCACATGCCCAGCACGTGGAGGTTGACCGGGCCGGTGTCATGGCCGTGGCTGAGCTGGGGGACCGGATGGTAGAGCACCATCAGGAAGGTGTAGGCGCCCATGGCCGTTGCGGCGATCAGCCAGGCATAGCGCCAGGGCAGGGTGGCGGCGGCGATCGTCACCGGTACCAGGTAGTAGGTGATGAAGGGGTTGGTGGAGCCGCCGGTGAAGTAGAACAGCAGGGTCAGGCCCGCCACGTCGGCCAGCAGATGGGCGAGGTATTCGTCATGGGTGACCGCCCAGGGGCGGCCCAGGCGCCACCAGGTGGCCACATTGATCATCGCCATGCCGATGATCACCGCGATCACCGCTGGCACTTCGAGCTCGAAGCCGAGTAGCTCGATGCCGATGATGATGGCCGCGAGGAAGCCGGTCCAGGTGATCCCGCGAACGAAGGTCAGGCGCACCAGGTTGCGGTTGGGGGTGGACAACGGCAGGGGCAGGGCGGCGTGCATGGTGACTCCGTGGCGGCGGGTGGCCCCATGATAACGCGTTGCGCCCCCGGCGGTGGACTCGACGAGCCGGCGTTCCGATGTCTCAATCCTCTGGCGCTGCTGCCCGGGCTGGCGGAGGACCGACGGGGACCTGTGCCAGGAGTAGTGTCCCTGTCTCGTGGCCGCAGGGCGCCGACCGGCTTGGCTGGACCGGTCGGCGTCATGGGTGGTCAGACGTTGGAGTCGGGGAAGGCGGCCTTGCGCCTCGCCATGTAGTCGAGCAGGGCCTTGTCGATCGCCGGGTCCAGCGGCGGGGCCTCGTACTCGGCGAGCAGTTTCTTCCAGCGGGCATTGGCGCGCTGGGCCATGTCCAGCCGGCCATCGGCGTCCCACTGCTCGAAACTGTTGTTGTCGGTGATCGGCGAGAGGTAGAAGGCGTCCTTGAAGTTGGCCTGGGTATGCGCGCAGCCGAGGAAGTGCTTGCCGGGGCCGACCTCACGGATGGCATCCATCGCCTGGCCATTCTCCGACAGGTCGACGCCCTTGAGCAGGGTCTGCATCATGCCGGCCTGGTCGGCATCCATGACGAACTTCTCGTAGCCCATGGCGAGTCCGCCCTCCAGCCAGCCCGCCGTGTGCAGGGCGAAGTTGACCCCGCCGAGGGTGGTGGGCAGCAGGGTGTTGGCGCTCTCGCTGGCGGCCTGGGCGTCGGGCAGCTTGGAGCCGGTGAGCGAACCGCCGGAGCGGAAGGGCACACCGAGCCGACGGGCCAGGTGGGCCATCACGTAGAGCACCAGTGCCGGCTCCGGTGTGCCGAAGGTGGGGGCGCCGGACTGCATCGACATGGAACTGGCGAAACTGCCCAGCACCCCCGGTGCGCCCGGGTTGACCAGCTGCACGAAGGCCAGGCCGGCCATGGCCTCGGCCAGGGTCTGCGCCGCGGTGCCCGCCACGGTCACCGGTGACATGGCGCCGGCGAGGATGAAGGGGGTGATGATGCAGGCCTGGTTGGCGCGCGCATAGACCTTGGCAGCGCCCAGCATGGTGTCGTCGAAGGTCATCGGCGAGTTGGCGTTGATCAGGCCGATCACGCAGGTGCGCGGCTTGCCGGTGTCGGGATCGATCCAGCGCTCGCCGAACAGGATCCTGGCCATCTCCACGGTGTCCCGGGCGCGCTCCGGGTGCGTGACCGAGCCCATGAAACACTTGTCGGAGTACTTCATGTGGGCGTAGACCATGTCGAAATGGCGCTTGTTGACCGGCAGGTCGACCGGCTCGCAGATGGTGCCGCCGGAGTGATGAAGACTCGGTGACAGGTAGGCGAGCTTGACGAAGTTCTCGAAGTCCTCGAGCGTGCCGTAGCGACGTCCCCGATCGATGTCGTACACGAAGGGGCAGCCGTAGGCGGGCACATAGACGGTGTGCGGGCCGCCGATCTCCACGTTGCGTTCCGGGTTGCGTGCCTGCTGCGTGAACTGACGCGGGGCGCTCGCCTGAATCAGCCGACGGCACAGGCCACGGGGCATGCGCACCCGTTCGCCCTGCACGTCGGCACCGGCGTCGCGCCAGATCTGCAGGGCCTCCACATCGCCGCGGAAATCGATGCCGATCTCCTCGAGGATGGTGTCGGCATTGTCCTCGATGAGGGACAGTCCCGCCTCGTCGAGGACCTCGAAATGGGGAATGCGGCGCGTGGCGTAGGGCTGGGCCGGGGCTTGTGCGGTGCCTCTCCCGGCGCGGCGTGCGCCTGCGGAAGAGCGTGTGCGGCGACGAGGAGCGGTGGAGGAGTTCATGGAGTTCTCCGGCGTTGTTGTGGGAGACGGGGGCAGGTAGAGGACGGGGGGGGGGCGCGTCAACCGCTGCGGTGTGGTGCCATCGGGCGTGCCGACGGCGCGGGCCAGGCCGCCTCGGCCGTCGTGTCATCCCATGCCAGCGACAGGATGTCGTCGGGGAAGGGGATGCCATGCTGGCGGCAGGTGGCTTCCAGGGTGTTGAGCAACAGGCAGGCGATGGTCATGGGGCCGACTCCGCCGGGCACCGGTGTGATGGCGCCGGCGACCTCGCAGGCAGCGTCGAAGTCCACGTCGCCGACCAGGCGCGTTCGGCCGTCCGACTCGATGCGGTTGATGCCCACATCGATCACCGTGGCCCCGGGCTTGATCCAGTCTCCCTTGACCAGGCAGGCGCGGCCCACGGCGGCCACCAGGATATCGGCCTGTCGACACACCTCCTCGAGATGCTCCGTGCGCGAGTGCGCCAGGGTAACCGTGCAGTGCTCCTGCAGCAGCAGGCTCGCCATGGGCTTGCCGACGATGTTGGAACGCCCCAGCACCAGCGCCCGCTTCCCGCTCAGGTCGCCCAGCTGGTGCTTGAGCAGCAGCAGGCAGCCCAGCGGCGTGCAAGGCACCATGCCGTGTCCCCCGGTGGCGATGTAGCCCACATTGATGGGGTGGAAGCCATCGATGTCCTTGTCGGGATGGATGGCCTGGATCACGTGCGCCGTGTCGACCTGGGGGGGCAGCGGCAGCTGCACCAGGATGCCGTGAACCTCGGGGTCCCGGTTGAGCCGTGCGATCAGGTCGAGCAGCTTGCTCTGGGGCACGCTGTCGGCCAGGCGGTACTCGAACGAGGACATGCCGGATTCACGGGCCTGGGCCGCCTTGTTGCGCACATAGACCTGGCTGGCCGGATCCTCGCCGACGAGGATCACGGCAAGGCCGGGGGTGATCAGGCTGCGCTGGCGCAGTCGGCCGACCTGGCGACCGATCTCTGCACGCAGCCGGGCTGCCTGGGCCTTGCCGTCGATCACGATGGGCATGGTCGTTCCTCCTGCCGGGGGGCGTCAGCGGAACACCACGGTCTTGTTGCCGTTGGTGAAGACGCGGTGCTCCAGGTGATAGCGAACCGCCCGTGACAGCGCCATGTTCTCGGCATCCCGGCCGACGGCGGCCAGCTGGGCCGGGCTGTAGGTGTGATCGACGCGCTCGACGACCTGTTCGATGATCGGCCCCTCGTCCAGGTCGGTGGTGACATAGTGGGCGGTGGCGCCGATCAGCTTGACGCCACGCTCGAAGGCCTGGTGGTAGGGTTTGGCGCCCTTGAAGCCGGGCAGGAAGGAGTGGTGGATATTGATGGCGCGGCCGGAGAGCTCCTCACAGAGATTCGACGAAAGAATTTGCATGTAGCGGGCCAGTACGACCAGTTCGGCACCGGTTTCCTCGACGAGATCGAGTAGCTGACGCTCCTGTTCCTGCCGGGTCTCCGGAGTGACGGGAAGGTGGTAGAAGGGAATCTCGTACCAGTCGGCCAGCCGCTTGAGGTCGGGATGGTTGGAGACGATGGCCGGAATCTCCATCTTGATCTCGCCCGTGCGCTGCCGGTACAGCAGATCGTCCAGACAGTGATCGAACTTCGACACCATGATCAGCACCTTGGGTGGGGTCAGGGTGTCGTGCATCTCCCACTGCATGTCGTCGAGATGGGCAACCCCCTGGTCGAACTCTGCCTCGAGGTCCTCGAGTTTCGGCGTGACACCCGGTGTCGTCGAAAAGACGCAGCGGAAATAGAAATTTCCGGTGGCGGTTTCATCGAACTGCGCCAGCTCCATGATGTAGCAGTTGCGCTGGGCGAGGTAGGTGGTAAGGCGGGACACGGTACCGATGGCCCCCTTGCAGCTGGCCTTCAGCACATAGATGTTCTTTCCTTCGGTCATCGCGGACATGGCTATCCTCGGCGCAGCGTGACTGTTGTTGTTCAGCTATGCGTCGAAATGTACTCCGGTGGTGTCGTCGCGCATGCCTGACGGCGACCCGAAACGTTGTCACCGCGACCCGGGCAAGAGGGTTGGATGATCGTATAATTTGATGTAAATCAAGTAACTGTGAAAGGGGGTCGGTAAGGAGGACAATACGAATCGTGTGGCGTTTCTCGACATATGGACGTCGCTCGCATGGATGTGCTGCCCGCGGCGTGCACCTACTCTGCTTTCGCAACCTTGCCGTGGCCGGGTGGAATGATCAGGAGCGGAGTGCCATGACAGAACAGTATAATGAAGAAGAAGACTTCGACCTCAACGACCTGCCCGATGACGAATTGATCGAGCAGATGCACGATGATCTCTATAACGGGCTACGGGACGAGGTGGTCGAGGGGACCGAGATCCTGCTGGAACGCGGCTGGAGTGCCAGCCGGGTGCTCGACGAGGCACTGGTGGGCGGCATGGCCATCGTCGGCGTCGATTTTCGTGACGGCATCCTCTTCGTGCCGGAAGTGCTGATGGCGGCGAATGCGATGAAAGGGGGCATGGAAGTGCTGCGTCCCCTGCTGGCCGCCTCCGACTCCGAGACCGTCGGCAAGATCGTGATCGGCACCGTCAAGGGCGACATTCATGACATCGGTAAGAATCTCGTAGCGATGATGATGGAAGGGGCCGGTTTCGAGGTGATCGATATCGGTATCAACATCCCGGTCGAGACCTACCTCGAGGCCCTTGAAGAGCACAAACCCGACATTCTTGGCATGTCGGCACTGCTGACGACCACCATGCCCTACATGAAGGTGGTCATCGATACCCTGGTCGAGAAGGGCCTGCGCGACGATATCATCATCATGGTCGGTGGCGCCCCGCTCAATGAAGAGTTCGGCCGCGCCATCGGCGCCGATGCCTATTGCCGTGATGCCGGTGTGGCGGTCGACATGGCCAAGGAACTCATCGCGCAGCGTCGCGCCGCTTGAGTCGTGGAGGTCCCCGGCATGTCGCCGATATTGATCATCGCCTGTGGTGCGCTGGCCAGGGAAATCAAGGCCCTGATCGCTGCCAATGGCTGGCGGGAGGTGCGCCTGGAATGCCTGCCGGCGGCCCTGCACAATCGCCCGGAGCGGATCCCCGGTGCCGTGCGCGACAGGCTGGATCAGGTGGTGGGTGACCCGCGCATCTTCGTTGCCTATGCCGACTGCGGGACGGGAGGGCGGCTCGATGAGGTGCTGGCCGAGCATGGCGCCGAGAGGCTGCCGGGGGCGCACTGCTACGACGTCTATGCCGGGGCGTCGGTGATCGCGGCGCTGTCCGCCCGGGAGCCCGGGACCTTCTATCTGACCGACTTTCTCGTGCGCCACTTCGATCGCCTGGTCATCCAGGAACTGGGCATTGCGCGGCATCCCGAGCTCGCGAGCCTCTATTTCGGGCAGTATCGCCGCCTGGTCTACCTGTCGCAGCGTGACGATCCTGCCCTCAAGGCGGCGGCTCGGTGCGCCGCCGAACGGTTGGGGCTCTCCCTCGAATACCGCCACACCGGCTATGGCGACCTGGAGCGCGCTCTGGTGCGTCTGGTGGAGCCAGTCGCCAGGACGCACATCGAGACAGGCGAGGAGGTGACATGGCGGCACTGAGCATCGTCAGCTGGCGGGATATACCCGCTCAGGTCATCGCCAGGCAGGGGCGGAAAACCGCGAAGGTGCCGCTGTCATCGCGCTTCCAGCATGCCATCGACCGGGCGGCCATGCGTGCCGGCAAGGGGGGGTCGGAGGCCTACCTGGCCGATTGGCAGCGCAGCGCTCCCCGGGCGTGCGGTGACGACCTGCAGGCCGAGGCCGAGGCCGAAGCGGCGCGTCTCGAAGCGTGTTTCGATGACGAGACGCTCAAGCGGCTCGTGCGGCAGAAGGGGCAGGCCACGCCCGGCTGATGGTCGGGGCGCGGCGGCCGCGAAGACAAGGACAACAGGATCCGCCGTAACCGCGGGCGAGGATGGTGACAATGTACAAGGTGCGTCGCTGGGTGGTCCGCCATGCCAGGCTGTTCGAGATGCTGTACCGCGGCTTCGAGCCGCTGCTGGTGAAGCTGCATCCGCTCTGGCGGCGGATCGGCTATGCGCGGATCGAAGCCCCGGTGAAGGCCGTCGAGAAGCGGGTCAAGGGACTGCTGTTCGATTGCCGGATGTGCGGTCAGTGCGCACTCTCCGCGACCGGCATGTCCTGCCCCATGAACTGCCCCAAGAACCTGCGTAACGGCCCCTGCGGCGGCGTGAGGGCCAACGGTCACTGCGAGGTCGAGCCCGAGATGCGCTGCGTCTGGGTCGATGCCTGGGAAGGCAGCCGCCGGATGAAGTACGGCGATCGCATCCAGGTGGTGCAGCAACCGGTGGACTTTCGCCTGAAGGATTCCTCGTCCTGGCTACGCGTGGTGCGGCAGCTGGCTCATGGACCCCGCGACCGTGCCGACGGTGGAGCCGTGAAATGAAGTTCGACGACGAACCGGTGCCGGGCTATTCCCTGCCGATCCTGCCGGGGCATGTCTCTCCCGGGCGCCTGGAGCGCGTGCTGCGTGCCGGCAAGTTCGCCATCACCAGCGAGATCGATCCACCGGATTCCGCCGACCCGGCCGAGGTGCTCAAGCGGGCGGCGATCTTCGATGGCTTTGTCGATGCCATCAACGCCACCGATGGCTCCGGGGCACACTGTCACATGTCAAGCGTCGGGGTCTGCTCGCTGCTCACCCGGGTGGGTTACGCCACCATCCTGCAGATGTCGTGCCGTGACCGGAACCGCATCGCCATGCAGGGCGAGATCCTCGGGGCGGCGGCAATGGGCGCGTGCAACCTGCTGTGCCTGACCGGCGACGGTGTCCAGGCCGGTGACCACCCTCAGGCCAAGCCGGTGTTCGACCTGGACTCCATGTCCCTGCTGGAAATCGCGCGCGGCATGCGCGACGACCGCCGCTTCCAGAGCGGGCGGCGCATCGACACGCCGCCGCGCATCTTCCTGGGGGCGGCCGAGAATCCCTTCGTGCCGCCCTGTGAGTGGCGGCCGCATCGGCTGGCCAAGAAGGTGGCCGCCGGCGCGCAGTTCATCCAGACCCAGTACTGCTTCGACATCCCCCGGCTGCGTGACTTCATGCTCAAGGTGGGTGACCTGGGACTGCTCGAGGGGCCAGATCGTGTGTTCATCCTGCCCGGCATCGGGCCGCTCGCCTCGGCACGCAGCGCCCGCTGGATCCGCGACAACGTGCCCGGCGTGCACATCCCGGATGCCGTGATCGAGCGACTCGAAGGTGCTCGCGACCAGAGGGAGGAGGGCAAGCGGCTGTGCATGGACCTGCTGCAGCAGATCCGCGAGATCCCTGGAGTCAGCGGGGCCCACATCATGGCCTACCGCCAGGAGCACGCGGTGGCCGAGATCATCGAGACGACCGGGGTGCTGGAGGGGCGGGTGCCCTGGTACCCGGGACGCGACAACCCGGCGGAACTCAACCCCGAATCGCCCGATGCACAGCCGGAAGCGCTCGAGCCCATGTAGGGAAGGCGCGACCCGGCGCCATCATAGTGACGACAACAACGCTTGCCGCAAGCACCCGAATGGCAATGACAAGGCACCATCACCGAGGAAACACCATGACCGATACCGTCATCAGCTCACACAACAAGGAAGTCGTGATCGGCTTCGAGCGGCCCTTCGTGGTCATCGGCGAGCGCATCAACCCCACCGGGCGCAAGCAGCTGGCCGCGGAAATGGCCGCCGGCGACTTCACCGGGGTGGTCAAGGACGTGGCGGAGCAGTTGGCCCATGGTGCCCACATGCTGGACGTCAATGCCGGCATTCCGCTGGCCGACGAGCCGGCGATTCTGGCCCGGAC
This sequence comes from Halomonas sp. LMYGS-3, assembly GCF_059509875.1. Taxonomy (NCBI): domain Bacteria; kingdom Pseudomonadati; phylum Pseudomonadota; class Gammaproteobacteria; order Oceanospirillales; family Halomonadaceae; genus Halomonas; species Halomonas sp. LMYGS-3. Next base: position 211,474 of record NZ_JCAKFQ010000003.1, on the reverse strand, counting down.
CGTCGAGCTGGTGCAGTCGCTGACCGACGTGCCGCTGTGTCTCGACTCCTCGGTCATCAAGGCGCTGGAGGCGGGCCTGTCGGTCTACCGGGGCAAGGCCCTGGTGAATTCGGTCACCGGCGAGGACGAGAGCCTCGAGGCGGTGCTGCCGCTGGTCAGGAAGCACGGGGCGGCGGTGGTGGCGATCAGCAACGACGAGACGGGCATCTCCCAGGACCCGGACGTGCGCTTCGCCATCGCCCGGAAGATCGTCGAGCGCGCCGCCGACCACGGGATTCCCGCCTGCGACGTGGTGGTCGATCCGCTGGTGATGCCGATCGGTGCCGTGGGCTCGGCGGGCCGCCAGGTCTTCGCCCTGTGCCACCGCCTGCAGACGGAGCTCAAGGTCAACACCACCTGCGGGGCCTCCAATGTCAGCTTCGGCCTGCCCAACCGCAACGGCATCAACGGTGCGTTCATGAGCATGGCCATCGCCTCGGGGCTGACCTCGGCGATCACCAACCCGCTGCACAGCGAGATCATGACCGCCATCATGGGCGCCGACGTGATGATGGGGCACGACCCCGATTGCATGCGCTGGATCCAGAAGTTTCGCGAGCCGCCGGCGGCAGGGGCGGATGGCGTCGAGGGGCGCGGGCGACGCCAGACCCGGCGTCGGCGTGCCGTCACCTGAGCTCGGCCTAGCGTGCCCCAGCGAGAGTCGAAGCGCCTCGCCCGAGGTGCTTCGCTCTCCTCATCGCCCCCGCGGATGGAGGTCCCCATGTCCGATGCCGACGAGGCGCTCGTAGTCTTCACCCCCTCCGGACGCCGTGGGCGCTTCCCGGTGGGCACCCCGCTGCTCGAGGCGGCCCGCGCGCTGGGGGTCGACATCGATTCGGTGTGTGGTGGGCGCGGGCTGTGCGGCCGCTGCCAGGTGGACCTCTGCGAAGGGCACTTCGCCAAGCATGGGGTCGAGTCGTGGTCGGATCACCTCACCGGCCAGAGCGATGTCGAGCAGGCCTGGGAGAAGCGCCGCGGGACGCTGCGCGACGGCCGTCGGCTGAGCTGCTCGGCCCGGCTGCTCGGCGATGCCGTGATCGATGTGCCGTCCGCCAGCCAGGTGCACCGCCAGGTCGTGCGCAAGCGGGCAGAGGTGCTCGACATCGAGCTCGACCCGATCGTGCGTCTCTACTATGTGGAGGTGCAGGAGCCAGACATGCACGTCCCGGCCTCGGATCTGCGCCGCCTCAAGGATGCCCTGGCCTACGAGTGGCACCTGAGTGAACTTGAGAACGACATTCGCGTCCTCCAGCAGCTGCAGGCGGCCCTGCGCCAGGGGGGCTGGGGGGTGACGGTGGCGGTCCACGACGACCGACGCCTCATCGGGGTGTGGCCGGGCTTCCAGGCGCAGGTCTACGGCATGGCCGTGGACGTGGGCTCGACGACCATCGCCGCCCACCTGTGCCAGCTGCAGACCGGCGAGGTGGTCGCCTCCGCCGGGCGCATGAACCCGCAGATCCGCTACGGCGAGGACCTGATGAGCCGGGTCTCCTATATCATGATGCACCCCGGCGGCGACCAGGCCATGACACGCTCGGTGCGCGACGCCTTGAACGAGCTGACGGTGGAACTGGCCACCGAGGCAGACGTACCCGTGGATGCCATCCTCGAGGCGACCTTCGTCGGCAACCCGATCATGCAGAGCCTGGTGTTCGGCATCAACCCGGTGGAACTGGGTGGTGCGCCCTTTGCGCTGGCCACCGACGAGGCCATCGACGGGCTGTGGGCCACCGAAATGGACCTTGTCATCCACCCCAACGCTCGTGTCTACGGGCTGCCCTGCATCGCCGGCCACGTGGGGGCCGATGCCGCCGGCATGATCCTCTCGGAGACACCCTACCTGGGCGAGGAACTGATGCTGCTGGTCGACGTGGGCACCAACGCCGAGATCGTGCTGGGCAACCGCCATCGCCTGCTGGCCTGCTCCAGCCCCACGGGACCGGCCTTCGAGGGCGCCCAGATCAGCGGCGGGCAGCGTGCCGCACCGGGTGCCATCGAGCGGGTGCGCATCGATCCCCTGACGCTCGAGCCACGCTTCAAGGTCATCGGCTGCGAGTTGTGGTCCGACGACCCGGGCTTCGACGAGGCGGTGGCGCCCCACGGTGTCACCGGCATCTGCGGCTCGGGCATCATCGAGGTCATCGCCGAGATGTACCTGGCCGGTATCATCAACCGGGACGGGGTGGTGCGCGGTACGCTCGCCGAGCGCAGCGCGCGTGTCGCCGCCGACGGGCGCACCTTCTCCTATGTGCTGCACCGCGACGACGCCCGCACCCTGGCCATTACCCAGACCGACATCCGCGCCGTCCAGTTGGCCAAGGCCGCGCTGTACGCGGGCATCCGCCTGCTGATGGAGCACTTCGGCACCGATCGCGTCGACCGCATTCGCCTCGCCGGCGCCTTCGGGGCTCACATCGACGTCAAGTACGCCATGATCCTGGGACTGATCCCCGACTGCGCTCTGGAATACGTCACGTCGGCGGGCAACGCCGCCGGCACCGGGGCGCGCATCGCCCTGCTGAGCCGCAAGGCGCGTCGCGAGATCGAGTCGGTAGTGCGGCGCGTGGAGAAGGTGGAGACCGCCACCGAGCCGCGCTTCCAGGAGCACTTCGTGGACGCCATGGCGATCCCCCATCGCCACGACCCCTTCCCGCAGCTCAGCGCTCACGTGACCCTGCCGGCCGCGGCTGAGGCCAGCGCCGCACCGCGCGGTGGCCGGCGGCGGCGTCGCCAACGGGCCTGAGGGGAGGGCCGGCAGGGCCATCGCCGCTGGCTATGCCTGACTCGTCGATGGCGCAACTGAGCAGCCGGCCCTACAACTGCCGCCCGTGAAGGCTTAGAATGCCGCCAATTCTCCATTCACGCAGGGTGCCGACCGCGGTCGGCACCGTACAGAAGGCGACACGCAACTCCATGGCGGATTCCACCCTGGCCCGGGAAGTCGGGCTACGACGCACCTTCGCGATCATCTCGCACCCCGATGCGGGCAAGACCACCATCACCGAGAAGATGCTGCTGTTCGGCAACGCCATCCAGCTGGCCGGTTCGGTGAAGAGCAAGCGCGCCGATCGTCACGCCACCTCCGACTGGATGAAGATGGAGCAGGAGCGTGGCATCTCGGTGACCACCTCGGTGATGCAGTTTCCCTACGGAGGGCGCATCGTCAACCTGCTCGACACCCCGGGTCACGAGGACTTCTCCGAGGACACCTACCGCACCCTGACGGCGGTGGATTCGGCGCTGATGGTGATCGACGGGGCCAAGGGCGTCGAGGCGCGCACCATCAAGCTGATGGAGGTCTGTCGCCTGCGTACCACGCCGATCCTCACCTTCGTCAACAAGATGGACCGCGACATCCGCGACCCCATCGAGGTGATGGACGAGGTGGAGACGGTGCTCGATATCCAGTGCGCACCGATGACCTGGCCGATCGGCATGGGCCGTGGCTTCAAGGGGGTCTATCACCTCTACAACGACGTGATCCACCTCTACACCCAGGGGCAGGGCAGCCGCATTCCCGAGGACAGGCGCATCGAGGGGCTCGACAACCCCGAGGTGGACGCGGTGCTCGGCGAGGACCTGGCCGAGGAGCTGCGCATGGAGGTGGAGCTGGTGCGCGGCGCCTCCCACGCGTTCGATCACGACGCGTATCTGCGCGGCGAGCTGACCCCGGTCTACTTCGGCACGGCCATGGGCAACTTCGGCGTGCGCGAGATGCTCGACGGCTTCGTCGAGTATGCCCCGCCGCCCCAGCCCCGCGAGACCGATACCCGCACCGTCGAGGCCGAGGACGGTCGCTTCACCGGCTTCGTGTTCAAGATCCAGGCCAACATGGACCCGAACCACCGCGACCGCATCGCTTTCCTGCGGGTTTGCTCGGGGAAGTACGAGAAGAACATGAAGATGCGCCATGTGCGCATCGGCAAGGACGTCAAGATAGCGGATGCGTTGACCTTCATGGCCTCGGACCGCTCCCACGTGGAGGAGGCCTGGCCCGGCGACATCATCGGCCTGCACAACCATGGCACCATCCAGATCGGCGACACTTTCACCCAGGGCGAGGAGATGCGCTTCACCGGCATCCCGCACTTCGCGCCGGAGCTGTTCAAGCGCGTGCGCTTGAAGGACCCGCTGAAGATGAAGGCGCTGCAGAAGGGCCTGCAGCAGCTCTCCGAGGAGGGCGCGACCCAGGTGTTCATGCCGCTCGACAACAACGACCTGATCCTCGGCGCCGTGGGCACCCTGCAGTTCGACGTGGTCGCCCATCGCCTCAAGGAGGAGTACAAGGTCGATTGCGTCTACGAGGGGGTGAACGTCCACACCGCCCGCTGGGTCTATAGCGACGACGCCAGGAAGCTCGAGGAGTTCAAGCGCAAGGCGAGCACCAACCTGGCCATGGACGGCGGCAGCTACCTGACCTATATCGCCCCGACCCGGGTCAACCTGCAGATGACCCAGGAGCGCTGGCCGGAGATCCGCTTCCAGCCGACGCGGGAGCATTGATCGCTACGGGCTGCGAGCCACGAGTCTCGAGCGGTTAGGCTCTTAGCGGAGCCCGAAGCCCGAAGCCCGAAGCCCGGCAGGATGATGTCAACCCCAGCGGCGCCGGGGACAGGTCGAAGCGGAGGTCCGATGCCAGGGATGGCATCGGTAGCGTCCAGGGAGGGATTCACAGCGCCTCCGCGCAGGCCTGTCGCCGGGAAAGCCGCGGGTCGAGGCCACCCAGTGGAGATGCGCGATGCTGATCGACGCCCACTGCCATCTGGACTTCCCCGACTTCGATGCCGACCGCGAGGCGGTCATCGCGCGGGCCGGGGCGGTGGGTGTGCGTCGTTTCGTGGTGCCGGCCACCACTCGTACCCGCTGGGCGGAGGTGCTGGCGCTGGGTCAGCGCGATGAGGTCGATATCTGCCTGGGGCTGCATCCCTGTTTCATGGATGAGCACGCCGAGGGGGATATCGAGGCGTTGGCGCAGGCTCTCGACCAATGTCCCGAAGTGGTCGCCGTGGGCGAGTGCGGCATCGATGCCCGCTTCGCGGAGACCCTCGACGCCCAGTGGCGGCTCTTCGATGCCCAACTGCGCCTGGCCAAGTCTCGCCGCTTGCCCGTGGTGATCCACTGCGTGCGGGCCAACGACCAGGTCGCCAAGCGGCTGCGCCAGCTCGACCTGCCCGCGGGCGGCTTGATCCACGCCTACGCCGGCTCACCGGAGCAGGCGCGCCGCTTCCTCGACCTGGGGTTCGTGGTGGGGCTGGGGGGCGCGGTCACCCACGAGCGCGCCCAGCGGCTGCGCCGCGCCGTGGCCTCGCTGCCCGACGACGGCTATGTGCTGGAGAGCGACAGCCCCGACATGCCGCTCGCCGGGCATCGCGGCGAGCGCAACGAGCCGGTGTGGGTGGCCGAGATATGCCGGGTGGTGGCGCGGCTTCGCCGGCAGAGCGAGGCGCAGGTGGCGGCGTACAGCACCGCCACCGCCAGGCGGCTGTTCAAGTTGGATGGCCGCTGAGGTCATGGGCGCGCCTGCCATGTCGGAGCCCAGCCCACCATGGGGTCTTACTTCGCCGCCAGGGCCTCCGGGTCCAGCCGCTCGATGGGGTAGGGCAGCTTCAGCAGCTTGAGCTTCTGGCCGGCGACGCGCAGCGGCAGCGTCGGTTCCTTCGTGCTAATCACCGCTACCACCTCGGCCTCGCCGTAGGCATCCAGCTCGGCGGCCAGCACCTCGCCCAGCGACTTGTCCTCGGCATCCTGGACGGGGCTGCCGGGCTCGGGCAGCAGGCTGCCGTCGAGCTGGGCGCGGACCAGGCGCTTCTTCACCTGGCCGCGGAAGTGGGCCCGGGCGACCACCTCCTGCCCCGTGTAGCAGCCCTTCTTGAAGCTGATACCGCCCAGCGCCTCCCAGTTGATCATCTGGGGCAGGTAGGCATCGCGCTGGCTGGCGTCGAGCCAGGCCAGGCCGGCCTGGATGTCGTGCAGCCGCCATACCGCATTGCCCACCGGCGTGGCGTGGTCCCGAAGGCGCTGCCAGGCCTCGACGGCCCCATCGCTGGGCAGGCAGGCCAGCAGACGGGGGCGTGGGCCGGGATGGGCGAGCACCTGAAGCTCGTCATCACCGGCCTGATGCCAGGGCTTCGGCGGGATGACGTCGAAACGCACCTCGGCGAGCGCGGCCGCCTCGCGCCCGATCAGCCCGATCAGGGCCAGGTCGTCACGCACCTCGAGCGCCACCTTGTAGAAGGCGGCGAACTTCTTCAGGTGATCGGCCAGCGAATCCAGCAGGCTACGGTGCATCATCAGCCGGTAGCGCTCCGGCGCGACCCGCCAGAGCTGGGCATTGGCGAGCATGCGTCCCTTGGGGGTGCAGAAGCAGGTCAGCGGGGCGAACTCGCCATCGGCCAGGGTCACCTGGGCGCTGGTCTGGCCCTGCAGGAACTTCTCGGCATCGGAGCCGGTCACGTCCAGCACGCCGAGGTGGACCAAGGGTGTCATCACCGTGGCTTCCAGGGCCAGCCGCGCCGGTTCGAAAGCGCCCGGCGAGGCGTGCTCGAACTCGACCCGGTCCTCGGCCTCCTGCCGGCCCCCCAGGGCGGCGATCCATTCGTTCATTCCGGAGCTCCTGTCATCGGTCTCGTTCGCTCGGTGTTTCCAGAGTAATGCGGGCACCGGCACCACATTGCAAGCGCTGCCGGAGCGCCGTGGCCATGCTAGACTCGAGCCCTGCACTTACGTATTCACGACAGCTTATGCATGTCGGGCCACGCCGGGAGGCAGTCATGGCACACCAGTCGCTGAGCTTCGAGGGCGTCGAGAACGCCGACCAGATCAACCGCATCACCACGGCCTTGATGATGCTCGACGGTGTCGACAGTGTCGAGGTCGGCCGCCACGGTGCCGAGGTCGAGGGAAGGGCGAAGCGCGAGGTGCTGATCAAGGCGGTGAAAGCGCTCAAACTCCCCATCGAGGTCCGGTGACCGACGCGAGGCCCCCTCATGAAGAAGACCATCGAGGTCATCAGCGAACGCAACAGCATCTACCGCCAGCGGGTCGAGCTCGACGGCTTCGAGGACCTCTACGTGGATGTGCCCGTGGTTGTCGGGGGGGAGGACAGTGCACCGGATCCCCATGACTACTTCGACCTCTCGCTGGGCGCCTGCAAGGCGATCACCGCCCAGATGTATGCCCGGCGCAAGCAGTGGCCGCTCGAGGGGGTCAGCGTCAGGGTCAATCGCGACGACAGCGAGGAACGCAAGGGGACCTATCGACTCGAAGTGGTGATGACCTTCCACGGCATCGACGACTCGGTGCAGCGCGAGCGCCTCGAGGAGATCAGCAACAAGTGTCCGATCCACCGGTTGATGACCAGCGCCACCGTGGAGGTCACCACGCGCACCGCCAGTACCGCCGAGGCCTGAGGCCCGTCGTTCATTCCCGGGGCGTCGGTGCGGCGCCCGACACCTTCCCGGAGCGACCATGAGCAAGCCCTTTCGTCTGCAGTCCAGGTTCCAGCCCGCCGGCGATCAACCCTCGGCCATCGAGGGCCTGGTGACGGGGCTCGAGGCGGGGCTCGCCCACCAGACCCTGCTCGGCGTCACCGGGTCGGGCAAGACCTTCACCATGGCCAACGTGGTGCAGCGGTTGCAGCGCCCGACCATCGTCATGGCGCCCAACAAGACCCTGGCGGCCCAGCTCTACGGCGAGTTCAAGGCGTTCTTTCCCGACAACGCCGTCGAGTACTTCGTCTCCTACTACGACTACTACCAGCCCGAGGCCTATGTGCCGTCGTCGGACACCTTCATCGAGAAGGACGCCTCGATCAACGACCACATCGAGCAGATGCGCCTCTCGGCCACCAAGGCGCTGCTCGAACGCCGCGATGCCCTGATCGTGGTCTCGGTTTCGGCGATCTACGGCCTCGGCGACCCGGACCAGTACCTGAAGATGCGGCTGCACTTCACCCGCGGCGAGCTGATCGACCAGCGCGCCTTCCTGCGCCGCCTCGCCGAGCTGCAATACACCCGCAACGACATGGACTTCAAGCGCGGTACCTACCGCGTGCGTGGCGACGTCATCGATATCTATCCCGCCGACTCCGACGAGGAGGCGGTGCGGGTCGAGCTGTTCGACGACGAGATCGATACCATCAGCCTGTTCGACCCGCTGACCGGCGAGGTGCGTGGCAAGGTGCCGCGCATGACCATCTACCCCAAGAGCCACTACGTGACACCGCGGGAGACGATCCTGGGGGCGGCGGCACAGATCAAGAGCGAACTGGTCGAGCGCCTGGAGTGGCTCCGGCAGCACGACAAGCTGGTGGAGGCCCAGCGGCTGGAGCAGCGCACCCTCTACGACATCGAGATGATGCACGAGCTCGGCTACTGCAACGGCATCGAGAACTACTCGCGCTACCTCTCGGGGCGGGCGCCGGGCGAGCCGCCGCCTACGTTCTTCGACTATCTCCCCGGTGACGCGCTGCTGTTCATCGACGAATCCCATGTCAGCGTTCCCCAGGTGGGCGGCATGTACAAGGGTGACCGCTCGCGCAAGGAGACCCTGGTGGAATACGGCTTCCGCCTGCCCTCGGCGCTGGACAACCGCCCCATGACCTTCCAGGAGTGGGAGTCGATCTCCCCCCAGACCATCTTCGTCTCGGCCACCCCGGGCCCCTACGAGGCCGAGCACGCCGGCCAGGTGGTGGAGCAGGTGGTGCGCCCCACCGGGCTGGTCGATCCGGAGATCGAGGTGCGCCCGGCGTCGACCCAAGTCGACGACCTGCTCTCCGAGATCCGCCTGCGTGCCGAGGTGGGGGAGCGGGTGCTGGTCACCACCCTGACCAAGCGCATGGCCGAGGACCTCACCGAGTACCTCGACGAGCACGACGTGCGGGTGCGCTACCTGCATTCGGACATCGACACCGTCGAGCGGGTCGAGATCATCCGCGATCTGCGTCTGGGCCGGTTCGACGTGCTGGTGGGCATCAACCTGCTGCGCGAGGGGCTCGACATCCCCGAGGTATCGCTGGTGGCGATCCTCGATGCCGACAAGGAGGGCTTCCTGCGCAACGAGCGCTCGCTCATCCAGACCATCGGCCGGGCGGCGCGCAACGCCCACGGCAAGGCGATCCTCTACGGTGACCGGACCACCGACTCGATGCGCCGAGCGATCGACGAGACCGAGCGGCGGCGCGCCAAGCAGATTGCCCACAACGCCGCACATGGCATCACCCCCCGGACCGTGACCCGCTCGGTGGCCGATATCATGGAGGCCGCCCAGGCGCCCGGCAGGAAGGGCAAGGGACGCAAGGTCGAGCGCAAGGTGGCCGAAGGCTCGGCGATCTACGATCCCGCCGATCTCTCGCCGAGCGAGCTGCTCAAGGAGCTGTCGCGGGTCGAGGATGCCATGTTCGAGGCCGCCCAGAATCTCGAGTTCGAGGAGGCCGCACGGCTGCGCGACCGGCTGCACGAGCTCAAGGAGCGGCAGTTGCTGCTGGGGTCGGCCTGAGCGGGCGGCCGCAGCGCTTCGCGCAGAAGGGATTATACCGTTATCTTTCATCCCAGCCACACAGTGACCCCCACTATTGGTGGTAGAACGCTGCCGGCAGGTCGGCGGGTGAGGTATAATCCGCCCCCGTTCGAGCCTGCCAGGCCGGTGCCAGACACCGGGCCGGGAGCGGGCATGCCGATAACGCCAAGGAGTCCCTTGCCCATGACCGTGATCCGCCAGGACGACCTGATCCAGAGCGTCGCCGATGCCCTGCAGTACATCTCCTACTACCACCCCAAGGACTTCATCGACGCCATGGCGGCGGCCCATGAGCGCGAGGAGAATCCCGCGGCCAAGGACGCCATCGCCCAGATCCTGATCAACTCGCGGATGTGCGCCACCGGGCATCGCCCGATCTGCCAGGACACCGGCATCGTCACCGTCTTCGTCCACGTGGGCATGAACGTGCGCTTCGAGGCCGAGATGAGCCTCGACGACATGATCAACGAGGGCGTGCGCCGCGCCTACCGGTTGCCCGACAACGTGCTGCGCGCCTCGGTGCTCGCCGACCCGGACGGCAAGCGCCAGAACACCGGTGACAATACCCCGGCGGTGATCCACCACAAGCTGGTGCCGGGCGACACCGTCGAGGTGCACGTGGCCGCCAAGGGCGGCGGTAGCGAGGCCAAGTCCAAGTTCGCCATGCTCAATCCCTCCGACAGCGTGGTCGACTGGGTACTGGAGCAGTTGCCGAAGATGGGCGCCGGCTGGTGCCCGCCCGGCATGCTCGGTATCGGGATCGGCGGCACCGCCGAGAAGGCCATGGAGATCGCCAAGGAGGCGCTGCTCGAGCCCATCGATATCCAGGAACTGCAGGCCCGTGGTCCCGCCAACCGCGCCGAGGAGCTGCGCCTGGAGCTGTTCGACAAGGTCAACAAGAGCGGCATCGGCGCCCAGGGCCTGGGCGGACTGACCACGGTGCTCGACATCAAGGTCAAGGACTACCCGACCCACGCCGCCAACAAGCCGGTGGCGATCATCCCCAACTGTGCGGCCACCCGGCATGCCCACTTCACCCTGGACGGCAGCGGTCCTGCGGCCCTGGCGGCGCCGAAGCTCGAGGACTGGCCGGAGATCACCCGCGAGGCGGGCGACAACGTCAAGCGCGTCGACCTCGACGCCGTGACCCCGGAAGAGGTGCAGACCTGGCAGCCCGGTGACACCCTGCTGCTCAATGGCAAGCTGCTCACCGGTCGTGACGCCGCCCACAAGCGCATGGTCGACATGATCGCCAATGGAGAGCCGCTGCCGGTCGACTTGAGAGGGCGCTTTATCTACTACGTGGGCCCGGTGGATCCGGTGCGCGACGAGGTGGTCGGCCCGGCCGGCCCCACCACCGCCACGCGCATGGACAAGTTCACCCGCACCATGCTGGAGGAGACCGGCCTGCTGGGCATGGTCGGCAAGGCTGAACGCGGTCCAGCCGCCATCGAGGCGATTCGCGACAACCAGGCCGTCTACCTGATGGCCGTGGGCGGCTCCGCCTACCTGGTCGCCCAGGCGATCAAGAAGTCCCGCGTCGTGGGCTTCGAGGATCTCGGCATGGAGGCCATCTACGAGTTCGAGGTCGAGGACATGCCGGTGACCGTGGCGGTGGACAGTCAGGGAACTTCGGTGCACCAGACCGGTCCGGCGAAGTGGAAGGAGATCATCGCCGAGCGCGCCTGACGCCTGCCGATGTCTCCCCGCGACCCCGCCATCTGGCGGGGTCGCGCGTTTCGGGAGTATGCTGTAGGCCCCTGTTTTCGTGGGGCGAGTTTTCCCGAGACCGATGGCCGTCGATGGAGCCGGCGGCCGGTGACTGATGGAGCGCGCATGACCTCGTGGCTGATCGGCTGGGCGATTTTCCTGTTGCACCTGCTGGGTATCCTCTCGGCGGTGCTGGCCCTGATGTCCAGTCGGACCTCCCAGGGCGCCATCGCCTGGATCATTTCCCTGGTCACGCTGCCCTACCTGGCGGTGCCGGCCTACTGGGTCTTCGGGCGGCCTCGCTTCTATGGTTACGTCTCGGCGCGGGGCGAGCGAGATACGGTGCTTCGCCGCGTGCTGGCACGCTATCGCGATCAGGTCGACCCCTTCGTTGCTGAACCTCAGGATGCCGATATCCGGGCGGTGGAGCAGCTGGCCATGATGCCGTTGACCCACGGCAATCGCGCCGAGCTGCTGATCGACGGCGAGGCGACCTTCGACAGCCTGTTCGAGGGCATCGGGCGGGCCGAGGAGTACGTCCTGATCCAGTTCTTCATCGTGCGCAACGATGCCCTGGGGATCGAGCTCAAGCAGCGACTGCAAGGGGCCGCCGATCGCGGGGTACGGGTCTACTTCCTCTACGACGAGATCGGCAGCCACAAGCTCAACGAGGGCTACCTGCGTGATCTGGCCGAGTCGGGGGTGGCGGTAAGCGCCTTCCGCTCGTCGCGGGGCTTCCGCCACCGCTTCCAGCTCAACTTCCGCAACCATCGCAAGGTGCTGGTGATCGATGGTCGAGAGGGGTGGCTGGGTGGTTTCAACGTGGGCGTGGAGTACCTGGGCCAGGGCCGTCGCCACGGCCCCTGGCGGGACACCCACCTCAAGCTCGTCGGTCCCAGCGTGCTGGGGCTGCAGGAAGCGTTCTGGGAGGACTGGCACTGGGCCACCGGCGAGGTGATCAACCTGGCCTGGACCCCGCAGCTGACCTGCGAGGAGAACCAGCGCGTGGTGATCGTGCCGTCGGGACCGGCGGATCGCCAGGAGACCGCCAGCCTGCTGGTCCAGCACGCCATCCACAGCGCCCATGAGCGCTTCTGGGTGACCAGCCCCTACTTCGTTCCCGACCAGGGGGTCCAGGATGCCCTGCGGCTGGCCGCCATGCGCGGGGTCGACGTGCGCATCATGATGCCCGAGCGTCCGGACCATCTGCTGGTGTTTCTCTCGGCGTTCTCCTTCCTGCCCGACATGCTGCAGGCCGGGGTCAAGGTCTACCGTTACCAGCCGGGCTTCCTGCACCAGAAGGTGATGCTGATCGACGATGTCGCGGCAAGCGTGGGCACGGTCAACCTCGACAACCGCTCCTTCCGGCTCAATTTCGAGATCACAGCGGTCATCCCCGATCGTCGCTTCGCCGCCGAGGTGCGCCTGATGCTGGAGCAGGATTTCGCCAACTGCCGCCGCGTCACCCGCGATGAACTGACCTCGCGGCCGCTGTGGCGCAAGCTCGTGTCCCGTGCCGCCTACCTCCTGTCGCCGATCCAGTGATACATTACCGCCTGCGAAGGCCCGCGGGATGCGGCCGACAACTCACCTGCGATCGGGAGCCCCGGTGAACCTCGAGACCAAGTGGCTGGAAGACTTCGTTGCCCTGGCCAACACCCGCAGCTTTTCTGCCTCGGCGCGTCAACGTCACGTCACCCAGCCGGCCTTCAGCCGCCGCATTCGTGCCCTGGAGCAGGCCGTGGGTGTGACCCTCGTGGATCGTTCGACCACCCCGGTGGACTTGACCTCCGAGGGGCGGCTGTTCCTGGTCACCGCCCGCAACCTGGTGGAGCAACTCAACGAGAGCCTGGGCCATCTACGGGGGCTCTCCATGGCCAACGAGGCGCTGGACATCGTCGCCGCCCACTCCCTGGCCCTGAGTTTCTATCCGCAGTGGATCTCGCGGCTTCAGAAGGGCCTGGGCGAACTGCCTACTCGGCTGGTGGCCATGAACGTGGGAGAGGCGATCCACGTGCTGCGCGAGGGCAACTGCGACCTGATGCTGGCCTACTACGACCCCTACGCCAGCATGCAGCTCGACGCCGAGGTATTCCCCTCCTTCTCCATCGGCCAGGTGAAGATGATTCCGGTGTGTCTGCCCAACGAACTGGGGGAGCCCCGCCTGCCGCTGGAGGGGCGCGACCCCATTCCCTACCTCTCCTACACCCAGGGTGCCTTCCTCGGCCGCAGCGTGCGCATGCTGCTGAAGAACGACCCGCTGCGGATGCGCCTGCGCACCGTCTACGAGACGGCCATGGCCGAGGGACTCAAGGGCATGGTGCTGCAGGGGGTGGGCATGGCCTGGATTCCCGACTTCTGCATCCGCGAGGAGTTGACGCACGGCCGGTTGGTGCGCGCCGGTGGCGAGAAGTGGGACGTCCCGCTGGAGATTCGCCTCTACCGTTGCTCCCTGGTGCACAAGCCCGGCGTCGAGAAGCTCTGGCGGCAGATGATGAAGTTGCCGCGGGATTTCCTGCAGGCCTGAATACCTCCTTCAGGCACCGCCGAGGTCCGCCGGCAGGCCGAGGAAGTCCTGGATGATGAAGAAATGGTCCTCGAACAGGCTCTCCGGCTCGAGATCGGCCAGGGCGACCCAGCGGGCATGATCGCCGCCCTGGACCGGCTTGAGCTGGGGCAACTGCTGCTCGGGGCGCAGGGCGAAGTAGAAGGCTTCGGCGAGGGTGCGCCCTCGCCAGCTCCGGTGGGGTTCGTCGAACAGCCGCTGGCCGCGCAGGGAGCCCTTGAGCACCGGTTCCGGTACCTTGAGACGCACCCGTTCGCGCAGTTCGCGCAGGCAGGCCTCCAGCAGTCGCTCATGGGGGTTGATGAACCCTCCCGGCAGGGCGAAGAGCCCCTTGCCGGGGGCGGCGGTGCGCCGCACCAGCAGCACGTGGCCGGATTGCACCACCACCGCGTTGACCGTGACGAAGATGGGGGGATAGGGGGCCTGGGCCCAGGCGGACCGATACTGGTCGAGCAGCCGCTGCTCCTCGATCAGCTGGCGATAGCTGTCGCCCGTGCAGAAGCCGCGTACCTCGTCGAGCACTCCCGGGGGCAGGTCGTGGGCGGCGCCGGTACTCAGGTAGTCCTCGGCGGAGGAGGCCGAGCGGAACAGGCGCTCGCGGATCTGGCTCGCCGAGATGCCCTCGACCAGGGGGACGCTCACCGATTCCCACTGGGGAAACAGCGAAAGATAATAGCTGGACTGGCCGCGACTGGCGCCGATCAGACCGATACGCGGCAGGCGCGCCTGGTCGTGGCTGGCGATGTCGCGCACCTTGCGCTGCACGTCGCGCACCCAGACGTCGTTGTTGTAGAGCGCATCCAGCAGCGGCACGATCTCGAGCCGGGCATTCTCCTCCTCGTCGAAGGCGCTGCGCAGCATGCGCTGGCGTTCGTCGAAACGCCAGGGATTGCGCAGCGAGCGGGCCTGCCAGGCGGACCCCGCCAGCACGATCACTTGACGGGCGCGCTTGAGTGCCTCGTGGATCACCGCCAGGTGCCCCAGGTGAGGGGGCTGGAAGCGTCCGATGAAGACCAGACAGTCGAAGTCGCAGGCGGGCAATTCGGTGTCCGGACGGGCGGTCATGGGCGTTCCTGGCAGGCTGGGAGTGCGCCGCCCATTATGGTCAGCCGGGGCGGACGGTGCAATGACGTGCCCCTCGCAGTCGTCGCGGCGAACCCGCTTTCATTCGCGTATGCTGAAAGACTGGACGGAGACGCAAGGAGGCCGACGTGATCAAGCTAGTCGGCATCAAGGACGCGGGACGCTTCTGGTGGAATGTCGTGCAGGGGGCCATCCGGCTCTGGCTGGAGCGCAATGCCTTCAGTTATGCCGGTTCGCTGGCCTTCTACACGCTCTTCTCGTTGGCCCCCACGATGATCATCGCCGTGACGGTGATCGGCGTGGTGCTCGGCGAGGAGGCCGCCCAGGGGCAGATCGTCGCGCAGCTGCAGGAGACCATGGGGGCGGAGGCGGCGCAGGCCATCGAACAGGCCGTGGCCCAGTCGCGCCTCGAGGAATCGGGGCTGCTGCCGACCCTGCTCGGCGTCGGTGCCCTGCTGATCGGGGCCACCACGGTGTTTGCCCAGATGCAGTTCTCGCTCAATACCATCTGGGGCGTCACCGCCCGCCCCAGCAGCAACAGCCTGCTGGTCTTCCTCAAGAACCGGGTACTGTCGCTGACCGTGGTGCTGTCGATCGGCTTCATCCTGCTGGTGTCGCTGGTCTTCGGCGTGATGCTGCGCGCCATGCTGCAGCATGCCGACGACCTGCTGCCCTTCGTGGAGCTGTTGACCACCGGGGCGGAGTTCCTGATCTCGCTGGCGGTGATCGCCGCGCTCTTCGCGACCATCTTCAAGGTGCTGCCCGACGTGGTGCTGCGCTGGCACGATGTGCTGGTCGGCGCCGTGGTCACCGCGGTGCTGTTCGCCATCGGCCGCTGGGCGATCGCCGTCTACCTGGCGCACACCGCCACGGCGTCCACCTACGGTGCCGCCGGCTCGGTGGTGATGATCCTGCTGTGGGTCTACTACAGTTCGTTGATCCTGCTGTTTGGTGCGGCTTTCACCCGCTGCCACCTGCTGGCACGCGGGCGCCCGCTGGTGCCGCGCAATACCGCAGTGGTGGTAAGGCGCGAGCTGCTCGACGGCTGAAGGGGCACGAGGCAGGCCGGCACGAGGCCGACCTGCCGTGGTCCGGAATCAGCCACGGCCGAAGCGTTCCCGGGCCAGATCGTCGGCGACCCGGGCGGGACTGCGCCGCTCACGGGTGGCCCGGGCGAAGATCTCGTCCAGGGTGGTGCCGATGCCCTCGATGCGGGCCATTGCCGCCTCGCGCCGATAGTCGCTGCGGCGCCGCCAGGCGATCTCGATCACCCCGCCGGCATTGGCCACATAGTCCGGGGTATAGAGAATGCCGCGTGCCATCAGCCGCTCGGCGATCTCGGGGCTGGCCAGCTGGTTGTTGGCCGCCCCGCATACCACCTTCGCCTGGAGTCGCTCGACCACCTCCGGCGTCAGCGCCGCGCCGAGGGCGCAGGGCGCCATCACGTCGACCTCGGCGTCGAAGATCGACTCCGGGGCCGTGAGCTCGGCGCCCAGCTCCTCGCCGAGATGGGTCAAGGCCTCGCGATCGACGTCGGTGAGCACCAGGCGGGCACCGGCGGCGTGCAGGTGGCGGGCCAGGTGTTCGCCCACGTGCCCGACCCCCTGGATGGCGACCCGCAGGCCCTCGAGGTCACGCCGCCCGAGGCCGTGGCGCACGGCGCTCTTCAGGGCACAGAACACGCCCCAGGCGGTGAAGGGAGAGGGATCGCCCGATTCGCCGTCTTCGCGCCCCAGGCCGGTGACATGGCGGGTGGTCTCGGCGATGACCCGCATGTCCGCCTCGCTGGAGCCGGAATCCTCGGCGGTGATGTAGGCACCGCCCAGGGAGTCGACGAGGCGGCCCATGGCGCGCAGCAGCTCGGGAGTCTTGTCGGTGCGCGGGTCGGCGATGATCACCGCCTTGCCGCCGCCCAGGGGCAGGTCGGCCAGCGCCGACTTGTAGCTCATGCCGCGGGAGAGGCGCAGCACGTCGGTGATGGCCTCGGCCTCGCTGGCATAGGGATAGATGCGCAGGCCGCCGAGGGCGGGGCCGCGGTAGGTGTCGTGGATGGCGATGATGGCGCGCAGGCCGCTCGCCTCGTCGCTGCCGAAGACGACCTGCTGGTGGTGGTCGAAGTCGGGGTGCTCGAAGACCGGCATGATGGGTCACTCCCTCGTGAGGATGAACGTTGTGGTTGTGTTGCCCGGGTAGGGCGTCACCCGGGGCAGCGGCTTGTGGCCGCGAATTCCCCGAGTCTGGTCATTAGCCTAGAGCATCGCTGAGTCGGCGGGAAGCCCGGACGAACCACTGGCCCACTACCGGTCGAGGCTGGTAGAAAGAGAGGCGAGGGTGAACCGAAGCGGGGAGGAGATGGCCATGGACAAGTGCTGCGTCAAGGCCCTGGTGGTGGGCAAGGTACAGGGGGTCTGGTATCGCCGGGCGGCCCAGGAGCAGGCCCTGCGGCATGGCGTGACCGGTCATGCCAGGAACCTGCCCGACGGGCGCGTGGAGATCCTGATGTGCGGCGATCGGGAGGCGATCAAGACGCTGAGTGAGTGGCTGTGGAAGGGACCGCCCAACGCCCGGGTCACCCATGTGGAACTCGAGGTGGTCGAGGCACACGACCCCGACACCTTCAGCACCTTGTAGCGACCCTCCGGGTCAGGCCAGGGTGTCGGCGATCCACTCGCTGACGGCCGCACCGTCGACGCCCAGGCAGACATCCACCAGCGGCGTGCGCGACCAGCGCGCCTCAATGAAGGCGCGCCCCTCGGGGGCGAAGATCGTCTGCCCCTCGGCGTCGCCCGCGGTCGCCACCGTTAGGTGGCCGCGGGCGGTGATGAACAACTCCGGGCGCAGCAACCAGGCCAGGGCACAGCTGTCGTGCGGGCAGCAGCCGTCGATGCCGAGAAACTCGTAGTAGAAATCACGATAGAAGGCGTAGCTGCCCGCCAGGACCTGGCCGAGTGCCGCCTGGCCGGCCTCGATGCGCGCCATGTGCGCCGGGGTGAGCACGCAGCGATGGGTGACGTCGAGCCCCACCAGGGTCAGCGGCCAGCCGGCGGTGAGTACCCGGGCGGCGGCATCGGGGTCGTTGAAGATGTTGGCCTCGGCCACCGGGGTGACGTTGCCCCCCTCACGGATCGAGCCCCCCATGATCACCACTTGCCTGACCTTGTCGACGATCGCCGGGTCGAGCTGCAGCGCCGCCGCCAGGTTGCCCACCGGCCCCACCGCCACCAATGTGACTTCCCCGGGCCTGGCGTTCACCGTGTCGACGATGAAGCGAGCGGCGCTGCGTGGATCGGGCTGGCCCTTCACTGGGGGCAGCTCGATGTTGCCCAGGCCATTGGCGCCGTGGATATGTGCCGGCGCCGGATGGCGTAGCTTGACCATCGGGGCGGCGGCTCCCTGGGCGACAGGAATCTCCTGTCCCGCCAGTTCGGCGAGCAGCAGGGCGTTGTGGGTGGCGGTCTCCACATCCACGTTGCCGTAGGTCGTGGTCATGCCCAGCAACTCGATGTCGGGATGGCACAGGGCGATGGCGATGGCCTGGGCGTCGTCGACGCCCGGGTCGGTGTCGAAGATGATCGGGTGCGGCACGGCGGTATCTCCTCGTGCGATGAAAGGGATCAGGGGGCGGCGGGGGCGTGGCCCAGGGCGCGTTCGACCTCATCGCGCTCGGGGATGCTCTCGGCGGCGCCCGGGCGCTGCACGCCCAGCGCCGCCGCGGTGGCGGCACGCCACAGGCACTCGGTGACCGGCCGCGCTTCCTGCAACGCGGCCATGAAATAGCCGATGAAGGTGTCTCCCGCGGCGGTGGTATCCACCGCCCTCACGGCCAACGCCGGCTGATGTACGCGCTCGCCGCTGTGCTGGTACCAGGCGCCTTCTCCGCCCAGGGTCAGCACCGTCTCGCAGCCCGGCAGCTTCGCCGCCAGGGCGTCGAGCAGGGTCTCGGCGACGGCCGTCTCGTCGACCCCTGTCAGCCCGGCCGCCTCGACGCGGTTGACGAACAGCAGGCGACACGCCGCCAGGGGAAGCGTCAGCACGTCCCGGGTCATCGGCGCCGGGTTGAAGGCGACGTGCAAGCCATGGTCGGCGGCCCGGCCGATGGCCTCGGCCAGGGCGTTGCATTCGTTCTGCAGCAACAGCCAGTCGCCGGGCCGGGTAGCCTCGATCAGGGCCCCGAGCTGTGTCGGGCCGAAGCCGTGATTGGCCCCGGGGAAGAGGATGATGGCGTTCTCCCCCCGATCGTCGACCTGGATGACGGCGTGCCCACTGGGTTCGTCCACCAGCTCGACACGGGAGATGTCGACGCCGGCTCGGGCCAGGGTGTCACGGGCCCAGGCGTCCTGGCGCCCCAGGCGCCCCCAGTGGCCGACCCGGCCGCCGGCGCGGGCCATGGCCAACGACTGATTGGCTCCCTTGCCACCGAGCCCGACCCGGTAGTCGTGGCTGGCCAGGGTCTCGCCGGGCTTGACCAGATGGGGCACCCGGTAGAAGTGGTCGAGGTTGATCGAGCCGTAGTTGTGAACATGGTGATGAACACAGTCATGAACATCGCTGTGGATACCGCGGTGGGGCATGGCCGCTTTCCTCGATCAGTGGGTCTGCCAGGCACGCAGGTTCTCGACGGTCAGGGCCACCACCCGTTGTCGGGCCTCGGGGGTGATCCAGGCGTTGTGGGGCGTGACGATCAGGTTGAGCGGCTCGGCGAGGGCATCGAGCAGTGCATGGCCATCGCGGGGCGGCTCCACCGGCAGCACGTCGACGCCGAGCCCGCCCAGGCGCCCGTCGCGCAGGGATTTCAGAGCCGCTTCCTCGTCGATGATGCCGCCGCGGGCACAGTTCACCAGCAGGGCGCCGGGTTTCATGGTGGCCAGCAGGCCGGCATCGACCAGGTGTCGGGTGGCATCGGTGAGGGGGCAGTGCAGGCTGATGACGTCGGCCTCGGACGCCAGCTCGGCCAGGTCGGGTCGATCGTCGTTCGCCTCGTTGCCGGGCCGGGCAGCGAAGCTCACGCGCATGCCGAAGGCCTCGGCAAGCTGCGCCACCTTCGAGCCCAGCGCACCCTGGCCGACCACCACCAGGTGCTTGCCCTCGAGTTGCAGGGTGCCGTGATCCATCAGGCAAAAGAAGGCGCTCTCGCCCCAGCGGCCAGCGGCCACGTCGCGCTGGTAGAGCGGCAGGCGATTGGCCAGGGCCAGCATGAGCATCAGGGTATGCTGGGCGACGCTGGCGGTCCCGTAGGCGGTGACGTTGCGCACCGCGATCCCGAGCCGTGCGGCGGCGGCCATGTCGATGTTGTTGGTGCCGGTGGCCAGCACGCAGATCAGCTTGAGCTCGGGCAGCGCCTCCAGGGTCGGCCCGTCGAGCACCACCTTGTTGACGATGGCGACCTGGGCCCCGGCCAATCGCTCGGCGCTCTGGGCGGTGGTGCTCTGCGGGTACACCTCGAGCGACGCGACGCGCTCGCGGATCGGGGTGAGGTCGATATCGGGGCCGAGGCTGGCGGCATCGAGAATCACGGCTTTCATGCGGTTTCCTTCCAGTGAGCGGGACGCGGATGCCTTGCCCGCACGGGTGGTGAGCACGCTATAATGTCGAGCTTCCGGGCAGGCTTGGATTACCCGCGGGCCGGCCACATATTCGTCTCTCGCCGGGCCCGGTGCCCGGCTTCGTCCTGATCTGGGTAATGTCGTCTCCGGAGTGATCAAACCATGCCCATCTACGAATACGAGTGCAAGGCCTGCGGCCATCGTCTGGAAAAGCTCCAGAAGCTCAGCGCCGCCCCCCTGACCGACTGCCCCGCCTGCGAGGCCGGTGAGCTCTCCCGCCTGGTCTCGGCGGCGGGCTTCCGGCTGGCCGGCGGCGGCTGGTACGAGACCGATTTCAAGTCCGGCAGCAAGAAGAACCTCGTCGGCGACGCGGCCGGCAGCGGCGACGGCAAGGCGCCGGCCACGAAGAAGGATGGCGCGGCGGCCTGAGGGCCGCCCATCGCCCCGTTTTCCGTTTCTACACAACGCAACAGAACAGGATATGACATGCGCAGCCATTATTGCGGCCAGCTGAACGAGAGCCTGGTGGATCAGACGGTCACCCTGTGCGGCTGGGTGCACCGCCGCCGTGACCACGGGGGCGTGATCTTCCTCGACATGCGCGATCGCGACGGCATCGCCCAGGTCGTGGTCGACCCCGATACCGCCGAGGCCTTCGCCACTGCCGACCGCGCTCGCAGCGAGTTCGTGCTGCGCATCCAGGGCCGTGTACGGCTGCGCCCGGAAGGTACCCAGAATCCCAACATGCCCACCGGCATGATCGAGGTGCTGGCCAAGGAGGTGGACGTCCTCAACACCGCGGTCACCCCACCGTTCCAGCTCGACGAACACGGCAAGGTGGGCGAGGAGGTGCGCCTCAAGCACCGCTACATCGATCTGCGCCGCCCGGAGATGATCGAGAAGCTGCGCCTGCGCTCACGGATCACCCACAGCGTACGTACCTTCCTCGAGGGGCAGGGCTTCCTCGACATCGAGACCCCGATCCTGACCCGTGCCACCCCGGAAGGGGCGCGTGACTACCTGGTGCCGAGCCGTACGCATCCCGGCAACTTCTTTGCCCTGCCGCAGTCGCCCCAGCTGTTCAAGCAGTTGCTGATGGTGTCGGGGCTCGACCGCTACTACCAGATCGCCCGCTGCTTCCGCGACGAGGACCTGCGTGCCGATCGTCAGCCGGAATTCACCCAGATCGACATCGAGGCCTCGTTCGTCGACGAAGACGATATCATGGCCATCACCGAGTCGATGGTTCGCCAGCTGTTCCGGGACGTGCTCGCGGTCGAACTGCCCGACTTCCCGCGCATGCCCTACGGCGAGGCGATGAGCCGCTACGGTTCCGACAAGCCGGACCTGCGCATCCCGCTCGAACTCACCGACGTCGACGACCTGATGCAGCGGGTCGACTTCAAGGTCTTCTCCGGCCCAGCCAAGGCCGACGACGGCCGCGTCGCCGCACTCCGGGTGCCGGGTGGTGCCAGGCTGTCGCGCAAGGAGATCGACGAATACACCAGGTTCGTCGGCATCTACGGTGCCAAGGGGCTGGCCTGGATCAAGGTCAACGAGCGTGCCCGCGGCCTCGAGGGCCTGCAGTCGCCCATCGTCAAGTTCATGGAGGAGGTGGTCGAGGAACTGCTCGACCGCCTCGGCGCGGAGGACGGCGATATCATCTTCTTCGGTGCCGACCAGGCACGCATCGTCAACGAGGCAATCGGTGCCCTGCGGGTCAAGCTGGGCGAGGACCTCGACCTCTACACTCAGGCGTGGGCGCCGCTGTGGGTGGTCGACTTCCCGATGTTCGAAGAGGATGGCAGCGCGCGGATGCAAGCCCTGCATCACCCCTTCACCGCCCCCTCCTGCGATGTGGCGACGCTCAAGGCCAAGCCGATCGCGGCGCTGTCACGGGCCTACGACATGGTGCTCAACGGCACCGAGCTGGGCGGCGGCTCGATCCGTATCCACGACCCGGCCATGCAACAGGCGGTGCTCGAGGTACTGGGCATCGACGAACAGGAGGCCCGCGAGAAGTTCGGCTTCCTGCTCGACGCCCTGCAGTACGGCGCGCCGCCCCACGGTGGCCTGGCCTTCGGCCTGGACCGCCTGGTCATGCTGATGGCCGGTGCCCGCACCATCCGCGAGGTGATCGCCTTCCCCAAGACCCAGAGCGCGGCGTGCCTGATGACCGATGCCCCGGGCGAGGTGAGCGGCGAGCAGCTACGTGAACTCAGCATCCGCCTGCGCCAGAAGGCCAAGGCGGAAGGCGCCGGCGAATAGGGCGATTCCCGACCCCGGCAGCATGGCACCGGCGCCCCAGGGCGCCGGTGTCGTCTGGAATCCAGCCGATCAGGAGGATGTCATGGCCGGCCATAGCCATTGGGCCAATATCAAGCATCGCAAGGCGGCGCCCGGGGCATCCTCGATCCCCTTGCCCGGTCGAGCCCGATGCTGATCCTCGGCATCGACCCCGGCTCGCGGATCACCGGCTACGGAGTGCTCGACGTTTCGACCGCGACGCCGTCCTATGTCGCCAGCGGCTGTATCCGCACCCGGGCCGACGACCTGGCCCAGCGCCTGGCTCAGGTCTATGCGGGCATCGGTGAACTGATCGCCGTGCACCGCCCCGGGGAGTTCGCCATCGAGCAGGTGTTCATGTCGAAGAATGCCGATTCGGCGCTCAAGCTCGGCCAGGCGCGGGGCACGGCCATCGTCTGTGCCGCCAACCATGGCCTGCCGGTCAGCGAGTACGGGCCACGCCAGATCAAGCAGGCGGTGACCGGCAGCGGTCGCGCCGACAAGGGCCAGGTGCAGCACATGGTCGCGGCGATCCTGGGGCTCGATGGCTCGCCCCAGGCCGACGCCGCCGATGCGCTGGCCATCGCCCTGACCCATGCCCATGCCCGGCTGGGACTGCTCACCGAGGGCAGCTTCGGTGGCCATCGTGCGCGCCGTCGCGGCACCGGCTGGCGAGACTTTCACCCGTGACGACAAATTCTCGAACGCTGTTTGATGACGGACTGGTCAGCTGGCAGGATGACCAGTATAGTGGACGCCATGTCTCGATGGACCCATTGCCGACGGATATGACAGCCCCATGATCGGACGCCTGCGTGGCACACTGCTGGAGAAGCAGCCGCCCTGGCTGGTGGTGGACGTAGCCGGCGTCGGCTATGAACTGGAAGCCTCCATGAACACCCTGGTGGCGCTCCCCGGGCCCGGGGAGTCCATCTCCCTGTACACCCACCTCAGCGTGCGGGACGACGCCCATCTGCTCTACGGCTTCGTCCGCGAGCAGGAGAGGGCGCTGTTTCGTGCCCTGATCAAGGTCAACGGCATCGGGCCCAAGCTGGCCCTGGCGATCCTCTCCGGCATGGACGAGGCGGCCTTCATGCGTTGCGTGATGGACGACGATGCCAAGGCCTTGACCCGCCTGCCCGGGGTCGGCAAGAAGACCGCCGAACGCCTGATCATCGAGATGCGGGATCGCTTTCCCCATTGGGAGCCGGTCGAGGCGGGGCTCGGCGTGGCGATCGGCGGCGGCGCTGCGGCGGATGCCCGGCAGGACCCGCTGGCGGATGCCGAGGCGGCGCTGGTCAGTCTGGGCTACAAGCCCACCGAGGCGGCGAGGATGCTCGCCGGGCTCGAGGGCGAGGCATCCACCGAGGCGATGATCAAGGCGGCGCTGAGCCGGCGCCTGGCCGGGTGAACGTGATGTCGCCGCTGCCTGTCTCCCTGTCGACCGCGGGTGCCGCCCATGCTTGAGAATGATCGCCTGATCGCCGCCGATCCCCGCGAGGGGGAAGGACGCATCGATCACGCCATTCGCCCGAAGCGGCTGGCCGACTACATCGGCCAGCCGCGAGTGCGCGAGCAGCTCGACATCTTCATCAGCGCCGCCCGCGGCCGCAGCGAGAGCCTCGACCATACCCTGGTGTTCGGCCCCCCGGGGCTCGGCAAGACCACCCTGGCCAACATCATCGCCGCAGAGATGGAGGTGGGGCTCAAGTCCACCTCCGGGCCGGTACTGGAGCGGGCGGGCGACCTCGCCGCCATGCTCACCAACCTGCAGCCCGGGGACGTGCTGTTCATCGACGAGATCCATCGCCTCTCGCCGGTGGTCGAGGAGATCCTCTATCCGGCCATGGAGGACTTCCAGCTCGACATCGTGATCGGTGAGGGGCCGGCGGCACGCTCGATCAAGCTCGACCTGCCGCGCTTCACCCTGGTCGGGGCGACCACCCGAGCGGGGCTGCTGACTTCGCCGCTGCGTGACCGCTTCGGTATCGTCCAGCGCCTCGAATTCTACGACATCGACGAACTGACCGAGATCGTCGCCCGCTCGGCACGGCTCCTCGGGGTCGAGGCCGACCGCGGCGGCGCCCTGGAGATCGCGCGTCGTTCACGGGGCACGCCGCGCATCGCCAACCGTCTGCTGCGCCGGGTGCGCGATTATGCCGAGGTGCGGGGCAGCGGTCGCGTCGATGCAGTCATCGCCGACCAGGCGCTGAACATGCTCCATGTGGACCATCACGGCCTCGATCACATGGACCGTCGCCTGCTGCTGGCGATGATCGAGAAGTTCGACGGTGGCCCGGTGGGGGTGGACTCGCTCGCCGCCGCCATCGGCGAGGAGCGTGATACCATCGAGGACGTCATCGAGCCCTACCTGATCCAGCAGGGGCTGATGATGCGCACCGCCCGCGGGCGCGTCGTGACCCGCCAGGCCTGGCAACACTTCGACCTGGTGCCCGCCGAGCAGGCCGTGGATGCCCAGGGGGAGGTGCGGCCGTGAATGGTTTCCGGCTGCCGGTGCGTGTCTATATCGAGGATACCGATGCCGGTGGCATCGTCTATTACGTCAACTACCTCAAGTACATGGAGCGGGCACGCAGCGAGTGGCTAAGGGCGCAGGGCTTCACCCAGCGCGGGCTGCTGGAAGCCGGCGTCCAGCTGGTGGTCCACCGCCTGGAGTGTCGCTATGCCAAGCCCGCCCACCTGGATGACGGCCTCGAGGTCGGGGTCGACATCCTGTCGCACGGTCGCTGCCGGCTGCGGTTCGGCCAGGTAGTGACGCGTCGCGGGGAACCCTTATGCGAGGCGAGAGTCGACATCGCCTGTATCGATGCCGATCGTCTCAAGCCCGTGTCCTGGCCACCGGCCCTGGCCGCGGTACTCGCTCGACAACCTTCTGCCCCATCGCAAGACGTTCAACCGCCAGTCTGACGAGGATTCCCGTGAACGACTCCATGTCCATTCCCCACCTGATCATGAGCGCCAGCACCGTGGTGCAGCTGGTGATGCTGCTGCTCACGGTGGGATCGATCCTTTCCTGGGTGGTGATCTTCCAACGCACCTTCGTGATGCGTCGTGCCCGCCGATCCCACCAGATCTTCGAGGAACGCTTCTGGTCCGGCGTCGACCTCAACGAGCTCTACCGCGAAACCCCGGCGGAGCAGGAGACCCAGGGCGCCGAGCACGTCTTTCGTGCCGGCTTTCGTGAATTCAATCGCCTGTTGCCCAAGACCCGCAGTCCCCAGGCAATCCTCGACGGTGTCCAGCGCAGCATGCGTGTCGCCTGGTCCCGCGAGGAGGAGCGCCTCAACCTGCACCTGGTGTTCCTCGCCACCGTGGCCTCGGCCAGTCCCTATATCGGGCTGTTCGGCACCGTCTGGGGCATCATGGGCTCCTTCCAGTCGCTCTCCATGGCCCAGCAGGCCACGCTCGCCACCGTGGCGCCGTGGATCGCCGAGGCCCTGATCGCCACCGCCATGGGCCTGTTCGCGGCCATCCCCGCGGTGATCTTCTACAACCGGCTCTCCGCCGAATCCGGCCGGCTGCTGGGCAAGTACGAAGACTTCGCCGAGGAGTTCCATTCCATCCTGCACCGCAACCTGCAGGGCCGGACCGAACCCGCCACCGCCTGAGGGAGTCGCACCATGCACGGACCTTTCAATCGCGGCGGCGGTCGTAAACCCATGGGCGAGATCAACGTCGTGCCCTTCATCGATGTCATGCTGGTGCTGCTGGTGATCTTCATGATCACCGCGCCGATGCTCACCCAGGGGGTCCAGGTCGACCTGCCCCAGGTGACCTCGGAGCCCATGGAAGACGTCGAGGACAACGAACCGATCATCGTCTCGGTGGATCGCGAGGGGCAGTACTTCATCTCGCTGGGAGACGACCAGACCCCGGTCAGCCTGAACGACATCGCCGACCGGGTGATCATCATTCTCGAGCGGCGCCCGGGAACCCCGGTGATGGTGCGTGGCGATCGCAACGTGCCCTATGGCCAGGTCGTCAGCCTGATGAGTACCCTGCAGATCGCCGGCGTCAGCAATGTCGGGCTGATCTCGGAACCGCCGCCCGGGGAGGGTTGAGGAATCGACATGGCCAGACACGACCAGCGCGTGGGCTATGGTCTGCCGACGATCCTCGCCATCGCCCTGCACGTTGCCGTGGTGGTGTTCAGCGTGATCAGCCTGCCCGACCGGGACCCGGAGCCGACCTCGTCCTCCATCGTGCAGGCCACGCTCATCAGCACCGAGACCACCACCGATCAGGCGCAGCGGGCCGAAGAGGCACGGGCCCGCGCCCAGGCCCGGGAGGCCGAGGAGCAGCGCCAGGCCGAGGAGGCCGCCCGTCAGGCCGAAGAAGCGGCCGCCGAGGAAGCCGCTCGCCAGGCCGCGCAGCAGGAGCAACACGAGGCCGAGGCCCAGGCCCGCGAGGAAGCGCGCCAGGCCGCCGAGGAGGAAGCGGCGAGGCGCGCCGAGGAAGCCGAGCAACAGGCACGCCTGCGAGAGCAGCAGGAGGAGGAGCGACGCCAGCAGGAAGAGGAAGCCCGTCGCCAGCGGGAAGCCGAGGAGCAGCGTCGCCGCGAGGAGGAGGCCGAGCGCCAGCGCCAGGCCGAGGAGCAGCGCCAGCGGGAAGCCGAGGAACAGCGTCGCCGCGAGGAGGAGGCCGAGCGCCAGCGCCAGGCCGAGGAGCAGCGGCAGCGGGAAGCCGAGGAACAGCGTCGCCGCGAGGAGGAGGCCGAGCGCCAGCGCCAGGCCGAGGAGCAGCGCCGGCGGGAAGCCGAGGAGGCTGCCCGACGCGCCGCCGAAGAGGCCGAGGCCGCCCTGCAGCGGGCCATCGAGGGCGAGCGCGAGGCCGCGGCCAATGCCCAGCAGGGCCAGGAGGCGGCCAACAGCTTCATCAACGTGGTGCGCCGCGCAGTGGAACAGGCCTGGGTGATCCCGCTCAACGTGTCACAGGGCGCGACCGCCGAGGTGGCGGTGCGCCTCGGGCCGTCGGGCGAACTGTTCGCGGCCACGATCTCGCAAAGCAGTGGCGACAGCGCCTTCGATCGCTCGGCCATCCAGGCCGTCGAGACCGCCGCGCCGTTCGCCGAGCTGCGCCAGTTGCCAGCCGCGGTACAACGAGATTACCGTCAATTCAATCTGCGATTCAGACCGGGGGATGTACGCTGATGAAAGCCCTGATGACCACCTGGTTGGCCGCCATGCTGCTGATGGTCGGCAGCCTGGCCCATGCCCAGGCCAACCTGACCATCGAGATCACGCGTGGCAGCGACCGGGCCACCCCGGTCGCCGTGGTGCCCTTCGCCGGCAACGAGAACCTGCCCGAGGACGTCGCCCAGGTGATTCACGACAACCTCGAGCGCAGCGGCTACTTCGACCCATTGCCGCGCCGCTCCATGATCGAGCAACCCTCCGAGAGCAGCGAGGTGCGCTACCGCGACTGGCGTGTCCTGGATGTACGTTACCTGGTGGTGGGGCGCGTCAGCCAGGAGGGCAGCGGCTACCGCATCCAGTTCGAGCTGATGGACATCAGCGGCGAACGCCGCATGCTCGGCGAGGTGGTGACCACCACCCAGGGCCAGCTGCGCAAGGCTAGCCATCACATCAGCGACCAGATCTTCGAGGCGATCACCGGTATCCGCGGAGCCTTCTCGACCCGCATCGCCTACGTCACCGCCCAGGGCGTCGGCGACGACATGCAATTCGGCCTGTACGTGGCCGATGCCGATGGCCGCAACAGCCAGCAAGTCCTCACCTCGGTCGAGCCGATCCTCTCGCCGGCCTGGTCACCAGACGGGAGCAAGCTGGCCTATGTCTCCTTCGAGACCGAGCGTCCGGCGATCTACATCCAGGACCTGGCCTCGGGTCAGCGGATACGCGCGACCTCCTTCGAGGGCATCAACGGTGCCCCGGCCTGGTCGCCGGATGGTCGCAAGCTGGCGATGTCGCTGTCGAAGGACGGCCAGCCGGAGATCTACGTGATGGACGTGGGCTCGCGCAATTTCGAGCGCATCACCAACAGTTCCAGCATCGACACCGAACCTTCCTGGGCGCCGGACGGGCGCAGCCTGCTGTTCACCTCGGATCGGAGCGGCGGCCCCCAGATCTATCGCCACGACCTGGCCAGCGGACAGCCGGAGCGCCTGACCTTCACCGGCAACTACAATGCCCGGGGACGCTTCGCGCCGGACGGCGAGTCGATCTTTTTGATTCACCGCAGCAACAACGGCTACCAGGTCGCCAGGCAGGATCTCGACAGCGGTCGGCTGGTGGTGATCAGCGAGTCGAACCGGGATGAATCTCCCAGTGTTGCGCCCAATGGGACCATGGTAATCTTCGCCACCCAGCAGGGAAACAGCGGGGTGTTGGGGGCGGTATCGGCCGACGGGCGCGCTTCTTTCCGGCTGCCCTCGGCGCAGGGTGACGTGCGCGAACCCGCCTGGTCACCCTTTCTGAACTGACCAGATCGAACGACGGTGTCTTTCGTAACCAGCAAGGAGTAAGACGATGCAACTCAAGCCCTACGCCAGGACTCTGGTGGTCGCCCTGTCCCTGGCCTTCGTGGCCGGTTGTTCCAGCAGTGGCGGCACCCAGGACGGGACCATGGATGGTTCGCGTGACGGGGGTGTCGCCGGCAGCGGTGTGGCCGGCAGCGGTCAGGTCAGTGGCAGCGGCCTGGGGAATGGCGCCGGCCAGCAGGCCGATGGCCGCATTCCCGAGCAGCGCACCATCTACTTCGAATTCGACAGCGACCGCATTCGCAGCGAGTTCGAGCCGGTGCTCGCCGCTCACGCGCGCTACCTGCGCTCCAACGGCAATGCCCGCGTGGTGCTGCAGGGGCACACCGACGAACGGGGGACCCGCGAGTACAACATGGGCCTGGGCGAGCGTCGCGCCCGCGCCGTCGAGCGCTTCATGAGCGTTCAGGGCGTGTCTCCCTCCCAGGTCGAGGTGGTGAGCTACGGCGAGGAGCGCCCGGCCGCCCGCGGTAACAACGAGGAGGCCTACGCCCAGAACCGTCGGGTCGTCTTCGCCTACTGAGTCGAGCGCAACCCGCGCCGATGGAGACACGCATGAAACACGGTCTGAAAGGACTGTGCGGCGCGGGAGCCCTGGTGCTCCCGCTGTCCGTATGGCTCCCAGCAATGGCGCAGCAGCCGGTGGTCGAGGATCTCACCGGCCAGCCGCGCTCCTTCTACCAACAGGCGGAAACCCGCGAGGAAGCGGGGGGCAGCCTGGTGATCTTCAACCAGGTCCAGCAGCATGACGAGGAGCTTCGTCAACTGCGCGGCCAGGTCGAGGAACTGCGCCACCAGCTCGACCAGCTGCGTCGGCAGAGTCGCGAACAGTACCTGGACCTCGAGGAGCGTCTGGCCTCCGGCGGCACAGGCGTGGGCGTCGACGCCTCCGCCCAGGTCGACGACCAGGCCGCACGCGAGGTCGCCCGGACGCCGTCGCCGAGCGGTGCCAGCGCCGATGCACAGGCGGCCTACCAGGCCGCCTTCGCCAGGGTCCAGTCGCGTGAGTTCGGCGAGGCGATCGCTGCCTTCAATCGTTTCGTGGCCGCGCACCCGGACGACACCCTGACGGCCAACGCCTACTACTGGCTCGGCGAACTGTACTCCGCGGAAGGCGCACTGGACGAGGCCGAAGGGGCCTTCCAGACCGTGCTCGAACAGTTCCCGCAGAGCAGCAAGGTGCCCGATGCCCTCTACAAGCAGGGCCTGCTCAAGGCGCGTCAGGGGCAGCCCAACGAGAGCCGTGAACTGCTCGAACGGGTCCGCGAGACGTATCCCGAGAGCAGTGCGGCGGGGCTCGCCAACGACTTCCTGCGCCAGTCCGGCAACTGATCCACCAAGGAGCATCGATGACCAGCAAGATCGATTACCAGGCACCGGACGGGCTGCTCGACAACCGCATCATCCTGGTCACCGGGGCCGGCGACGGCATCGGTCGGGCGGCGGCGCTCGTCTTTGCCCGTCACGGGGCCACGGTGATCCTGCTCGGCCGCACCATCGCCAAGCTTGAGAAGGTGTACGACGAGATCGAGGCCGCCGGAGGGCCGCAGCCGGCGATCTTCCCGCTGAACTTCGAGGGTGCCACGCTCAAGGATTACCACGACATGGCCGAGACCCTGGACAAGGAGTTCGGCCGCCTGGATGGTCTGCTCCACAATGCCGGGCTGCTCGGGCGCATCACGCCCTTCGAGCAGTACAATCCGGAGCTCTGGGAGCAGGTGATGCAGGTCAACATCAACGGCCCGATCTGGATGACCCAGGCGCTGCTGCCACTGCTCAAGAACTCCGCGGACGCCTCGGTGATCTTCACCTCCTCCAGCGTCGGCCGTCGCGGCCGGGCCTACTGGGGCGCCTATGCGGTCTCCAAGTTCGCCACCGAGGGGTTCGTCGAGGTGCTGGCCGACGAGGTGGAGCACCTGGGCAACCTCCGCGTCAACAGCCTCAACCCCGGGGCAACTCGCACCCAGATGCGCAAGACCGCCTACCCCGGCGAGGACCCGAACTCACTGCGCAGCCCTGAGGAGATCATGCCCACCTACCTGTGGTTGATGGGGCCGGAGAGCCGCGGCCACAACGGCGAGAAGTTCGACGCCCAGCCCCCCCGGCCCTGAACGGTGGTCAGGGGGAGTGTGGCTCGAACTCCTCCCTGCGTCATGGGGCCCCTTCGGGAGGCGTAGGGGCCCCGGTCGCTTCGTACCCGCCGGCCCAGGTGCCATCCTTAGATGCGCCGGCGCGAGCGGACCTCGCTCATGCTGGGCAAGGGGTCTCCCCGAGCAGCCCCGACCTCGAAGACCACGGTGCCCGCTGGAACGGCATCCGGAGCGACGCCCCGGCGAATGGTGGAGACATCCTCGCTACTGATCAGGCCGGCCCGATCGCCGATCGGGCCGAGGTGAGCGACCAGGCGGCCTTCGTGTTGCCAGCAGCGTTGAGGCACGTGCGAGACCTGCCAGGATCGCCCCTGCCACCGTGCGCAGGTGGAATGCTCGATGCAGAGTGCCTCGAGGGGAATCAGCGCCGTGAAGAGTCGACTGTTGAGGACGATGCCGGTCTGCCCGAGGCGTACACCGCCATGGTAGCTCCCCTGGTTCAAGGCATCGATCATGCCCCGGCGTCGCTGTTCGGATTGCAGGGTGCCGATGCCGCACAGGTGCAGGATGTCGCCATCGATCTGCTTGATCACCCAGACATCGATCGGTGCTCGCCACAGCCGTTGCCCCAGCGATCCCAGCCACGCCCGCGCTTGCGGGCCATGGGCCAGGAACCGCGAGCGGACGACACTCATGGCAGTCCGGCGCACCCTCTGCACGACACCGGGCGCAGGCATGGCCTCCTTGGCTGACGCCGTGACGAGGGCGTCATGATGGCGAAAGGTGGCCCCGCAATCGATGCAGCCGTAGGTGTGAGGGCGCCTGACGAGACGCTTCCAGAGGCGCCGCCGATGCTTGACGACACCATAGCTGCGGCAGTGTGGGCAACACTTCCTCATGGCGTGTTCTCTGATAGGGGCCTGGTCGCGGTGGCCGCAGGAGCAGCGGCCACCTACCACAGTGTCGCCCTGTGGGCGCCCCTCTGCCAGACTGAAAATGGCCATGCTTCACCGCATGATGCCAGGCCGGGCGCCTCCTCAGTGTTCCAGCAGTGCCGCTACCAGTGCCTCGCCGGTCTCGAACCACTGGTCGGCCGGCCAGGCGCGATAATCATCGTGCTCCTCGATATAGCCATACCCCACTGCCACCGCCGCCATGCCGGCAGCCCGCGCGGCCTCGATATCGCGCAGGTGGTCGCCGATGTACCAGCAGTCGGCAGCCGCCGTCTGCAATCGGCGGGCGGCTTCCCACAGCGGCTCCGGCGACGGTTTTCTCACCGGCAGGTCGTCGGCGCAGATCAGGACCCCCGGCGTCAGCCCGAGTGCCGCGATCAGTGGCGCGGCGTAGCCGCGGGGCTTGTTGGTGACGATGCCCCAGGGGCGTGCCCGGGCTTCCCAGCCGGCCAGCAGGCGCTCGAGCGGGGGGAAGATCCGGCTCTCCTCGGCAACGGCCCGGCCATAGGCCTCCAGCAGGAAGGCGCGGGCCTCGTCGTGGCCGGCAGCTTCCTTCGCCAGCCCCAGCGCCAGGGTCACCAGGGCGCTGCCGCCATTGGAGACCTGGGCCCGGATCACCGGGTACTCGAGCGGTGCGAGCCCATGGTGGGCGCGCAGGGCATTGGTGGCCCTGGCCAGGTCCGGCGCGGTATCCACCAGGGTCCCGTCCAGGTCGAAGAGCAGTGCATGCGGTCGCGAGACGGCAGCTTTCACGTGACCTCCCGCCGACAGTGCATCAGGTAATTGACCGAGACATCGCGGGTGGAGAGGCGGTAGCGGCGAGTCAGGGGGTTATAGACCAGGCCGCTCTGTTCGCGCACCTCGAGTCCCGCCTCGCGACACCAAGCGGCCAGCTCCGAGGGACGAATGAACTTCGCGTAGTCGTGGGTACCGCGGGGCAGCATGTGCAGCAGGTATTCGGCGCCGAGAATCGCCAGGGCATAGGCCTTGGGGTTGCGGTTCAGCGTCGAGAAGAACACCTGGCCGTCGGGCTTGACCAGCCGGGCGCAGGCATGCACCACTGCGGCCGGATCGGGCACGTGTTCGAGCATTTCCAGGCAGGTCACGACGTCGAAGGTGTCGGGCTGCTCCGCGGCCAGCGCCTCGACGCTCACGTGGCGGTACTCGAGCTCGACGCCGCTCTCGGTGGCGTGCAGGCGCGCCACCGCCAGGGGAGCCTCTCCCAGGTCGATGCCGGTGACCACGGCGCCACGCTGTGCCATGGCCTCGGCCAGCAGGCCGCCGCCGCAGCCCACGTCGACCACCCGCCGCCCGGCCAGCCCGGCGCGGGCATCGATGAAGTCGAGACGCAACGGGTTGATGTCGTGCAACGGCTTGAACTCGCTCTCCGGGTCCCACCAGCGTTCGGCCAGGGCCTCGAACTTGGCGATCTCGCCGGGATCGACGTTGCCCGCTTCCGTGTGACTTGCGCTCATCCGAGCTCTCCCTTCAGGAATCAACTTGAGTTGTCGCCGAGCCGACACGGTGGCAGGGCGGTGCTCGTTCGGTATCATGGCCATTCTACCCGTTACGGGGGGCGCATTCCCATGACCCGCCCCGGGTGAGAGGGGTTCACCGGCGCGTCTCATCCGGTGACAAGCGTCACACGTCGACATTCACCGACGATGATTACTCACAGGACAAGGATTGCACCATGATCAACAAGGCCGTGCTTCCCGTCGCCGGCTTCGGCACCCGCTGCCTGCCGGCGTCCAAGGCGATTCCCAAGGAGATGATCACCATCGTCGACCGACCGGTGATCCAGTATGTGGTGGAAGAGGCGGTGTCCGCCGGCATTCGCGACATCGTGCTGGTGACCCACGGCAGCAAGGGCGCCATCGAGAACCACTTCGACAAGCATTTCGAGCTCGAGGCGAGCCTCGAAGCCAAGGGCAAGCACGAGTTGCTCGAGGAACTGCGCTCCATCGTGCCCGGCGACGTCAACATCATCAGCGTGCGCCAGTCGGAACCGCTCGGGCTGGGCCACGCGGTGCTCTGCGCCCGACCGGTGGTGGGCGACGACGCGCCCTTCGCGGTACTGCTGCCCGATGTGCTGGTCGACGACGAGGGGCTCGCGCGCAACGACCTGGCCGGCATGCTCGATGCCTTCGAGCGGTCCGGCCGTGCCCAGCTCATGGTCGAGGAGGTACCCCGTGATCTGGTCCACAAGTACGGCATCGTGGCGCCACAGGGCAGTGCCCCGGCGCCGGGCGAGTCGTGCCCGCTGGCCGGGGTGGTGGAGAAGCCGGCCGTCGACGAGGCTCCCTCGAACCTGGCGGTGATCGGCCGCTACGCGCTGCCGGGCAGGATCTTCCCACTCCTCGCCGAGACCCCCCCGGGTGCCGGCAACGAGATCCAGCTCACCGATGCCATCGAGACCCTGCGTCGAGCCGAGGGCGTGGATGCCTGGCGCATGTGCGGCAAGACCTACGACTGTGGCCATCAGCTCGGCTATCTGGAGGCGATTCTCGCCTATGGGCGCCGACATCCGCGTTATGGCCAGGGGTTCCGCGAGCTGCTCGCTCGCTACGCCACCGAGGAGTGAGGCATATGCGGGTACTGATTCATGGCAGTGAACTCTCTGCCGCCACGGCGGCGGCGGCGCTGTCCTGGGTGGGGCACCGGGTCACCTGGGTGCCCCATGCCAGCGCCCCCTGGGCACTGCTTTCCCGCGCCGACTGGCTCAACCGCGAGCCCCGGCTTGCCCAGCAGCTCGAGGAGGGCCTCGCGCGGGGGACGCTTCGCCTGGTCGAGGCCGATGTCCTGGTACCGACCGATGGCGAGGATGCCGAGGTGCTCTGGCTGGCCCTGTCGCCCGAGCAGCGCGGTGATCTCGCCGCGCCGATCGGCACGCTCGCCGAGCGCGCCGCCGACGGCCTGGTACTGGTCAACAACTCCACCTTCCCGGTGGGCGAGACCGAACGACTCGAGGCACTGCTGAACGGCCGTGGCGTGGCCGTGGCACTCCCCGACCTGCTGGAAGAAGGGCGCAGTTGGGAGACCTTCACCCGCCCCGGTCGCTGGCTGCTGGGCTGCGACGACGACCCGGCCGAGAGGCGAGTGAGAGAGCTGCTGCGCGCCTTCAACCGTCGCAGCGAAGTGTTCCAGCGCATGCCCCGGCGCGCCGCCGAGCTGACCAAGCTGGCAATCAACGGCATGCTGGCGACCCGCATCAGCTACATGAACGAGATCGCCGGCCTGGCCGACAGCCTGGGGGTGGACGTCGAATACGTGCGTCGCGGCATGGGGGCCGACTCGCGCATCGGCTACGAGTATCTCTACCCCGGCTGTGGCTTCGGCGGTCCCAACTTCTCCCGTGACCTGATGCGGCTGGCCGACGTGCAATCGGCGAGCGGGCGGCACTCGGCGTTGCTCGAACAGGTGCTCGACATCAATGAGCACAAGAAGGAGACGCTGTTCCGCAAGCTGTGGATCCACTTCCACGGCCGCCTGCAAGGGCGCACCGTGGCGATCTGGGGGGCGGCTTTCAAGCCTGGGACGGCGCGCATCGACCACGCCCCGGTATTGACCCTGCTCCGCGCCCTCTGGGCCCAGGGCGTCAGGGTGCGATTGCACGACCCTTCGGCCACCCACGCCCTGCTGGCCGAGGTCGGCGAGCATCCGCTGCTCGAGGTGTTCGAAGGGGATCCCTACGACGCCTGCGAAGGCGCCGATGCGCTGATGCTGGTCACCGAGTGGAAGGAGTACTGGAACCCGGACTGGCCGCGGCTCACCGGGCTGCTCGGCGAGAAGCTGCTGCTCGACGGACGCAATATCTACGACCCGGCCTGGGCCGCCTCCCAGGGGCTGCACTACCGAGGAATCGGCCGGCGAGCCGATCCGTGACCCGGTTCTGCAGGGAGGCAATGACCCCGCCATTGGGCGGGGTCATTGCGTATCGGCCGGGGTGACGCCGCAGCGTCAGGCCATCAGCTGAAGTTCTGGGCGACGAAATCCCAGTTGAGCAGGGCCCACACGCTCTCCATGTACTTGGGACGCGCGTTGCGGTAGTCGATGTAGTAGGCGTGTTCCCAGACATCGATGGTCAACAGCGGGGTCTGGCCATGGGCGATGGGGGTGTCGGCATTGCTGGTATTGACGATGTCGACGCCGCCATCGGCGGTCTTGATCAGCCAGGTCCAGCCGGAGCCGAAGTTGCCGATGGCATTGGCGTTGAAGGTTTCCTTGAACTTGTCGAAGGAGCCGAACTTGGCATTGATGGCGTCGGCCAGGGGGCCGGAAGGCTCACCACCTCCGTTGGGCGACAGGCAGTGCCAGTAGAAGGTGTGGTTCCAGACCTGAGCCGCCTGGTTGAAGAGGCCGCCGGAAGAGGACTTGATGATCTCTTCCAGGGACTTGCCGGCGTTCTCGGTGCCCTCGACCAGCTCGTTGAGCTTGGTGACATAGGCCTGGTGGTGCTTGCCGTAATGGTAGTCGAGTGTCTCGGCGGAGATGTGCGGTTCCAGTGCGTTCTTCTCGTACGGCAGGGCGGGAAGTTCAAATGCCATTCAGGTTCTCTCCTTGGGTCGTCACGGGGTGAAAACAGCGCGTCATGGTGAAGGATTCCTCGACGTCACTGCAAGGGCCGGCCTCGAGGGCATTGGGGCTGGCCCGTGCGTTCGGGGCAAAAAAAACCTTACACTATGAAAACGCTGTGCAACTATTGTCGCGGCATCATAGCACCCGGGTCGGGAGGCGCCAATTCCGATCGTCAGGCTCGGGTTACCGATACAAGGCTGCCGTGCCTGCCAGCCGCGGCAGGCGTCATCGCTCGAGAGCTAAGGAGTTCGCCATGGCAGAGCGCCCGGATGACCGCCGGCATGCGCGACCGATCGTCCCGGACCCGGATTCCAGCCTGGCACCTCACCGTCTGCGCCATCCGCCGCCTCCGCGTGTCTGGCCGCTGTGGCTTCTGATCCTGGTCTTGATCGCTGCCGGTGGCGCCCTGGCCTGGGCCAGCTGGGTGGAGCGAGCACGCTTCGAGCGCGAGCTCGCGCGGGTCAGTGGCGAGGTCTCCAATGTCCATGCCCGCTTCGATGCGGAAGAGGGTCGCGGCGAGGCTCTCGAGCGTCTCGAATCACGCCTCGAGGCCCTGGAAGCCCGGGACGAGGAACTCGACGAACGCTTGGCGGGTCTGGAAGAGAGCACCCCATCCCGACTCGCGGCGATCGACGAGCGAATCGACGAGCTTCAGCAGCGGCAAGCAGGCATTGCCGAGGAGTCGGAGACTCGCGAGGCGGTGCTGGCGGCGACCCGACGCTCGCTTGATGCCCTGGAGCGCGTCGGCGACGAAGGCCGGGCGGCGTTGAACGAGCGGCTCGAGGCGCTGAGCGACGCTCGGGAGCGTGACGGTGAACGCCTCGCCGCCCTGGGTGAGCGACTGGAATCGCTCGAGGCCGAGGCGGGGCAGGGCGAGGCCCTGGCCCGGCTCGAGGCCGCCCAGGAGGAGCTGATGATGGCGCATGGCGAACTCGAGGAGCGCCTGACCCGCGAGGAGCGCCTGCTGCAGGAACGGCTCGACGAACTGGTCGCGCGGGTGGCGGGACTCGGCGACGAGGTTGAAGCCGTGGCGGCATCACGGGATGATGCAAGCGAGCGCACCGCTGCCATGACGGGCAGGGTGGACGCGCTTGAGGCCGAGTTGAGGGAGCTACGCCGCTCACAGCTCGCCCTGAGCGCGCGGATCGAGGCTCTGCAGCGCTGAGATGACAAGGTGGTGGTGGCAACGCCAAGCTAGGGAAGCCGTTGGTATGGAGAATCGCGTGTTTGCACGCCTGGGGGCAGCGGCCTTGTGTCTTGGCATGACCCACTCGGCCATGGGGCTCGAAGCACGTATCGACGGCGTGAGCGGCGATGTCGCCGAGAATGTCCGATACTACCTGGAGGGGCTGGACGCGGAGCGCTACAGCCGCTCGCGGGTCGAAAGCGAGGTGCAGCGACGTACCCGCGAGGCGCTGCGGGTCTACGGTTACTATTCGCCCCAGGTGGCCCACCGGTTGGCCGAGGGCGATCCGCCCGACCATGTCGAATTGATGATCGATCCGGGGCCTCGGGTGAGAATCGAGACCCTCGACATTCGCGTCGAGGGCGATGCCGCCGAGGATCCGAGTTTTCGCGAGGCCGTCGCGGCCTTTCCGCTGGCCGAGGGCGATCCCCTGGTGCACGCCCCCTACGACCGACTCCGCAGCCGGTTGGCCAACCTCTCGCTGGAACGCGGTTACTTCGACTGGCGCTTCGTCGACCGTCGCATGGAGGTGCGCCCCCACGCCGAGAGTGCCCGACTCTACCTGGCGCTGGACAGCGGCCCTCGCCACCGCTTCGGCGAGGTCACCATCGACGGCAGCCATATCGAGGAGGCACGGCTGCGGCGCATGCTGCCGTTCACCCCCGGGGATCCCTATCTCGCCGGCGAACTGGCACGCTACAACCAGCGACTGGGCCAGACCGGCTGGTTCGGCTCCATCGCCGTGCGCCCGCGGTTGGGCGAGGCGGCGAGCCTGGCGCTGCCGGAACCCCGGCTCGGCTTCTGGAACGAGGTGGAGGTCGCGGGCCGTGAGCTGTCTGGCCCGGCGCCCGCGACGGCGCCGCTCCCTCCCGGGCCGCGGTTGAGCGGTCCAGCCCTTGAGGGAGCCACGGCCCTGCATCGCCCCGACCGGCCCGAGGTCCCCATCGACGTCAGCGTGACACCGGCCGACCGCCACCGGTTCGAGATCGGCGTGGGGTATGCCACCGACGTGGGGCCGCGCACCCGCTTCGCCTGGAATCAGCCCTGGATCAATCGCTACGGCCATGGCCTCGATCACAGCCTGTTTCTCTCCGCACCGGAGCAGCGCTTCACCGGCTCCTACAACATGCCGCTGGCCGATCCACTGCGCGACAGCTACCGCTTCCAGTACGGCTTTCGCCATCGCGACAACGAGGATACCCGATCCCTGGAAGCCACCCTCGAGGGCGCCCGGCGCTGGGAGTTCGAGAACCTCTGGGTGCAGACGATCTACATGCGTACCACCTACGAGGACTTCACCCAGGCGGGCGAGGAAGCGCAGGTGCTGATCCTCTATCCCGGCATCAGCTGGTCGCGCACCCGTACCCGCAACCCCACCTTTCCCCGCTGGGGGGATCGCCAGCGCATCGCCTTCGAAGTATCCGACGGCATGTGGGGCTCCGACGCCGACTTCCTGCGCATGACCGGGGAGACCCAGTGGATCCGCATGTTCGGCGAGGACACCCGCTTCGTCACCCGGCTCGGCCTCGGCGCCATCGAGACCGACGACTTCGACAAGATCCCCCCTTCGCTGCGCTTCTTCGCCGGCGGCGACCGCAGCGTCCGCGGTTACGCCTACGAGAGCCTGGCGCCACGCAACGAGGAGGGGCGCCTGACCGGCGGCCAGCAGTTGCTCACCGCCAGCGCCGAGCTGCAGCGCCGGCTCACCGGTGCCTGGTGGGGCGCGGCCTTCGTCGATACCGGCGACGCCTTCGACGAATGGGGGCCGGATGCCCTCAATACCGGTGCCGGCCTCGGCGTGCGCTGGATCTCGCCGGTCGGTCCGGTCCGGCTCGATATCGCCCACCCCTTCGATGACGAGGACGATTCGTGGCGCATCCACTTCGCCATCGGTCCGGAGTTCTAATGGCTTGGCGCCTGAGCTGGGCCCTGTTTCGCCTTCTGATCCTCCTCCCCCTCTGGCTGCTCGGCCTCGCCGTGCTCGCCCTGGGCCTGGCCCTGTCGCCCTGGGGCACGGGACTGCTGCTCGAGGAGGGCGCCAAGCGCGGCTTCTATGAGCTCGAGGCCGCCGAGGGCGCCCCCCTCGACACCCTGGTCCTGCATGGGCTGCGCCTCGAGGCGGGCCCGGCCAGGATCGCCGCCGAGCGTATCGAACTCGCCTGGGCCGACGACTGCCTGCTCGGCGGGCGGCTCTGCCTCGACACCCTGGTGGTGGAGGGGGCGCGGATCCGCCTCTCCGAGGCGGGGGGCGACGACGTGGATGACCGCGAGCCGAGGGAGCCGCCGGAGCCCCTCTCGCTGCCCTTCCCGGTGGAGGTCCGTTCCCTGGTACTGCGCGACGTGGCGGTGCAGTTGGCCGACGGCACCCGGATCGCCTGGGAGCATTTCGGCACCGGCGCCGTGGCCGAGGCGGACACCCTGACCCTGCTGCCGACCCGACTGGCCGGCACGCGGGTCCGGTTGCCGATCTCCCCCGGGGCCCGCCTCGCCCTCAGCGAGGCCGAGCACGAGGGGCCGCGGCTCAGTGTCGAGGCGATCGACGCCGCCATCGCGCTGCGCTCGCCGTTGCCGGCGGCGGCCGCCGCCGAACTCGAGGGGCTCGCCAGCCTGCCGCTGGAGGAGCAGCCGCGGCGCGAGCTGCCCGAGGTGCGTCTACCGCTGCGCATCGAGGCGCCCGAGCTGCGGGTCGAGGACTTCGCCATCGCCGGGCCGGTGGACTACGGCGTGCAACGCCTGGATCTGGCGCTGACCGCCGAGGGATACGGGGTCGAGATCGCGCCGCTCGAGGTGATGACGGTGGACGCCGATGCCCGGCTGGAGGCCCGGCTCGAGCTGCGCGGCGACTATCCCCTCGAGGCCCGGCTGGAGGCTGCCCTCTGGTTGCCCGAGGTGATGCCCGAGCTGGCCGGGGAGCGCATCGACCTGTCGCTCGATGGCGACCTTGGCGATCTCGTCGTCCGCCTGGCGCTCTCCGGGCCGGTCACCGCTACCCTCGATGCTCGCCTGGACGCCCTGGCCCCGACCCTGCCTGTCACCGCGACACTGCGCAGCGACCTGATCCAATGGCCCTTCCCCGGGGCGGTGCCCGAGGAGGCGCCAACGGCCGAGCCGTACCTGGTTGAGGACCTCGTCCTGCGCCTGGAGGGCAACCTGCTGTCCTATCGGGTCGCCGCCTCGATGCTGGCGGAAGGTCCCGAGATCCCCTATACCCGGGTGGCCCTCACCGGTACCGGCGATGCCGAGCA
The DNA here is from genome assembly GCF_059509875.1 of Halomonas sp. LMYGS-3. Classification (NCBI taxonomy): domain Bacteria; kingdom Pseudomonadati; phylum Pseudomonadota; class Gammaproteobacteria; order Oceanospirillales; family Halomonadaceae; genus Halomonas; species Halomonas sp. LMYGS-3. The sequence continues at coordinate 170,159 of NZ_JCAKFQ010000003.1, read as the reverse complement.
TTTCGCCTGGAGCCCACTTTCGTTGAGCCTCGGCCGGGCCTCGGCGGTCACCCGCGGACGGGTCGACTGGGCCGAGGAGCTCGCCGTCGAGGCGGTGGTGCGCCTGGACAACCTCGACCCCGGCGATTTCGTCGATGGCATCGCCGGGCGGCTCGATGGCGATGTCGCACTCGACTTCGTCCAGTCGCCGGCGGGCTGGCGACTGGGCATTCCCCGGCTCGCCCTCGATGGCGAGCTCCAGGAGCTGCCGATGTCGCTGCGGGCCAGTCTCGCCGGCGACAGCCAGATGCGCTGGCAGATCGACACCCTGGATTTCCGCCAGGGCGACAACCGCCTGACCGCCGCCGGCGGCGTGAGCGAACGCGCCATCGACCTCGCCGGTGAGCTGAACCTGCCGGCGCTGGCCAGCCTGCACGACGAACTCTCGGGCCGCCTGGCCGGCGGGTTCACCGCATCCGGCACCCTCGAATCCCCCCGACTCGATCTGGACCTCACCGGCGAGGCGTTGCGCTTCGCCGAGCACCGGCTCGAGCGTCTGCGCCTCGCCGGCCGGGTCAGCGGCCTGGATGACCCCGCGCTGGACCTGCGCCTGGACATCGAGCGGCTCAATGCCGCCGGGCAGCGCTTCAGCGAGATCGCGCTGACCCTCGCCGGCCGGCTCTCCGACCATCGCCTGACGCTGGACGCCACCGCCGGTCGGGGCATGCCACTCGGCCGGGTGGCCCTGGTCCTGCAGGGCGCCCTGGGGGGAGATCGCGAGCGCTATGTGGGCCGCCTGATGCCGTTGGAGATCGATACCGACTTCGGCGCTATCCGCCTGGCCGAGGCCCTGGCCTTCGAGGCCGACCTGCCGGGCGGCAGCGTGCGGGTTCAGCCCTTCTGCCTGGGGCGAGAGCAGGGTGGCGCCCTGTGCCTCGAGGAACCCATGCAGGCCTCGGTCGAGCGCGGCCGGGCGGTCCTGGCGGTCCGTGAGCTGCCGATGTCGCTGATCGAGGCGGCGGTGCCCGAGGACTGGGAGCTGACGGGCTCCACCGATGCCACCCTGGTCGCCGACTGGCGCCAGGGCGGTGCCCGCTGGCAGGCCGCACTGGAGCTGGCCAGCGAGCTGGCCGTGCGCGGCCTGGATGCCTATGGCCAGCCCTGGGAGCTGCCCGCCTCGCGGCTATCGCTGGGCCTGGAGGCCACCCAGTCGAACGCCGATCTCGACCTGGCGCTGCGCCTCGCCGAGGCCGGCGACCTGCGCCTGGCACTGCGCATCGATGACCCGGCCGGGAGCGGCGACCTGGACGGCCGGCTGACCCTCGATGACTTCCAGCTCTCCCGCTATCGTACCCTGGTGGCCGGCATGGACACCCTGGAAGGCGTGCTCGAGGGGGAGGTGCGTATCGGCGGCAACCGCGAGGCCCCGGTCCTCGATGGCGTCATCGGCCTCGCCGGCCTGCAGGTGGTCGGGGGCGAGGTGCCGCTGGAGGTGCGCGACGGTGAACTCGAGGTGCGTCTGGCCGGGGACCGGGGCCAGATCAACGGCTTCGTCGCCGCCGAAGAGGGACGGCTCGAGATCGACGGCGACGCCAGCTGGCCGAGCCCCGACGACTGGGGTATCGCCGTTAACCTGAATGCCCGCGAGCGGCCGCTGCTGGCGGTACTGCCGGAATTCGGCCGCCTGCGGATCGCCCCGGACCTGCGGGTGCGGGTGCGCCCGGATCGACTCCAGGTGCGCGGCCAGGTGCAGGTGCCCTGGGCGCGGCTCGAGGTGGGCGAGATGCCGGCATCGGCGGTGACGCCGAGCCCGGACGAGGTGATCATCACCCGTCGCGACGAGATGCGTGCCCAGCGTCAGGCCGAGCGGGCGGCGGAAGTGGGCGAGGAGGGCGCCGACGCCTCGGCGGCCCGGGCGCTGGCCGAGGCGGGCATGGCCGTCGACGTGCGGTTCGACCTGCAACTCGGCCCCGACATGCAGCTCCTGGCCTACGGCCTGGAGTCGGGACTGGCCGGCACCCTCGAGGTGCGTCAGCAGAGCGGTCCGGTGCAGCTGTTCGGCGACGTCAACCTGGTCGACGGACGTTTCCGCGCTTACGGGCAGGACCTGCTGATCCGCCGGGGCGAGCTGCTGTTCAGCGGCCCCCCGGACCAGCCGCTGCTCAACTTCGAGGCGATCCGCAACCCCGCGGTGACCCAGGACGAGGTGATCGCCGGCCTGCGCGTCACCGGCACCGCCGCCGAGCCGCAGCTGCGGGTGTTCTCCGAACCGACCATGGACGAGGCCCGGGCACTCTCCTACCTGCTGCGGGGGCGCCCGCCCGAGGACGGCGATGGCGAGGGGGCGCTGGCGTCGGCGCTGCTGGGCCTGACCCTGGGCCGCACCGGCGGGGCGGTGGGCGCCATCGGCGAGGCCTTCGGCATCGATGACCTGACGCTGGAGACCGCCGGCGTCGGCGACGAGAGCCAGGTGCGAGTGAGCGGACAGCTCACCGAGGACCTGCGGGTCAGCTACGGGGTGGGGGTCTTCTCGCCGATCGCCGAGCTGACGCTGCGCTACACCCTGTGGCGGAACCTCTACCTCGAGGCGGTGTCCGGTGTCGCACAGGCGGTAGATCTCGTCTATGCCTTCAGTCGGCCGGGCAGGCCGCCCACACCGAACGAGTGATCCCTGCCACCCCGAGTTCGAGAGGAGCCCGCAATGAGCGTCGACCCTTCCCATGCCCTGCCGGGGCGCGATACGCCGCTGGAGATCAGCGGTGTGCATGCGGTGAACGGCCGCCGGATGATCCCTCCCTTCCCCGGGGGACTCCACGAGATCGTGCTCGGCCTGGGCTGTTTCTGGGGCGCCGAGCGCCTCTTCTGGCAGCTATCGGGGGTTCATGTCACCGCGGTGGGCTATGCCGGTGGTGTCACACCGAATCCGACGTATGAGGAGACCTGTACCGGCATGACCGGGCATGCCGAGGTGGTGAGGGTGGTCTTCGATCCCGCCGAGATAGACCTCGCGCGGCTGCTGCGGGTGTTCTGGGAAGCCCACGATCCGACGCAGGGCAACCGCCAGGGCAACGACATCGGCTCCCAGTACCGTTCGGCGATCTACACGACGGACGACGACCAGCTGGCGTTGGCCCGCCGCACCCGGGACGCCTACCAGCAGGCGTTGCGGCGTGCCGGCGGGGGGCGCATCACCACCGAGATCGCGCCACTCGAGGCGTTCTACTACGCCGAGGAGTACCACCAGCAGTATCTGGACAAGAATCCCGGCGGCTATTGCGGCCTGCGGGGTACCGGGGTCAGCTGTCCGACCGGGTGACCCGCAGGGGATCCGGCCAGACCTCCTGCCCGGCAGGGCGGGCCCAGTCCTCCAGCTGCCGCCTCACCCGGCGTGCCAGCCAGGAGCGCAGGCGGCCGTCGCGCCACTCGATGAAGCCCACGTGTCCGCCGTGACGGGCGATCTCCACGCGTACCGATGCCGACGGCTCGGGTAACTGCTCGAAGAGTCCTGCCGGCATGAAGGGGTCGTCGGCGGCGTGAAGCAGCAGGGTCGGGAGCTCGAGTTCGCCGAGCAGGGGACCGGCCGAGGCCCGCCGGTAGTAGTCGGCGGCATCATCGAAGCCATGCAGGGGGGCCGTGACGGCATCGTCATAGGCACGCAGGCTGTCGAGCCTGGCGAGCTGGCGTTGATTCAGAGCCAGCGGTAGCTCGCCGGCCCGTAGCCGGGGGGCGACCTTGGCCTTCAGCGAGGCCAGCAGGTGGCGTTCATAAAGGCGGGCGAAGCCCCGGTGCAGGGTGTCGGCGCTGGCCGCCAGGTCCAGCGGCGCGCCGATGGCGATGGCGCCGGCCAGGTCGAGGCCGTCGCCGCCCTGTTCGGCCACCAGCTTGACCAGCACGTTGGCCCCCAGCGAGACCCCGGCGGCGACCTTGAGGGCACGCGGGTAGCGGTGGGCGAGATGGCCGATCAGCCAGTAGGGGTCGGCGGTGTCACCGCTGTGGTAGGCCCGCGGCAAGCGGTTCGGGGTTCCACCGCAGCCGCGGAAGTGCATGAGCACGGCGCGCCAGCCCAGCCCCGCGGCCGTGGCCAGCAGCTCCCGCGCGTAGGGGGAGTGGAAGGAGCCCTCCAGGCCGTGGAAGAGCACGAATAGCGGGGCGTCCCGGTCCGGCGGCGAAGGTCGCACCCACACCAGCTCGACACAGTCGCCATCCGGCAGCTCGAGGATTTCCACCTCGTGGGCCAACCGGCGCCGCGGCAGCAGTCGCGGCAGCAGGGTCTGGACGTGGCGGTCGGCGAGCCCTGTCGGTGGTCGGAAGGAGGCGCAATGCAGTCGGCCGGACATGGCGGTGTCACTCGGCGTCGTAAGGAGTCAAGTTGTCGGGTCCATGGTCGGTGACCAGCACGTTGTCCTCGATGCGGACGCCACCGTGGTCGGCCAGCCCCTCGACCCTGGTCCAGTCGATGTCGCGGCTGTCGCGAAACCGTTCGAGCAGCATGGGGATGAAATACAGCCCCGGCTCCATGGTGACCACCATGCCCGCTTCCAGTTCCCGGGTCAGGCGCAGTGACGGATCAGACGCCGGTGGCGGGAGGGGCGTGCCGTCGGCGGCGACCCGTCCGGCGACGTCATGCACCTGAAGGCCGAGCAGGTGTCCCAGGCCGTGGGGGCAAAAGGCCCGGGTGATGCCCGAGCCCACCGCGGCCACCGGTGAGCATCGTACCAGGCCGTGCTCGACCAGCAGTTCGCCGAGCGCCGCATGCATCCGCTCATGGAGCTCGACATAGCCGACGCCCGGCCGCAGCGCGGCGATCAGTCGTTGCTGCAGCGCCGTGACGCCCTCGATCAGCAGGGCGAACGCCGGATCGGCGTCGGGGCCGGGCCAGGTGCGGGTGATATCGGCGCAATACCCGCGATACCGATGGCCGCCATCGACCAGCAGGCTGCGGCGTCGCTGCGGCGTGTCGAGCGCGTAGTGCTGGTAGTGCAGCACGCCGCCGTGGGCATTGAGGCCGACGATATTCTGGTAAGGCAGATCGCTCTCGCGGCTCCGCGCGGCCCCCAGGTAGGCGAGTTGGCAGTCCAGTTCGGCGCCACCGGCGAGGAAGGCCTCTTTCGCCGCCCGGTGGCCGGCCAGGGCGCGGCGATTGGCCTCGCGCAGGCAGGCCACCTCGTAGTCGCTCTTGCGTACCCGCAGCTCGTCCAGGGCCCGGATCAGGGTGGTGGGATTGGCGTCGGCGCCGAGGGCGGTGGCCTGGTCGGCCGCGACTTCGCCGAGTACCGCGAAGCGTCCGGTGGGCAGCCGAGGAAGGGTGACCTCGGCCTCGATCACCACCTCGAAGGCCTCGACCCAGGACTCCTCGGGCAGGCGAGGCGTCAGGTGCCAGAAATCCGCCGGGGCGTAGAAATGCAGACGCGGCCGGTAGCCGGGGCGGATCAACAGCCAGCTGTGCGCCAGGCCGGCCAGCGGCACCCAGTGCATGATGTGACCGTAGGTGGCGAAGCTGGCGTCCTGATCGTCGGCGAAATGCCGGTGGGGGTGGCCGCTGTAGAGCAGCACGCCATCATAGCCCAGGCGATTCAGGACCTCGCCGTAGGCCTGGGTCAGGCGTTCCAGGTGGCGCCCTTGGGTGGCGCCGAGATCGGGGGCGGTCATTACAGCTCCATATCGGTGCGTGGGTAGCGAAACCGCTGGGCCTCAGCTCTCATTATCGTCATGCCCGGGCAGGTCCCGCCACAGGGCATCGAGTCCCGGGTGGTGGCGTGCTCCATGGCGATAGAGGCGGATCTCCAGAGGCACCTGCCAGCGCGTGTCGCCGGCCGGGACCAGCTCGCCGCGGGCCAGGGCCGGGGCTGCCAGGCGCGCCGGCAGCCAGCCCATGCCATAGCCGAGGGTGACCAGCTCCTTGATGTTGTGACTCTGAATGCTCTCGTTGAGCACCCGGAAGTCGGGCGCCTCGTCGAGGCGGGCCAGGTGAGCCTGGATGGCGGCATGCATCAGGCTCCGGTGATGGAAGGCGATCAGCGGCAGGGCCTCTCGGGAGCCGCTGCCGAGCGGGAAGCGGGGGCGACCGTCGGCGTCCGGCACCGACAGGGGCACCAGCCGCTCATGTCCTGCCAGGCGATGACAACACGCCTCGTGGGCCACGTCCGGCAGGTCGGCACCGCCCGGCCAGTAGCAGAGGGCCAGGTCGCACTCACCCCGGACCAGGGCCTGAAAGTAGTCGTCCACCAGCCAGCCGGTGGCCCGCAGGTAGGGCTCCAGGGGCGGGGCGCTGGCAAGCTCGTGCCGCCACTCTGGCAGGAAGTGGGCCAGCAGGCTCTGGGGCGCGGCCAGGCGTAGCCGGTTGGCCTGGGCCTCGGCGAGACGCGCCAGTCGCTCTCGGGTGTCCCGCACCCCACTGCTGACCCGTTCACACAGCCCAAGGAACTCCTCGCCGGCCGGGGTCAGGGAGAGCGGCAGGGTCTGGCGATTGACCAGGGTGGTGCCCATCTCCTCCTCGAGCAGCTTGATACGGCGCGAGAAGGTCGGCTGGGTGACGTTACGCTCGTCTGCCGCCCGCGAGAAGTGACGGGTACGGGCCAGGGCGATGAAGTCTTCCAGCCAACGAATTTCCATGATTTGCCTGATCTATCGAACATATTGTTGTATTTGACATATTAAGCAGCGAATTTTGCCATTAAAACGGACGTTTTTCTACAGGCGCCCTTCCTCGACTCCGTGGCAGGCCACCCGGCTGCCATCGGCCTGGGGGATGAGTCTCGGCACCTCCTGGCGGCAGCGGGCTTCGGCGTAGGGGCAGCGCCCATGGAAGACGCAGCCCGAGGGCAGATTCACCGGGGTCGGCACCTCGCCGGTCAGGCGAATCGGCTGGGGGCGGTCGTCCTCGAGACGCGGGATCGCCGAGAGCAGCGCCTGGGTATAGGGATGGCGCGGTCTGGTGAACAGGGTCCGGGTCGGTGCCACCTCGCACACCGTGCCCAGGTACATCACCGCCACCTGGGTGCCGAAGTGCTCCACCACCGCCAGGTCATGGGTAATGAACAGGTAGGTGAGGTGGCGCTCCCGCTGGGCGTCCATCAAGAGGTTGAGCACCTGGGCCTGGATGGAGACGTCCAGCGCCGAGATCGGCTCGTCGGCGACGATGAATTCCGGGTCCACGGCCAGGGCGCGGGCGATGGCGATGCGTTGGCGCTGGCCGCCGGAGAACTCGTGGCCGAAGCGCCCGCCCCATTCCGGGTCGATGCCCACCGAGGCCATCACCTCGCGCACCTTGGTGACCACCCGGTCGCGGGACCAATCGGGATGGTGCAGGCGGATCGGCTCCTCCAGGGTCTGCTGAATGGTCATGCGCGGATTCAGCGAGGCATAGGGATTCTGGAAGATCATCTGCATGCGCTTGCGGTAGGGCAGCAGCGCCTTGGACGAGAGGTGGTCGATGCGCTCGCCGTCGTAGTGGATCTCCCCGGCGCTGGGCGAGAGCAGCCCCATCACGGTGCGGGCCACCGTGGACTTGCCGCAGCCGGACTCACCGACCACGCAGAGCGCCTCGCCGCGCTGGAGGGTCAGATCCACGCCATTGATGGCATGCACGAACTCCTGATGACGCACCAGGCGACCGCCCCTGAAGCGCAGCTGCTCGAGGAAGTCGCCGGAGAGATCGAAGCGCTTCTCCAGGCCGCGGATCTCCAGCAGCGGGGCGCTCGCCGGGGCCTGGTGGCTCTCCACCTGGCCCTGAGCATCGGTCTGGGGGCGGGGGTCGGTGGCAGGAGCGACGAGGGTGGTCATGGGGCATTCTCCTCGGTGGTAGCGGCCTCCTGGGCCAGCATGTCCGCCACCATATGGCAGGCCACCCGACAGTTGCCGGAGGCGACGAAGTCGGGTACCCGACGGGAGCAGGCGGGGCGTTCACTGCCATCGGCACGGGGCAGGAAGTCACAGCGCGGATGGAAGGCACAGCCCGAGGGCAACTGGGTCAGCGGCGGCATGCTGCCGCGGATCTGGTTGAGGTGGCTGCCCGGCGTGGCCATCTGCGGCAGGGCGTTCATCAGCCCCTGGGTGTAGGGGTGCTGGGGGTCGTTGATGATCTCCCGGGTGGGGCCGGCCTCGATCACCCGGCCCGCGTACATCACCAGCATGCGCTGGGTCACCTGGCTGACCACCCCCAGGTCGTGGGTGATCAGGATCAGGCCGACGTTGTGCTTCTCGCACAGCTCCAGCAGCAGGGTCATGATCTCCGCCTGGATGGTCACGTCCAGCGCCGTGGTGGGCTCGTCGGCGATGATGATGTCCGGATCGAGGAGCAGGGCGATGGCGATGATCACCCGTTGGCGCATGCCGCCGGAGAGCTCGTGGGGGTACTGATCGAGGCGCGTGTCCGGGGAGGGGATCTGCACCTGCTGGAGCTTGTGCAGGGCGATGGCGCGGGCCTCGCGGCCGGCGATGCGGCGATGGGCCTTGAGGCACTCCACCATCTGTTCGCCGATGGTCAGCACCGGATTGAGGGTCATCATCGGATCCTGGAAGATCATCGAGATGCGATTGCCGCGGATGCGGCGCAGCTGTCGCTCCGAGAGGCCAATCAGCTCCTGGCCCTCGAAGCGGATGCTGCCGCCGGCGATATAGCCGGGCCGGGCGATCAGGTTGAGCAGGCTGAAGGCGGCCACCGACTTGCCGGCGCCGGATTCGCCCACCAGGCCGAGGCGCTCGCCCCGGTCCAGGGTGAAATTGATGTTGCGCAGGGCGTGCACCTCGCCCTGGCGCAGGGCGAAGCGCACGTCCAGGTCGCGAACGTCGAGAAGTGCCATGAGAAGTGCTCCTTAGCCCTTGTAGAGACGCGGGTTCATGACGTCGCGCAGCCAGTCGCCGAGCAGGTTGATCGACAGCACCAGCACCACCAGGAAGGCCCCGGGGATCAGGGTGATCCACCAGGCGCCGGACTGCAGGTAGTCGAAGCCGGCCTTGATCAGCGATCCCAGCGAGGGGTGGGTCTCCGGCATGCCCAGTCCCAGGAAGGAGAGGGCGGCCTCGGAGATGATGGCGTTGGCGATCTGTACCGTGGAGATGACGAAGATCGGCGACAGGGTATTGGGCAGCACGTGGCGGAACATGATGCGTCGGCTGTTCAGGCCCATCGTCCTGGCGGCATCCACGTACTCCTTGCGCTTCTCGGCCAGCACCGAGGCGCGCACCGTGCGGGCGTACTGGGGCCACTCGGCCAGGCCGATGATCAGGATCAGCATCAGGATGGCGTAGTCGCTGTAGAAGCTGCCGCCCAGGGTGGCCTTGACCACGGCGCCCACCACGATGGCCACCATCAGGGTGGAGAAGGAGAGCTGGATATCGGCGAGGCGCATCAGCAGGGCGTCGACGCGTCCCCCCAGGTAGCCGGCCAGCAGGCCGAAGACCACGCCCAGCAGGGCCTGGAGCAGCACCGCGCCGAAGCCGATCAGCAGCGACACCCGGGTGCCGTAGAGGATGATCGACCAGAGGTCGCGGCCCTGGGCGTCGGTGCCCAGGCTGTAGCGCGGATCGGCTCCGTCGATCCAGAAGGGCGGCAGCTCCGAGTCGAGGATATCGATCTGCGCCAGGTCGTAGGGATCGGTAGGCGCCAGCCAGGGGGCCAGGAGGGCCATGCTCAACAGGGCCAGCAGGATGGCCAGGCAGAGCTGGGCGCCCCGGTCGCGCTTGAAGCTGTAGACCAGGAAGGAGTCGCGGAGCCGCTGCCAGCGACCGACGGCCGCCACAGGGGTCGAGGTGGTCGTGCTCATGCGGGCTTGCCTGTCAGGTTGACGGTGGGATTCACCAGGCCATAGATCAGGTCCACCAGGGTGTTGGTGACCACGAAGATCACGCCGACGATCATCAGGTAGGCGACGATCAGCGGGATATCGGCGCGGTTGATGGCGTCGAGGAACATCAGTCCCATGCCGGGCCACTGGAAGACCGTCTCGGTGAGGATGGTGTAGGCGACCATGGTGCCGATCTGCACGCCGCCGACGGTGATCACCGGCAGCATGGTGTTCTTCAGGGCGTGGAGGAAATAGATGCGGCGCACACCGATCCCCTTGGCCCGGGCGAACTTGACGTACTCCGACTGCAGCACCTCCATCATCTCGGCGCGGATCAGGCGGATGAACAGCGGCAGCATGATGGAGGCCAGCGCCACCGAGGGCAGCACCAGGTGCTGGAGCCCGCCGAGGCTGGCCAGGTTGGTGTCCCAGTGGCCGAAGACATGCACCAGGTCATGGCCGCGGCCGAAGGAGGGCATGCCGCCCTGGGTGGAGAGGGCGGCGTTGAGCCAGGCCCCCCAGGCCGTCGACTCGGGAAAGAGACTCACCGTGATACCGATGGAGAAGACCTGGATCAGCAGGATGGCGGTGAGGAACACCGGGATCGAGATGCCGATGATCGACGCCCCCATGAAGAAACGCGAGATCGGCGAGCGGGGCTTGATGGCGCTGTAGACGCCGATGGGCACCGACAGCAGGATGATCAGCAGGGTGGCGCCGAAGACCAGCTCGAGGGTCGCCGGCAGGTGGCGGGCGATCACCTCCAGGGCCGGCTCCCGGTAGAAATAGGAGGTGCCGAAGTCGCCGGTCAGTGCCCTGCCGGCGAAGCGCAGGTACTGCACATGGAAGGGGTCGTTGAGGCCGAACTGCACGCGCAGGGCCTCGCGCTCGCTCTCGGGCACCGACTGGCCGACCATCTGCTGGATGGGGTCGCCCAGGTTGTCCTGGATGGCGAAGGCGATGACGCTGATGATGAACATCACCAGCAGGGCGTGCATCAGCCGCTTGGTAAGAAAGGCGATCATGGGGTGAGCCTGTGTGGGGTGTCACTAACGGAGCCCCTCGCCCATCACGGGCGAGGGGGCTGCCATCGCTCGGGATCAGTCGCGCTGGATGACCAGGTCGCCCAGGTAGGGGAAGTCGGTGGCGTTGACCACCGGCGTGATCTCGACCCCTTCGCGGGCGCCATAGGCGAGATTCTGCCAGTGCAGCATGATGAAGCCGGCGTCCTCATGGAGCATCGCCTCGGCCTCGCGCAGCATGGCGTTGCGCGCCTCCAGGTCGGTCTCGCCATCGGCGCGGGCCACCAGGGCGTCGAGTGCCTCGTTGCAGTAGCCGCCGTAGTTGTACTGGCCGGCGCCGGTGTCGGCGTCGAAGCAGGCGGAGAGGTACTGGAAGAAGTTGGCGCTGTCCTCGGTGTCCGAGTGCCAGCCGATCATCGCCATGTCGGAGCCGCGGGTATCGTATTCCGGCCAGTACTGGGCCAGCGGCATGGTGCGCAGGTTCACGTCGATATTGAGGCGCGCCAGCATGTTGGCCACCGCCTGGGCGATCTGGGCATCGTTCACGTAGCGGTTGTTGGGGGCGATCATGTCGATGCTGAAGCCGTCGCCGTAGCCGGCCTCTGCCATCAGCGCCTGGGCCCGCTCCAGGTCGTAGCGCGGGGTCAGCGCGGGGTTATGGCCGGAGTAGCCGGGGGGAGAGAACTGGGCCGCCGGAGAGGCGAAGCCGCGCATCAGGCGATCGGCGATGCCCTCCTGGTTGATGGCATAGGCCACCGCCTGACGCACCCGGGGGTCGGCGAAGGCCTCGACGCGCGCCTCGTTGAGCTGGAAACCGATGATGCGGGTGCCGGGAATCTCCACCAGGTCGACGCCCTGGGCCTGGCGCACCCGGTCCAGGTCGTTGGGGGGCACCGCATCGATGAAGTCGACACCGCCGGAGAGCAGGGCGGAGACCCGGGCGGCATTCTCGGCGATGGGGGTCAGCACGATGCGCGAGACATTGCCCTCGCTGTCGGCGTCCCAGTAGTCGGCGAAGCGTTCCATCTCGACCCGCACGCCTTGGCGGCGCTCGGTGACGATGAAGGGGCCGGTGCCGGAGACATGGCGCGAGGCGAAGGAGTTGCCGGCCTTGACGATCTCCGCCCTGTCCTGGCCGTTGTCGGTGGTGCCGTTATAGTACTCGTGGTCCAGCGGGAAGATATAGGTGGCCAGGTTGAGCAGCAGCGGGTAGGGGCCGTCGGTGGTGATCTCGACGGTGTGGCTATCCACGGCCTCGGCGCCGGCGATCGGCTCGAAGATGGCCCGGTAGTCGGGGCTCGCCTTGAGCCGCTCGATGGTCCAGACCACGTCGTCGGCGGTGAAGGGGTTGCCGGAGTGGAAGGTCACGCCTTCACGGAGCTGGAGATGCATGGTGGTGTCATCGACCTGCTCCCAGGCGGTGGCCAGGCGTGGCTCGAACTGGAAGTCCCGGGTCCAGCGCACCAGGGGGTCGAAGGCCAGATGCGAGAAGCGCAGCATGCCGCCGGACAGTTGTTCGTGGATGTCCAGGGTCTCCGGGTCGGCGGCGTAGCCGATGCGCAGGGTCTCGGCAGTCACGGTGGTCGGCAGGCCGAGAGCGAGGGTGGCACCGATCAGCGATGCCAGGACGGTCTTGTTGAGGCTCATGGGGGTCCCTTGTGCAGGTTGTTATGCCTGGTAACGACGGGGACCACCTTAGTGAGACGGCGCTGGCGGCGACAATCGAAATAGTGACAGGGGGCATGCGCGCCACGTATCGCCCCGGCGTGGCGCTGATCGCCACGCCGGGGCGGGCGCCTCAGCCGGTGGGGATCAGCCGCTCGATGCGGTAGAGGGTGTCGACCTCGTCGAGGCCCGAGACGGTGCAACCCAGGTCCTTGACCCGCCCATCGGCCAGGCCGTAGACCCAGCCGTGGACCCACAGGTCCTGGCCACGCTGCCAGGCGTGTTGAACGATCTTGGTGCGGCACAGGTTCCTCACCTGCGCCTCGACGTTGAGTTCGCACATGCGGTCCACCTGGTCGTCCAGCGACAGCTCGGTCAGGGTGTCGCGATGTTGCTGGTAGAGCTCGCGCACCGAGTGCAGCCAGATGTCCACCATGCCGTTGTCGCCGCCGGAGACCGCGGCCTTCACGCCGCCGCAGCCGTAGTGGCCGACCACCATGATATGGCGCACCTGGAGCACGTCCACGGCGTACTGGAGCACCGACAGGGCATTGAGGTCGTTGTGGTGGAGCAGGTTGGCCACGTTGCGGTGGACGAACACCTCGCCGGGCGGCAGGGAGATGATCTGGTTGGCGGGCACCCGGCTGTCGGAGCAGCCGATCCAGAGATAGTCGGGGTTCTGCTGCTGCGAGAGTCGCGAGAAGTAGTCCGGGTCTTCCCGGCACATGCGCTCGGCCCAGGCGCGGTTGTTCTCGAGCAGGTCCTGGATGTCCTGGTTCATGGCGGCATTCCCTCGAGTGGCAGGTGGTGGACGCGGCAGCCCCTTTTACCGCTATGCCTCCGGGCGGTCAACCGCCGCCTCTCCCGGGTCGACGGCGTGGCTGGTATCATCGCCGCATCCCGTTTCCGGGACCGCCGTGCGTTCCCATCCCCGATCAGGAGAAACACGTGTCCGAGTTCGACTACGATCTTTTCGTCATCGGTGCCGGCTCCGGCGGCGTCCGGGCGGCGCGTACCGCCGCCGCCACCGGTGCCCGCGTCGCCGTGGCCGAGGATCGCTACCTGGGCGGCACCTGCGTCAACGTGGGCTGCGTGCCGAAGAAGCTTTACTCCCATGCCGCCCATTTCCATGACGCCTTCGAGGATGCCGGGGGGTTCGGTTGGCGACTCCCGGCGGCCCCCGAGTTCGACTGGGCGACCCTGCGCGACAACAAGGTCGGCGAGATCAAGCGGCTCAACGGCATCTACGGCCGGCTGCTCGACGATGCCGGGGTACGCCTGATCAACGGCCGCGCCCGGGTGCTCGACGCCCACCGCGTGGAGGTGGCCGGCGAGACGATCAGCGCCGCCAGGATCCTGGTCGCCGTGGGCGGCTGGCCCTGGGTACCCGAGTTCCCGGGCAGCGAGCTGACGGTGACCTCCAACCAGGTCTTCGACCTGGAGCACTTCCCCGAGCGCTTCCTGGTGCTGGGTGGCGGCTATATCGCCGTCGAGTTCGCCAGCATCTTCCATGGCCTGGGCAGCGAGACCCATCTGGTCTATCGCGGCGAGCTCTTCCTGCGCGGCTTCGATCGCGAGGTCCGCGAGTTCACCCGGGACGAGATGGCCAAGAAGGGCGTCAACCTGCACTTCGAGGCCAACATCGAGTCGATCGAGCGGGTCGACGGCGGGCTGCTGGTGACCCTGACCAGCGGCGCGCAGCTCGAGGTGGATGCGGTCCTGGCCGCCACCGGACGCAAGCCGCACCTGGAGGGACTCGGCCTCGACGGCCTCGGCATCGAGCTGACCGATGGCGGCCACCTGCGCGTCAACGACCGCTTCGAGACTTCGGTGCCGTCGATCCTGGCGCTGGGCGACGTCGCCGGTGGTCCGGAGCTGACCCCCGTGGCGCTGGCCGAGGCGATGCACATGGTGCAGAGCCACTTCGGCGAGGCGCCACCGCAGGCGCCGCTCGACTACCGCAACATCGCCACCGCGGTGTTCTGCCATCCCAACATCGGCACCGTGGGCCTCTCCGAGGAGCAGGCCCGGGAACGGTGTGGCGATATCCGTGTCTACACCACCGACTTCCGCCCCCTGAAACACACCTTGTCCGGCAGCAGCGAGCGCTGCCTGATGAAGCTGATCGTCGATGACGCCAGCGACGTAGTGGTGGGGGCCCATATGGTGGGGGACGAGGCCGGGGAAGTGATCCAGGGCATCGCCATCGCCGTTCGCGCCGGGCTCACCAAGGCCGATTTCGACGCCACCGTGGGCATCCATCCCACCGGGGCCGAGGAGTTCGTGACCCTGCGCACCCCGACCCGGCGCTGACCCCACCCTCGGCTTGCCGACGGGCCACCGCCGGGTGGCTCGTCGGCATTCGAGCCAGGCGGAAATCGTCACCGGCCCGGCGCGAGAAACGGGCTAGACTCTGGATAGGCTCGCCACGAACCGCCATGGTCGGGTCGTCGCAGTATAATATTCTATTATGGATAGTGCGCGGCAGGATAATGCTTGCTTTGAAAAGCAATGAGCCGCTGTTATAATGCCTCCCAAATTCGCTACAGCGAAAAGCCATCATGAACACAACAACCGAGCCTTTCACCCCCTCAGCCGACCTGGCACGCCCCAGCGTGGCGGATGCCGTGGTCGGTTTCGATGCGATGCCCCTGTTCATCCGCAAGCCCAATCCCGATGACGGCTGGGGCATCTATGAGCTGGTCAAGTCGTGCCCGCCGCTGGACGTGAACTCGGCCTACGCCTACCTGCTGCTGGCCACGCAGTTCCGCGATACCTGCGCGGTGGCGACCAACGAGGAGGGCGAGATCGTCGGTTTCGTCTCCGGCTACGTGAAGAGCAATGCCCCGGACACCTACTTCCTGTGGCAGGTGGCGGTGGGCGAGAAGGCCCGCGGCACCGGCCTGGCACGCCGCCTGGTGGAAGCCGTCATGACCCGTCCCGAACTGACCGAGGTGCATCACCTCGAGACGACCATCACCCCCGACAACCAGGCCTCCTGGGGGCTGTTCCGCCGCCTCGCCGATCGCTGGCAGGCGCCGCTCAACAGCCGCGAGTACTTCTCCACCGATCAGCTCGGCGGGGAGCACGACCCGGAGAACCTGGTGCGTATCGGCCCCTTCCAGACCGATCGCCTCTGAGTCACCCCGTCCTTTCCTGCCTGGCGCGTGGCCACTCGTGGCCCCGCCACGCCCATCCGACTCGTCTTCTCTCGAACTCATCTTTTCCAAGGAGCTCGCCACATGCAGACCCAGACCCTCGAACGCATGGAATCCGACGTCCGGACCTATTCCCGCTCCTTTCCGGTGGTGTTCACCAAGGCCCTGAATGCGCGCCTCACCGATGAGGAAGGCCGCGAGTACATCGACTTCCTCGCCGGTGCCGGCACCCTGAACTACGGCCACAACAATCCGAAGATCAAGCAGGCGCTGCTCGACTACCTGGCCAGCGACGGCATCGTTCATGGCCTGGACTTCTGGACCGCCGCCAAGCGCGATTACCTCGAAGCTCTCGAGGAACTGATCCTCAAGCCGCGCGGCCTGGAGTACAAGGTGCACTTCCCGGGGCCGACCGGCACCAACGCCGTCGAGGCGGCCATCCGCCTGGCCCGCGTGGCCAAGGGACGTCACAACATCGTCACCTTCACCAACGGTTTCCATGGCGTGACCATGGGCGCGCTGGCCACCACCGGCAACCGCAAGTTCCGCGAGGCCACCGGCGGCATTCCCACCCAGGGTGCCTCTTTCCTGCCCTATGACGGCTACCTGGGCGAGCACACCGACACCCTGGACTATTTCGAGAAGTTGCTCGGCGACAAGTCCGGTGGCCTCGACGTCCCGGCCGCCGTGCTGGTCGAGACGGTGCAGGGGGAGGGCGGCATCAACGTCTCCGGCATCGAGTGGCTCAAGCGCCTGGAAGGCATCTGCCGCGCCCACGATATCCTGCTGATCATCGACGATATCCAGGCCGGCTGCGGCCGCACCGGCAAGTTCTTCAGCTTCGAGCATGCCGGCGTCACGCCCGATATCGTCACCAATTCCAAATCGCTCTCCGGCTTTGGGTTGCCGTTCGCCCACGTGCTGATGCGCCCGGAGCTCGACAAGTGGAAGCCGGGGCAATACAACGGCACCTTCCGCGGCTTCAACCTGGCCTTCACCAGCGCCGCCGCGACCCTGCGCCACTACTGGAGCGACGACACCTTCGAGCGTGACGTCCAGCGCAAGGGCAGGGTGGTCGCCGACCGCTTCCAGCAGATCGCCGCCTGGCTCAACGAGCGGGGCATCGAGGCGTCCGAGCGCGGCCGCGGGCTGATGCGCGGCATCGACGTCGGCAGCGGCGTCATCGCCGACAGGATCACCGCCAAGGCCTTCGAGAATGGCCTGGTGATCGAGACCAGCGGCCAGGACGGCGAGGTGGTCAAGTGTCTCTGCCCGCTGACCATTACCGACGAGGACCTGCTGGAAGGCCTGGACATCCTCGAGGCCAGCGTCAAGCAGGCGCTGAGCTGACAGGCTGAAGGGCCGTCCGCCGATCGCGCGGCGGCCCGGTCATCGACCGGTCCGGGCGACCGGTCTGTCATCGACACCCTGCACATCGGAGTTCCCCCATGATCGTTCGCAATCTCGAGGAAGCGCGCCAGAGCGACCGGCTGGTCAAGGCCGAGAACGGCAACTGGGACAGCACACGCCTGTCACTGGCCGACGATGGCGGCAACTGTTCCTTCCACATCACGCGTATCTACGAAGGCACCGAGACCCACATCCACTACAAGCACCACTTCGAGGCGGTCTACTGCATCGAGGGCGAAGGGGAAGTGGAGACCCTGGCCGACGGCAAGATCTGGCCGATCAAGCCGGGCGACATCTATATCCTCGACCAGCATGACGAGCACCTGCTGCGTGCCAGCAAGACCATGCACCTGGCGTGTGTCTTCACTCCGGGCCTGACCGGCCACGAGGTGCATCGCGAGGATGGCTCCTATGCACCGGCCGGCGAGGCCGATGATCAGACGCCGCTCTGAGGCGGAGCTTCTGCGTGACGTCCGAGACGCCCCGAACCTGACGGATCGGGGCGTCGCCGCATCTGTCGGCGAATGTGCTGTCATCGTCAAGACATTCGTGGGAATTCGCCCGGTCCGGAATCCGATCCATGGGTTCGCATAATGTATATTATGTTAAATGATCGATAGCCACGTCCCCGCCCGGGGTCAACTCAACCTCGACGGCCCGGCATACGGCGTTGGACAAGGCAGCCGGCGACTCCTTATCATCACGCCACCACCTACAGGATCCCCTTCACCACATGCGACACCGCCTGCTGACCATCGGAGCACTGCCCCTCGTCTTGCTGTTGACCGGCTGCGCCCTGTCGGGCGACAACCCCGACCCCGCGCCGGAACCGACGCTGACCCCCGACGAGTTCGCCATGCGCATCGACCGCCTGGAGGCCGACATGGCCGCGCGCTGTGACGGACAGCAGGCGCTGCTGGCCGCACAGCTCCAGCGTCAGGAACTGCTGGATACCGAGGTACGTGACATCGGCAGCATGCTGCGCTACCTGCGTGCCGACATCGAGCGGCTGGAACGCACCGACGGCGAACCGGTCGTGGTGTCCCGCGAGTGTGTCGCCGACGAGCTCGGGCTCGCCAACAAGGCCGTGGTCGGTCGCAGTGAATGGATCGGGCTGCCGGACGTCGGCACCTACCTCAAGGCGCGGGTCGACTCCGGGGCCAACACGTCCTCGCTGTCGGCCACCGACATCACGCGCTTCGAGCGCGACGGCGAGGACTGGGTACGCTTCAAGCTCGGCCTGAGCGAGGATGACGTGGCGGTGGAGGGTATCCGCGACGAGTGGATCGAGGCCCCGGTGGAACGCCGCGTCCGAGTCCTCCAGGCGGCTGGCCAGACGTCCCGGCCGGTGGTCGGCCTGTTGATGACCCTGGGGCCGCTTCGCGAAACGGTGGAGTTCACCCTCAACGACCGCTCGCACCTCAATTACCCCGTGCTGCTGGGGCGGCGCTTCCTGATGGATATCGCGGTGATCGATGTAGCGGAAAGCTATCTGCATGAACGACCTGAGTTTCCCGGCGGGCGTCCGGCAGAGGAAGCCGAGCTCGACGAGGTCGGGGATCGAGATGACGAAGAAGCCTGAAGCGTCGGTTGGCCCGACGCTCCACCCTTCCAAGGATGACCCATGTCACGACTGCCCTTCTATCTGATCGTCGGCCTGTTGCTGGTGGCCGGTGTCGCCATGAGCGTGCATCGGCACGTGCAACTCGAAGTTCCCTGGACGCCCGGCGAGCAGCGCCAGGTCTGGGAGGTCGAGGCGCTGGTCAATTTCACTGCCCAGGGCGGCCCGGTCATGGTCGACATGGCCCTGCCGTCCAACCAGCAGGGCTTTCGGCTGCTGACCGAGAACACCGCCTCCCCGGGCTATGGCCTGGCATTCCTCGAGGATGAGCGCGGCCGGCGCGCCCAGTGGTCGATCCGCGATGCGGCCGGCAGTCAGCAGCTCTACTACACGGCACAGCTGCTGGTCGCGCCGGGGGCTCGTACGCCCACCGTCGAACCGCCTCCCCTGCGTCGCGATATCGTCTGGGAGCGTCCCTACGACACCGCCGCGGCCCAGGTGATCGAGCGTGCCTGGGGGCGCAGTGCCGATGCCTTCACCTTCGCCCGCGAGCTGATTCGTGATTTCGGCGACGAACGCCAGGGCGAGAACGCGCGCCTGCTGTTGACCCAGTTCGAGCGCAGCCCCCTGCTGGTGCGGCTGCTCAACCAGGCCGGCATTCCGGCCCGCGAGGTCAGCGGCCTGGTGCTCGAGGATGGCCGGCGGCGCCAGAGCCTGACCTCCTGGGTGCAGGTCTTCGACGACGAGCGCTGGGCGCTGTTCAACCCGGCCACCGGGGCCCAGGGGCGTCCCGACAACCTGCTGCTCTGGGAGTCCGCCGGCCAGGCGGTGCTGGAGGTCCAGGGGGCGACCAATTCCCGGGTCACCTTCTCGATGCTCACCCACAACCAGCCGGCCGCCGCCGCGGTACGCAACGAGCTGGCCGACGACACCCTGCTCAACTTCTCGATCCATAGCCTGCCGCTCGAGGAGCAGGCACTGTTCCAGACCATCCTGTTGATCCCCATCGGCGCCCTGGTGGTCGTGCTCCTGAGGGTGCTGGTCGGCATCAAGACCTCGGGTACCTTCATGCCCGTGCTGATTGCCCTGGCCTTCATCCAGACCACCCTGATCACGGGACTGATCGGCTTCCTGCTGATCGTCGCCGTGGGCCTGGTCATCCGGAGCTACCTGTCGTACCTGAACCTCCTGCTGGTGGCGCGGGTGACGGCGGTGATCATCACGGTGATCGCCATCATCTCGCTGTTCTCGGTACTCTCCTACCGCTTCGGACTCAATGCCGGCCTGACCATCACCTTCTTCCCGATGATCATCCTCTCCTGGACCATCGAGCGGATGTCGATCCTGTGGGAGGAAGAGGGTCCCAAGGAGGTGCTGATCCAGGGAGGTGGCAGCCTGCTCACTGCGGTGCTCGCCTACCTGGCCATGAACAATCCCTGGATCCGTCACATCACCTTCAATTTCCTGGGGGTCCAGCTGATACTGATGGCACTGATCCTGCTGCTCGGCAACTACACCGGCTACCGGTTGCTGGAGCTGCGCCGCTTCAAGCCCGTCACCGAGGATTGAGCCCCATGTGGACGACTCCCAACAAGCTCCGCGCGAAGGGCATCATCGGCATGAACCGGCGCAACATCCGCTACATCGGCCGCTACAACGCCCGGCGCCTCTATCCGCTGGTGGACGACAAGCTCAAGACCAAGCTGCTGGCCCAGGCGCATGGCATCACCACCCCGGCGCTGATCGGTACCGTGACCACCCAGTTCGGTGTCAAGCATCTGCGCGACATGCTCGAGGGCCACCACGGCTTCGTCATCAAGCCGGCCAAGGGCAGCGGCGGCAAGGGCATCCTGGTCATCGAGCAGAGCGCCGGCGGCGTCTACACCAAGCCGAGCGGTGCCCAGCTGGCCCTCGAGGATGTCGAGCGCCATGTCTCCAATATCCTCTCGGGGCTTTACTCCCTGGGGGGCTCTCCCGACGTGGCGGTAGTCGAGGCGCTGATCAACTTCGACGAGAGCCTCTCCGAGTACACCTATGAAGGGGTGCCGGACATCCGGGTGATCGTCTTCCGCGGATACCCGGTCATGGCCATGATGCGCCTTTCCACGGCGGCCTCCGACGGCAAGGCCAACCTGCACCAGGGCGCGGTCGGCGTGGGGCTCGACATCGCCAGCGGTACCGCCATCCGCAGCGTGCAGTTCGATCGCACCCGTCACGACCATCCCGATACCGGCCACGAGCTGGTCAGCCTGCGTATCCCCGGCTGGCGTACCCTGCTGTTGATGGCCGCCGGTTGCTACGAGATGACCGGGCTCGGGTATCTCGGGACCGATATGGTCCTCGACCGGAATCGTGGCCCCATGCTGCTGGAGCTCAATGCCCGCCCCGGGCTGGCCATTCAGATGGCCAACGGCGAAGGGCTCCGGCCACGACTCGACCTGATCGAGCAGCAGTCGGATGGCAGCTCCCCCGAGCAGCGGGTGGACTTCGCCCAGCAGCACTTCGCCCGGCAGAGCGAACTACGCGAGAGCGAACCGGAACTCCCCGCCGTGGCCGTGGGTTGAGGGCGTCGACTGGCTCCCGCAACGCCCGGCGCGTAGAATATGGCATTCCACTCAGCCACCCCATGGCCGCCATGACCGACTCCCGTGCCCTGATGCATCAGGCCGAAAGGCAATGCCTGCGCCACGGCGTTCGCTTCACGCCGATCCGCCGTCGCGTGCTGGAACTGATCGCCGACTCCCCCGGCGGCCTCAAGGCCTATGATCTGCTCGACAGACTGGCGACGGAGCACGCCGCGGCACGGCCGCCGACCATCTACCGGGCCCTCGAGTTCCTCATCGACCAGGGACTGGTGCATCGCATCGAGTCGCTCAACGCCTACGTGGCCTGCCCCTGTCCCGAGCATGCCCACGGCTTCCAGCTGCTGATCTGCCGCCATTGCGGCCGCGTCGAGGAACTCCACCTGGATGACGTCAATGCCCAACTGGTACGGCGCGCCCGGGACCTGGGATTTCGTGTCGACCGCCAGACCATCGAGCTGCTCGGCCGTTGCGAGGCCTGCCTCCAGGCCGCCGCCGGCGAGCAGTGAGCGCCCTTCCCTTCGCGCACAGGAGCCCGCATGAGTGACACCTTCAAGCGCCTCGAGCAGGCCAGCGTCGACAGCCAGCACTCGCTGGACGAGATTCTCGCCTCGGTCCGCTTCAGCGCCGAGGGACTGATCCCCGTCATCGCCCAGCAGCACGATAGCGGTGAGGTGCTGATGATGGCCTGGATGAACCGTGAGGCACTCGAGGAGACGCTGGCAACCGGGCGGGTCTGCTACTGGTCCCGCTCCCGGGGCCGGCTGTGGCGCAAGGGCGAATCCTCCGGCCAGCGGCAGCATCTCAGGCGGGCGGCGCTGGACTGCGACGGCGATACCCTGCTGCTGCAGGTCGACCAGACCGGACCCGCCTGCCATACCGGCCGGCGCAGCTGCTTCTACGTGGCGCTGGAGGCCGACCGGGCGCGCATCACCAGTGCGCCGCTGATCGACCCGGCCACCCTCTACGGCCGCTCCGGGCAGCAGGGCTGAGCCGCCCATGTCCCGCCCGGCCGCCCTTCTCCGCCGCGCCGGATGCCTGCTGGCCCGGGGCCTGGGACGGATCGTGATCGGCCTGGTGACGGTCTACCAGTTCACGCTCAGCCCCCTGCTCGGCCCCCGCTGCCGCTTCTGGCCGAGCTGTTCCCACTACACGGTGGAGGCGATCCGGGTGCACGGGCCGTTCAAGGGGGGCTGGCTTTCGGCCAGGCGGATCGTGCGCTGTCATCCCGGCAGCGACGGCGGCATCGACCCGGTCCCGGGCGGGCCCAGCGAGCAACTGTGTCGCGAGGACGACGAGCTGGACGAGACCTTCTGCTGCCGCGCCTCGCCGTCGCACCGGGAGGCCTCCCGCGGACGCTGACCGATCGCCTCATGCCCTGGCTCACGCTCTGTCTCAGGCCCTGTCCCCCACATCGGCGAACCCCTCCGCCACCAGTGCTTCCAGGCGGCGTGCCAGATTGTCGTCCTCCAGTGCCGCAAACTCCCTCGCCAGCTTGCCGCTGACTCGGCCATGCTGGCGGATGGCACGAATGATGCGGTCGATATGATCGTCGGGCCCCTCGATCCAGTCCTTGATCGCCTCACGCGTGCAGTACCAGGCACGCTGCACGGCGGCCTGGTGATGCATCTCATGCTCCAGGGTGTAGCGAATGATCTCGGCCAGGTACTCCACCTGCTCGGTCAGATCGGGATAGCGCCAGCTCGGCGCGGCATCCCGGTAGGCGGCGAAGGCAAAGTCCGACTCGACACCGTCGGGATAGCGCCGGCGCTCACGCAGAAAATCGACCGCCTCCCGGTATTTCAGCATCAAGGGGCGTGAATAGCGCTCCAGCACCCGGTCATATTCGACGCGTCTGATCGACGATGAGGTGATGGCCGCCGAGACGGGCAGGATGAAGGGCTCGGGAACGACACCGTCACGACGCAGCAGGTCATTGACCAGGAAGCGCGAGACTCGCCCATTGCCATCGGCCAGCGGATGTATGAAGACGAAGCCGAAGCTGGCCACCGCCGCCCGGGCCAGCGCCAGCGCGGGATCGGTGGTCTCGAGGAAGCGTCGCAGGCCCTCCAGCATGTCCGGCACCCACTCCCAGTGCGGGCAGACATAATGCACCACCGCCCCCTGATCGACGGAGCGGCTGCCGACGAATACCGGTGACCGACGCAGGCCAGGGCGAATCGTCGCGGTCCCCAGGATGGCCGCCTGCAGGTCGCTCAGCGCCCCGGCATCGAGCGGGTCGTCGAGTTGCCCGCAATACGCCTCCATGGCTGCGGCGAAGCGCTGAATGCGCCCCTGATGGCCGCCCTCGTGCTCGATCACGAAACTGGCCCGGCTCTCCTTGATGGTCAGCCACACGGCGCTACGTCGCAGGATATCGGCGCCGAACTCGCCTTCCATGGTCGCCAGCTGCTTCCGGATATCGTACTCCTCTGCCGCCTCGACGTGCGGCGTGCGACGCACCAGGGGGCAATAGTCCGGGGTGCCCGGCAGGTTGTCATTGATGCGCCAGCGTCGATTGCGTCTCGGGGTGGCCGCCGTGACGTACTGGTTGGCGTTAAGCGCATCACGGTAGTTGCCTCCGACCCCCTCGACCTCCAGGCGCTCGCCGGTCAGCCACTCGTACAGGAAGCCGGTGCGTCGCGCATACTGGCCGGTCGGCTCCGTGCGAATCCATTCCGCCAGAGCCGTCGACGGGAGAGTACGGAAGAGGCGCGCCAGAAACTCGAGGTGAATGCCTTCATGCTTCAAGGCGAAGGTCAGGTGGGCGCCCAGCGTATTCGCCGGCCGCATGGCCTCGAGATAGACCTCATGGCGGCGGCCGTCGAATTCATGAGTATGGCGGGCGCGCCCGATGCGACTCTCGACCGCAAAGGGCTGCGTCGCCGTCACGCCATAGTGAGCCGCTAGCCAGCCATAGCCGATTTCATCGCCCGCCTGAGTCATCAAAACGATTATCTCGCTGCAAAAATGATTAGAATGACAGGCTAGCGTAAAAAAATGATTATGACAGCACTGCGTGGCGCCCGGCCGCGGGCGGTCAGGCCGCTGCCTGCTCCGCCACCTCGTAGATGCGTGCCAGCATGCTGTGCAGGCCGTTGCTGCGGGTCGGCGAGAGGTGCTTGTCGAGCCCCAGGTCCTTGAGGAAGTGCGGGCTGGTGGCGCGGATCTCGGGCGCCGGGCGATCGTTGTAGATGCGCAGCAGCACGGCGATCAATCCGGAGACGATGGCGGCGTCGGAGACGGCGTCGAAATGGATGACGCCGTCGTCGTGACGATGGTGGATCCAGACGTTCGACTGGCAGCCCTGGATCTTCCGCTCGGGCGTCTTCCACTCGTCGGGGAAATCGGGCAGCTGCTTGCCCATGTCGATGATGTACTGGTAGCGATCCATCCAGTTGTCGAACATCTCGAACTCGTCCTGCAGCTCCTGCTGGGCCTGCTCGGTGGTGAACTCGGAACTCATGATGTCTCCTTCAAGGGGGTGCCCCCATTATAACGCGTCGCGGCGGCCATCACGATCCGGCGAGGGCGCCAGGCCATGGGCCGACTGCTGGCGATGCCACTCCTCGTCCTCGGCGTGGAGGTAGCGGGCCGTCGTATCGAGCCGCGCATGGCGTGCGGTGCTGGCCAGGTAACGAAGCTCCACCCCGGCCTGGGCCTGGTGGGTCAACGCCGTATGGCGAAGCCAGTGCGGCGTGGCGTGGCGCAGGCGCTCGACCTCGGCGCGGCCCGCTTCGCCGCGCTCCGCTTCCAGGGCATCGGCGGCGTCGCGGAAGGTCTCGCGGATCAACCGGTAGAGCCGGTTGTCGCCGAGGCCGCGCTCGCCGTCCAGGGCGCGCAGCAACGGGCCATCGTCGTCCGCTGCCGGCTGCGGGGCAAGCCCCAGGTGGGCGCGCCACGTCGCGAGCAGTACGAGCATGTCCGGCGGCACCGGGATGCGCGCCGCCTTGTCACCCTTGCCCACCACCCGCCACCACCAGCGCCCTTCCCGGCGCACGAAGTCGCCCATGCGCGCCGCACTCATCTCGCCGATCCGCGGCGCGAGCAGGTAGGCGAAGCCGAACACCAGCCGCCGACGCTCGGCCTCGAAGCGCTGGCGCCGCGAGACGCCCTCCTCCGGCAGCCGATTCAGCCACGCCCACAACCACGCCCACAGGGGCCGCTCCAGATAGCGCTCGATGCCGCCCTGGCGGTTGTCGAGCCGTCGCCGCTTGTCGCGCATCAGCCGGAACGGGTTGTGGGCCACCCAGCCGGCCTCGACCAGCCAGGCGAAGAGCCCCTGCAGGATCACCAGGCTCTGGCGGCGGCTCGCCGGCGACAGCGGGCCACGGAAGGGACGCCACTGGGGGCTGTGTCGGGGGCGCGACGGCCCGACCCACTGCTCGCGCGGCCGGGGGTCGGCGAGAAAGGCCTCGAAGGCGTCGAGGTCATCGCGCCGGAGATCGCCGAGCCCCCTGCCCTGCCCGGTCAGCCACAGCAGCAAGCGTTCGGCCTCACGGCGGTAGGCGCGACGGGTCTGCGGGCTTGCCCGATACTCGGCCAGCCACAGCGCCACGGCCTCGGCGTCGCTGCCGGCGTCGACACGGAGGCCAGCGGGTCGGGTCACCTGCGGCATCCGGGTCACCGGGCCGTCAAGTGGGCCACCCGTATTCCCGGCCCCCCGTAACCGCCCTTCCCCGTCGTCACGCTCGGCCTCTTCTCCCTCTCTGTCCGTGTGAACCATCGCCTCCCTCTCGCCCCCGCGTTATCCCTTGCTCGCTCCTTCTCGCTGGCCTTCCGAGCGACCGATCATCTGCGGGCGTATTGTCCGGTACAGGTAATCAATAATCAAGATAAGCCGCGTAATCTTGATTTCTTCGCCACTCCAATAACGTATATTACGTTATATGTAATATGTAATAACCTTCCCTTCCCCCGCGGGGCACGCTATCCTGGCCTCGGGCCAGGCCCGGGGACGGGCGGCAGAACGACCAGCGAGGAGAAGGCGATGGCGCGCAGCGGCGTGCAGTACGAGGATGTGCAGCGGGCGATCGATGACCTGCTGGCCCGGGGCGAGGCGCCCAGCGTGCAGAAGGTGCGCGAGGTCCTGGGCACCGGCAGCTTCACCACCATCAGCGAGCATCTGCGCGAGTGGCGCGCCCGTCGCGAGGAGAACCGCGATGTGCCACCGCCCCGCGGCATGCCGGCCGCCCTGCAGGAACTGGCCGAGGCGCTGTGGCAGAAGGCCCAGGAGGCGGCCAACGAGGCCCTCGCCCACTACCGCGAGGAAGCCGACCGCCGTGCCGGAGAGGCGCGGGAGGCCGTGGCCGAGTCGCGACGTCAGGCGGAAGATGCCGAGCAGCGCGAGGCGGCCCTGGCCACCCACCTGGCCAGCACCGAGCGACGACTGGAGGAGCGCAGCGCGGCCCTGGCCCGAGGCGAAGCCGAGCGGGAGGCGCTGGCGGAGCAGCAGGCGCGCCACGCGACCCGGGCCGCACAGCTCGCGGAGCAGCTGGCACACCTGCAGGCGGAGAAGGAGCGCCAGGCCCGCGACCATCAGCAGGCCCTGACGGAACGTGAAGCCCAGCACCGCGACCGCCTGGTCCAGGAGGAACAGCGTCACGAGAGCGCCGAAGCCCGCCTGATGTCGTTGCTCGACGAGGCGCGCCAGGAGCGCCAGGCGGCGGAGAAGGCCCATGCCGCCCGCGAACGACAGCTGGAGTCGCGGCTCGAGCGCCTGCAGCAGCAGCTGCAGGAGGCGCATGGCAGAATCGCCGAGGAGGAGAAGCGCTACCGCGAGGTCGAGTGGAGCCGCGCCCGGGCCGAGGAGCAGGCCGGCACCCTGCGCCACGAACAGGCGCTGCTACAGGCACGCATCGACGAGCAGAAGCGGCTGCTGGAGGAGCAGGCGCGGCGCCTGCGCAATCTCGAGGAACAGCTCCATCGCTGCCTCTGGCAGACTCCGGTGACCGCGCGGACCGAGGAAGCCAGGCCCGAAAACGCCGAAGGCCCCGCCGGTGCGGAGCCTTCAGAGGACCGATAAGAACGCGAAAAATCAAAGAATAAGGAAGCGCTGAGTTACGTCGCGAGCGAAGAGAGGCTGGTCGCCGCCGGAGCACAGCTGCCGGAGTGTAGTTCACTACATGAGGACAGCGAGCACCGCCGGCGACCAGGATATCGAGCGCAGCAGTAACTCAGGGTTTCCTAGCGGTAGTAGGCGTTTGTCGTGTCGGTATGGTCGGTCACGTCGCGGATGCCGGCCAGCTCCGGGATGCGCTCCAGCAGGGTTCGCTCGACCCCCTGCTTGAGGGTCAGGTCCACCGCGGCACAGCCCTGGCAGCCGCCGCCGAAGGCCAGCACCGCTACCTGCTCCTCGGTGAGCTCGACTAGCTTGATCTCGCCGCCGTGGGCGGCGAGCCCCGGGTTGATCTCGCTATAGAGGATGTAGTTGACGCGATCCTCCAGCGGGCTGTCGGCGTTGACCTTGGGCATCTTGGCATTGGGCGCCTTGATGGTCAGCTGACCGCCCATGCGGTCGGCGTTGAAGTCGACCACCGCCTCCTCGAGGAACGGGAGGCTGTGCTTGTCGAGATAGACGGCGATCTTCTCCAGCTCGAGACGCTCGTCGCTGGGCTCTTCCTCGCCGGGACGGCAGTAGGCGAGGCAGGTCTCGGCGTAGGGGGTACCCGGCTGGGTGATGAAGATACGCACGGCAATGCCCTCGACGTTCTGCTTCTCGAGCAGCTCGGCAAGGTAGTCCTGGGCGCTGTCGGTGATCTGGATGCTATCGCTCATGGTGTTCTCGCTGGTCGGGCCGCTGCCCAGTCGGGCAGGCCGTAAGTGACATATCCTTCATGGTAAGCAAAACCGGCCTGCGAGACAATCCCGACCATTTTGGTCGGCTTTTGATCGGCCCTGCCCTCGCGGCGCCGCATTTGTTAACATACGGGCCGACTCGGCCCGCCCAAGAAGACGCCTAGAGGCGCCCACGCGGCCGGCTACCCGTGACTTCGCTGGAGATCGACCCGACCCATGGCCGCCGTTCCCACCGCCCTGACTGCCACGCTCACCGACAGCCTCTCCCGGCGCATCCTGATGCTCGACGGGGGCATGGGGACCATGCTGCAGAACGCCAGCCTCGAGGAAGCCGACTTCCGCGGCGAGCGGTTTGCCGACTGGCCGAGCGACCTCAAGGGCAACAACGACCTGCTGGCGCTGACCTGCCCCGATCTGGTGACCCGCATCCACCGCGAGTACCTGGAGGCCGGGGCCGACATCGTCGAGACCAACACCTTCAACAGCACCCGCCTCTCCCAGTCCGACTACGGCATGGAAGACCTGGTCGCCGAGCTCAATCGCGAGTCGGCGCGTCTGGCCCGGGCGGTATGCGACGCCGTGGCCGCCGAGACGGGGGTGCCGCGCTACGTGGCCGGGGTGCTGGGGCCGACCTCACGCACCGCCTCGCTGTCACCGGACGTCAACGACCCGGCCAAGCGCAACGTCACCTTCGACGAGCTCCGCGAGAACTATCTCGAGGCCGCCGCAGCCCTCATCGAGGGCGGCGCGGACCTGATCCTGATCGAGACCATCTTCGACACCCTCAACGCCAAGGCGGCGATCTACGCCCTCGAGGAGCTGTTCGAGGCGCGCGGCGAACGACTGCCGGTGATGATCTCCGGGACCATCACCGATGCCTCCGGTCGCACCCTGTCGGGCCAGACCACCGAGGCCTTCTGGAACTCGGTGCGCCACGCCCGGCCGCTCTCGATCGGCCTCAACTGCGCCCTGGGCGCCGAGGAGCTGCGTCCCTACGTCGAGGAGCTCGCGACCAAGGCCGACACCTTCGTCTCGGCCCACCCCAATGCCGGCCTGCCCAACGAGTTCGGCGAGTACGACCAGACGCCCGAGGAGATGGCCGCCATCGTCGCCGAGTTTGCCGAGAGCGGCCTGGTCAACATCATCGGGGGGTGTTGCGGCTCCACCCCCGAGCATATCGCGGCGATCCATCGGGCGATCCAGGGCCTGGCCCCGCGCCCGGTTCCCGAACGCTCCCGCGCCTGCCGCCTGTCGGGGCTCGAGCCCTTCAACATCGGCCCCGACTCGCTGTTCGTCAACGTCGGCGAGCGCACCAACGTCACCGGTTCGGCACGCTTCAAGCGGCTGATCGTCGACGAGGACTTCACCACCGCCCTCGAGGTGGCCCTGGAGCAGGTCGAGAACGGCGCCCAGCTCATCGACATCAACATGGACGAGGGCATGCTCGAGTCCGAGGAGGCCATGGTACGCTTCCTCAACCTGATCGCCGGCGAGCCCGACATCGCCCGGGTGCCGATCATGATCGACTCCTCCAAGTGGGAGATCATCGAGGCCGGGCTCAAGTGCGTGCAGGGCAAGGCGGTGGTCAACTCGATCTCGATGAAGGAGGGCGAGGACGCCTTCCGCGAGCAGGCCACCGTGTGCCGGCGGCACGGTGCCGCCGTGGTGGTGATGGCCTTCGACGAGGTCGGTCAGGCCGACACCTTCGCCCGCAAGACCGAGATCTGCGAGCGCGCCTACCGCATCCTCGTCGACGAGCTCGACTTCCCGCCGGAAGACATCATCTTCGACCCCAACATCTTCGCCATCGCCACCGGCATCGAGGAGCACGACAACTACGCCGTCGACTTCATCGAGGCGACCCGCTGGATCCGCGAGCATCTGCCCCACGCCCTGGTCTCCGGCGGCGTCTCCAACGTGTCGTTCTCGTTCCGCGGCAACAACCCGGTGCGCGAGGCGATCCATTCGGTCTTCCTCTACCACGCCATCCGCGCCGGCCTGACCATGGGCATCGTCAACGCCGGCCAGCTCGCCGTCTACGACGACCTGCCCACCGAACTGCGCGAGGCGGTGGAGGACGTGGTGCTCAACCGCCGCAGCGACTCCACCGAGCGCCTGGTGGACCTGGCCGACAAGTACAAGGGTGACGGTAACGGCGCGGCCAAGAAGGAGGACCTCGAGTGGCGCAGCTGGGAGGTCGAGAAGCGTATCGAGCACGCCCTGGTCAAGGGCATCACCGCCTTCATCGAGGAGGACACCGAGCTCGCCCGCCAACGCGCCGACCGCCCCATCGAGGTGATCGAGGGGCCGCTGATGGACGGCATGAACGTGGTCGGCGACCTGTTCGGCGCCGGCAAGATGTTCCTGCCCCAGGTGGTCAAGTCGGCGCGGGTCATGAAGCAGGCGGTGGCCTATCTCATTCCTTACATCGAGGCCGAGAAGAGCGAGGACACTCAAGCCAAGGGCAAGATCGTCATGGCCACGGTCAAGGGCGACGTCCACGACATCGGCAAGAACATCGTCGGCGTGGTCCTGCAGTGCAACAACTACGAGGTGATCGACCTCGGCGTCATGGTACCCGCCGAGAAGATCCTGCAGACGGCGCGCGAGGTCAACGCCGACATCATCGGGCTCTCCGGGCTGATCACGCCCTCGCTCGACGAGATGGTCCACGTCGCCAAGGAGATGCAGCGCCAGGGCTTCTCGCTGCCGTTGCTGATCGGCGGCGCCACCACCTCCAAGGCCCACACTGCGGTCAAGATCGAACCCGGCTACGAGCACCCGGTGATCTACGTCACCGATGCCTCGCGGGCCGTGGGGGTGGCCGGCAAGCTGCTCTCGCCGGGGCTCAAGGAGGCCTATGTGGCCGAGATCCGTGCCGAGTACGAGACGGTACGCGAGCGCAATGCCAGGCGCCGCCCCAAGGCCGCCGATCTCAGCTACGCCGAGGCCCGGGCCCGCAAGCCGGCTATCGACTGGGTGAACTACACCCCGCCCCACCCGGCCGTCACCGGCCTCATGGCCTTCGACGACTACGACCTCGACGAGCTGGTCGAGCGCATCGACTGGACGCCCTTCTTCATGAGCTGGCAGCTCGCCGGCAAATACCCGAAGATCCTCGACGACGCCGTGGTCGGCGAGGCGGCACGCAGCCTGTTCCAGGACGCCCAGGCGATGCTGCGCAAGCTGATCGACGAGAAGCGCATCCAGGCCCGCGGCGTGATCGGCCTGTGGCCGGCCAACAGCGTCGACGACGATGTCATCGAGGTCTACGCCGACGAGTCGCGTACCGAGGTGGTCGAGCGGCTCTACCATATCCGCCAGCAGACCACCAAGAACCGTGACGGCGTCTGCCATAGCCTGGCCGACTTCATCGCCCCGAAGGAGAGCGGCAAGCCCGACTGGATCGGCGGCTTCGCGGTCACCGCCGGCCACGGCGTCGAGGCGCTCAGCAAGGCCTACGAGGCCGCCGGCGACGACTACAATGCCATCCTGGTCCAGGCCCTGGCCGATCGCCTGGCCGAGGCCTTCGCCGAGCGCCTTCACGAACGGGTGCGCAAGGAGTTCTGGGGCTATGTGCCCGAGGAGTCGCTCGACAACGAGTCGCTGATCGCCGAGAAGTACCAGGGCATCCGCCCGGCGCCGGGGTACCCGGCCTGCCCGGACCATACCGAGAAGGCCACGCTGTTCCGGCTGCTCGAGGCCGAGGCCAACAGCGGCCTCGAGCTCACCGAAAACTTCGCCATGTGGCCGGCGGCGGCGGTCTCCGGCTGGTACTTCTCGCACCCGCAATCGAAGTACTTCTCGACGGGCAAGATCACCCGCGACCAGGTGGAAGTGCTGGCCGAACGCAAGGGCATGACGCTCGAGGAGCTCGAGCGCTGGCTCTCGCCGGTGCTCTCCTACGATCCCGCCTGAGCCAGGTGCCGGGCCCGCACCGCGCGGCCCGGTATCACCACCGACCGGAAGACGGATGCTGCCCGAGACCACCCGCCGCCAGACGATTCTGCGCCTCGCCCTGCCGATCATCGCCGGCATGCTCTCCCAGAGCCTGCTCAACCTGATCGATGCGGCCCTGGTGGGGTCGCTGGGCGAAGTGCCCCTGGCCGGGGTCGGCATCGGCGGCTACGCCATGTTCCTGATCACCGCCATGGTCTTCGGGCTCTCCTCCGGGGTGCAGGCCCAGACCGCCCGTCGCCACGGTGAGGAGGACTGGGGGCAGCGGGCGTTGGCACTCAACGCCGGCCTGCTGATCGCCCTGGCGGTTGCCGGCCCGCTGGCGCTGCTCTGCCTGTGGCAGGCGCCCCGCCTGCTGACCCTGATCAACCAGGACCCGGCGGTCACTGCCGTGGCGGTCGAGTATTTCCGCTGGCGTGTGGTCTCGCTGGTACCCGTGGCGATGATCTTCTGCTTCCGCGGCTACTGGAATGGCATCCAGCAGACCGGCATCTACCTGCGCATCATCCTGTTCATGCACCTGGTCAACGTGGTCGCGAGCATCGGCCTGATCTTCGGTCACTTCGGTCTGCCAGCGATGGGTGCCGCCGGCGCCGGCGCCGGCACCGCCCTTTCGCTCTATGTTGGCCTGGCGATCTGGACCCTGCTCAGCGCCCGTCACGCCACCCCCAGCGGTTTCCTGGCCGGCCTGCCGCGCCGGCTGACCGTGTTCACCACCCTGCGCCTGGCCACCCCCCACTCTTTCCAGCAATTCTGGTTCGCCGCCGGCTATGCCATGCTGTTCTGGATGCTCGGACGCGTCGGCACGCCCAGCGTGGCGGTGGGCCACGTGCTGGTGAACCTGTCGCTGCTGCTGATCCTGCCCGGCGTGGGCCTGGGGATGGCGGCGATGAGCCTGGTGGGCCAGGCGCTGGGGCGGCAGGCCCCCCGGGACGCCCATCGCTGGGGCTGGGAGGTGGTCCACCTGGCCTGGCCCTGCCTGGCGGCGCTGGCCCTACCCATGGCACTCTTCCCCGACGCGGTACTGGGGCTCTTCCTGCACGACCCGGCGCTGATCGCGCTGGGCCGGTTGCCGCTGCAGCTGACCGCGGCCATGATCGTGCTCGATGCCGCCGCCCTGGTCCTGGCCCAGGCGCTGCTCGGCGCCGGCGCCAACCGCCTGGTGATGACGGCGACCCTGACCATGCAGTGGCTGGTGTTCCTGCCGCTGGCGTGGTGGGTCGGCGTGGTGCTGGAGCATGGCTTGCTCGGCATCTGGTGGGTGCAACTGGGCTATCGCTGCCTCAACTCGGCCTGGTTCGCCTTGATCTGGCAGCGGCGGCGCTGGTTGCAACTACCGGTCTGACCCCGCTGTAATAACTCTTAACTCGAATTCTATGATCATTTATTCTTTCATAGAATATAGCAAGAGGAGTATGGTGCTTCTACCTATTCCTTCACCCGCACCGACCAGCAGGACACGCCTGAATGTACCGGTACGACACCTACGACCAGACCCTCGTGGATGAGCGCGTCGCCCAGTTCCGCGACCAGATGGAACGTCATCTGGCCGGCCGTCTCGGGGAGGAAGAGTTCCGCCCGCTGCGCCTGCAGAACGGCCTCTATATCCAGAAGCATGCGCCCATGCTGCGCATCGCCATCCCCTATGGCATGCTCGGCAGCCACCAGCTCAGGCGTCTGGCCACCATCACGCGCCGCTACGACCGCGGCTATGCGCACTTCACCACCCGCCAGAACCTGCAGCTCAACTGGCCGGCGCTGGAGGACGTGCCGGACATCCTCGGCGAGCTCGCCGAGGTGCAGATGCATGCCATCCAGACCAGCGGCAACTGCATCCGCAACACCACCAGTGACCAGTTCGCCGGCATCGCCGGCGACGAGGTGGAGGATCCGCGCCCCTGGTGCGAGCTGATCCGCCAGTGGTCGACCCTCCACCCGGAATTCGCCTTCCTGCCGCGCAAGTTCAAGATCGCGGTCTCCGGCGCCGCCGAGGACCGTGCCGCCATCCAGGTCCACGACATCGGTGTGCGTTTGTGGCACGACGATCGGGGCGAGCTGAAGGTGAAGGTGCTCGCCGGCGGAGGCCTGGGTCGCACGCCGATGATCGGCGACGTGGTGCGCGAGGACCTGCCCTGGCAGCACCTGCTCACCTACCTGGAAGCCTGCGTGCGGGTCTACAACCAGTTCGGCCGCCGCGACAACAAGTTCAAGGCGCGCATCAAGATCCTGGTCAAGGCGCTGGGCATCGAGGAGTTCCGCCGTCGCGTCGAGGCCGAGTGGGCCCACCTCAAGGATGGCCCCCAGACCCTCACGCCGGCCGCGGTGGAGGCCGCCCGCGCCCACTTCCCCGAACCCGAGCGGCGCCCGGTCGCCGAGGCCGCAGTTGCCGACTTCGAGCGATTGCGCGCCGAGAACCGCGCCTTCTCGCGCTTCGTCACCAACAACGTCACCGACCACAAGGTGCCGGGCTACAAGGCGGTCACCCTGTCGCTCAAGCGTCGCGAGCACGCCCCGGGCGACGTCACCGCCGACCAGATGGAAGCCGTTGCCGACCTCGCCGACCGCTTCAGCTTCGGCGAGATGCGGGTCACCCACGAGCAGAACCTGGTGCTCTCCGACGTGCCGGTGGACGAGATCGAGACCCTGTGGCGCGAGCTCGAGGCGCTGGGCATGGCCAACCCCACGGTGGGCACCCTCAACGACATCATCTGCTGCCCCGGCGGCGACTACTGCGGCCTGGCCAACGCGGTGTCGATTCCCATCGCCCAGGCGCTCCAGGAGCGCTTCGAGGACCTCGACTTCCTCTACGACCTGGGGCCGCTGGACCTCAACATCTCCGGATGCATGAACGCCTGCGGTCACCACCACGTCGGCCATATCGGCATCCTCGGCGTCGACAAGAAGGGCGAGGAGTACTACCAGATCTCGCTCGGCGGCAACGCCAGCGACGACGCCTCGCTGGGCAAGATCCTCGGCCCCTCCTTCTTCCGCGAGGACGTGCCCGAGGTGATCGACAAGGTGCTCAAGGTCTACGTGGAGCAGCGCTTCGATGACGAGCGTTTCCTCGACACCTATCGCCGAATCGGCCTGAAGCCGTTCAAGGAGCGGGTCTATGCCTGATCAACATCTGGAACACGCCCGCACCCTGATCAAGATGGGGCAGCCGGAGCAGGACGAGTGGGCACTGTCGCGCATCGAGGAGGCCCTGCCGGCCCGTCGCCCGGTGATCGTGCCCCTGGCACTGTGGCAGGCCCATCGCGACGACCCGAGCCTGGCCCCTTGGCTGGCCAGCGACACCGAGCTGACCGCCGAGCTGGCCGCCGAACTGGTCAAGGCGCCGCTGGTCGCCATCGACTTCCCCGCCTTCACCGACGGTCGCGGCTATACCCTGGCTCGGCTACTGCGGGAGCGCCACGGCTACGGCGGCGAAGTGCGAGCCATCGGTGACGTCCTGGTCGACCAGCTGTTCTACATGACCCGCTGCGGCTTCGACGCCCTGGCGCTGCGCGAGGACCAGCACCTCGACGACGCCCTGCGCGCCCTCGGTGCCTTCAGCGTCAGTTACCAGCCGGCGGTGGACCAGTCGGAGGCCCTCTTCGAGCGCCGCCTGCGCGAGAACGGCCACGCCTGATTCGAGTGCCCGCGCGAACGCGAACGGCCCGGCAGCGACTGCCGGGCCGTTCGCGTTTACGAGGCGGATCGGCCCCGTCGCTTCTGCTGGTGCTCGCGGTTGGCCGCCCTGGCGCGTTCGCTCTTGCGCAGCATCACCCAGGTCGCGCCGAGGCCGCCGTCGGCCCGGTCCGCCGAGGCATAGGCCTGGACCTCCTCGAACTGCGCCAGCCACTTGGCGAGATAGGAGCGCAGCACGTTGGGCGCGCTGTCGATCTCGCGGCCGCGGCCATGGATGATCAATAGCGAGCGCAGGTCGTGGGCATGGGCCTCCTGGATGAAGGGCGGCAGCACCCGGCGACACTCCTCGAGCGGGCGGCGCAGCAGGTGCAGGCGTGCCTGGGCGGCGTAGCCGCCGTGGCGCAGGCGGTCCACCACCCCCTGTTGGATGCCGTCGCGGCGGTACTCGAGCGGGTCGAAGGGGGGCACCAGGTCGACGAAATCGTCGGAGAGGAAATTGCGCCCCGCCGGCTCGGCGGCGGCACTCTCCCGCCGGGCGAGCTGGGCCTCGCTGGGGCCGTGCGTGGAACGGCCGGGATCCGCACGGTTGCGCTCCCGTTCGAGAGGACGCACATCACCCATCAGGGCCCTGAAGTCCAGATCATCGCGTGCCGACTGCGTCATGGGCCACCTCCCGATCGTCATGGGAATCCCCATCCTAGCAGAGCCTGTCGGGCGGCTTAAGCCGGACAGCGCCACCCGACCATGGC
Source organism: Halomonas sp. LMYGS-3 (assembly GCF_059509875.1). NCBI lineage: Bacteria > Pseudomonadati > Pseudomonadota > Gammaproteobacteria > Oceanospirillales > Halomonadaceae > Halomonas > Halomonas sp. LMYGS-3. The sequence goes on along the minus strand of NZ_JCAKFQ010000003.1, from coordinate 133,863 downwards.
AGGATGGGAGCATCTCCCCGCGGGCCCGGAGCGACCATGACACGACTGCGCCTCCTGCTGTTGACCCTGTTCGGTCTGCCCCTCGCCGTGGCGGGCTGGTTGTGGCTGACCCTGCTCAGCCCCTTCGGCTACGACCCGCCCGAGGATCTGGCTCCCATCGCCGAGGGCCCCCATGAAGTGTTCGTCTACGGCACCCTGCGCTCGGGCCTGGTGCGCTGGGTGGTCATCGGGCGCAGGGGCGAGTCGCAATCCGCGGTGCTGGAAGGCTTCCGCCGGCAGGGACTCGATCTCGCCGAGGCGCCCGGCGAGCGGGTCCAGGGCGAAGTGATCGAGGTGAGCGCCTCCGAACTCGCCCGGCTCGACCGCTACGAGCGTCTGGGACTCCGCTACGAACGGGTCGCCCTGGAGCTCACCGATGGCCGCGAGGTATGGGTCTATCGCCGCCTGCCCGAGGCAGCGACGTCGGACGCGCGGTTGTGACCTGGCCAAGCCGCCTTCTACAATAGCCGCCGCCTTTCCCTTAATCACTGGCCCTTCCCTCACCGCCGGGACCAAGGAGTCCGCATGACCACCATCACGCTCTACCACAACCCGCGCTGTTCCAAGTCTCGCCAGGCGCTCGCCCTGCTTGAGGAGCGAAGCATCGATGTCAAGGTGCGTCGCTATCTCGACGACCCCCTCGACGAGGCCGAGCTGCGCGAGTTGATGTCGCGGCTCGACGCCGACGGCGAGGCCCTGGTGCGCACCCGGGAAGCGGAGTGGAAGTCGCTTGACGTCGACCTGCAGGATCAGGAACAGGTGATCGGCGCCCTCGTCGCCCACCCGCGATTGCTGGAACGTCCCATCGCCGACGACGGCCGGCTCGCGGTGATCGGCCGACCGCCGGAAGACGTCCTGGCGCTGCTCGACGCCGATTGACCCAGGAGCCTGCTTCAACGCTGCCTCGCCCGATCACTTTCCGGAGCCCCGATGAGCGCCTCCCTGCCCTATGTACTGATCCTCTACTACTCCCGCCACGGCGCCACTCGCGCCATGGCCGAACAACTCGCCGCCGGCGTCGAGTCGTGCCGCGGCATCGAGGCCCGGCTGCGCACCGTGCCGCCGGTCTCCCCTACCTGCGAGGCCGTGGATCCGGAGATCCCCGCCGAGGGGGCCGTCTACGTCAGCCTCGACGACCTGCGCCACTGTGCCGGCCTGGCCATCGGCAGCCCGACCCGGTTCGGCAACATGGCCGCGCCGCTCAAGCACTTCATCGATACCACCAGCGAGCTGTGGCTGGGGGGCGCCCTGGTAGACAAGCCGGCCAGCGCCTTCACCTCCACCTCCAGCCTGCACGGCGGCCAGGAGACCACCCTCATCTCGATGCTGCTGCCGCTGCTGCACCATGGCATGGTCTATGCCGGCCTGCCCTACAGCGAAACCGAGGTGATGGACACCACCAGCGGTGGCACTCCCTACGGGGCGAGCCATCTGGCCGGCAAGCGCAGCGATCGGCCGCTCGACGACCACGAGCGTCATCTGGTACGGGCCCAGGGCAAGCGGCTCGCCAGGCTGACCCTGGCCCTGGACACCATGCGTCGGGAGGCCTCATGAGGCAATGGCTCGAAGGGCTCGAGGCCCGGCACGGTATCGACGCGCTCACCGAGCGCTCCCGTCGGTTGGTCCTGTTCAGCTATGCCCTGCTGCTGCTGCTGATGCTCTACCGGGGGGTCGCCGTACAGAGCGAAGCGGGACATCTCGGGCCGCTGGTCGCCTTCGTGCTGCCGCTACTGCTCTTCCTGCCGTCGATCATCGGCCGCCGTCCGCGGGGGCATGCCTGGCTGGCCTTCGTCAGCCTGCTCTACTTCACCCAGGGGGTGATGGTCGCCACCCTGCCGGGGCAGGGGCTGCGCGGCCTGCTCGAGGCGCTGGTGTCGTTGGCACTGTTCACCGGATGCATGGGCTATGCCCGCTTCCGCAGCCGCCAGCTGCGCGCCGGCTGAGCCGGTGCCAGGGTGCAGCCGGGAGGGTCGCCGTGAACCTTGATGGTAATAACCTTAGCCGAAGAAAAGCGTCGCCGACGCCGTCCAGGGTGTTGAGCTCGACACCGTGAGCAGCGACCATGGAGCAAATTTCGAGGAGAACGTCATGACACGCAACATCGCCGATATCCGACGCGACTACGAGGGCGGAAAGCTGGACGAGGCCGAGGTGACCGACGACCCCATGGTGCTGTTCGACGAATGGCTGACGCTGGCGCTGGAGGTGGAAGGCGAGGACGGCAATACCATGACGCTGGCCACCGTCGACAGCCAGGGGCTGCCCCATGCCCGGATCGTGCTGCTCAAGGGCGTCGACGAACAGGGGGTGGTCTTCTACACCAACTACCACAGCCACAAGGGCAGCGAACTCGCCAACGTGCCCCATGCCGCCCTGGTGTTCTGGTGGCCCTCGCTGTCGCGCCAGGTCCGCATCGAGGGAGCCGTCGAGCAGGTCAGCGAAGAGGAGTCGGACGCCTACTTCGCCAGCCGGCCCCGCTCCAGCCAACTGGGCGCCTGGGTCGCCACCCAGAGCGTGGTGATTCCCGATCGCACCTGGATCGAGGAACGCGAGAAACGCTTCGAGCAGGCCTACGAGGGCCAGGACATTCCCCGGCCGGTGCACTGGGGCGGCTATCGGGTGCTTCCCGAGATGATCGAGTTCTGGCAGGGGCAGCCGAGCCGCCTGCACGACCGCATCCGCTACGAGCAGCGCGACGGCGCATGGAGCCACTTCCGCCTGGCGCCCTGAGCCGCCCATCTCTCCCCCCCAGCCCGTCATCGTGCCGCCCCCGCCGGTAGCGGGGGCTGTCGTCGTTCCAGGGTGTCGCACGGGCAACGAATGCGTGCCTTTTCAGTCGGGCAGGCTTTCCAGGCGATGCCGCTGCCACTCGCTTTGCGGTTCGTTGAGCCGCAGCACCGCGTCCACCACCTGCTCCTCCATGTTGTAGCGGCAACGGAATCCCAGATGCTTCATCAGGGCACGCATGGGATGGTTGTCGACCATGATCTTGCCGATCATCTCGAGAGTGCCGACGCTCCGACAGTAGCCGATCATCTTGTTCATCAACAGACTGCCGATGCCGAGTCCCTGGAGGTCGTCACGGATGATGATCGAGAACTCGGTGCGAATGTTGTCCGGGTCGTTCCACACCCGCACCACCCCCAGCATCTCCTTGCTGCCGTCGTCGCGCAGGTGCTCGGCGATGAAGGCCATCTGCCGGTCGTAGTTGATATGGGAGAGGATCGACAGATCGCGCTGGGTCAGGTTCGACTTGTGGTGGAAATAGCGGAAGCGGATGCTCTCCTCGGAGAGCTGGGTATGGAAACTGGTGATCAGCGGGGCATCCTCGGCGCGGATCGGGCGTACCTCGACCTCCCAGCCGTTCTTGAGGGTGACCCATTCGCGCAGCTCTTCCGGGTAGGGCATGATCGCGAAACGGGCCGGGGTGCCCAGGTCCATGGCGAAGTCCACCGCCACCATGCCGTCACGGTTGAGCAGCAGCGGATTGAGCTCCAGCCCGCGCAGGTCCAGGAGATCGCTGGCCATCTGCGATAGCTTGACCAGCATCTCGCAGAGCCGCTCGATGTCCCGCTGCGGATCGCTGGAGTGCTCGCGGATCAGGCGGGCGGCATGGGTACGGCCGATCATGTCGTCGGCCAGGCGCATGTTGAGCGGCGGCAGGGCCACCTGGCGGTCGGCGAGGATATTGACCTTGTAGCCGCCGATGCCGAACACCACCACCGGCCCGAAGACGGGGTCGCGGGTGATGCCGGCGCAGAGCTGCATCGAATGCTTGCCGCGCTGCATGGGTTGCAGGCAGTACTCGCGGATCTCGAAGGCGGGAAACTTCTCGTTCACCTTCTCCGCGAGCCGGCGTACGCCCTCGGCGACCTGCTCCGGGGACCCCAGGTCCTGCAGCAGGCCGGCGGAGAGCTTGTGCGGGTGCTTGCGGTAGCGGAACGGCCGGCAATTGCCCTCGTGCACCACCTTGAGCGCCAGGGGGCCGTCGCTCTCGGCCGCCGCCGCGGCTCCCTCCTCCGGCGTCGTCACGTAGCGGCTGGGCGCCACGGGGATGCCATAGGCCTCGAGCACCTGGGCGGTCTCCGAGTGGGACAGGCACTCGCGCCCGCCGGCCTTGGCTGCGGCGATCAGGCGGCGACAGCGCCGGCGGATGTCCGCCGTGGTGGTGAACGGCAGGCTCGGCGGGGTCTCCTGCAGCAGCGCCTGCACACGCTGGTAGTCGACCATGTGCATGAAGGCCTTCACCGCCTTCTCCGGCGAGAGATAGGTGGGGATCCCGGCCAGGTTGCACTCATGGCGTGCCGACAGCGCCTCCTGCAGGCCCATCCAGCTGGTCAGCAGGTTGCGCCGGAAGCGCTTGCGATTGGCGATGATCGCCTGGGCGGTGGCCTTCGACGGTGCCAGCCGGGTCGGGGCATGGACCACCAGCACGGCATCGACGCCCGGGTCGGCGGCGACGATCTCGAGAGCGTCGACCAGCTTCTCCGGCGTGGCGTTGCCCCCCAGGTCCACCGGATTGTCGCCGGGGCGGCTCATGTCGAAGTCGCCCTGGCGCAGCGCCCGGTGGGTCTCCTCGCCGAAACCGGCCAGCTTGCCGCCGGCACTGACCAGCTTGTCGATGGCCAGCAGCGCCGGGCCCAGGCCGTTGGAGACGATGGCCAGGCGATCACCGCGCAGCGGCTTCATCCGCGACAGGGTCTCCAGGGCATCGAACAGCTCATCGGAGTCATTGACCCGCACGACCCCGGCGCGGGCGAAGGCGGCATCGAAGAGCTGGTCGCGGTTGGCCACCCCGGGCGTCGGCGGCAGGCCGGTAAGATCCGACGCCGCGGTGCGCCCGCTCTTGATCGCCAGCACCAGCCGATGCCGGGAGGCGTCACGCAACGCCGTCATGAAATGCTGGGCGTCGAGAATCCGCTCGAGGTGGAGCAGGATGGCCTGGGTAGGGGAGTACTGGTTGATGTAGTCGATCAGGTCGGGAAGCATCACATCGACACTGTCGCCGACGGTGATCAGGTGCGAGAAGCCGACTCCCCGCCCGGCGGCCCAGTCGATCATGGCATTGCCGAGCATGCCGGACTGGCCGAGGTAGGCGACCCGCCCCGCCTTGACCGGTTGACTGGCATAGGACGCGTTCAGCTGGCGCCCGGGCACGATCAGGCCCATGCATTCCGGCCCCAGGACCCGGATCCCCGACTCCCGCGCGGCAGCCAGCATGCGGGTGCGAATCGAGCCCTTGTCGCCGCGCTCATCGTCCAGATGGGCGCCCCCCGAGAGCACCAGGGCGGCCTTGACGCCGAAGCGTCCCAGCCGCCCGATGCGTCCCGGTACGGTCTCGACCGGCGAGCAGATCACCGCCAGGTCCGGAATCTCGGGCAATTGCGAGACACGGGCCACACAGGGCTGACCGAAGACCGTCGCGTAGCCCTTGGGATTGACCGCCCAGACGCTGCCGGGGAAACCGCCCTCCTGGAGGTTGCGGATCACCAGGCCGCCGAGCGACTGGGGCTTCTCGGATGCACCGATCACCGCCAGGGTACGCGGCTCGAAGAAATGGCGCAGGAAACGGGTGCTCAAGGCTCTCTCCCCGGGGTGTCCTCGTGGCGGGTGATGGCGATGGTTGACTGCTCCCCTGTGTACGACCTATTGACACTGTCGTGCAAGGGGCTGCGCGCATTATCGTGACACCAGTTACCCTGGAGTGCGTGCATGATCACCGCCTATATCTCCCATCCCGATTGCCAACTGCATCACATGGGGCCCGAGCACCCCGAGAGCCCGCTGCGACTGGAGGCGATCCGTGCACGGCTGGCGCTCTCCGGCGTGCTCCAGCAGACCATGCAGTCGGACGCCAGGGAGGCGACCCGGGAGGAGCTCGTCCGGGTGCACCCGCTGCGTCACCTGCAGGCGCTGGACAAGTGCGTGCCCGAGCAGGGCCTCGTGATCCTCGACAGCGATACCATGCTGAATCCGGACAGCCTGCAAGCCGCACGGATGGCGGCCGGCGCGGTGATCCGTGGCGTCGACCAGGTGTTCCGCGGCCAGGCCGACAACGTCTTCTGCGCGGTGCGCCCGCCGGGCCATCACGCCGAGGCCACCGATGCCATGGGCTTCTGCTTCTACAACAACGTCGCGGTGGGGGCCGCCCATGCCCGCGCCCGTTACGGCGCCCGCCGAATTGCCATCCTCGACTTCGACGTCCACCAGTGCAACGGCACCATCGACATCTTCAAGGGTGACCCCGAAGTACTGATCTGCACCAGCTTCCAGTACCCCTTCTACCCCTGGCGCTACCTGCGCAGCGAATGGCAGAACGTGGTCAACACCCCGCTCGAGGCCGGCACCGGCAGCGCCGCCTTCCGCCAGGCCATCGAGGATGACTGGCTGCCGGCCCTGCATGCCTTCAAGCCGGATATCGTCCTGGTCTCGGCGGGCTTCGATGCCCATCGGCAGGACGAGCTGGCCGAGCTCTGTCTCGAGGACGAGGATTTCCACTGGGTCACTCGCCTGGCCATGGAGATCGCCGCTCTCTATGCCGACAACCGCCTGGTCTCGGTGCTCGAGGGTGGCTATCACCTGGAGTCGCTGGGGCGCAGCGCCGAGGCTCACCTCAGAGCACTACTGGGGCAGCCCTTCGCTACCCGATGACGTTTCCTGCCGGCGGGAAACCTGCCGGAGTCGCCCGCCCGTCCTCTCATGTCGCAATCGGCACCATTTCGGGTCGTTCACGCGAGGCGTGAGGCATTCGTTGTGATAGGCTGATGGAAATTCTGTTTCCGATAGTGAACCGACCATGACCGCCACCACCGATCAGGACGCAGCCCTGCGCATCGCCTCGGGGCGCAAGCCCTTCGTCGAGCCACTGCGCCTGGGGGAGCGACTCAAGGAGATCCGCCTGGCGAACCAGTGGACCCTGGAGGACGTGAGCCAGCGCACGGGGCTGGCACGCTCCACGCTCTCCAAGATCGAGAACGATCAGATCTCCCCCACCTTCACCGCCGTGCAGAAACTGATCGGCGGGCTCGGGATCGACCTGCCGCAGCTGCTCGCGCCGCCCCGTACCCAGACCCGCACCATGGGGCGGCGCGACCTGACCCGCCGGGGGCATGGCCAGTTGCACCCCACCCCCACCTACGAGCACGAATTGCTCAGTTGCGAACTGGCCCAGAAGCGCATGATCCCCTTCAAGACCATCGTGAGGGCGCGCAGCTTCGACGAGTTCAGCGAGTGGGTGCGCCACGACGGCGAGGAGTTCATGATGGTGCTCGACGGCGAGATCCTGCTCTATACCGAATTCTACGAACCGCTCCAGCTGGCCCAGGGTGACAGCATCTACTTCGATAGCGACATGGGCCACGCCCTGGTGTCTGTCAGCGAGCAGGATGCCGTGGTGCTCTCGGTCTGCACCAGGAGCGACAACGCCGCCTGACCGGCCGGCGCCCGGGCCCTATCCTCTCGCCCGCACCCGGTCACTGGGACGTCGCGGCGGAACGGCATCCAGCTCGAGGCGCCCGCCGGCGTTGATCGCCTGGAAGTGGCGTCCCTTGGCCCGGGCGATCAGCAGCACCCCGAAGCGTTCGGCGAGCTCCACCCCCTTCTGGGTCACGCCGGAGCGCGAGACCAGCACCCCGATGCCCATCTGGGCCACCTTGAGCACCATTTCCGAGGTCAGTCGGCCGGTGGTATAAAAGATGTCGGCGTGACGCGAGTCGGCCTCTTCGAGCCACTGGCGACCGGCCAGAGTGTCCACGGCGTTGTGACGCCCCACGTCCTCGACGAAGTCCAGCACCCGCTCCTGGTGGCAGAGGGCGCAGCCGTGTACGGCACCAGCGCTGCGATAGGTCTCGTTGTAGGCACCGAGGTTCTCGAGCAACCGGTAGAGCACCGACTGGCGCAATCGAGTGGCCGGCAGGGCCTTGAGTGACGTGGCCTCGAGCAGGCGGCCGAATACCGTGCCCTGACCGCACCCGGTGGTGACGGTGCGGCTTCCCAGACGCTCCTCGAGGTCCTCGGGCAGGTGTCGCGTGACCACCGCGGCGGCCTCCACCTCCCAGTCCACATACACCACCTGGAGGTGCTCGCGCTCGGCGATCAACCCCTGATTGCGCAGGTAGCCCACCACCAGGGCCTCGGGATCGGCCCCCAGGGTCATCAGGGTGACGATCTCGCGGTTGTTGAGGTAGACGGTCAGGGCGCGCTCGGCGGCGATCGCCTGGCGACGTGGCTCGCCGAATTCGTCGAGCACCTCGATCTCCAGGGTGGCGGGCAGGCGCGCCTGGCTCAGGCTGATGTCGTGCATCCAGGGCTCCTCGGCAGAACGTTGATTCATGATGATGGCATTCCCTCCGTCCAGTGTCTTTACTGCAATGACAACTTTGACGAGAACGGCATCCATGACCCACACCACCAGCCACCGCACCCTGAGCTTCGAGCTCGCCAGCGAGTCCCGACGCGTCAAGGGCTTCACCGCCACCCGGTGGCGGATCGTTGACCTGGCCCCGGGCGACGGCGGCCCCTGGGTACTGGAACTGCAGCTGTATCTCACCGAGCGGGCCGCCTACCGCTTCAACCTGGGCGCCGACACGCCCCACCTGTTCGTACGCTGCGGCGAGAGCGGGGGCTCCCCTCGCCCCTCGGCGATCACGGCCAGCCAGGAGGTCGCCGCGGGATGGCTCGATGGCGAACAGCAGGTACTGGAGGTCGAGATGCCGCTGGCCATCCAGGTCTGGCTGGAGGCCTATCTCGCCCGCCACGGGGAAGCGCCGGACGAGGGGCGCAAGAAGAAACGCCAGGGGGCGGGCCGTGCCCGGGAGCAGAGCGCATGAATCGACTGAGTCGCTGGTCGCGCCGCAAGCTGGGCGAGGAGACCGATGACAGCGAAGTGCCCGAGACGGCACACGCTGCGGTCGAGCCCGCAGCGGAGACGCCCGACCCCGAGGCGACGGCCACCCCGGAGTCCGGCAGTCTCGATCATACCCTGCCCGACCCCGACACCCTCCCCCCCGGCAGCGACTTCAAGGCATTCCTGAAGCAGGGGGTCAGCGACGGCCTGCGCCGGCGTGCCCTGCGGCGGATGTTCTCCGGCGACCATTACGGCATCCGCGACGGCCTGGACGACTACGACGCCGACTACCGGGAACGCCTCAAGCCCCTGGCCGGAGAACTGGCCCAGCGCCTGAGGCAGTGGACCCGCAAGGCGAGCGAACCCGAGGCGGCAGAAGATGCCCCCGAGACGCTCGACGATGCCGAGATCGCCGAAAACGGAGCGGAGCATCGCCGGGAAACGCCCGCCCGTACCGACGAGAGCGCAGACGACGCCCGACGACAGGAGGACGAGGTCGCCGCCGAGCCGGGCGCCTCAGGGAGGGATTAGACCAAGGATGGTCTGACAGAATGCCGAAAGCCAACCAGACTGCAACATTAGTATCACCCAACAATAACAACAGCATCACACGACAATAACAACGTAATCCGACCGTGAGGTGGTATGAATCAGCGCATCGAGTCGATGCCGGTGGACGACACCGGCAACCGTCTGGCGCGGGAGGCGGCGCACCGCCGGATCTCCTGGCCACTCAACCTCACCCCGGCGAGTATCGCCTATGTGAGCGAGGGACACGCCTTGATCCTGGGCAACGAACGTGACGCTCGCCGGGCCGCCCGGGAGCTGCAGGGTCGGGGGCTGGCCTCGCTCACGCTCGCCTTCACCGACCCCGTCGAGCCGGTAGCGGAAGACGACGACGAGACCCTGCTGGTCGACACGCGCCACCTGACCAGCCAGCCCCTGACCCGCGAGCAGGCTGCCAACCTGCGCGTCGAAGGCTACCTGGGGCACTTCTCGGTCAGCCTCGCCGGGGAGCAACCGCTTGACCTGGCCCGGGCACTGGCCGACCGCGACCACTTCGACCTGGTCCTGGACCTCGGTACGACACCGATGCTGGCACTGGAGTTGCCCCCTCCCGGCTATGTCGCCCTGCGCTGGGCCGAGCCCGATCGCCCCTCCCGGCTCGAGGCCTTCGCCGACCTGGTGGGCGAATTCGACAAGCCCCGCTATTTCCAGATCGACCAGGATCGCTGCGCGCACTCCTCCAGCGGCAACACCGGCTGTACCCGTTGCCTCGAGGTTTGCCCGGCCGATGCCATTGCCAGCCGGCAGGGGCGCATCGAGGCCTGGATCGAGATCGACCCCTTCCGCTGCCACGGCGTCGGCAGCTGCAGCAGCGCCTGCCCCACGGGGGCCATCCAGTTCCGGCTGCCGGAAACGCATCGCCAGCAGGAGACCCTGCTCGCCTGGCTCGAGGCCTACCGCCAGGCCGGCGGTACCACGCCGGTAGTGCGCTTCGTCGCGGCCGACCACCGGGCCTCCGACGACGACCCGGCCGGCCATGTCCTCGACATCCCGCTCGAGGAGTTGGGGGCCGCCGGGCACGATCAATGGCTGACCGCCCTGGCGGGCGGCGCCGCCGAGGTACGCGTTCAGTGCCATCCCCGGATGCCCGAGCGACTGACCGCCTTCATCGACGACCAGCTCGCCCAGGCCCGGGCGCTGCTCGAGGCGCTGGGGCACTCGCCCGAGCGCGTGACCTGCCTCGAGGCCGGCGACACTGCCGCCCGGGACGCGCTGCCGGCGCACCCGCCGCTGGCGGCCGCCGACCTCGCCCTCGACGGCCTCGGCAAGCGTGAACGACTCGAATGCGTGCTCGGCCACCTGGCCGAGCTGGGTCGCCAGGACGGCACGCGTCATGCCATGCCGGCCGGCGCCGCCCATGGCGGCATCGCGGTGGATACCCGGCGCTGCACCCTCTGCATGGCCTGCGTGGCAGGCTGCCCCACCCCCGCCCTGGCGGCCGGCGACGAGAGCCCCCAACTGAGTTTCCGCGAGGCCGACTGCGTGCAGTGCGGGCTCTGTGCCGAAGCCTGTCCGGAGGATGCCATCGCCCTGCTGCCCGGCTTCCTGGCCGATCCCGCCCGGGGCCAGCGCCGGGTATGCCACGCAGAGGAGGCCTTCGAATGCATCCGCTGTGGCAAGCCCTTCGCCACCGTCAGCACCATCGCCACGATCAAGGCCAAGCTCGCCGACCATCCCTACTTCGCCGGAGAGGCCCTGTCCCGGCTGGAGATGTGCGAGGACTGCCGCGTGCGCGACGTGTGGCGGGAACTGGCGCGGGATCCCGAGTCGCAACTGAAGGTGTGAGCCCATGACCGACACTCTCACTCCCCCGACCGAGCTCGACGAGTTTCATGCCCTGCGGGCCGACGTCTACCGGCTGCTGGCACGGCTCTTGCGCGAGGCTCCCGATGGTGCCCTGCTCGACTGGCTCGCCGGACTGGAAGTCGAGGACGACGGCAGCCCCCTCGCCGCTCCCTGGCGCGAGCTCATCGCCTCGGCACGCGACGCCTCCGTCGAGGAACTGACCCGTGCCCACTTCCGCCATCTCGTCGGCGTCATCCAGGGCGAGGTGACCCCCTACGCCTCCTGGTACCGCAACGGCGAACTGATGGACGCGGCGCTGGTGGCCCTGCGACGCGATCTCAAGACCCTGGGCATCGAGCGCAGCGAACGGACCCGCGATCCGGAAGATCACCTGGCCGCGCTCAGCGAGGTGATGGCCCTGCTCATCGAGGCCCGCTCCCCCGTCGAGGCACGGTTCTTCATGACGCACCTGGCGCCCTGGGCCGCGCACTGCCTGGCGGACCTGGGCCGGGTCGAATCGCCCTTCTATTCAGCGCTCGGCCGGCTCGGCCGGGCCTTCATCGACAGGGAAGAGGCGCTGCTCGCCGGCGAGGCAGCGCAGGAACCCGTCAGGCTCGTCGAGCCCTGACCGACATCATCGCGAGAGAGCCCATGCACACGACAACGACAACAACGCCAACCCAAGGCCACGGCATGACAGAGGAGACTCCCATGAACAAGACTCGCAATCCCGAGCGGCGCCGCTTCCTCAAGACCCTCGGGGTCGGTACCGCCGCCGCCGGGGCAGCGGCCGCCGTCGGTCATGTCACCCTGGTCCAGGCCGAGACCGCCGCCGAGCCCCTGGCCGACACCTCCCGCCAGTACCGGGAGACCGACCATATCCGCGCCTTCTACGCCACCCTGCGGGACTGACGGCTCGACAGCCAGGAGATCACAGCCATGCGTCTGACTCGTAAAAGCGATGCCCCGAAGGTTGCCGGGCTGGGCATATCCCGCCGCCAGTTCCTCAAGCGCAGCAGTGCCGCCACCGGCGGCCTGGCCGCCGCCGGCTTCATGGGCGCCCCGATGATGCGCCGCACCGAGGCCGCCGACAAGACGCCGGTGCTCGATGCCCCGGTGGAGGTGAAGCGCACCATCTGTTCCCACTGCTCGGTGGGCTGCGGGGTCTATGCCGAGGTCCAGGAGGGCATCTGGACCAAACAGGAACCGGCCTTCGATCACCCCATCAATCGCGGCGCCCACTGTGCCAAGGGGGCGTCGCTACGCCAGCACGGCCACTCCAGCCGGCGCCTCAAGTACCCCATGAAGCTGGAGGGCGGCGAGTGGCAGCGGCTGAGCTGGGACGAAGCCATCGAGGAGATCGGCGACAAGGTGCTGGCACTCACCGAGGAGCACGGCCCCGACAGCGTCTACTGGCTGGGTTCGGCCAAGTTCAACAACGAACAGGCCTACCTGATGCGCAAGTTCGCCGCCCTGGCCGGCACCAACAACACCGACCACCAGGCGCGCATCTGCCACTCCACCACCGTCGCCGGGGTGGCCAACACCTGGGGCTACGGGGCGATGACCAATTCGCTCAACGACATGCAGAACAGCAAGGCGATCATGTTCGTCGGCTCCAACCCCTGCGAGGCCCACCCGGTGGCCATGCAGCATATCCTGCTGGCCAAGGAACGCAGCCACGCCCAGATCATCGTCGTCGACCCGCGCTTCACCCGCACCGCGGCCAAGGCCGACAGCTTCGTGCGCATTCGCCCCGGCTCCGACGTGGCCTTCATCTGGGGCCTGCTGTGGCATATCTTCGAGAACGGCTGGGAGGATCGCCGGTACATCGACCAGCGCGTCTACGCCATGGACGAGGTGCGCGAGGAGGTGGCCAACTTCCCGCCCGCCGAGGTCGAGCGCATCACCGGCGTCCCCGAGGCGGTCATGCGCGACACCGCCCAGCGCCTGGCCGACAACCGGCCCGGCTGCATCGTCTGGTGCATGGGCGGGACCCAGCACACCACCGGCAACAACAACACCCGGGCCTACTGCATCCTCGAGCTGGCGCTGGGCAATATCGGCAAGTCCGGAGGCGGCGCCAACATCTTCCGTGGCCACGACAACGTCCAGGGCGCCACCGACCTGGGCCTGATGTCCCACTCCCTGCCCGGCTACTACGGCCTGAACGAGGGCGCCTGGGCGCACTGGGCACGCGTCTGGGACCTCGATCTCGACTGGCTCAAGAGCCGCTTCGACCAGACCGAGTACGCCGATGGCCTGCCCATGTACAGCGATGGCATCACGGTGTCGCGCTGGATCGACGGGGTACTCGAGGAGGAGGAGGCCATCTCCCAGCGTACCCGGCTCAAGGCGATGTTCTACTGGGGACACGCGGTCAACTCCCAGACCCGCGGCCCCGAGATGCAGAAGGCCATGCAGCAGCTCGAGATGATGGTCATCGTCGACCCCTACCCCACCGTAGCCGGGGTGATGCATGGTCGCAGCGATGGCGTCTACCTGCTGCCGGCGGCCACCCAGTTCGAGACCACCGGCAGCGTGACCGCCACCAACCGCTCGCTGCAGTGGCGCGACAAGGTCATCGAGCCACTCTTCGAGTCGAAGCCGGACCACGAGATCATGTACCTGCTGGCCCGCAAGCTCGGCTTCGGCGACGAGCTGGTCAAGAACTACGAGATGAACGGCGACGAGCCGCTGATCGAGGACATCACCCGCGAGTTCAACCGCGGCATGTGGACCGTGGGCTACACCGGCCAGAGCCCGGAACGCCTCAAGGCCCACCAGCAGAATTGGCACACCTTCAGCTTCCGTACCCTGCAGGCCGAGGGCGGTCCCGCCGATGGCGACTACTATGGCCTGCCGTGGCCCTGCTGGGGCACCGCCGAGCTGGGCCATCCCGGCACGCCGATTCTCTATGACACCAGCAAGCGGGTCTCCGAGGGCGGCCTGACCTTCCGCGCCCGCTTCGGCATCGAGCGCAATGGCGAGAACATCCTCGCCGACGGCGTGTTCAGCGAGGGCTCCGAGCTCAACGACGGCTACCCCGAGTTCACCGACGAGATGCTCAAGGACCTCGGCTGGTGGGACGACCTCAGCGAGGAGGAGCAGGCCGAGGCCGATGGCCGGAACTGGAAGACCGACCTCTCCGGCGGCATCCAGCGGGTGGCCATCGCCCACGAGTGTGCCCCCTTCGGCAACGCCAAGGCGCGCTGCAACGTCTGGACCTTTCCCGACCCCATCCCCAGGCACCGCGAGCCGCTCTACACCAGCCGCCGTGATCTGGTCAGGGACTACCCCACCTGGGACGACGTGGCCTCTCACTACCGGTTGCCGACGCTCTACAAGAGCATCCAGGACAACGACAACTCGGATCGCTACCCGATCATCCTGACCTCCGGGCGCCTGGTGGAGTACGAGGGAGGCGGCGAGGAGACGCGCTCCATGTCCTGGCTCGCCGAGCTGCAGCAGGAGATGTTCGTCGAGATCAACCCGGCGCTGGCCAACGAGCTGGCGGTGGCCGACGGCGACGACGTCTGGGTCGAGGGGGCCGAGGGTGGCCGCGTGCGGGTCAAGGCGCTGGTCACCCCGCGGGTCGCCCGCGAAGTGGTGTTCATGCCCTTCCACTTCGGCGGCATGTTCCAGGGCGAGAGCCTGCATGACCGCTACCCGGAGGGTTCCGCGCCCTATGTGCTCGGCGAGGCGGCCAACACCGCCACCACCTACGGCTATGACACCGTGACGCAGATGCAGGAAACCAAGTGCACCCTGTGTCGTATCGAGAAGGCCAGCTGATAGCGCTCGCAACCAGGAGATTCCCATGGCTCAGATGAAATTCATGTGCGACGCGGAACGCTGCATCGAGTGCAACGGCTGCGTCACTGCCTGCAAGAACGCCAACGACGTCGAATGGGGCATCCAGCGCCGCCGGGTGGTCACCCTCGACGACGGCGAACCCACCGAGGTGTCGATCTCGGTCGCCTGCATGCACTGCGACGACGCCCCCTGCATGGCGGTCTGCCCCACCGACTGTTTCTACAAGACCGACGACGGCATCGTGCTGCACGACAAGGACCTGTGCATCGGCTGCGGCTACTGCCTCTACGCCTGCCCCTTCGGGGCGCCCCAGTTCCCGCAGCAGAATGCCTTCGGCGAACGCGGCAAGATGGACAAGTGCACCTTCTGCGCCGGCGGCCCGGCGGAAACCAGGGAGGAGGAGTACGAGAAGTACGGCGCCAACCGCATTGCCGAGGGCAAGCTGCCGCTGTGCGCCGAGATGTGCTCCACCAAGGCACTGCTCGCCGGCGATGCCCAGACGGTGGCCGACATCTTCCGCCAGCGCGTGGTCCAGCGCGGGCACCCGGACGGCGCCTGGTCGGGCAACCCCCGCGCCGACGCCGATAACCTCGCCTATGACGCCACCCGCCAGGGGTAAGGAGGCACCATGTTCGTTTCCCATGCATGGCCCGGTCTCTGGCGGATGGTGGCCCTGGCCCTGGTGTTGCTGGTCGGCTTGGGTGCCACCCAGCCGGTACTGGCCCAGGCCGACCCGGACCGCGAGGCGGCCACCGCCGTCGGCGGCGTCTCGCCGGACACCTGGCGCCAGGTGCGCAGCGGCGAGACCGGCCCCAACTTCCGCGACAGCCGTGCCACCTCCACCTACAACCTGATCAACGCCAGCGGCGAGACCTGGCGACAGCTGCGCAACCGCTGGGTATCGCCCTTCGGGCTGATCGCCATCGGCGGCATGCTCGTGGTGATCGCGCTGTTCTACGTGATCGTCGGTCGCAAGGACCTCAGCGAACCGCGCACGGGGCGCAAGTTGCTGCGCTGGCCTCTGATCGTCCGTTCGATCCACTGGACGGTGGCGACCCTGTTCATCGTCCTGGCGCTGACCGGGCTCAACCTGCTCTACGGCAAGTTCGTCTTCCGGCCGCTGTTCGGCGACGCCGTCTGGGCGAGCATGATCTCGGCCTCCAAGGTGGCGCACAACTACCTGGGCCCGCTGTTCGGGATCCTGCTGATCGTGCTGCTCGCCCGGGTACTCAAGCACAACTGGCCGAAGAAGCACGACCTGGAATGGTTCAAGAAGGGAGGCGGCATGGTCGGCAAGGCTCATGTCGATGCCGGCTTCGCCAACGGCGGCGAGAAGGTGTGGTTCTGGCTGCTGGCCACGGTGGGCCTGGTGGTGATCGCCAGCGGTTTCGTGCTCGACTTCCCCAACTACGGCCAGAGCCGCGACACCATGCAGTGGGCCAACCTCATCCACGCCGTGGGCGCGCTGGGGCTGACCGCCGTGGCACTCGGCCATATCTACATCGGCACCATCGGCTCGGAGGGCTCGTTCGAAGGCATGGCCACCGGCTATGTCGACGAGACCTGGGCCAAGGACCACCACAACCTCTGGTACGAGGAGGTCAAGGACCAGGCGCTGTCCGAGGAGCAGCTCGCGACCAGTGACCGGCGCCCCGACGAGGGCGAGGAGCCGGCGCCTCGCTCGGGGTGATTCCGCGGGCATCGCGACGCTTCGACACCGCCTTCGGGCGGTGTCTTTTGTTATGCTGGCGGCATGCGCGACCACCACCATGATGCAGGGAGACACACCATGCAGCATCTCGACGACAATACCCGCACCGAGCTGGAAGCCGCGGCCTTCCGCCGACTGCTCAAGCACCTCGACGACAACAAGGACGTGCAGAACATCGACCTGATGATCCTGGCCGACTTCTGCCGCAACTGCCTTTCGAAGTGGCTGGTTGCCGCCGCCGAGGAGCGCGGCGCCGAACTCGACTACGAGGCGGCGCGAGAGTATGTCTACGGCATGCCCTACCCGGAGTGGAAGGAGAAGTATCAGGCTCCGGCCACCCCCGAACAGCTCGCCGCCCTCGAGGCTCGGCAACAGCAGAAGAAGGGACAGGCATGAGTGACGATAGTGACGCCTTCGTCCCGCTGAAGGTCGCGGTGCTCACGGTCTCCGATACCCGCACCGAGGAGACCGATCGCAGCGGCCAGGCGCTGGTCGAGCGACTCATCGGCGCTGGCCACCGGCTGGTGGACCGGCAGATCGTCATCGACGACGTCTACCGCATCCGCGCCCGGGTCGCGGCCTGGATCGCCGACCCCGAGGTGCAGGTGATCCTGACCACGGGGGGCACCGGCTTCACGGGGCGCGATTCCACGCCGGAGGCGGTGTCGGTGCTGCTCGACAAGCAGATCGAGGGCTTCGGCGAGTTGTTCCGTCACCTCTCCTGGCAGGAGATCGGCAGCTCCACGATCCAGAGTCGCTGCCTCGGTGGACTGGCCAATGCCACGGTGGTGTTCTGCCTGCCCGGTTCGACCGGCGCCTGTCGCACCGCCTGGGACGGCATCCTCGCCGAACAGCTCGACAGCCGCCATAAACCCTGCAACTTCGCCAATCTGGTGATTCCGGAGCGAGGCACTCATGGCTGACCTCAAGCCCGTCGAGGCGGCGCTGGCGGCCCTGCTCGACGGGGTCGTGCCCACCTCGACCGAGACCCTGCCCTCGGCGTCTGCCGCGGGGCGGGTGCTCGCCGCGGCGGTCACCGCCCGGCTCGACGTTCCCGGCTTCGATAACAGCGCCATGGACGGCTATGCCCTGCATCACCGCGATGCCGGGCAGTGGCTGCCGGTGAGCCAGCGTATCGCCGCCGGGGCAATGGCCGAGCCTCTGACGCCGGGTAGCTGCGCGCGTATCTTCACCGGTGGCGAGCTCCCCCCCGGGGCTGATTGCGTGGTGATGCAGGAGCGCGTCGAGGTGGAAGGCGACCGGGTTTGGATTCCCACGGCGATCCCCGCCGGTGACAACGTGCGCCGCCGCGGGCGTGACGTCCGCACCGGCACCCCGCTGCTGACCACCGGCGAGCGACTCGAGGCCGCCGCGCTCGGGCATCTCGCCGGCCAGGGCATCACCGAAGTGGCGGTGCGCCGCCGCCCCCGGGTCGCCCTGCTCTCCACCGGCGACGAGATCGTCGACCCCGGCCAGCCGCTAGCCCCGGGACAGCTTTACAACTCCAACCGGCCGATGCTCCGGCGTCTGCTCGAACGCTTCGGGGCGGAGGTGGCATGGACCGCCTCGGTGCCCGACAACCGCGAGGCGACCCTAGACATGCTGCGCCAGGCCGCCGAACGCGCCGAGGTGGTGATCACCACCGGCGGGGTCAGCGTCGGCGAGGAGGATCACGTCAAGGCCGCGCTCCAGACCCTGGGCCGGCTCAACCTGTGGCGCCTGGCCATCCGCCCGGGCAAGCCCCTGGCGCTCGGCCGCCTGCCCCGACCGGATGGCCGCGAGGCCCACTTCGTCGGACTGCCCGGCAACCCGGTGTCGGCCTTCGTCGGTGCCTGGCTCTTCCTGCGCCCCCTGGTCGGTGCCCTGCTCGCCTGCCCCGCGCTGGCCACCCTGCCGGTGCTCGCTGCCCGGGCGGACTTCGCGACCACCACCGGGCCACGGCGCCACTACATGCGCGTGGCACTCGAATTCGGCGAAGCAGGGATCGTGGCAAAGGCGTTTCGCGACCAGAACTCGGCGGTGCTCTCCTCCTGCATCGGCGCCGACGCCCTGGCGGTGATTCCCGCCGAGTCGCGGGTCGAGCCCGGGGACAGGATCGCCTGCCTGTGGCTCAGGGGCGACTGAAACCGGTCAGGGTGGGACTTCCAGCATGTCGTTGACCTCCGGCCACAGCCGAGCGAAGTCGGTCTCGAGGTTGGCGTAGTCCGCCTCGAGCCAGGGCACCAGCTCGGCGAGGCGGTTGGGGCCCGAGAGGCGCTGACCGATGCCGCAGATGGCGCGGCAGGTGAAGGTGAAGTCGGCATAGCCATGCAGCCAGTCCTGCTTCACCAGCACCGGCATCAGGGTGGCGAGGCGAGCCGGCGCCGGACGGTTCGCCAGCAGGCGATAGCTGCGCGTGACCAGCGCCGACTCCGTCACGTCGAGCCCGAGTTCGAGCGCGACGAAATGGTCCCAGACCAGATCGAGGGCGATGGCGGCATAGCGTCGCTGGGCCCGCGGCACCCTCTCGCGCACCTCCCGGGTCACGCGGTGGGAGTCGACGAAGGCGTCCACCCGCCGATGGTGACGGATACCCGCCGCTATCGCCGCATCCCACGCGGAGAGGTCCGGCCCCTTGACACCGTCGGCGATCAGGTTGCCGAACAGGAAGTCGTCGCTGCCGCCCCGGGCCAACCAGGCATGGGCCAGGAAGTTCATCAGAGACAGTTCGTCGGCTTGGGCAGGCCCGCCAGGCGAGCCGCCACCTTGGGCGGGCTGCCGGGGAAGAGCCGCAGCAGATGGATCGAGCGCCCCTTCTCGGGCCCCAGCGCCTGGCCCACCGCCTTGACCATCGGCCGCATGGCCGGCGCCATCTCGAAGCGGGCGTAGAAGGCCCGCAGCACCTCGATCACTTCCCAGTGCTCGTCGGACAGCGAGAGCCCCTCTTCCGCTGCCAGGGCGGCAGCCACCGCTGGCGACCAGTCGGCGAGGTCGACCAGGTAGCCTTCGGGATCGAGGCCGACCCGCTCGCCCGCCACGTCCACGAAGCGTGCAATTTCCGTGGTTGCCATCAGTACCAGCTCACCGTGCGCTCGGCTTCCTCGGTCAGCACCACGAAGCCATCCACGTCGACCACCTGTACCGACTCGTCGCAGTGCCCATCGAGACCACGCGCCACCAGATCCTCGCGCAGCGCGAACAGCCGCCCCTGGAGGCCGTCGAAGTAACGCACCAGTTTGGGCAGCGCGCCCTGGACCCCGTCCTCGATCAACAGCAGTCGATCCTCCGGGGTCATGGCGGCCAGGGCCTGCTGATAGACCCGGCTGGTGGCCGGGGAGCGATTCAGAATGTGCAGCAGCATGCCGGGATCCTCGGTACAACGGATGGCGTCGTCGGTGGCGCGATCAGAAGGTCAGCACCAGACGGTGCTCGCCTGGCTGGGCAGAGATCGCCTCGGCGGACAGCCGACGCACGGGCAGCATCAGGTCTGCCTCGCCGAGGCCGAAACGCTCGAGGGCGGCCTCTTCCACCAGCAGCGTCTCGATATCATACATCTCCAACATCGCCAGGGTCGCGCTGGTTCCCTTCTGGCCCAGTGGGCCGGCCTGCTGGTCCCGGAGCAGGGCGGTCACGCCCTCGCCCATGAACAGCAGCGAGACCCGGCGGCCGAAAGCGGCGGCGACCAGGGCCGCATCGAGCCCTTCGCGCAGGTGGTTCGTGCCGTGAGGGCCGTGACGCAGGATCACCAGCAGGTCGGGCGGCAATGGCTCGGTCATGGTCACTTCCTCGACTCGTGTGAGGCTCAGGGCCCGAAGGTCACCAGGCGGTCGCAGCTCAGGCCGAGGTCGACCAGCTGGCCCAGCCCGGTCAGCTCGAACGGTGCCTCGACGCTGTGCCCCTGCTTGCCGTGGCGAGCCGCTTCGCGTTCGTCGAGGAGTCCGCGGCGCAGGGCGGCAGCGATACAGACCTGCAACGCCGTGCCGTGCTCGGCGTTCAGCGCCACCCAGGCGTCGACCAGGTGTGGTTCGTCCTGGGGAGGCGCCGCCAGTCGGGCCGCATTGTGCACGCCGTCATGGTAGAAGAACACCGTCTCGAGGCGATGCCCCCTGTCCAGCACGGCGCGCGCGAAGCGCAGCGCGGTGTGGGAAGCCTGACAGCTGTACGGGGCACCCAGCAGCAGGATGGCATAGCGCATGTAGGGCCTCCGGAAACAGTCTGGCCCCGCCAGAGGGCAGGGCCAGCAGGGTCCAGCCTATCCGGGATCAGTCGCTGCTCGTGATGCCGAGCAGGGTCAGCAGGCTGACGAACAGGTTGTAGATCGACACGTAGAGCGTGATGGTGGCGAGGATATAGTTGGTCTCGCCGGCCCGGTGGATGATCTCGCTGGTCTGGTAGAGAATCGCCGCCGAAGCGAACAGCACGAAGCCGGCGGAAACCATCAGCATCAGCGTCGGAATCTGGAACACCAGCCCTGCCACCATGGCCAGGATCAGCACGATCGCGCCGGCCAGCAGGAAGTTGCCCAGGAAGCTGAAGTCCTTCTTGGTCACCAGGGCCACGGCGGAGAGACCGATGAACGTCAGGCCGGTCATGGCCAGGGCATTCATGATCAATGCCGCGCCGTTGGGCAGCGCGAGGTAGGCGCTGAGGATCGGCCCCAGGGTGAAGCCCATGAAGCCGGTGAAGGCGAAGGTGGAGAGCAGGCCCATCGCCGAGTTGGCGGTCTTGTGGACCAGGAACATCAGGCCGTAGGCACCGATGAAGAACACCAGGATGTTCATCCGCTCGATGCCCATGGCCATGGCGGCACCGGCAGTCACGGCGGAGAACAGCAGTGTCATGGCCAGCAGGCCATAGGTGTTGCGCAGCACCTTGCTGGTACTGATCGCTTGCGTCTGCTGCCGCGTCAGCGGAGTGTCTTGATAAGCCATTGATCCAGAGCTCCCTGAGTTTGTTGATCTAGGCACCCGGCTAGCATGCCCACTCGAAGTTCCCGGCGCAAGCCCTTGCTTATCCATGCCTCAACGATGATTCTTCCCTGGTCGTCGTCTGGAGAACCCGGCGTGCCACGTCGGCGGCCGTCTGGCAGACCTCCTCGCCGGCGGCATCCAGCGCCGCCAGGTCCATCCAGCACAGCTCGGTCGCGTCGTCGGCCGCCGCCTCGGTACCGCCCCGCCACGCCATGCGGATCACCACGATGACATAATGGGCCTGCAACCGCCCCTGGTCATCATGATCGAGCACGTCGATGGCCGTCAGCACCTCGCGCGGGGCCGCGCGGATCCCGGTCTCCTCGAGCAGCTCTCGGCCCACGGCGTCCTGCAGGCTCTCGCCGGCCTCGACCTTGCCGCCGGGCAACGCCAGGCGACCGGCATTGGGCGCGTGGCCACGGCGCACCATCAGGATCCTGCCGTCTTGCACCAGCGCCGCCGATACGGCGGCGATGGGGCGAACGCCTGTCGATGGAGGGTCGAGGGCCATGCTATCTCCCGAGGGTCGTTCGCTCTCATTCTGGCCCAAACCGGTCGAACCTGCTAACGCCTTGATCCCAAGGGGCTCTTGACCCACCGCCGAAAGCTGGTAATATGCCCCACCGTGAGCCGGAGGGATGGCAGAGCGGTTGAATGCACCGGTCTTGAAAACCGGCGAAGGTGAGAGCCTTCCCAGGGTTCGAATCCCTGTCCCTCCGCCATTATGCTCCATGAATCAAGCGCCTGCGGGCGCTTTTTTCATGTGCCCAACCTCCTTCCGATGTCCGACGACAGCCTTTCGCCTGCGCCGACTCCCTACGACAGCAGTTCCCGGGCCTCGACCAGCGTCAGGCGCCCCGTACAGAAGGCTCCCGTATCGATGTAGTGGACGTTGCCCAGGGTCAGCGGCTCGTCGACGATGGTGTGGCCGACGACGACGGCATCGATCCCCGCCACCGGCGTCTCGTCGCCGCGCCGGATCCGGGAGCGCCCCCAGACCAGTGCCTCCGGGTCGGCGTTCTCGAGGCACAACCAGTCCGCTGGCGGCTCGGCGTGCACCATGCCGATACGCCTCCCGGCGACCGCGACCTCGCGTGCATGGGGCAGGTAACGCAGCGCCTCATCCAGCGCCCTGCGCGCCTCGTCCACGCCGCTCCACATGACCCAGCCGCCACCATTGATCATCCACAGCGCCCAGGCATTCCCGCCCTCCCCCTCGAGCAGCGCCGATCGGGCCAACTCCTCATGATTGCCGCGTACGGCGTGAAACCACGGCCTGGAGGCGAGCCGCAGGCAGTCGAGCGACTCGTCACCGCGGTCGACGAGATCACCGACGCAGAACAAGCGGTCTTTCGCCGGGTCGAAGGCGACACGCCGCATCGCCTCCTGCAGCAGGCGGTACTGGCCGTGAAGGTCACCCACGAAGAAATCGCGCCCCCTGGTGTTCGCTGTGTGCTCGATCAGCATGGCCTGGCCTCCCCTTGCTCCCGACTCACGTTCGACCGTTTCCGCGCCGCGCCATTCGGACGACTCGCCGGCTTCCGATTCCATGGATCTCGCCCTCGGCGCCCCCAATCTATGTCATCATGGCCGGCACTCTCTTTTTCCAGCCAGCCGGGTACTTGGACAGATGGCATTGAAGGCAGCGATTCACAAGGTGCAGTTCCAGATCGCCGACATGGACCGGCACTACTATGCAGACCACACCCTGACCGTGGCTCGCCATCCGTCGGAAACCGATGAGCGCATGATGGTGCGACTGCTGGCGTTTGCGCTCCACGCCGATGACTCACTGGTTTTCGGCCGTGGGGTGAGTACCGAGGACGAACCCGACCTGTGGCGGAAGGACCTGACCGGCGCCATCGACCTCTGGATTCAACTGGGGCAGCCCGACGAGAAGGCCATTCGCCGCGCCTGTGGTCGAGCCGGCAGCGTGATCCTCTATACCTACAGCGGTCACGGTGCCGCGATCTGGTGGGAGCAACTCGCCGGCAAGTGCGCCACCCTCGACAACCTCACGGTCGTGGACCTCGACCCGGGGTCGGTACGCGCACTGAGCGAGTTGGCGGCGAAGAGCATGACGCTGAGCTGCACGGTGCAGGACGGCGAGCCCCGGGTGACCAGCCCGGAAGCGTCGGTGGAAATGGAGCTCACCGTACGCAAGCACCCCCGGGCACGTCGCTGAAGGAGCACGAGCCGGGTCAGTAGAAGCGCAGCCCGACCCGGGTGATCCTGTCGCCCTCGACTTCGCTGACCACCCAGTGGATGCCGTGCCAGTCGACGTCGTCGCCCACCACCGGGTGGCCGCCCACTCTCAGCGAGACGAATTCGTCCAGCGTCATCTCCTTCTCGCCGGGGCTCAGGGTCAGGCCGTAGACATCGGCGATATCCTGCATCCGGGCATCGCCGTCGAAGGTGAAGGTACCGAAGAAGGCGCGCACCTGCTTGAGCTTGGCCTCACCATTGAACAGCCGGTTGAGCGCCGGCAGATCATCGGTGCGGCCGATCACGCAGACCACGTCACCGAGCTGCAGCCGGGTGCTGCCCTTGGGGTGCAGCATGGCATGCTCGCGGAACAGCGCCGAGATCAGCGCCCCGGAAGGAAAGCGCAACAGGCGGATCGGCACGTTCTCGAGATCGGCATTCTCGATCTCGTAGATGAACATCTCGTAGTCGTTCTCCGGCAACACCCCGAGCGGACCGCGCAGGTTCGGCGTCACGCTGCGGGGCACCTCGACCTTCATCCAGCGGGCCATCCAGGAGAGCGTTCCCCCCTGGATCAACAGCGACATCAGTACCACCGCGAAGGCGACGTTGAAATAGAGCGAGGCATTCTCCACCCCCCCGATCACCGGGAAGATCGCGAGCACGATGGGCACCGCCCCGCGCAGCCCCACCCAGGCGATGAATCCCACTTCACGCCAGCGGAACTTGAAGAATGGCTTGATGGTGATCAGCACCGCCAGCGGACGCGCCACGAAGATCAATCCCAGGGCCACCAGCAAGGCCGGCAGGGCGTACTCGAGCATCTCGCTGGGGGTGACCAGCAGGCCCAGCACCAGGAACAGGCCGATCTGGCTGAGCCAGGCCAGGCCGTCATGCACCGGCAGGATGAAGTTGAGGTGGCGCCCGGGCTGATTGCCGATCATCAGGCCGGCGAGGTAGATGGCCAGGAAGCCACTGCCGCCCAGCACACTGGTCAGGCCGAAGACGCAGAATCCCAGGGCCAGGGCCAACAGCGAGTAGAGACCGGGGGCCAGGTCGACCCAGCGTAGCAGCTTGGCGATCAGCCAGCCTCCGCCCAGCCCGATCGCCAGGCCGAACCCGAACTGCTGGATCAGGAACAGGGTGGTACTCAGCGCCCCACCGATCTCACCGACCAGCAGCTCGACCAGCATGATGGTGAGGAAGATCGCCATGGGGTCGTTGGTACCGGACTCGATTTCCAGGGTGGCACCGACACGCTCATTGAGGTTGATGCCGCGGCCGCTGAGCATCGAGAACACGGCGGCGGCGTCGGTCGAGCCGACGATGGCGCCCACCAGCAACCCCTGGACCAGGGTCAGGTCGAAGACCCACATGGCCAGCGCACCGACCAGGGCACTGGTGATGAACACCCCGAAGGTGGCCAGCGAGAGCGCCGGCCGGAAGCCGACCCGGAAGGTCTTCAATCGGGTACGCAGTCCGCCGTCGAGCAGGATCATGGCCAGTGCCAGGTGGCCGATCAGGAAGGCCAGGGAATAGTCGTCGAACTGGATCCCGAGCACCCCCTCCTCTCCGGCCAGCATGCCGAGCCCGAGGAAGATCAACAGCAGCGGCAACCCCACCAGGGTGGAGAGCCGGCTGGCGAGCACGCTCAGGGCGATCAGGAATCCGCTGAGCAGAAAGAGGGTATTGATGACATCCATGGCGTCCTGCCCTGACAACTGGAGGCGCAATTATCGCATGCCGCGCTGCCCGTCGCGATGACGGGCCGTCGCGCACGGCGCCCCGAGCTGGCCACGATGAAGCGCCAGAGGCTAAACTGGCGCCGCGCCACGGGCGCACCTGCCGTGTCCAGCCGCTGGAGCTCCTCGATGATCACTCGCGCTCGCCGCCTGCCGAGCTGGGGATTCGCCTTGTCGTTCCTGGTGGCGCTGCCCCTGCTGTCCTGGCACCCCGCCGGGGGCGACGATGAGCCCTTGTCGGCTCCGGTGCCGGGTTACCCACCCCTGGAAACCGACGTGATGGTGCCCGCACTGGGCGACGCGCCCCCGGCCTCCTCGCCGTCGGTGGAGGTAATCAGTGGACGGGGCGCGCCCTCGACGGCGACCGGGCCAGCCGCACCGCCGCCGGAGGTACGACGACAGCCCGGTGAGTCGCCGAGGGGGGCACTATCCGAACGGCTCGACGAGGACCCTGTCCCGCCGGTGCCCAGCATTGCCCTGGCCCCGGCCGAACCCATCGCTCCACCGCCGATGAAGGCGCTCGAGGTGATGCTCGACTGGTACCCGAGCCCCCAGCATGCCGCCCTGATCGTCGCACGGGACAAGGGCATGTTCGCGCGACGCGGTCTCGACGTACGGCTGTCGACGCCGGCCGACCCCAACGTGCCGTCCAAGCTGCTCGCCGCCGCACGGGTGGATCTTGCCCTTGGCCGCCAACCGCTCCTCCACCTGAAGGTCGATCAGGGCCAGCCGCTGATACGGGTCGCGACCCTGGTCGACGGCTCGCTGGCCGCGCTGGTCGTCCGCGACGGCCTGGCGATCGACTCACCTGCCGACCTGGCCGGGCGGCGTATCGGTCATGCCGACGAGGACAGCCTGGAGATCCTGTTCCACATGCTGCTGCGCCCCCATGGCATCAAGCGCGCCGAGGTGGAGATGCACGACGTCAATTTCGGCCTGGGCCGGGCGATCAGCGAGGGCGAGGTGGACGGGGTGATCGGCGCCATGCGCCACTTGCTGCCCCGCCAGCTCGGCGATGAGGGGGTCAGCACCCACCTGATGCGGGTGGAGGATCACGGGATACCGCTGCACGACGGCCTGATTCTGCTCGCCAACCGCGATCGGCTGAATGGCCAGCGGGAGGCCATCCGTCAGCTGGTGGAAGCGCTGGAGGAGGCCACCGCCTGGATCCTGGAGCATCCCACCGAGGCCTGGGACCGGTTGGTGACGGCCGAGCCGGGGCTCGATACGCCGGCCAACCTGGCGGTCTGGCCGGACATCCTGATGCGTCTCAGCGCCAGCCCCGCGGCCCTGGATCATGGGCGCTACGCGCGCTTCGAGAGGTTCCTGCACGAGGCCGGCCTGGTCGAAGAGGTGACCCCGGTCGAGCGCCTGGCCGTCGACCCCGGCGCCTTCTGATCGAGTGCGGTTCAGTCCCGCTCGGCGAGAAAGGCGTCCACCTCCCGGCGGAAGGCCTCGGGTTGCTCGGCGTGCAGCCAGTGCCCGGCCTCCAGGGTCACCACCTGCGCCTCGGGCAACACCTCACGCAGCTCGGGCAGCATCGCGTCTGTGACGTAGGATGAGTGCGCTCCCCGCAGCACCAGGGTCGGCCCGGCGAAGGCGCCCTCCCCGGCCGGAGCGCCCATGATCGCTTCGTAGTCCGCCTGGATCTCGTCGAGCCCCAGGCGCAGCCGCAGCCCGCCCGCCTCGCTGCGCTCCAGATTGGTAGCGAGGAAGAGCCGCACGGCTCGCTCCTCGACATGTTCGGCGAGCAGCTCGTCGGCCTCTCGCCGGTTGGCGGGCCGCCCCTCGGCGACCCGACGCAGCGCAGCGAAGACGGTGTCGTGGTCATGTCCATAGGCGCGCGGTGCAATGTCGGCGACGATCAACGAGGCCACGCGCTCCGGGGCGAGCCGCGCCAGGCTGATCGCGACCTTGCCCCCCATGGAATGGCCCAGCAGGTGGGCCCGGGCGATGTCGAGACGGTCCAGTAGGGCGATCACGTCGGCGGCCATCTCCGCATAACCCATGCCCGCGGCATGGGGAGAGCGACCGTGGTTGCGCAGGTCCACCGTGATCACCCGGCGCCGCTCCTGCCACGCCTTCACGTGGGAGCGCCAGTTGTCGGCGCTGCCAAACAGGCCGTGGATGACCACCAGCGGGATGCCCCCTCCTCCGGTATCCACATGATTGAGTGCGATGGGCATGGCGATCTCCTCGGCGGTGGTGGCATCAGGGGCGAGCAGGGCGCGCATTATACGGCCTCGCGGCGCGCCTGGCCATGTCGCGCGTCGGCGCCGCCCACCAGGGGCGGCGCGGGTCGCACGGCCGGTCCGGCCGTCAGACCTGACGGGCCTGGTGGGCCGCCCCCACGGCGCGCACCTTCATCGCCTCATGGACGTCCTGGAGGCTTGCCGGGTCGTCGATGGTCGAGGGGACGCCGAACTCCTTGCCGTCGGCGATGTTGCGCAGCAGCTTGCGCAGGATCTTGCCGGACCGGGTCTTGGGCAGCCGATCGACCACCAGTACCTGCTTGAAGCAGGCGATGGGCCCGATCCTCTCGCGCACCAGGGCGATCAGCGCCTCTTCCAGGGCCACCTCGTCCCCGTCGAAGCCATCCTTGGGTATCACCAGGCCCACCGGCAGCTGCCCCTTGAGGGCGTCATGGATTCCGATGACCGCGCACTCGGCGACCGCCGGATGCGCGCCGACCACTTCCTCCATCTCGCCGGTGGAGAGGCGATGACCGGCAATGTTGATCACGTCATCGGTACGCCCCATGATGAAGAGATAGCCATCCTCGTCGAAGTAGCCGCCGTCGCCGGTGAGGTAGTAGCCGGGGAAGGCCGCCATGTAGGCGCTGTGGAAGCGCCGCGGGTCGCCCCACACCCCCACCAGGCACCCCGGCGGCATCGGTTGCTTGATCACCACGCTGCCCTGCTCCATGGCCGCGGCCGGCTCGCCTTCGCGATCGAGGATCTGCACGTCGAAACCGGGCACCGGCACCGTCGCCGAGCCGGCCTTGGTCGGCATCGGCTCGAGCCCCTGCAGGTTGGCAGCGATGGGCCAGCCGGTCTCGGTCTGCCACCAGTGGTCGATCACCGGCACGTCCAGCAGATCATCGAGCCAGTGAAAGGTCGGCGGGTCGAGGCGCTCGCCGGCGAGGAACAGCGACTCGAGGCAGGAGATATCGTACGCCTCGAGCAACTTGCCGTCCGGGTCCTCCTTCTTGATCGCCCGGAAGGCAGTCGGTGCGGTGAAGAAACTCTTTACCCGATACTCCGCGATCAGCCGCCAGAAGGCGCCGGCATCCGGGGTCTTCACCGGCTTGCCTTCGTAGACCACGGTGGTACAGCCGCGCAGCAGCGGCGCGTAGACAATGTAGGAGTGGCCGACCACCCAGCCCACGTCGGAAGCCGAGAAGAACACCTCGCCCGGCGCCATGTCGTAGATGGCCTCCATGGAGTAGTGCAGCGCCACGGCATAGCCCGCGGTGTCGCGCACCACACCCTTCGGCTTGCCGGTCGTCCCCGAGGTATAGAGGACATAGAGCGGGTCGCCCCCCTTCACCGGCACGCAGTCGGCCGGCTCGGCACCGGCCACCAGAACCTCCCAGTCGTGGTCGCGCCCGGCCAGCAACTCGGCGGTCTCCTGTTCGCGCTGCAGCACCACGCAGGCCTCCGGCTTGTGGGTGCTCTGTTCGATGGCAGCGTCGACGATCGGCTTGTAGGGGATGACCCGGTCGACCTCCACTCCGCAGGAGGCCACCACCACCACCCGGGGTTCGGCGTCCTCGATGCGCACCGCCAATTCGTGGGGGGCGAAACCGCCGAACACCACCGAATGCACCGCGCCGAGGCGGGCACAGGCGTACATCGCCACCAGGGCCTCCGGCACCATGGGCATGTAGATCACCACCCGGTCCCCCTTCTCGACGCCCAACGCCTTGAGCGCCCCGGCGAAGCGCGCCACCTGGTCGCGCATCTCGGCATAAGTGATGACGCGCTTGCGGCCGGTGACCGGCGAGTCCCAGAAGATGGCCGCCTGGTCGCCACGCCCCTGCTCCACGTGGTGGTCCAGGGCCGCATGGCAGAGATTGAGCTCGCCATCGACGAACCAGCGGGCATGCCCGGCCTCGTCGTACTCGAGAATGGTCGTGGGTGGCGTGAACCAGGGAACCCGACGGGCCTGCTCGGCCCAGAAGGCCTCGGGTTGGTCGATGGAGCGGCGGAATTCGCTGTGATAGGGGCTCATGGGCGTCCTGTCTGGCATCGAGTGACATCGGGAATTGTTGACACTCTAGAGGAAAATCACGGCCATGCCCTCATACCATCGGCTAATCTGCGACAAAAGATGAAGAGCTTCGGTCTGCATTGTCGACAACCGCATAGGCTGGATCACAGATTGTCCGCGCTCGCCATTGAACCATCGTTAAATCTCGGCTTGGCTTGAGCCTGCGGTGGGCTATACTTGAGCAATGGTTAAAACAGGAAATGCCTGGTTGTCAGGATAGTTCGTTGCCAGGGAGGGTCGGGGAAGCGTCAGCCACGCCTCGACCGCCGGCGATTGCCGGGTTGCAAGGCTTGGTGCCGGGGCCACAGGTCTGCCAGCGTAGGGGGATCATCATGAGCACCTCTGACAGCGTCGCCTCTCGCCTGCTCGATGGCGGGGATCCGATCATCGATCAGGCCACCACACTGCTCAAGGCCATGGCCAACGACAATCGCCTGAGGATCCTGTGCCTGCTCGACGGCAACGAACTGTCGGTGACGGAGCTCAACCAGCGGCTCAGCCTGAGCCAGTCGGCCCTCTCCCAGCACCTGGCGATCCTGCGCCGCGAAGGCCTGGTCAGCACCCGGCGAGCGTCCCAGACCATCTACTACTCACTGCAGGGCGAAAGCGCCCGCACCGTGATCGAGGCACTGGGGCGCCTGGGCTTCGACACGTCGGCATGATATGCCCTGTCAGCGCTTCTGCCAGCGACTGGCGTCGAGTACTTCGAGACCACGCTCGATGGCCCGCTCCACGCCGCGCGAGACGGCCAGACCGAGGCGCTCACCCAGCTTGCGCTTCGGCTCCAGCTTCACGCTGACCACCCGGGCATCCTGCATCCGCTCGGCCAGGTAGGCCTCGCTGGTCCCCAGGGCGTCGACCAGCCCCTGCTCGAGGGCCTCACTGCCATACCACACCTCGCCGGTGGCCACCGCCTCGATATCGAGATGCTGACGACGCTCGGCCACATGGCGCTTGAACAGCGAATGAATGGTTTCCAGGTCTTCGAGAAACTTCTCTCGCCCCTCCTCGGTGTTCTCGCCGAATACCGTCAGGGTCCGCTTGTAGCGTCCGGCGGTGAGCAACTCGACGTCGATGTCGTGGCGCTTGAGCAGCCGGTGGACATTGGGTAACTGGGCCACCACGCCGATGGAGCCGAGCACCGCGAAGGGCGCCGCGCGCAGCTGATCGGCGGCACAGGCCATCAGGTAGCCACCGCTGGCCGCCACCTTGTCGACACAGACGGTGGTGCGCAACTTCGCCTCGCGCAGACGATCGACCTCGGCGGCGGCCAGGCCATAGGCGTGCACCAGCCCCCCGGCCGACTCCAGGCGTATCACCACTTCATCCTCCTCCCTGGCGGCATCCAGCAGCGCCGAGACCTCCTGGCCGAGACGCCCGGTCGCACTGGCCCGGATGTCGCCATGGAAGTCGAGCACCCAGACCGTCTGCCGCTGCTCCCCCTTGCCCTTGCGACTGCGTCGGTCACGAGACTTGTCATCCTTGCGAAAGCCCTTGAGCAGGCGCTTGCGTTCGCCGGGCTCGCTGGCGGCCATGGTCAGGCGCCGGCGCCGATACTCGCGGCTCGTGTTGAGCTCCTCGATGCGCAGCCGGGTGCGTTCGCCCACTTCGCCACGGGCCTTCACCACGACGGCGACCACCAGGCCGCCGATCACCACCAGGCTCAACACCTGGGCCAGGAACATGCCGAAATCCGTCAACCACTCGTTCACCGGGCTCTCCTCGCGTCTCGGTTCTCTCGCCTCCCAGCCAAGCATGAAGCGACAGCGGGAGCAATGCTTGATTGAAACGTCCGTTTGAAATATTCTCGGGTACATCGACGCTGGCGACCGCGCCTCCCCCTTTCCCTACCCGATCAAGGACCTTGACATGACCCCTTCCACCCTCGACAAGCTGCAGACTCGTTTCGACGCCCAGGCCGCCGGCGGCATGGACGAGGTCTTCCAGTTCCACTTCAGCGATGCCGGCAGCCACTACCTGGTGGTGAAGGATGGCAGCCTCGCCGTCGAGCAGGGCGAACACGACGACCCCTCCGTGACCCTGAGCATGAGCACCGATACCCTCAAGGGAGTCATGAACGGCGAGATCAACGGCATGACCGCCTTCATGACCGGCAAACTCAAGGCCACCGGCAATGTCATGCTGGCGACCCGACTGGGCAGCCTTTTCCCCGCCGCCTGAGCGACACGCCAGTTCGGCGGACGGGCCGCCCACGAGCGGCCCGTCGTCATGATGCTGCCCTCACCTCATTGAGGTGCGTCTCGATCAGGGCCCGCGAGATGGAATAGAGCGGTGGCAACTGCGGCAGGCGCCGCGGGCTGAACCAGGCGGCATCGACGATCTCGACGCCGTCGATGCGGATGCGCCGGCTCGCCGCCTCGGCGAAGTAGCCCAGCATCAGCGCATGGGGAAAGGGCCAGGCCTGGCTCTTGAAATAGCGCACCCGCCCCACCGTCAGCCCCACCTCCTCGAAGATCTCGCGCCGCACCGCCTCCTCGGCAGACTCCCCCGGCTCGATGAACCCCGCCAGGGTCGAGTACCGGCCGGGGGGGAACCTCGGGCTGCGAGCCAGCAGCAGCGCGTCGCCGTGGGTCACCAGGGTGATGATGCAGGGCGAGATGCGAGGGTAGTTGCGATGGCCGCAGCGTTCGCAGTGCATGGCGAACTCGGCGTCCAGCCGGGACGCGGGGGCGCCGCAGCGACCGCAGAAGCGATGGTCGCGCAACCAGGCCCCGACCTGCAGCGCCGTGGAGAGCAGGGCGAACCGGGATTCCGGCAGGCGCGCGAGCCAACCACGCCCATCGGGCCAGGCCTCGTCGGCCGCCTCCTCGAGGCTCAGTGCCACCGGTTCATCGCCCCAGTAGCAGAGTGGTTGCATCGCCGGCAACCAGGGACACGGCGGCTGGAGGATACCGCCGTCGGGGGCCGGGGCGATGCGCCCTTCGGCCAGGCGGATGACATGGCCGCGGGTGGCCCCGGCGGGAAGTTCACGCCGCAGCATCAGCTCGTCTCTCCACCCTCGGTGAGCCGATCCCAGCGGCACTCGCCGGCGGCCTCGCGGATGCGTCCCAGCTTGGCCCGGTGGGCGTCCAGCTCAGACTCGCTCGGCCGCACGACCCGCAGCCGTCCCGGCTCCAGGGCGAGCCGGCGAATGACCAGGCCGGTGCTGCCGCTCGTCGTTCCTTCGCCGCCGGCGGAGGCATCGAGCGACAGCGCGGTCTGTCCCCCGGTCATCGCCAGATAGACATCGGCGAGGATCTCGGCGTCGAGCAGGGCACCGTGGAGTACCCGGTGGCCGTTGTCGATCTCGTAGCGCTTGCACAGGGCATCGAGGTTGTTGCGCTGGCCGGGATGCTTGTCCCGGGCCATCTGCAAGGTGTCGAGGATCCGGCAATGCGCGGCGACCGGGCCCAGCCTCGGCTCGCCGCGCTGGTCGTTGAGCATCCGGAACTCGTGATCCATGAAGCCCACGTCGAAGGGGGCGTTGTGGATCACCAGCTCCGCCCCCTCGATGAAGGCCCAGAACTCGTCGGCGATCTCGGCGAAGAGCGGCTCATCGGCGACCCGCTCATTGGTGATACCGTGGACCCCGACGGCCTCCGCCTCGATCTCGCGCTCCGGGTTGATGTACTGGTGGTAGGTATTGCCGGTGAGACGGCGATTGACCATCTCGACCGCCCCGATCTCGATCAGCCGGTGGCCGTCACGCGGGTCGATGCCGGTGGTCTCGGTATCCAGGATGATCTGGCGCATGGTGGGGTCTCGTCAGCTCGGCTTGCAATCGTGTGATAGCGTCTCAGGCGCGCGCCCGCAGGTGCAGGTCGATGGCCTCGTTGGCCAGGGCATCGGCCCGCTCATTGCCCGGGTGGCCGCTGTGGCCCTTGACCCAGTGCCATTCGATCCGATGGCGGTGGGTCTCCTCATGCAGTTCCCGCCACAGTTCGGCGTTCTTCACCGGTGCCCGGCTGGCGGTCTTCCAACCGCGCTTGATCCAGCCGTGGATCCACTCGGTGATCCCCTTGCGCAGGTACTCGGAGTCGGTCCACAGTGCCACCTCGCAGGGCCGCTTCAGCTCGCGCAGGGCCATGATCGCGGCCATCAGCTCCATGCGGTTGTTGGTGGTCGTGGCCTCGAAGCCATTGAGGGCCTTCTCGTGATGCCCGCTCACCAGCAGCGCGCCCCAGCCACCGGGGCCCGGGTTGCCGCGGCAAGCACCGTCGGTATAGATGGTCACCCGCGGCAGCACATCGGTCTGGTGTGTCTCAGTCACCCTCGGTCATCCTTTCCTGTTCCCTCTCGCGTCGCTGTGGCCCGAGCCGCGTGGCACCGCCGAGTGCCGAACTGCCGAGCGGTCGGGCGAAGGTCAGGCGGGAGCCTTGGGTCTGGACCAGCTGTGGCTTGCGTCGGGCATGGATCATGTAACTGTCGCCCAATGGCAGATTATGGCGCCGCCCCAGGGTCTCCAGCATGGCATTGCGCGGCAGGCTGCCGGGCAGATGAAAGCCACAATAGTCTACCCGGTCGATCTCGAAGTCGACAAATGCCAGCCAGTCCTTGAGCCGGCCCGGCGTGCGCCAGTGGCCGCGCCAGGGCAGGCGCCTCCGCCGCCCGGGCCAGGCCCGCGACAGACCGGCCGGACCGAGCGGCACCCAGCCGAAGATGATCAGCCGGCCGTCTTCGGCCGTGACCCTGGCCGCCTCCTGCAGCATGTGGTGGGGGTCGGGCAATACCTCCAGCAAGTGGTGAATCACCACCAGGCTGAGGCTGTCGTCGCGCAGCGGCAGGGCATCGGGAGGACAGACGAGGGTCGCCTCCTGCTCGACCAGTTCCCGGGTCGGGGCCCAACGCATGGCGTGCCGAATCGGGCACATGTCGGCCAGCTTGCTGGTCATGCCAAGCTCCAGGCTATGGGCGCCGAACAATCGCTCGCACACCGGCCCCAGGCAGGCACGCTCGGCCTGCCAGACGGCTTGTCCGGCCGGGCTCGCCCAGTAACGACGACCATCCCGCACCAGTCGGGCCAGGTCGGCAACGGGTGACGAAGTTGACATGGCGTGCGCGTCCCTCCAAGATGCAG
Organism: Halomonas sp. LMYGS-3; assembly: GCF_059509875.1. Taxonomy (NCBI): domain Bacteria; kingdom Pseudomonadati; phylum Pseudomonadota; class Gammaproteobacteria; order Oceanospirillales; family Halomonadaceae; genus Halomonas; species Halomonas sp. LMYGS-3. The sequence goes on along the minus strand of NZ_JCAKFQ010000003.1, from coordinate 98,855 downwards.
GGTTTTGCAACCCGTTCCGATTCACGGCAGCGTCTGACCATGACGAGAGCCGGCGTGGCTCTTGCGCGTTCGCCCGTCGAGAGGCAGCCCCGGTCAGCAGCGGTGACCCATGTCCAGATCAGGACTCCATGCCTATGTTGAGCGTGACACCGATCCCCGCATTTAGCGACAACTATATCTGGCTGTTGCGCCAGGATTCGACCCCGGAAGTCTGCGTGGTCGATCCCGGCGATGCGGCCCCCGTGATCGACATACTCGAACGCGAGGGGCTCACCCTCTCCACGGTGCTGATCACCCATCATCACCATGATCATACCGGAGGGCTGGCCGAGCTGATCGAGCGCTACTCTCCCCGGGTGGTCGGGCCGGACAATCCGAGCATTGCCGGTATCGATGAGACCGTCGGCGACGGCGACGAGATCCGGGTCATGGGGCGGCTTCTCGAGGTGCATGCCGTGCCCGGCCATACCCTGGACCACATCGCCTATTTCACCGCCGGGATTCCCCCACTGCTGTTCTGCGGAGACACGCTCTTCAGCGCCGGCTGTGGGCGGCTGTTCGAGGGCACCCCCGACCAGATGCATGCCTCGTTGGCACGGCTCGCCGCACTGCCCGACGACACCCTGGTGTTCGCTGCCCACGAGTACACCCTGGCCAACCTGCGCTTCGCCAAGGCCGCCGACCCGCAGAACCCGGCTGTGGAGCAGGCCATGGAGGAGTGTCAACGGGCCCGGGAACTCGACCGCCCGACCCTGCCCAGCTCCCTGGGTCGGGAGAAACGCATCAATCCTTTCCTGCGCTGTGATGCCGACAGCGTTCGTCGGGCCGCCTCGGCCCATGGCGACACCGACACCAGCGAGGCGACCTTCGCCACCCTGCGTGCCTGGAAAGACCATTTCTAACGACGACACGCAACGGACGCCTGCCGAAGGCCCGGCCAGCCGCCGGGCCTTCCTGCGACCAGGAGGCCACATAACGATGACCTATCACACCACTCGCCGACGAATTCTCGGCCTGACCAGCACCCTCGCCCTGCTCGGGTCGCTGATGGCGACCGGCACCATCACCCAGGCCTCGCCCCTGCCGGCGGCCGGCGAGACTGGCCACAGCAGCTTCGTCGCCGGTGAGCGTTTCTGGGATGCCCTGGCGCTCGAACCACGGGATGCCTGGAGCCGCCTTCGCAGCAGCTTCCAGTGGCAGGACGAGCGACACAACGAGCGGATCCGACACTGGATCGATCACTACCGGGCCAATCCCGCGAACATCGTCGAGATCACCGAACGGGCCCGCCCGTGGCTGGCCTGGATCACCGAGCAGATCGAGTCACGCGACCTGCCCGGCGAGATCGCCCTGATCCCCTTCATCGAGAGTTCCTTCGACCCCCAGGCACGCAGCCACCGCGGTGCCGCCGGGCTCTGGCAGTTCATGCCGGGCACCGCCGATGCCCTGGGGCTGCGCCGGAATGGCGCCTACGACGGCCGGCTCGACGTGGTCAGCTCGACCAAGGCGGCGCTGGACTACATTGAGCTCCAGGCCGAACAGTGGTACGACGGCGACATCGAGCTCTCGCTGGCCGCCTACAATGCCGGTGCCGGCACCGTGAACAGGGCCCGGAACGCCGCCCTCGCCCGCGGCGAACGCGGCGACTACTGGAGCCTGCGCCTGCCCAGCGAGACCATGAACTACCTGCCCAAGCTCAAGGCCATCGCCGCGATCATCGACGATCCTGACGCGTACCAGGTCGCCCTTCCCGACATCGAGGACGCCCCGGCCTTCGCCAAGATTGCCCTGACCCGCTCCCTCGACCTGAGCGAGGCCGCCCGTCTCGCCGGCGTGAGCCGCGACGAGCTGGCCGAGCTCAATCCGGGCCTGATCAATGGCAACGCCAACCCCAGCCATGCCCGGGTGCTGCTGGTACCCGCCGACCGCGAGGAGGTGCTGATCGCCCGGCTGGAGAGCCCCGTCGGGACTCCCCGCCCGAGTGACGCCCCCGCGGGGGACGGCCGCTACGTGGTGCGCAGCGGCGACAACCTCTCGACGATCGCCTCGCGTCACGGCCTCAGCGCCGGCGAGATCCGCCAGCACAACGGCCTGAGCGGCGATGTGATCCATGCCGGCCAGGTACTCGAGATACCGCAACGCAGCCTGGCCGCGCGCTGAACCCCAGGGGAGAAGCCACGCTGATCGTGGAGGTTTACAAGATGACGGCAGCCTGACACCTTATGCCGGTACCCGCCCCGGGCCAGCCGGGGCCAGGACCCGCGCAAGGATGTCATCGATGTCGATCGCCGTACGCTGTCTCCTGATCAGTGCCCTGGCCAGCGCCTGGCCGTGTTCGGCGGCGCTGGCGGCAGACGCCGACGCAGTGCCCACCGTCCATGGCCTGGCGCTCTACGACGAACCGGCGTTGCCGGAGGATTTCCCCCACTTTCCCTATGTCGAGCCGGATGCCCCCAAGGGCGGCACCCTGACCCGCGCCGCCGTCGGCTCGAGCTTCGACTCCACCAACCCCTTCATCATCCGCGGCACCCCGGCCATCGGCATCTCCCAGATCTACGACACCCTGCTCGAGGGCAACCCCGACGAGCCCTTCAGCGCCTACGGCCTGCTCGCCGAAGGCATCCGCCTCGACCCGGAGCGGCACTGGATCGAGTTCGACCTGCGTCCCGAGGCCCGTTTCCACGACGGCGAGCCGGTGACCGCCGGCGACGTGGTGTTCAGCTTCGAGCTGCTGACCGAACAGGGCAATCCCTTCTACGGCGCCTACTATGCCGATGTCGAGAGCGTCGAGGCGCTCGACACCCATACCGTTCGTTTCGAGTTCGCCAACAATCACTCCCGCGAGCTGCCGCTGATCGTCGGTCAGTTGCCGATCCTGCCCCGGCACTACTGGGAGGAACACGACTTCAGCGCCCCGACCCTGGCGCGCCACCCTGGTTCCGGACCCTACCGCATCGCCGAGGTGGAGCCGGGACGACGCATCGTCTACCAGCGAGTCGATGAGTACTGGGGACGCGACCTGCCGGTCAATCGTGGCCGTCATAACATCGACCGGCTGGTCTACGACTACTATCGTGACCGAGACATCGCCTGGGAGGCCTTCAAGGCCGGCGTCATGGACTACCGTACCGATGCCCGGGCCGCCACCTGGGCCATCGGCTACGATTTCCCCGCCTATCGCGACGGCCTGGTCAAGCGCCTCACCGTACCCGACGGCCAACCGGCGACCATGCAGGCCTTCGTCTTCAACCTGCGGCGTGACAAGTTCGCCGATTCCCGGGTGCGCGAGGCGCTGAGCCTGACCTTCGATTTTCCCTGGCTCAACGCCAACCTCTTCTACGACACCTACCGGCGTACCGAGAGCTTCTTCCAGAATTCCGACATGGCCGCCCGGGGGCTGCCCAGCGAGGCGGAGCTCGAACGCCTCGAGCCCCACCGCGAGGCCCTGCCGGAGCGGGTCTTCGACGCCGAGGTACCCATCGACCATCCGCAGGACCTCCGCGAGCGCCTGCGCCTGGCGCTGGAGCTGCTGCGCGGGGCCGGCTACGAGGTGAAGGATGGGGAACTGGTCGACGGCGACACCGGCCGACCGTTGACCCTCGAGGTCATGCTGTTCGATACCGGCATGGAGCGGGTGGTCCAGCCGATGGTGCGCAACATGGCTCGCCTGGGCATCCAGGCCTCGATCCGCATCGTCGATATCAACCAGTACCTCAACCGCCTGCGTAGCTTCGACTTCGACATGATCATCGGGCAGTTCCCGCAATCCAACAGCCCGGGCAACGAACAACGTGAATTCTGGACCAGCGAGTTCGCCGACACCCCCCAGAGCCGCAATCTCATGGGACTGGCCAACCCGGTGGTCGACGATCTGGTCGAGCAACTGATCCGCGCCGACAGCCGGGAAGAGCTCAATACCATCACCCGGGCCCTGGACCGGGTGCTGCTGTGGGGCTTCTACGTGATTCCCCAGTATCATTCCGGGGAGACGCGGATCGCCGTATGGGACAAGTTCGCCTGGCCCGAGCCCTTCCCCGAGTACGGCATGGACCTCGCCGCCTGGTGGGTCGATGTCGACCGCGAGGCCGAGCTCAACCGTCGTCTGCGCCGTCGTTGACGCCAGCCCTGCACAAGGACGCACCGTGACCCGCTACATCCTGCGCCGCCTGCTGTTGATGATTCCCACGCTACTGGGGATCATGCTGCTCAACTTCATCATCGTCCAGGCCGCTCCCGGTGGCCCCATCGACCAGATGCTGGCCCGCTTCGAGGGCATCGACAGCATGGTCAGCACCCGCCTCGACGCCGGCGGCGGGGATGTCGTGGTACGTGACGAATCCCGCGGCGCCCGGGGCATCGATCCGCGCTTCATCGAGCAGCTCGAACAGCAGTTCGGCTTCGACCAGCCGGCCCACCTGCGTTTCGCCGGCATGATCCGCGACTACGTCACCTTCGACTTCGGCAACAGCTTCTTCCGCGACCGCCCCGTGGTCGAGCTGATGATCGAGCGGCTTCCGGTGTCGATCTCGCTGGGCCTCTGGACCACCCTGCTGGTCTACCTGATCTCGATCCCGCTGGGCATCCGCAAGGCGCTGCGCCACGGCTCGCGCTTCGATGTCTGGTCCTCGGGCCTGGTGATCGTCGGCTACGCCATCCCCGGCTTCCTGTTCGCGATCCTGCTCATCGTGCTGTTCGCCGGCGGCAGTTACTGGGACCTCTTCCCGCTGCGCGGGTTGACGTCACCGGACTTCGACGAGCTCTCGACCTGGGGCAAGATCAAGGACTACTTCTGGCATATCACCCTGCCGGTGGTGGCCATGACCATCGGCAGCTTCGCCACCCTGACCATGCTGACCAAGAACAGCTTCCTCGACGAGATCCACAAGCAGTACGTGCTGACCGCCCGGGCCAAGGGGGCGAGCGATCGCCAGGCCCTCTACGGTCACGTGTTCCGCAACGCCATGCTGATCATCATCGCCGGCCTGCCCGGCGCGCTGGTGACCATCTTCTTCACCGGATCGCTGCTGATCGAGGTGATCTTCTCGCTGGAGGGGCTCGGCCTGCTCGGCTTCGAGGCGGTGATGCAGCGCGACTATCCGGTGATCTTCGGCACGCTGTTCCTCTATACCCTGATCGGCCTGCTCCTCAAGCTGATCTCCGACCTCACCTATGTGTGGGTCGATCCGCGCATCGACTTCGAGACCCGGGAGTCCTGAGCCCATGAAACCGACCTCAAGACTGTCTCCCATCGCCCGGCGGCGGCTGTCGGTGTTCCGCCACAACCGGCGCGCCTGGGTATCGCTGTGGATCTTCCTCGTCCTGTTCGGCGTCAGCCTGGCCGCCGAACTGATCGCCAACGACAAGCCGCTCGTGATGACGATCGACGGCCAGTGGTATGCACCACTGCTGGTCGACTACCCCGAGACCGAGTTCGGCGGCTTTCTGCCCACCCGCACCGACTACCACGATCCCTTCATCCAGGCCCGGATCGCCGAACACGGCTGGGCGCTGTGGCCGCCGATCCCGTTCTCCTACCAGACCCTCGACATGCAGATGATGCGGCCATCGCCGGCGCCCCCCGATGGCCGCCACTGGCTGGGCACCGACGACCAGGGCCGCGACGTCCTGGCCCGCGTCATCTACGGCTTCCGGCTGTCGGTGGCCTTCGCCCTGGTGCTCACCGCCGGCTCCCTGGTGATGGGCGTGTTCATCGGTGGCATCCAGGGCTATTTCGGCGGCAAGACCGACCTGATCGGCCAGCGCCTCACCGAGATCTGGTCGGGGCTGCCGGTGCTCTTCCTGCTGATCATCCTGGCCAGCTTCGTGCAACCCGGCTTCTGGTGGCTGCTGGGCATCATGCTGCTGTTCTCGTGGCTGGGCCTGGTCGACGTGGTGCGCGCCGAGTTCCTCCGCGCGCGCAACCTGGAGTACGTGCGCGCCGCCAAGGCCATGGGGCTGACCCCGCGATTGATCATGTGGCGCCACGTGCTGCCCAACGCCATGGTGGCGACCCTCACCTTCATCCCCTTCCTCTTCACCGGGGCGATCACCACGCTCACGGCGTTGGACTTCCTCGGCTTCGGCCTGCCGCCGGGCTCGCCGTCGCTGGGCGAACTGGTCGCCCAGGGCAAGAACAACCTCCACGCGCCCTGGCTCGGCATCACCGCCTTCGTCAGCCTGTCGCTGATGCTCTCGTTGCTCGTGTTCATCGGTGAGGGACTGCGCGACGCCTTCGATCCGCGCCATATCCAGTACGCCGCGCCTCACGCCTCGACGCCAAGGACCCCGCCCCATGCCTGACACCCTGCTGCGCCTCGATGAACTCAGTATCGCCTTCGACGACGCCGTGGTGGTCGATCGCCTCTCGCTGGAGGTACGTCGCGGCGAGACCCTGGCCCTGGTAGGCGAATCCGGCTCCGGCAAGTCGGTCAGCGCGCTTGGCACCATGAACCTGCTGCCGGCCAACGCCCGGGTCGAGGGCGGCCGTTGGTTGGGCGATACCGACCTCACACGCCTCAGACAGCGTGACTGGCAGGCACTGCGCGGGGGGCGGGTCGGCTTCGTCTTCCAGGAGCCGATGACCTCCCTCAACCCCCTGCACACCGTGGCCAAGCAGATCGGCGAGACGCTGCGGCTGCACCAGGGGCTGAGCGGCAAGGCGGCGCGTGCCCGAGCCAGGGAGCTGCTCGTCCAGGTCAAGCTGCCGCGCCCCGACGAGTTGCTCGATGCCTGGCCTCACCAGCTTTCCGGTGGCCAGCGCCAGCGCGTGATGATCGCCATGGCCATCGCCAACGATCCGGTGCTGCTGATCGCCGACGAACCCACCACGGCGCTGGACGTCACCGTGCAGCAGGAGATCCTCGCCCTGCTCGCCGAGCTGCGCGATCGCCACGGCATGGGCATGCTGTTCATCACCCACGACCTCAACCTGGTACGTCGCCATGCCGAGCGGGTCTGCGTGCTCTACGAAGGGCGCGAGCAGGAGACCGGCCCGGTCGACGAGGTCTTTCGCTCACCGGGTAGCGACTATACGCGGCTCCTGCTCGATGCCGAACCCCGGGGGCGCCCGATCGCGCTCACCACGCGGCAGCCACTGATCGAGGCCAATCGATTGAGCGTTGCCTTCCAGCGGCCCAGGCGGCTCTTCGCCCGGCGGCCGCCCCCCTTCGTCGCCGTGCAGCCGCTGGCGCTCACCCTCGCCCGTGGCGAGACCCTGGGCATCGTCGGCGAATCCGGTTCCGGCAAGACCACCCTGGCCCTGGCCCTGCTGCGCCTGACCACGAGCGAAGGCGAGATCCATTTCGGCGAGGTCCGCCTGGATCAGCTCACCGGCAACGACCTGCGCCAACAGCGTCGCCGCCTGCAGGTGGTGTTCCAGGATCCCTACGGCTCGTTGTCGCCACGCCTGCCGGTCTCCGAGATCATCAGCGAGGGGCTGCGCTTCCACTACCCGGAACTCGACGAGGCCGAAGTGACGCGCCGCGTTCAGGCCGCGCTCGCGGAGGTCGGCTTGCCGCTCGACTGCGCCTCGCGCTATCCCCACGAATTCTCGGGCGGTCAGCGCCAGCGTATCGCGGTCGCCCGCGCCATCATTCTCGAACCCGAGGTGCTGGTGCTCGACGAGCCCACCTCGGCGCTCGATCGCACCGTCCAGAAGCAGCTCGTCGAACTGCTGCGCAACCTCCAGCAGCGGCGCGGCCTGAGTTACCTGTTCATCAGCCACGATCTGGCCGTGATCCGGGCGATGGCCCATCGTGTGATGGTGCTCAAGGAGGGCGAGGTCGTGGAACAGGGAGACTGCCTGGAGGTCCTCGGGCGACCCACGACCGACTACACTCGCGCCCTGGTCGAGGCCGCCGGGCTCTCCCCCGAGGCGTCGGAGGAGCATGCCTGAGGGGTGGGATGTGGTGTCGCCAGGAACAAATGAGATAACGGTATAATCCCCGTCCCCAGCCATGGCCGCTGCCCAACGGACAGCGGCAAGGGGATGCTCTATACTGGTCGGGCTCTTCCTTATGGCCGGCTTGCGAGTCCCGATGCGTTCGACACTCCCCCTCCTGATCCGGGTCCTGTTGCTATCGCTGCTGGCCAGCTCCCCGCTGCAGGCGGGGTCGTCGACGCTCCCCCTCGACGCCGGGTGGCAGTATCGCTGGGGCGACTCCCCCGTCGATGACACCGGCACGCCGCTCTGGACACGGGAGGAGGCGCCCGAGGCGTGGCGCCCCATCGCCTTCCCCTCCAACCCGCCGGGTCGCGAAGGGCGGCACCACGCCTGGTTCCGCATCACCCTTCCCGACGGCGACTGGCGCGACCCGGTGCTCTACATCTACAGCGTCGACCTGATCGTGCAGGTCTACCTGGAGTCGAGCCTGATCTACCAGTATGGTCACTTCGACGAACGCGGAGAGGGGCGCTTCGAGGGCTGGCCCTGGCACATGATCGAACTGCCGGAAGAGTTCGCCGGCAAGCGCCTCCATTTTCGGGTCTTCTCCGACTACACCGATATCGGGCTCTGGGGCGAGGTCAAGCTGATGGAGCGGCCCGACCTGATCCTCCATGTCCTCGAGGGATCGGCCCAGGCCCTGGTGGTCAGCGGCTTCTCGCTGTCGATTGCCCTGCTCGCCTTCTTCCTCGCGCTGCTCCAGGCCAATCGCCGCAGCTTCATCGGCATCGGCCTCTTCTCGCTCGCCTCGGGGCTGATGATCCTGGCCGAGAGCCAGGCCAGCCAACTGCTGCTCGAGGGTCCACTCCTGTGGGACACCCTCGCCGCCGTCTCCTACTTCATGTTGCCGGTGGCCATGGCGCTGCTGCTCGAGCACTGGTTCGCTCGCCGGCACCCGATGCTGATGCGCCGGCTATGGCAGGGACACCTGTGCTATGCCGTGGCCGCCCCGGGGTTGGCGATGGCGGGCGTCATCAACCTCTCCAGCACCTATCCCCCCTTCGATGCCGCCCTGCTGGTCAGCCTCGCGATCATGTTCGGGGCCACCGCCATTCAGTGGCGCGGCCTGGCCGGCGAGCACAAGGTGATCCTCGCCGCCTATGCGCTCTTCGCTCTGCTGCTGATCGTCGACATGGCGGTGGCCCACGGCGTGCTGCCCTGGCAGCGGGTCCCCGTCAGCCTCGGCGCCCTGGCCTTCTCGCTCGCCCTGGTGGCGATCTCCGGGGTCGACTATGCCCGCACCCAGCGCGAGGTCCGGCGCCTCAATCGCGAGCTGACGCAGGAAGTTGCGGCACGTACCCATGAGCTCGAGGCCATGGTGACACGGCTCAGGGAGTTCTCGTATCAGGATCCACTCACCGGCCTGAAGAACCGTCGCCACTTCGACGAGCTTCTCAGCCACGAAGCCGCCGCCGCCCGGCGCAGCGACACGCCCCTGGCGCTGGTGATGGTCGACATCGACCACTTCAAGCGTTTCAACGATCGGCATGGCCACGAGGCCGGGGATGCGGTGCTGGCCGCGGTGGGCGCCCTGCTGCGAGACCATTTCCGCGATGCCGACGTGGTCTGCCGGCTGGGTGGCGAGGAGTTCGTGGTGGTCATGCCCGGCGCCACCGCGGCCAGGGCCGAGGCGCGCATCCGGGACCTGTTGCACGGCATCCGCGAGTGCCGCTTCCGGCATCGCGACACCGAGTTGGACGGCATCACCCTCTCCTGCGGCATCGCCGCCTGGCCCCAACATACCGAGGACCCGCTGGCGCTCACCCGGCTCGCCGATGCGGCGCTCTATCGCGCCAAGCGCCGCGGGCGTGACCGCAGCGAGATCTACGCCGTCTCGTGACCATCGGCTCAGAACAGCGCCACCTCCGCCTCGGTGAGTTCGCGCCATTCGCCCGGCGCCAAGCGCTCGTCGAGCACCAGCGGACCGATCGACTCCCGGTGAAGGGCCTCCACGTGGTGGCCGATGGCGGCAAACATGCGCTTCACCTGATGGTACTTGCCCTCGTGGAGGGTCAGCTCGGCCTCCGTCGGCGAGCGCATGACCAGCTCGGCGGGACGCGTCGGCTTCTCCTCGCCCTCGAGCTCGATCCCCTCGGCGAAACGCGCCGTGGCCTGCGCCAGGGCGTCGCCCTCCAGGGCATCGGCCAGCCTCACCCGGTAGACCTTGGCGCAGCGGCGGCGCGGCGAGGTGACCCGGTGAGACCACTGGCCATCGTCGGTGAGCAGCACCAGGCCGGTGGTGTCGACGTCCAGGCGCCCCACGGTCTGCAACCGCTCGACATGGGGCAGGTCGACCAGTTCCCTGACCAGCGGATAGAGACCGCGCCGGGCGCTGCACTCCACCCCCGGCGGCTTGTGGAGCATCACGTAGCGCAGCCCCACCAGCGCCAGGCGCTCGTCCTTCCAGGTGACCACGCTGCGCTCGTCGACCCGGGTCGCGGGGTTCTTGACCACCTCACCATCTACCCGGACCTCCTCACGGTGCATCGCCTTCTTGGCCAGGCTGCGCGTCAGCTCGGTGGTCTCGGTGAGGAAGCGATCCAGCCGCATCAGAAGCCGACCCCATCGGCGAGGCCGAAGTGGTCGGCATCGCGCCAGGCGGGAAACTTCTCGCGGAAGGCGTCGAGCTCGTCCCGATCGAGGCTCGCGGTCCGCACGAAGGGCGTGTCCCTCGGCTCGTCGATCAGCGCCTCGCCCTTGAAGTCGACGAGCATGGAATCGCCGGCATAGGCCAGCCCCTTGGCGTCCTCGCCGACCCGGTTGACGCCGATCACCGGGCAGAGGTTCTCGATCGCCCGGGCCTGCAGCAGGATGCGCCAGGGGTGGCGCCGCGGCGCCGGCCAGTTGGCCACGCAGAGCAGCAGGTCGTACTCGAAATGTTCGCCGGGCGCCGGCTGCTGCCGTAGCCAGACCGGGAAGCGCAGGTCATAGCAGACGCTGAGCAGGACCCGAAAGCCCTTGAGCTCGACGATCACGCGCTCATGCCCCATGGCGTAGCGCTCGTGTTCCCCCGCCATGCGAAAGAGATGGCGCTTGTCGTAGTGCACCAGGCTGCCGTCGGGCCGCGCCCATACCAGCCGGTTGAAGTAGTCGCCGTTCTCCACCACGGCGACGCTACCGGTGACCACGCAACCGCGACGGCGCGCCTGGTCCTGGAGCCAGGCCACGGTGGCGCTTTCCGCCATCGGCTCGGCCATCTCCCGGGAATTCATGGTGAAACCGGTGGCGAACATCTCCGGCAGCACGATCAGGTCGGTGTCGTCGCCCCCCAACTCACCCAGGGTCTCTTCCAGCATCCGGCAGTTGGCTTCGGGATCTTCCCAGCGCAGGTCACACTGCACCAGGGTGGTTCTCAATTCGCTCATGAGGGGGACTCCCGTCGTCCAGGTGAAGTGGCACGACCCCAGCGTAACCCAGTGGTGAGCCGACGTCAGCCGGCATGGCAGTCAGGCCAATAGCCTGCTAAGTTAACGCTTTTCTTCCGTCGAGGCCTGCATGTCCGCCACCCCCACCCCCGCCCAGGAAACCGGCAAGGGCGTCGCCTTCGGGCTGACCGCCTACGTCCTGTGGGGCTGTTTCCCGCTGTTCTTCGCCCTGTTCGAAGGCGTGCCCGCGTTCGAGGTGCTGATTCATCGGGTGATCTGGTCCTGCCTCTTCCTGGTCGGGCTGGTCACCCTGCTTGGCCGCTGGACGCCCATCCGCCTGGCGCTGCGCAAGCCTCGCCGGCTGGGCCGGGTGCTGGGCTGCGCCCTGCTGATTGCGCTCAACTGGGGGCTCTACATCTACGCCGTGGAGACCCGCCAGGTGTTCCAGGCGAGCCTCGGCTACTTCATGACCCCCCTGGTCAACGTCGCCCTCGGCGTGCTGGTGCTGCGCGAGGCGATGCACCGGTTGCAGGCCGTGGCCGTGGGGCTGGCCACCCTGGCCATCGCCATCCAGCTGGCACTGCTCGGCGAGTTGCCCTGGATCAGCCTGACCCTGGCACTCTCCTTCGGCACCTACGGCCTGCTGCGCAAGCAGGTACCGCTCGATGGGCTCTCGGGGCTGTTCGTCGAGACCCTGTTGCTGCTGCCGCTGGGGCTGCTGGCCCTGGCCTGGCTCAGCCAGGCCGGCCTCTCCCATTTCCTGGCCGGCACCGGGGTCAGCCTGCTGCTGATCGCCAGCGGCGTGATCACCGCCCTGCCCCTGCTGGCCTTCGCCGGTGCGGCACGGCGCCTGCGCCTCGCCACCCTGGGCTTTCTGATGTACCTCAACCCCAGCATCCAGTTCTTCATCGCCCTGCTGGTGTTCCGCGAGCCGCTCTCGCCGGTGCAACTCGTGACCTTCCTGCTGATCTGGGCCGGGCTCGCCCTCTACTCCTGGTCGGCGTGGCGCTCCCGCCCGCGGGAGGCGGCACCCGCCTGACCCTCACCGGCCACGGTCGAGGAGGGGGCACTCGCCCCTCCCCTCCCATTGGGCTACTATCGCGCCATGCCCTACGTCGCCGATTCGCCCCCGGTTCCGCCGTTGCGCCAGTTGCTGCTGATGGGCGCGGGCCATGCCCACCTCCATGTGGTGAGCCAGCGTCATCGCCTCGGCGACATCGGGGTGACCCTGCTCGATCCCGGCGGCTTCTGGTACTCGGGCATGGCCAATGGCGTGCTCGGCGGTCGCCTCTCCCCCGCCGAGGACCGCCTCGACCCGGCGCGACTGGCCGGACGGCATGGCGTCGCGCTGCTACGCGGGCGCCTGGGCGGTCTCGATCTCGCGGGCCGTCGCGCGCTACTCGAGGACGGCCGCGCCCTCCCCTTCGACCTGCTCTCGCTCAATCTCGGCTCCGTCTGCCAGGCGCCGCCCAGGCGGCATCCGGGACCGAAGGTCTGGACCGTCAAGCCGATTCCCTGCCTGGTGGCGCTGCGCCGCTGCCTCGAAGCCGACTTTCGCCGTGGGGCCAGGCCGCGCCTGGTCGTGGTAGGCGGTGGGGCCAGCGGTGTCGAGGTGGCCTGCAACCTCGCGGCGCTCGGCCGGCGTCATGGTGCCGCCAGCACGCTCACCCTGGTGACCCGGGGAGAACGCCTGCTCGAGGATGCCCCTCACGGCGCCAGCCGCTGGCTGTCACGCCTGCTGGCACGCCGCAGCATTCGGGTACTCACCGGTACCAGCGTCCACGGCCATGCGGCCGGCGGAGTGATGGTCTGTACCGACGAAACCCTCAGCGGCGAGGACAGCCTGTCACTGATCGAGGCCGATCACGTGATCCACGCCAGCGGCCTGACGCCCCCCGCCGTCATCGAACGGCTGGGCCTGCCGGTGCTTCCGGGCCGTGGACTGGCGGTGGAGGCGACCCTCCAGAGCAGCGGCGACCCGGACGTCTTCGCCGCCGGCGATTGCGCCGCCCTGATCAGTCATCGGCTGCCACGGCTCGGCGTCTACGGCGTGCGTCAGGGTTCGGTACTGCTCGACAACCTGGCCGCCAGGCTCGCAGGCCGCCCTCTCCGGGAGTATGTCCCGCACTCGCGGGCACTGGCGATCCTCGACCTCGGCGACGGGCTCGGTCTGGCGATCCGAGGCCAGCGCTGGTGGGCCGGACGCCTGGCACTGCACTGGAAACGCTGGCTGGATCGCCGCTTCATGGCCCGCTACCGCTGAGCCTCAGGCGGCACTGCCCTCCGGCTGATAGCCGATACGAAAGCCCCCCCAGTGGCGGCCGTTGACGAACACCGGCACCGAGAGGTCGTGCATGATCTCGCCGGTGTCGCGCTTGTAGGTCTGCAGCAGCAGGGTATCCTGATGCGCGCCGCAACGCCGCCCGGTGGGATCGTCGAAGATCCGCTTGCTGCGGCTGAACTGCAGGTCGTGTTCGGGGTCGCCGGTCGGCGGCTGGCTGACCTTCAGGTTGTGGGTCGGCACATAGCCGTGGCGGTCGCAACTGATCGCGTAGGCGAGGCGCAGACGCTCCAGCAGGGGCTCCTGGATCGCCGGCAGGTGCTCGTCGGTGAAGGCATCGAAGCCGGTACGGTACTTGGGTGGCCGGGTGTCCGGCACGGGGTCGTAGCGGGGCTCGAACAGCGCCGCCAGGGACAGCTCGCCACGCTGGACGGCCGTCTCCAGCAGGCGACCGAGCTGGTCGGCAGCCTCCCGTGCCGCCCGGAACACCTGCTGGTGACGCCCCTCGAGCCGCTGCTGGGCGAGGGCGGCATCCACGGCCTCGGCCGCCGCCATCAGGGCGCGAGCCTGGCTGGCCAGGTCGTGCATGTCGCGATTGCCCTCGTCGACATCCCCCTCGAGCGATGCCAGGGTGCCGGCGACGCGACGGCTGTGCCGGCGGGTGTCCTCCATCGCCTCGGCGATGCCGGCGATCTCGCCCTCGACACGATCGAAGTCCCCGGTCATCGTCGTGAGCTGCTCGCCCACCTGCTGCATCTCGGCGGCACGATCCCCCACCCGGGCCATCAGATGGCCGATGGTATCCACCACCTGGTGGCTGCTGCCGCCGATGTCCCCCACCAGCGACTCCACGCTGCGCGTCGCCTCGGCGGTCCGCCGCGCCAGCTCGCGCACCTCGCCGGCGACCACGGCGAAGCCGCGCCCATGCTCGCCGGCACGGGCCGCCTCGATGGAGGCGTTCAACGACAGCAGGTTGGTCTGCTCGGCGATCTCCTCGATCAGCGAGGTCACGCTGCGCACGCTGTCGGCCTTCTGCTCCAGCGCCGCGAGCAGCCCCAGGGCCTCACGCGAGCGCTCGGCCAGTGCCTGCATGTCCACCACCACCCGGCCGAGGGCTTCGCGGCTTTCGTGGCTGGAGGCGCGGGAGCGGCTGGCCACCGTCGCCAGCTCGGCGGTGCCACTGGCGACCTGCTCGATGGCGCTGGTGATGGCGCTCATGCTCGCGGAGGCCTCGCGGACCACCTCCTCCTGGCGCGCCAGGCGCTGGTCCATGCGATCGGCATGATGCGACACCTCCGCCGAGGCGATGGCCGTGCTGCCGGCACGCGCCACCAGGTCGTGGGCCATGCGGCGCAGCGACAGGTAGTCGCGCACCGGCGGCAGCCAGCCGCGCGGCCCGCCCTGCTTCAGGGCATCGGCACCGGCGGCATGCACGGCCGCCATGCCCGTGGTGAACAGCAGCCCCCCGGACAGCCAGGCAAGCCCCAGGGCGAGGTAGAACGGCCAGTCGGCGTTCAGAAGGAGCAGCGGCAGGAGAGCCGCCACGGCCGTCACCAGGGCGGCCAGAAGCATCAGGATACGCATGGTGGTCGAGACTCGATCATGAATTGGAAGGCTTGTTGTTGGAACGGTCTTCACGCATGAAGCATAACGCCTTGCCGCGCAGAGCTGTCCTGCACTTTGGCCTGACACACCATGGTCGCACTCAAGGTATCGCCGAGCCGGCCGATAACCGCCGGCTCGGGTACCCGAAACGACAGCGCCGCTGGCGTCGGCGCTGCCGGGCGGGGAGGTTTCACGCCTGGCTGGCCGCCAGGGCCTGCTCCAGGTCCTCGAGGATGTCGTCGACGTGCTCGATGCCGATGGATAGGCGCACCATGTCCGCCGTCACCCCGGCGGACTCGAGCTCCTCGTCGTTGAGCTGGCGGTGGGTGGTGGATGCCGGGATCGACGAGCAGGTCTTGGCGTCGCCGATATTGACCAGTCGCAGGATCATGCCCAGCGCATCGTAGAAGCGGGTGCCCGCCTCCCGTCCGCCCTGGATGCCGAAGCTGAGGATGCCCGAGGCACGCCCGCCCATGTACTCGCGAGCCAGGCCGTGGTCCTTGTGGCTCGGCAGGCCGGCATACTTGACCCAGGTCACCGCGGGGTGCTCTTCCAGGTACTCCGCCACCCGCAGGGTGTTGTCACAGACCCGTTCGATGCGCAGCGACAGGGTCTCCAGGCCCTGCAGCAGGTTCCATGCCGCCTGCGCCGAGAGCGCCGCCCCCATGTTGCGCAGTGGCACCACCCGGGCGCGGCCGATGAAGGCGGCCTCGCCCAGGTCCCGTGTGTAGCAGACACCATGGTAGGAGACGTCCGGCTCGTTGAGCAGCGGGAACCGCTCGGCATGCTCGGCCCAGGGAAACTTGCCCGAGTCGATGATCACCCCGCCCACGGTGGTGCCGTGGCCGCCGATGTACTTGGTCGCGGAGTGGATCACGATGTCGGCCCCCTGCTCGATGGGGCGCCACAGGAACGGGGTGGGCACGGTGTTGTCGACGATCACCGGCACCCCGTGGCGATGGGCCACCTCGGCGAGCCTCGCCATGTCCACCACGCTGCCCGAGGGATTGCCGACACTCTCGCAGAATACTGCCTTGGTGCGTGCATCGATGAGCGACTCTATACCGGCCACGTCGTCCTTGTCGGCGAAGCGGACCTCGATCCCCTGCCGCGGCAGGGTGTGGGCGAAGAGGTTGTAGGTGCCGCCATAGAGCTCGCTGATCGAGACGATGTTGTCGCCCGCCTCGGCGATGGTCTGGATGGCATAGGTGATCGCCGCCATCCCGGAGGCCACCGCCAGGCCGGCAATGCCCCCCTCCAGGGCCGCGAGGCGCTGCTCGAGCACTGCACAGGTGGGGTTCATGATGCGCGAATAGATGTTGCCCTCGACCTTGAGGTCGAACAGGTCGGCCGCATGCTGGGCACTGTCGAAGGAGAAGGAGGTGGTCTGGTGGATCGGCACCGCCACGGCGTGCTGGTCATCGGGGGCGTAGCCGTGGTGCAGGGCAATGGTTGCGGGCTTCATGGCGCGTCCTTTTGCGATGTGATGGCGCGGAGGATCATTTCGGGAGAACCGACATGATTCACCGGAAGATGCTAACCAAGTCTCAACCCGCCCACCAATATCGTTTAGTCTGGTAGCCGTTCAGCGGCCCGCGGGGCCGGGTGTTCCTTCGACGACGACGAGACCGGATGCTCAAGCGCTATCTGCCGATCCTCACCTGGCTGCCCCACTACAACCGCCGACTCTGCGGTGCCGACCTGCTCGCCGGCATCATCGTCACTATCATGGTGATCCCCCAGTCGCTGGCCTACGCCATCCTCGCCGGCCTGCCCGCGGTGGTCGGCCTCTACGCCAGCATCCTGCCGCTGCTCGCCTACACCCTGCTCGGCACCAGCAGCACCCTGGCGGTGGGGCCGGTGGCGATCATCGCCCTGATGACCGGCGCCGCCCTGGCCGGCGTCGCCACCCCCGGTACGCCGGAGTATCTCCAGGCCGCCCTGGTGCTGTCACTGCTCTCGGGCGGCATGCTCACCCTCATGGGGCTGATGCGGATGGGCTTCTTCACCAACTTCCTGAGCCACCCGGTGATCGCTGGCTTCCTTTCCGCCTCGGGGATCCTGATCGCCGCCAGCCAGGCGGCCCACCTGCTCGGCATCGAGGCCAACGGCTATACCGTGGCCAAGCTCGGGCTGAGCCTGGCCGGCAACCTCGCCGACACCCACTGGCAGACGCTGGCCATCGGCGCCGGCAGCCTGGTCTTCCTGGTCGCGGTACGCCGGCAGGGCAAGGCGACGCTGCAACGCCTGGGGCTGCCCGAGAGCCTCGCCGCCCTGCTCGCCAAGGCTGGCCCGGTGCTCGCCGTGGTCGTCACCACCCTGCTCACCTGGCAGCTCGACCTGGCGAGCAAGGGCGTGGCGGTGGTGGGCGACCTCCCCCGGGGGCTGCCCCCGCTGACCCTGCCGGGCTTCGATGCCTCGCTGTGGCGTGCCCTGCTGGTGCCGGCGCTGCTGATCAGCCTGGTGGGCTTCGTGGAGTCGGTCTCCATGGCGCAGATGCTCGCCGCCAAGCGACGCCAACGGATCTCGCCCAACCAGGAGCTGATCGGCCTGGGCGGCGCCAACCTCGCCGCCGCCTTCTCCGCCGGCATGCCGGTGACCGGCGGGCTGTCACGCACGGTGATCAACTTCGAGGCCGGCGCCCAGACCCCCATGGCCGGCGTCTTCGCGGCCCTGGGGATCGGCCTGGTGACCCTGGCCCTGACCCCGCTGCTCCATCACCTGCCGATCGCCACCCTGGCCGCCACCATCACGGTGGCGGTCCTGACGCTGGTCGACATCCCCATGATCCGCCAGACCTGGCGCTACTCGCGCAGCGACTTCTCGGCCATGGCGGCGACCATCCTGCTGACCCTGGTGGAGGGCGTGGAGGCCGGCATCGTCGCCGGGGTGCTGCTCTCCATCGCGCTCTTCCTCTACCGCACCAGCCGGCCCCACAGCGCCCTGGTCGGCCGCATTCCCGGCACCGAGCACTTCCGCAACATCGAGCGCCACGACACCGAGACGGCCAGCCATGTTGCCCTGCTGCGCATCGACGAGAGCCTCTACTTCGCCAACGCCCGCTACCTCGAGGACACCGTCTATGCCCTGGTGGCGAGCCGCCCGGAGCTCGAGCACGTGGTGCTGATCTGCTCGGCGGTCAACCTCATCGACGCCTCGGCGCTGGAGAGCCTGGACGCCATCAACGCCCGCCTCAAGGACTCCGGCGTCACCCTGCACCTGGCCGAGGTCAAGGGCCCGGTGATGGACCAGCTGAAGAACAGCGACTTCCTCGACGACATTACCGGGCGGGTCTTTCTCAGCACCTATGCCGCCTGGAGCGAGCTCAAGCGCAGCTGAATCTCCCCCCGAAGCAGGCTGCCACGCTCGCCTCCCCGTGACGCCTGCCGCCCGCCCCATCGGCGGCACGGCACTAGACCTTGGTCGCAGTTCTCCTCGCACGACGCTCGGCTCGCCTCTCCGGCGCTCCCGGGAATCACTTCAGATTCATCGGGTTAATTCACCCGTTTCGCCTGGCAGACGGCACGCTTCCCGTGAGTCGCCGAACAGGCGTTGACACCCGCGGCTCCGCTTCCCTAGTATCGACCTGTATTCGGAACAACATACCGCATAGCAAAACACCAGATATCGAGAACAACAACCCCAGCCAAGACACAGGAGCGCCCCCATGCGTCAGCTCGCCCGACACCTCGTCATTGCCACGCTTCCGCTCTCGCTGCTCACCGCCGCCGTCGGCCAGGCCAGCGAGGAAGTGGAACTGCCGCGCACCATGGCCTGGACCGCCTACGGCACCAACTCCAGCGGCTATGCCCAGGCCGTGGCCATCGGCGGCATGCTGCAGAACCACTACGACACCTCGGTGCGCATCCTGCCCGGCGATAACGATGTCTCGCGCATGACCCCGCTCAAGCAGGGGCGCGTCGACCTCTGTGCCTGCGGCATCGCCAGCTACTACGGCGCCGAGGGCGTGATGATGTTCGCCCATCCCGACTGGGGGCCCCAGCCACTGCGGGTGATCACCACCTCCACGGCCTCCTTCGGCCTCTCGCTGGCGGTGGCAGGCGACCTGGAAGTGAAGACGCCGGCCGACCTCAAGGGCAAGCGCGTCGCCTATATCCGCGGTGACGACGCCCTGAACAAGGGCACCGAGGCCTATCTGGCCTTCGGCGGCCTGACCTGGGACGACGTCGAGCGCGTCGATTACCCCGGCTACGCCCGCTCCTTCGACGGCATCATCGCCGGCAACGTCGACGCCTCCTTCACCACCACCGTCACGCCCCCCGCCCAGCAACTCGCCAGCAGCCCGCGAGGCATCAGCTGGCCGGTGCTCGATCCCGACGACGCCGAGGGCTGGGAGCGCATGACGGCGATCGCTCCCTACTTCCGCCCCCATGAAGTCACCTCCGGCGCCGGCGGCGTCAGCGCCGACAATCCGGTGCCCAGCGCCAGCTACCCCTATCCCATCGTGGTCGCCAACCAGGACCTCGACGACAAGGTCGCCTACGGACTGATCAAGGCCCTGCAGGACAACTACGACGACTACAAGGACGCGGCGCCGGGCGCGGTGGGCTACGCCCTCGAGTACCAGGACCTGCAGTGGGTGATCCCCTTCCACGACGCCGTGGTGGACTACTACGAGGAGATCGGCGTCTGGACCGAGGAGATGCAGGCGCACCAGGAATCCCTGGTCGAGCGCCAGGCCGTGCTGCTCGAGGCCTGGAACGCCTTCCTCGACGGCGCCCCCGACGACGAGGCCGCCTTCCGCGAGGCCTGGATGACCGCACGGGCCGATGCCCTGCGTGACGCCGGTTTCGACCCCGTCTTCGAGTGACCCCTCGCCGGGGCGGCTAGGAGCCCGTCGGATTTGACCGATCGTCGCGAGAGAGCCGGATTTCGAGACAAGTTTATCGATCTGATGAGGCGAATAGCGAGCTATTTAACGAATCAGATCGAATGAAATTGGCCGGAAGACCGGATCTCGCAGTAGAACAGCGTTAAGTCCGACAGGCTCCTATGGCCGCCCCGGTTCGTCCTTCCCGACAGTACCGCTCCAACGCCCTGGACCCCGACATGACCACAGCGAACACACAAGGCGGCTCGCCGCCGCAGGTCAGGGAGAAGATCAGCCAGATTCGCCGACTCCCACCCGGCCTGGGATGGCTTCCGGGTGCCGTCACGATCGCGCTGATGCTGATGACCCTGGACTACCTGTTCAATCTCGGCTGGCTGCGCTTCGTCACGGGCCTCGAGACCCGGTTCTACTATGCGGTGGTGGCGCTGCTGCTGCCCCTGGTCTACCTGCTCTGGCCGCTCCGGGCCGGCGCACAGCACGGGCCCTTGCCCTGGCCCATTCCCTGGTACGACTACCTGCTCAGTGCCGTGACCCTGGTCGTCGGCGGCTATTTCGTCTTCCACGCCGAGTCCATCCTCGAGCGCGGCTGGGCCTTTGCCGCCCCGGACACCGCCATCTGGGCCAGCTACGCCTACTGGCTGCTGATCATCGAGGCCGCGCGTCGCGCCGGCGGCTGGCCCATCGCCGTGATCGTCACCGCCTTCTCGCTCTATCCCCTGGTCGCCGATGTCATGCCGGGGCCGATCCAGGCCTTCCCCTCCTCCCTCGAGGAGACGGCCATGTACCACACCATGAGCACCGAGAGCATCATGGGGGTGCCGCTGCAGGCCTTCGCCGGCCTGGTGATCGGCTTTCTGGTGTTCGGGGTGGTGCTGCAGAAGAGCGGCGGCGGCAAGTTCTTCATCAACCTGGCCTTCGCCCTGCTCGGCCATGTGCGGGGCGGCCCGGCCAAGGTGTCGATCTTTTCCAGCGGCCTGATGGGCTCGATGAGCGGCAGCGTGATCAGCAACGTGCTGACCACCGGCGTGCTGTCGATTCCCGCCATGCGGCGCATCGGCATGAGCCGCTCCTTCGCCGGCGGGGTCGAGGCCTGTGCCTCCACCGGCGGGGTACTGATGCCACCGGTGATGGGTGCCACGGCCTTCGTCATGGCCATGTTCCTCGACGTGCCCTACGCCGCCGTGGCCCTGGCCGCGGTGATCCCGTCCGTCCTCTACTTCCTGGGTCTGTTCATCCAGATCGACGCCTATGCCGCGCGCCACCACATCGAGGGGCTCCCGGAGGCCGAGCTGCCCTCGCTGTGGGCCACCCTCAAGGAGGGCTGGTACTTCATCTTCGTCTTCGCCTTGCTGGTATGGATGCTGCTGGTGATGCAGCGCGAGGCCGTCGCACCCTTCTACGCCACCGCCCTGCTGCTGGTGCTCAACCAGCTCTCGAAGCACAACCGCTGGAACTGGCGGGACCTCGGCGACGCCCTGTCGGGGGCGGCCAAGCTGTTCGCCGAGCTGGTCGCCATCCTCGCCGGGGTCGGCATGCTCGTCGGCGCCCTGTCGATGACCGGTCTCTCCGGCACCATCGCCAACGACTTCATCCACCTGGCGGGGGGCAGCGTGCCGCTGCTGCTGATCATGGGCGCCCTGACCAGCTTCGTGCTGGGCATCGGCATGACCGTGACCGCCGCCTACATCTTCCTGGCGGTGGCCCTGGCGCCGGCCCTGATCCAGGGCGGCGGCCTCGATCCCATGGCGGTGCACATGTTCATCCTCTACTGGGGCATGCTCAGCTTCATCACCCCGCCGGTGGCGCTGGGTGCCTTCGCCGCCGCCACCGTCGCCGGGGCGCGGCCGATGGCGACCGGCCTGCAGGCCATGCGACTGGGCAGCGTGATCTACTTCATTCCCTTCCTGTTCGTGCTCAATCCGGCGCTGATCATGCAGGGCGAGCCGCTGCAGATCCTGCTGGTGTTCGTCCAGGCACTGATCGGCATCGTGCTGTTCGCCTCGGCCATGCAGGGCTACCTGATCGGGGTCGGGCGACTGGGCCAGGGCGCGATCCAGGAAACAGCGATTCGTGGGCTGGTGCTGATCTCGGGGCTGACCCTGGCCCTGCCCGGGGGCGGCATGGTGCCGCTCGGTCAGTTCGAGCTGCTCGGCATCTCGCTGGCCGCCCTGGTGCCCGCCGTGCTGCTGGCCCGCTGGAGTCGACGCCACCCTCGCAACGGCTCGCCCCAGCCGGGCCTGTGAAGCGGCCCCGCCCCACACCATGACCATCACCTGGAGCCCATTGCATGCCAGCCTGTGTTCACTACCAGCGCCATGACGACATCGGCGTGATCCGCATCGACAATCCCCCCGTCAACGCCCTCGGCCATGCCGTGCGCAGCGGCCTTCTCGAAGCGCTCGACCAGGGCCTGGCCGATGACGGCGCACGTGCCCTGGTGCTGATGGCCGACGGCCGTACCTTCATCGCCGGCGCCGATATCCGCGAGTTCGGCCAGCCTCCCCGGCCACCGCTACTGCCGGAGGTCATCGCATGCCTCGAGGCCAGCACCAAGCCTCTGGTGGCAGTACTGCATGGCACCGCCCTGGGCGGCGGCCTCGAGGTGGCACTGGGCTGCCACTACCGTGTGGCCCTCCCGGGGACCCGGGTCGGCCTGCCCGAGGTCAAGCTCGGCCTGCTGCCCGGTGCCGGCGGGACCCAGCGGCTGCCCCGCCTGGTCGGTGTGGACAGCGCCCTGGAACTGATCACCAGCGGGCGTTTCGTGCCCGCCGACGAGGCATTGACGCTGGGCATCCTCGATGCCATCGACGCGACCGATGCCCCGCTCGAGGCCGGCCTCGGCGCCGCCCGCGCCCTCCTGGCGGGCCGGCGCACCGCCCGCCGGACCGGCGAGCTGCCCGCGCCCGCCACCGACGCCGGGGCCATCGCCCGCCATCGGGCCCGGCTCGAGGCCGAGGAGCCCGACCTGTTCTCGCCATTCCGCTGCATCGAGGCCGTCGCGGCCAGCACCGAAAGCAGCCTGGCCGAGGGGCTGCGCCGCGAGCGCGAGCTGTTCCTCGCCTGCATGGACTCCCCCCAGCGGGCCGGCCTGATCCACGCCTTCTTCGCCGCCCGCGCCCCGCACCGGGTACCCGAGGCCGGCGAGCCTCCGGCGCTGACCCGCATCGCCCTGCTCGGCGAGCATCCGCTCTTCGAGCGCCTCGAGGGCCACGCCGGACGCACCGGCATCGCGCTCACCGACCGGCCGGACGCGTCGACACAGGCCTGCCTGATCGCCCCCGGCGACGCGGCTCCCGCTTGCCCGGCGGCTTGCCTGCGTATCGCCCTGCGGCCGGCCGATGCCGACGGCCGGCCGGACGACCTGGACGCCGACCTGGTCCTGGTCACGCCGCCGCAGGGCGCGCTGGCGGAGCTGGTCGCCACTCGCGCCAGCGCCGAGCAGCAGCAGGCCGCGGCCACTGCTCTCAAGGCACTGCGACAGGGCGTCGTGGTGAGCCGCCGCGACAGCCTGCTCGCCGCGTTGTACCGGGCGGCGAACGCCTCGCCCGACGACCGGTGCGCTGCCATGGAAGCGGCCAGCCTGGTCCTCGCCGAGCAGGGGTTCTGCTACCGCACCAGCGATATCGACCTGCTGGCCGTCGAGGTCCTGGGCTACCCGCGACACCTGGGCGGTCCCCACCGCCAGGCCACTCTCGATGCATCCGCCACCCCGGAGACGTCCCCATGAACCTGACCTACAGTGCCGAGGAGCAGGCGTTCCGCCAGGAGGTACGGGACTTTCTCGCCACGTCTCTCCCCGACGACATCCGCGAACGCGTGCGCCTCGGCCGGCGGATCTCCGCCGACGACCACGTACGCTGGCAGACGATTCTCGGCGAGCGTGGCTGGCTGGCCGCCAACTGGCCCAAGGAGCATGGCGGCCCAGGCTGGGGCCCCGTGCAACGGCACATCTTCGACGAGGAGTGCGCCGCCGCCCACGCCCCGACCGTGGTGCCGTTCGGCGTCAACATGGTCGCTCCGGTGGTCATGAAATTCGGTAGCGAGGCGCAGCAGCGCCACTACCTGCCGCGCATCCTCGCCAACCGCGACTGGTGGTGCCAGGGCTACTCAGAACCCGGTGCCGGTTCCGACCTGGCCAGCCTCCAGACCCGCGCGGTGCGCGACGGTGACCACTACGTCGTCATCGGGCAGAAGACCTGGACCACCCTGGGCCAGCACGCCAACATGATGTTCTGCCTGGTGCGTACCGACCCCGACGCCAGGAAGCAGGCCGGCATCAGCTTCCTGCTGATCGACATGGCGAGTCCGGGCATCACGGTGCGCCCGATCATCACCCTGGATGGCGCCCACGAGGTCAACGAGGTCTTCCTCGACGAGGTCCGCGTGCCGGTGGCCAACCGCATCGGCGAGGAGGGCCAGGGCTGGACCTGCGCCAAGTTCCTGCTGACCCACGAACGCACCGGTATCGCCGGGCTCGGCCACGCCAAGCAGGCGCTGCGCCATCTCAAGTCGCTGGCCACCCGGATGCAGCACCGCGGCCGCCCGCTGCTCGAGCTGGCGAGCTTCCGTCAGCGGGTGGTGAAGGCCGAGCTCGAGCTGATGGCCCTGGAGGTCACCAACCTGCGGGTCATCGCCGCGGCCCGGGATGGTGGCGTACCGGGGGCGGAGAGCTCGCTGCTCAAGGTGCGCGGCTCGGAGCTGCGCCAGGAGCTCAGTGACCTGACCCGCCGCGCCCTGGGGCCGGCCGCGCTGCCCTTCTTCCCTGACTTCCTCCACGGCGACGGCGAGCTCGACGATCCGGCCCTGGCCGAGAGTGCCTCGGGCGCCGCCCAGTACTTCAACCGCCGCAAGCTCTCGATCTATGGCGGTGCCAACGAGATCCAGAAGAGCATCGTCGCCAAGACAATACTCGGCATGTAAGGAACCGCCCATGGACTTTTCCCTGACCGACGAGCAGCGCATGCTCGCCGACACCCTCGACCGCCTGATTGCCGACCGGGTCGCCCCCGATCAGCGCCGTCTCATGCTCGAGGCACCGGCCAATGAACGTTCGGCGCTGTGGCAGACCTTCGCCGAACTGGGCCTGCTGCACATGCCCTTCGCCGAGGAGGTCGGCGGCCTCGGTGGTGACGGCACCGACCTGATGCTCATCATGCAGGCGCTGGGACGCGGCCTGGTGCCCGAGGCCTACCTGTCCGGCCTGGTGCTGCCCGGCGACCTGCTGGCCCGGCTCGGCGATACCGGCCAGCGGGAGCGCTGGCTGGCCCCCCTGCTGGAAGGCGAACATCAGCTGGCGTTGGCCTGGCAGGAGAGCGACGCCCGCTACGATGTCCATGGCATCGCCACCACCGCGCGTCGGGTGGGGGATGACTGGCGCCTCGATGGCGACAAGCAACTGGTGCTCAATGCCGCCTCGGCCCTCGCCCTGCTCGTCACCGCCCGCCTCGACGACGGGCGCCTGGGGCTGTTCGTGGTCCCCGCCGACGCCGCCGGCCTGTCGCGTCGCGACTACCGCACCATCGACGATCAGTCGGCCAGCGACCTGACCCTGGACGCCGTGACGTTGCGCGACGACGCCTGTCTCGGCCTGGACGCCGTCCAGGCCCTCGATGCCACCCTGGCACTCGGCCGCGCGGCGCTGTGTGCCGAGGCGGTCGGCGCCATGGAGGTCGCCTGCGAGCAGACCCTCGCCTACCTCAAGGAGCGCCGGCAGTTCGGCACCCCCCTGTCGGCGTTCCAGAGCCTGCAGCACCGCATGGTCGACATGCACCTGCACCTCGAGCAGGCCCGCTCCATGGCGATTCTCGCCGCCACCAGCCTCGATCGCCCCGCCGCCGAACGCGACTATCGCCTCGCCGCGGCCAAGGCCTACTGCGGCGAGGCCGCCCGCTTCGTCGCCGAACAGGCCATCCAGTTGCATGGCGGCATGGGCATGACCGAAGAGTGCCATGTCTCCCACTACGCCAAGCACCTGGTGATGTTCGACCACTACCTCGGCGACAGCGACCACCACCTGGAGCATGTCAGCGACCACCTCGAGACCGCTGCCTGACGGCCCATGGTGTCGGCATCGAGAAACCGGCCCCCGCGAGGGCCGGTTTCTGTTTCTTACGTCGGGAAGATCGCGATCTTCGTTACAGCTTGCTCTCGAGTTCCGGCAGCGCCTCGAACAGATCCGCCACCAATCCATAGTCCGCGACCTGGAAGATCGGCGCCTCCTCGTCCTTGTTGATCGCCACGATCACCTTGGAGTCCTTCATCCCCGCCAGGTGCTGGATCGCCCCCGAGATACCCACGGCAATGTAGAGCTCGGGCGCGACGATCTTGCCGGTCTGGCCGACCTGCATGTCGTTGGGCACGAAGCCGGCGTCCACCGCGGCACGCGAGGCGCCGATGGCCGCGCCCAGCTTGTCGGCGATGCCCTCGAGCAGTTGGAAGTTCTCGCCGCTGCCCATGCCGCGGCCGCCGGAGATCACCACCTTGGCGGCCCCCAGCTCGGGCCGGTCGCTCTGGGCGAGCGCTTCCTCGACGAAGGTCGACTGGGTGTTCTCGGCCACGAAGTCGACCGCCTCGACAGCGGCATTGCCCCCTTCGGCCGCCACCGCATCGAAGCCGGTGGTGCGCACGGTGATCACCTTGAGCGGATCGACGCTCTGCACCGTGGCGATGGCGTTGCCGGCGTAGATCGGGCGCTGGAAGGTGTCGGCGCTCTCCACGGCGATGATCTCGGAGAGCTGCGACACGTCCTTCAGGGCGGCGAGGCGCGGCAGCACGTTCTTGCCGGTGGTGGAGGCCGCCGCGAGCACGTGGCCGTAGTCGTCGGCGAGCTCAGCGAGCAGCGCGCTCAGCGGTTCGGCCAGCTGGTGGGCGTAGACGGCGTGGTCGGCGACGCGCACGCGGCTCACACCATCGAGTTTCGCGGCGGCCTCGGCGATGGCGCCGAGGCCTTCGCCGGCCACCAGGATATCGATCTCGCCGCCGCTGTCCTTCTGGATCAGCTGCGCCGCCGCGACCACCTGGGCGGTGGCGCCGGCCAGGGCGCCGTCGTGATGTTCGGCGAGGACCAGGATGCTCATGAAATCAGCTCCTTTCAAAGCACTTTGGCTTCGTTCTTCAGTTTGTCGACGAGCTCGTCCACCGAGCCCACCTTGATGCCGCCCTGGCGCTCGGGGGGCGGCGCGACCTTGAGCAGCGTGACCTTCGCGGCCACCTCGACACCCAGCTCGGCCGGGGTCTTGACGTCGAGCGGCTTCTTCTTGGCCTTCATGATGTCGGGCAGCTTGGCGTAGCGCGGCTCGTTGAGGCGCAGGTCGGTGGTGACGATGGCGGGCAGGGTCAGCTCCACGGTCTGCAGGCCGCCGTCGATCTCGCGGGTCACCCGCGCCTTGTCGTTCTCGATGACCACCTCGGAGGCGAAGGTGCCCTGGGGCAGGCCGGTCAGGGCGGCGAGCATCTGGCCGGTCTGGTTGTTGTCGGTGTCGATGGCCTGCTTGCCGAGGATGACCAGCCCCGGTTGCTCGGCCTCCACCACCTTGGCCAGCAGCTTGGCGGCGGCCAGGGACTCGACGCGTTCGTCGGTCTCGACATGCACGGCGCGATCGGCGCCCAGCGCCAGGGCGGTGCGCAACTGCTCCTGGGCGGCCTTGGGACCGACGGTCACGGCAACCACCTCGGTGGCCACCCCCCTTTCCTTCAGGCGCACCGCCTCTTCCACGGCGATCTCGCAGAAGGGGTTCATGGCCATCTTGACGTTGGTGAGGTCGACGTCGGAGTGGTCCGGCTTGACGCGGATCTTGACGTTGTAGTCGATGACGCGTTTCACCGCGACGAGGATCTTCATGGCTGTTCTCCCATGGTTTGCTCCCTATTATTTCGCTTGTCGAAATTTGATTTCACTATAATCCATAGACGATACGAAGCCCTGCCACCGGCGTCAAGCCCGACGCCTCAGCTACCGAAGCGTGCCAGCAGGAACCAGCCGGCCAGCAGCGGGATGGCCGTGCACAGAAAGGCACCGTTCCAGCGATAGCCGATCCGGGTCGAGGGCACGCCGGTGAAGCGTGACAGGATCAGCATGGAGGCCGTCATCGGCGAGGACATCAGCGCCAGCGCCCAGCCGACCATCAGCGAGGCGCCGATCAACGGTGGCGCCAGCCCCTCGATGGCCAGGGCCGGCAGGATCCCGGCCAGCAGGGTGACGGTGACGATGGGATTGATGCCGACCTGCGCCAGCACCAGGACCAGCAGCATGGCCAGCACCGCATTCCAGCCCCCCAGGGTATCGAGGAAGGTCAACCCTGCGGCCAGGCTCGCCGTGTCCACCAGGCCCACGCAGAGGTGGCCCAGGTAGCCCGCCGCCCCCAGCACCACGATCTCGTTGCGGGTCGGCGCCAGCAGCCAGGGCAACTGGCGGTGCAGGCTGCGCCCCGCGGCAACCAGCCCCAGGCCGCCGAGACGACGCCGCTGCCAGGCCAGCCATCCGAAGGCGCCCAGCGGCGCCCCCAGCAGAGCGGCGATCGGCAGGCGCACCTCGAGCCACCCGGCGAGGCAGAACACCAGCGTCACGATGCCGGCCAGCAGCAGGGCGAACCGGGCCAGCGGCAACAGGGAAGGCGCGTCATGGCCGGAGCCGGCTGCCGCAGGGTGGGGGCCGGTGAGCCGGTCGACCAGCCAGCCGGCCAGGAAGATCAGCACCGCCGCGCCCAGCACATAGGGCGCCAGCTCGCGCCACGCCACCTCGGGCATGCTGGAGAGCACCACGGCCACGCCGATGCCCATGGGCGAGATCAGCGGTGCCAGGGAAAAGCCCCGCAACAGGGCCAGCATCATCCGTCGGCGGCGCGCCCGCTGCACCCAGGCACGCCCCTGGGCGGCGCGGAGGGTGTTGCTCTTCTCGATCATCGCGGCGAAGAGGTTGAGCACGCCGATATTGAGAATGATGCCGAACAGCGCCGCGCCCAGCGACAGCATCGGATAGCGCCGACCCGGCGGCTGCAGCAGCATGCTATGCCCGCAGCGGCGCACCAGTCGCGAGCGGTAGGCGGGCAGCCGCAACAGGCCCAGCGCCACCACGAAGGTGGCGAAGAAGGCGAAACGCCCCGCCGCTTCGAACAGCAGCCGGCCCGGCGCCTCCGCGTACCAGGCGGCGACCAGCGTCAGGCCGGCGGCGACCCAGAGCAGCCCGCGCGCCATGCCCGACAACCGCCCCCGCAGGGACATCAGGTAACCACCGAGCGCCCCGATCCCGACACACTGCGCCAGTACACTGCCCCCCACCAGGGCCGTCAGGGTGGCCAGCGTCACGACCAGCAGCAGCGATGCCCGCAGCCGGTCGGCAGTCACTCGGCCACGCCCTCCGGCGACTCGCTGCCGCCGCGGCGGCGAAACGAGCCCTCCCCCAGGGCCACCAGCCGGCCATCGCCATCGACCACTTCGCCGCTGGCCATGAAGGTCCTGCGACCTCCGCCGCGCAGCGCTCCGGTGGCGTGGAGCACTCCCTGGCGCGCCGGCCCCACGAAGGTGGTGGTCAGCGACAGCGTCATCGCCTTGCGCAGCCGATCCGAAGCCTCGCAATGCAAGCCCGAAAAGCTCATGGCCACATCCAGCAGGGTGCTGAGGACGCCGCCATGCACGATCCCGCTACGGTTGAGGTGATGTGCCTCCACCACCAGCTCGAGCGTCACCCGATCCGGCTCCCAGTCGACGACGCGAATTCCCAGAAAGTCCTGGAAACCCACCATCCGCCATGACAACGGCAAGGCATCACTCATGACGGGTCCTGCCCTTGCGCCATGTCACGCAGCCGGCCCTTGAGGATCTTGCCGCTGGCCGTGGCGGGCAGGCTATCCATCAGCACGATCCGGGTGGGCCGCTTGTAGGGCGCCAGCCGCTCGGCAATGAATGCCCCGAGCGCTGCCTCATCGAGGTCCGCGCCCGGCTCGCGCTGCACGAAGGCCACGACCTCCTCGTTGCCCGCCACCTGACGCCCCACCACGGCCGACAGCGTCACGTCGGGGTGCTCGTTGATCACCGCCTCCACGTCGGGCGGGTAGATATTGAACCCGGAGCGGATGATCAGCTCCTTGCTGCGCCCCACGATGTAGAGCTGGTCGTCCTCGTCGAAGCGCGCGATATCGCCGGTGTTGAGCCAGCCGTCGCCGCTGAGACAGGCCCGCGTGGCCTCGGGCTGGCGGAAGTAGCCCTTCATCACGTTGGGGCCGCGTACCCAGAGCTCGCCCACCTCGTCACCGTCGTCGGCGGCATCGCCGCTCGCCTCCAGCGGCTCGAGGCGATACTCCAGCAGCGGCAGCACGCGGCCCACGGTATTGCTGGCATGGCGGTCGTTGATGCGGGTCTGGCTGATGGTCGGGCTGGCCTCGGTCAGGCCGTAGCCGTTGTGCAGGGTCAGGCCGAAGACCGCCTCCACCCGCCGCTTGGTATCCCCGTCCAGGGGCGCCCCCCCCGCGGAGATGTAGATCAGCGCCGGGGCCTCGAGCTTCCGGCCCTGCCGGCGCAGGAATTCCAGGGTGCGCGCGTACATCGCCGGCACCCCCTGCAGCACGGTGATCCGCTCCTCGGCCAGGGCCTCGAGCATCGCCGAGGCCTCGAAACGCGGCACCGTGTAGAGGCAGGCGCCGTTGTAGAGGGACCCCAGGCACACCGAGGAGAGACCGAAGACGTGGGACATCGGCAACACGCCGTAGACGCGCTGCCCCTCGCCGAGGTGACGCATGCCACCGGAGATCGAGGCGATGTAGAGAATGCCGCGGTGGGTCAGCATCACGCCCTTGGGCGTGCCGGTGGTGCCTGAGGTGTAGATCATCGCCGCGACCTGCTCGGCGCCACTGGCCTCGACCGGTTCCGGCTCGCTGGCGGCCAGCGCCCCCACCCGCAGCGTCCCCAGGCCGGGATGCACCAGGCGTTCGGCGCCGTGACGGTGGCCGTGGGCCTCGGCATCGGGCGATGCCTCGCTGGTATAGAAGATGCGCCGCGGCTGGCAGTCGTCGCGGATCAGGTCGACCTCCCTGGCCGACAGGCGCGAGTTGACGATAGCCACCCAGGCATCGAGCTCGCTGGCCGCCAGCAGCAACACGACCAGGGCACGGCTGTTCTCGCCGACGGTCATCAGGCGATCACCCGGGCGAATGCCCAGCGAAGCCAGCCACGCCCGGGCCTCGCGGATCTCGCGGCCCAGCTCGGCATAGCTCCAGCGCACCTCGCCATCGACCAGTGCCGCCTGGTCGGGAATGCGCCGGGCATTGTCGAGCACCCGGGTACTCAGGCGCTCGGGCAGCTCCGCCACCAAGTCGCTTGCCAGGCGTCCGAAGATGCGCTCGTCGGGTGCCCGGCGTGTCACGGACAGGACCATCAGGACGCCTCCCGTACCATGTTGCGGGCGATCACCAGTTGCTGGATCTGGGTGGTACCCTCGTAGATGCGGAACAGCCGCACGTCGCGGTAGAAGCGCTCGACGGCGTACTCCGCCATATAGCCCGAGCCACCATGGATCTGCACCGCCCGGTCGGCCACCCGGCCGACCATCTCGGCGCAGAACAGCTTGGCGCACGACGCCAGGGTCGAGACATCCTCGCCGGCGTCCTTGCGGCGCGCCGCATCGAGCACCATGGTTCGCCCGGCGTAGGCTTCGGTCTTGCTGTCGGCGAGCATCGCCTGGATCAGCTGGTGGCTGGACAGCGGCACGCCGAACTGCCGGCGCTCCATGGCGTAGCTCAGCGACTCCTCCACCAGCCGCTCGGCGACGCCGACACAGACCGCGGAGATATGCAGGCGGCCCCGGTCGAGCACCTTCATGGCGGTCTTGAAGCCCTGCCCCTCCAGGCCGCCGATGATGTTCTCCGCCGGCACCCGACAGTCGTCGAAGATGATGTCGCAGGTATGGGCGCCCTTCTGGCCCATCTTCCTGTCGGCCGGGCCGCGCTGGAGCCCCGGGGTGTCGCCTTCGACGATGAAGGCCGAGATCCCCCCGGCGCCCTTGTCGGCCGGGTCGGTGCGCGCCATCACGGTGAACAGGTCCGCCTCGGGGCCGTTGGTGATGAAGCGCTTGGTGCCGTTGAGCACATAGTGATCGCCGTCGCGCACGGCGGTGGTGCGCAGGCTGGCGGCGTCGGAGCCGGCATCGGGCTCGGTCAGGCAGAAGGCGCTGAGGAGCTCGCCGGTCGCCAGGCGTGGCACGTAGCGGGCCTTCTGCTCCGGGGTGCCGTCGATGAGGATACCCTGGGCACCGATGCCGTTGTTGGTGCCGAAGATCGAGCGAAACGCCGGCGAGGTCTTGCCGATCGTCATCGCCACCAGCGCCTCCTCCTCCATGGTCAGCCCGAGGCCGCCATACGCTTCCGGTATCGACAGGCCGAACAGGCCCATCTCCTGCATTTCCTGGCGCAGCTCGGGCGACACGGCGTCCTCCTCGGCCAGGCGTGCCTCGTTGGGAATCAGGCGTTCACTCACGAAACGTGAAAGGGTATCGAGAAGCTGATTCAGGAGTTCCGGATCGCGAATCATGGCGTGTCCTCACGGGTGAAGTGGCAGGTGGGTCTCAGGGAGTCGGCAACGTCAGGCGCAGCGGTTCTGCATCATGGAATTGACGTTCGCATCTATTGCCAGGCACTTTTGCATAGCCTAGGATGGCAGTCAATAAACGAAATCGTGTTTTGCTTTGCGAAATACAAACGCCTACTGTCCCGATACCCGAACATGAGGAGACCCTTGCCATGTCGACCGACGCCCCCCCGGAGCCCACGCCGGCCACGCCTTTCCGTCGCCTCGGCCTCGTCGGCACCGGCGCCATGGGCCGTGGCATCGCCCAGCTGGCCGCCCAGGCCGGCCTCGAGGTCATCCTCCACGATGCCCGCACGGGTGCGGTGGATGAGGCCCGTGACTTCATCGCCGGCGTCTGGTCACGCGGGGTGGCGAAGGGGCGCCTGAGCGAGGACGCCCCGGCGCGCTACCGGGGCCGACTGCACGAGGCCGCCGATCTGGCCGACCTGGCGGGCTGTGACGTCGTGGTGGAGGCCATCGTCGAGAACCTCGAGGCCAAGCAGGACCTCTTCGCTCGCCTGGAAGCGATCCTGGGCGACGACGCCGTGCTCGCCACCAACACTTCGTCGCTGTCGGTGACGGCGATCGCCTCCGCCTGCCGGGTGCCGCAGCGGGTGATCGGCTTCCACTTCTTCAACCCCGTCCCGCTGATGAAGATCGTCGAGGTGATTCCCGGCCTGCGGACCTCGCCCGACGTCGTCGCGCGCATCGAGGCGCTGGGACAGGCCATGGGCCATTTCACCGCGCGCGCCACCGATACCCCGGGCTTCCTGGTCAACCATGCCGGGCGCGCCTTCGGCACCGAGGCCCTGAGGATTCTCGGCGAGAGCGTCACCGATCACGCCACCATCGACCGCATCCTGGTCGACCAGGGCGGGTTTCGCATGGGCCCCTTCACCCTGCTGGATCTGACCGGTCTCGATGTCTCCCACGCGGTGATGGAGTCGATCTATCACCAATACTACGAAGAGGCGCGTTTCCGGCCGTCGCCCCTGACCCGGTCGCGCCTCGCCGCCGGCCTGCTGGGCCGCAAGAGCGGCGAGGGCTTCTATCGCTACGAGGAGGGCAAGGCGCTGGTGACGGAGGAACCGGCGCCGCCGGCATCCGCCCCCCTGCCGGTGTGGATCAGCCCCGAAGACCCCGAGGCCGTCCAGGCGCTCTCGGCACTCGTCGCCGCCGCCGACTGGCCGCTGGACCGTGGCGAGCGGCCCGCTGCCGAGTCGTTGTGCCTGCTCACCCCGCTGGGCGAGGACGCCACCCAGGCCGCCCTGCGGCAGGGTCTCGAGGCCCGCCGCTGCGTGGCCGTCGACACGCTGGCCGGCCTCGACAGGCGCCGTTGCCTGATGACCACCCCGGCCACCGAGCCCCGCTTCCGGGATGCTGCCTGGGCCCTGCTCGGCCATGACGGCACGCCGGTGAGCCCGCTCCACGACAGCAACGGCTTCGTGCTCCAGCGCGTGGTCGCCTGCATCGTCAACGTCGGCGCCGAGATCGCCCAGCAGGGCGTGGCCGAACCCACCACCCTCGACCGCGCCGTGGAGCTGGGGCTGGGCTATCCCCGTGGCCCGCTGGCCATGGGCGATCACTACGGGAGCCAACGCATCCTCACGATCCTCGACAACCTCTTCGCCGCCACCCGCGATCCTCGCTATCGCCCCAGCCCCTGGCTGCGCCGCCGCGCCGCCCTGGGCCTGCCGCTGGCCACCACCGAACCGACCTGACAGGAGCGCCCCATGCAAGACGCCTATATCTACGACGGCATTCGTACCCCCTTCGGCCGCCATGGTGGCAGCCTCGCCGGTGTGCGACCCGATGACCTGCTGGGCCATGTGCTCGCGGCCCTGGTCGAGCGCAACGGCTTCGCCCCCGGCGCCTACGAGGAGGTGCTGGCCGGCTGCACCAACCAGGCCGGCGAGGATTCGCGCAACGTGGCCCGCCACGGCGCCCTGCTGGCCGGCCTGCCCGTCGAGGTCGCCGGACAGACCGTCAATCGCCTGTGCGGCAGCGGCCTGGCCGCGGTGATCGACGCCGCCCGCGCTACCCGCCTCGGCGAGGGCGAGCTGTTCCTCGCCGGCGGGGTGGAGTCGATGTCGCGGGCGCCCTATGTGCTGGGCAAGGCCGACGCCGCCTTCGCCCGCAACCAGCCGCTGTATGACACCGTGATCGGCTCGCGCTTCCCCAACCCCTGGATCGCCAAGGCGTTCGGCAGCCACAGCATGCCGGAAACGGCCGACAACGTGGCCCACGACCTGGGCCTGGGCCGCGACCAGAGCGACGCCTTCGCGGCCCGCTCCCAGGCCCGCTACGACGATGCCCTGGCCCGCGGCTTCTACGCTGACGAGATCCTCGGCATCGAGGTGCCCCAGGGGCGCAAGCAGCCCCCGCTGCTGGTCGACAGGGACGAGCACCCGCGGCCCGGCACCGACGCCACCAAGCTGGCCAAGCTCAACCCGCTGTTCGAGGACGGCGTGGTCACCGCCGGCAACGCCTCGGGCCTCAACGACGGCGCCGCCGCCCTGGTCGTCGGCAGCCACGCCGCCGGCGAGCGGGCCGGGGTCCGGCCGCGGGCACGGATCCTGGCCGGCGCGGTGGCCGGCGTGGCGCCGCGGGTCATGGGCCTGGGACCGGTACCCGCCTCGCAGAAGGTGCTGGCGCGGGCCGGGCTGACGCTCGACCAGATGGATGTGATCGAGATCAACGAGGCCTTTGCCGTCCAGGTGCTGGGCTGCATCCACCAGCTCGGGCTGTCCGCCGACGACTCGCGCCTGAATGCCAACGGCGGCGCCATCGCCATCGGCCATCCCCTGGGCGCCTCCGGGGCTCGCCTGGCGCTCACCGCCCTGCGCCAGCTCGAGGCCAGCGGCGGCCGATACGCCCTGGTGACCATGTGCATCGGCGTGGGCCAGGGCATCGCCGCCATCCTCGAGCGGCTGGACGACTGATCCCGACGACGAGCCGGCCGGGCGTCTCGACACCAGGAACACCGAATGAAGCCGCCGCCCCTCTCGGGGCGGCGGCTTCTTTCCGGCCTGCACTTTCCGCTCCCGGGGGCGCCATCAGCGACCTTCGACCTGGCCCTCGAGCCGGTCGCGGGGGCGGGCCGCGGTCGGCCGGCGCCAGGCACCGCGATGGGCCAGGTAGCAGAGCCCCAGCAGCGTCAGCCCGACCGCGTCACTGCGCCACTCGGGGTAGATCAGCAGTGCCGCCGGCACCAGCAAGACCAGGCGAGTCACAGGCTTGATACAGCCGACCCGATACAGGTAGCCCTCCATGGCCGAGGCCACCAGCCAGATGGCGGTGATGGCGGTGAGCGACGACAGCAGTATGCGATCCAGGGGTCCCTGCAGGATCAGCGCCGGGTTGAGCACGAACAGGAACGGCAGCACGAAGAGCACCCCGCCCAGGCGCACGGCATGCAGGCTGGTGCGGGTATTGCTGGCCCCCGCCACGCCCGCGGCGGTGATCGCTGCCAGGGCCACCGGCGGGGTGATGTAGGAGAGCATGCCCCAGTAGAGGATGAACAGGTGGCTGCCCAGGGGGTCGAGCCCCGCCGCCACCAGCGCAGGCGCCAGCAGGATCGACAGGAAGATATAGCAGGCACTCACCGTCATGCCCATGCCCAGCACGAAGCTGGTCACCGCGCCCGCAGCCAGCATCAGCGGAATGCTGCCACCGGCATAGAGCAGCAGTTCCCGGGAGAAGGAACCGGCGACCCCGGTATAGGAGAGGCCACCCACCACCAGGCCGATGCCCGCCAGGATCGCCACCAGATTGCCGATGTTGTGGGCGAGCCGGTAGATGAAGTCGAGCCCCTTGCGGACACTCAGGCGCTGCTGGCGTCGGAACAGCGAGATCACCAGCAGCACCAGGGTGGCGTAATAGGGAGCATGGCTCTCCAGGCGCATCACCAGCAGCATGTAGATCAGCACCGCCAGGCTCAGCAGGTAGGGCCAGCCGGACTTCAGGGTCTCCAGTACCCGGGGGATTTCCGCGGGCCGCATTCCCTTGAGCCCCTGACGGGCCGCATAGTGATCGACCTGCAGCAACAGCGCCAGATAGAAGAGAATGGCCGGCAGCAGTGCCGCCATCATCACCTCGGCATAGCTCACCCCCAGGAAGGAGGCCATGATGAAGGCCACCGCGCCCATCACCGGCGGCATCAGGGTGCCCCCGGTGGAGGAGCAGGCCTCCACGGCGGCGGCATACTCGGAGGAGTAGCCGCTACGCTTCATGGCCGGAATGGTGATCGTGCCGGTCGTCAGGATATTGGAGACCGCACTGCCCGAGAGGCTGCCCATGAAGGCACTCGAGATCACCGCCACCTTGGCCGGGCCGCCGCGACTCCGGCCCATCAGGGCGGTGGCGAAGTTCATGAAGAACTCGCCGCCGCCGGTGACGGTCAGGGCGATGCCGAACACCACGAAACCGATGATCAGGTTGGCCACCACCTGCATGGGCACGCCGATGATGCTCTCGGCGCCCATCACATGGGCACGGATCGTCTCGTCCAGGGCGAAGGGGTTGCTCCACAGGAACCCCGGCATATGGCCGGCGTAGAGGGGATAGAGACCGAACACCAGGGCCACAGCGAAGATCGCCCAGCCGCCGCAGCGCCTGACCCCTTCCAGCACCAGCAACAGCGTCAGTGAGGCGACGAGGGTGGCCTCGATCGGGGCGAAGAACTCCCAGCCCTCCTGGGTCATGCGCAGGCCGTTGACACCCAGGTAGATGGCGCAGCCCAGGGCGGTTGTGGCGAGCCCCCAGTCGTACCAGGGCAGGCGACGGGCATCGGCGGCCCGGGCGGGAAAGCAGAGCAGCGCCGCGGCGAGGAAGATGCCGATCAGATAGTAGAGGAATGCATTGCCGATCGGGTAGAAACCGAACAGCTTCAGGGCGAAGGTCTGGTTGATGGCCATCAGCAGGCCGGTGAGGCCCAGGGCCATCACCACCCCCCGAGACAAGCCGCGCAACCGCAGGTTACTGATATCGCTCATGGTCATGACCCTTGAAGAGGAAGGGCCGGGCGGCAGGCGCCCGGCCATGGCATCACTGCAGTTCCGTCAGTGCCTGCTGGCGGTGCTCGTTCCACAGTGCGGCAAAGGCTTCGTCGTCCAGGTCATCGCCCTCCACCCGGGCCTGCGACCAGGCCTCGCTCAAGGCCTCCAGCCTGGCCAGGCGAGCATCGTTCCAGGCCTGCATCTCCTCGTTCCAGATACCCTGCTCCTCCAGGTAGCGCACCGCGCCGGGATGGAAGGGAATGTCGATGGGCGGCGCTCCGGCATCGGTGATGGTCCAACGATGGATCGCCGAGGTGGCATCCTTGTAGAGGTCGTAGGTCTCGTCCAGAGCCTTGATGAACGCATACACCTCGTCATCGCTCTTGTTGCCCAGGGCCACGATGATCGGGTAGCGATAGGCCAGCATGTTCGCCGGCGACGCTTCCGAGAGCCCCGCACCGATGGTCTCCTGGAAAGGCTGGAACACTGGCGCCACCCGATTCATACGCTGCCAGCCCTGTTCGTCGTCCGCCGGGATATCGACCCAGCGGATGCCGCGGGAGGACTCTTCCAGCTCATAGAGCTGACTGGCGGTGGTGGTGGTACAGGCGGCATCCGCCTGGTTCTGGACCAGGGAGCTCATGGCGGCTCCATGGGTGGGGAACATCACCGCCTCGACGTCTTCTCGGGTGAGACCACCAAAGGCGAGGATGGCGTCGCACTTGACGTTCACCGAGGGGTTGCCGGCCACATAGGCGACCCGCTTGTCACGCAGGTCTTCCAGGGTGTGGATGTCGGCATCAGCCGCCGTGGGCACCCCGAAGGTGGAGGGGCGTCCGGCCACGGCGCGCAGGTCCTGGGGCCCCCAGCGCCGCTCGGCGAAGTCGTGGATGCCTTCCGAGGCGAAGAAGGATTCGGTGGCCAGGTAGGCGTAGTCGGCACGTCCAGCCAGCAGCGGCTGCAGGCGGCCGATGGCCGAGCCGGCGGGCTGGATGCGCACCCGGGTGCCAAACTCCTTGCCGAAGGCATCGGCAATGGCAGAGGCCTCGGAGTGGCCCTGGGAGCCCACGTCGTAGGCGGTCCAGGTCATGGTGTCGGGCAGGCCCTCGGCCTGGGCGTTGCCGCCCAGGGCGATCAGGGAGGCCAGGGCGATGCTTGCCGGGAGTGTCTTGTAGTTCATGTTGTATTCCTCTCGCGGGGTCATTGTTGGTGATGGTTTGCCTTCCGGCCGGACCGGCCGTCAGGCATGGGGTTCGGGTAGCACGCCGCTCTCGCGCAGACCGGCCAATTCCGCCGCGGAGAGGCCGAGCTCGCCGGCGATCTCCTCGGTATGCTCGGCGAAGCGCGGGGGCGAGCGCCGATAGGTGCAGGGCGTGCGTCCCAGCTTGACCGGCGAACCGGTACCCCGGTACTCGCCGATGCTCACGATCATCTCGCGGTGCGCGGTGTGCGGATGGGCCAGCACCTCCGAGGTCTCCAGCACCGGGCCGCAGGGCACGCCCGCCCGGATCAGCCGCTCGGCCAGAGCGTCGCCCGGCTGGTCGGCCATGGTCGCCTCCAGCGCCTCGCGCAGGGCCTCGCGGTGCCCCAGGCGCGCCCCGTTGTCGGCGAAGCGGGGATCTGCGAGCAGCTCGGGGCAGCCCAGTTCCTCGCACAGCCTGGTGAACTGGCCGTTGTTGCCCACCGACAGGAAGAGCGGCTGGGTGGCGGTGTGGTAGACCTCGTAGGGCGCGATGTTGGGATGGGCATTGCCGGTGCGCCGCGGTGCCGGCCCCCCATAGAAGACGTTGGGGAAATGCGGGTGCATCAGCGACAGGCCGGAATCGAACAGCGCCGCCTCGACGAACTGCCCCCGCCCGCTGCGCTGGCGCTCCTGGAGCGCCAGGGTGATGCCGATCACCGCGTTCAGCCCGGTGACGATGTCGACGATGGGCAGGCCGACCCGCAGCGGATCGCCGTCCGCCTCGCCGTTGACGCTCATTAGCCCGGCCATGGCCTGGATCACCGCATCGTAGCCCGGCAGGCCGCCCAGGGGGCCGTCGGCGCCGAAGCCGCTGATCCGACAATGGATCAGCCGCGGGAAGCGGGCCTCGAGGATGTCGTAGCCCAGCCCCCACTTCTCAAGGGTCCCCGGCTTGAAGTTCTCCACCAGCACGTCCGCCTCCTCGAGCAGGCGCAGCAGCACCTCCTTGCCCGCCGCCTGGCGCAGGTCCAGCGCCATGCCGCGCTTGCTGCGGTTGAGGCCATGGAAGTAGGAGGCCGCGTCCCCGGCGAAGGGGGGCCCCCAGCCGCGGGTCTCGTCGCCGCCGGGTGGCTCGACCTTGATCACGTCGGCGCCGTGGTCGCCCAGCACCTGGGTGCAGTAGGGCCCGCCCAGCACCCGGCTGAGGTCGACGACCCGGATCCCCTGCAGTGCGCCACCCTGTTCACTCATGGTCGCCTCCCACCGCAGACGCAGACGGCCTCAGGCCGGCCGCCTGCTCGCGGGACAGCGGAGTCTCCTCGAGAAGCGCGGCGAGCAGCGCGGGGGCGGGCGCCTCGCTCACCGCCAGGGGGTCGGCGGGCAGCAGCTTGTGGCGTACCACCAGGTGCGCCAGGGCCAGGCGGCGCCAGTCGTCGCCGAGCTGACTGGCCTCCCAGGCGAGGAAGACCGCCGACACCAGGTGATAGAGGCTGCTGGCGATGCGCCGCACCTCGGCCTCGTTGTCCGGCGAGTCGGCCACCCGCTCGGCGGTGGCCACGCCCTTCGCCAACAGGGTCGTGAAGACCGCGCGCTCCCGCTCGGTCAGCGCCGCCTCCTCCAGCAACCGCTGCAGGTAGTCCCGCAGCACCGGCAGGGTCCGCTCGCGGCGAATGGCACGGAACACGTCCAGGGCCACGATGTTGCTGGTGCCTTCCCATATCGACCCCAGGTGGGCATCCCGCAGTACCCGGGCATCCGACCACTCCTCGATGTAGCCGCATCCGCCGCGCACCTCCATGCCGTCGCCGGCGACCTGACGGGCGTCGCGGGTGGTGCGAAACTTGATCAGGGGCGTCAGGATGCGCAGCAGCTTGGCCGCCTCGGGGTCGCCGGCGTCGGCCCGGCGCAGGCAGTCGGCGGTATGGAAGACCATGCTGCGGCCCTGCTCGGCGGGGAGCATCATCTTGATCAGCTGGCGCTGCATCAGCGGCATCTCGATCAGTCGCCGGCCGAAGGCCTCGCGGTGGCGGGCGATGAACAACGCCTCGTTGAGCGAACGGCGCATCAGGCCGGCGGAGCGCACCCCGTTGGACAGCCGCGACATGTTGATCATGTCGGTCATGTGCTTGAAGCCCTTGCCGGGCTCGCCGACCACATGGGCCTCGGCGCCTTCCATGACGATCTCCCCGCTGGCCATGGAACGGGTGCCCAGCTTGTCCTTGAGGCGCAGGATCCGGTAGTGGTTGAGGCTGCCGTCCTCCCGGTGGCGCGGCAGCAGGAAGAGCGTCAGGCCCTTGGTGCCGGCCTCCCCGCCCTCGGGACGCGCCAGCACCATGGCCAGCCCGGCGTCGGGGTTGGAGCAGAACCACTTGTCGCCATACAGCCGCCAGACGCCGTCCTCGTAGCGGGCCTCGGTGGTGATGGCACCCACGTCGGAGCCGGCATCCTGCTCGGTCATGAACATGGCGCCCTGGTACTGGACCTCGGGATCCTGGGAGGTGAGACGATCGAGGAAGCGCTCGACCAGCGCCGGGTCACCGAACTTGCGCAGGGTACGGGTCAGCGCATCGGTCATGCTCAGCGGGCAGCAGAGGCCGAATTCCGCCTGGACGAAGAGATAGGTCAGGCCGTACTTGACGATGGGCGGCATCGGCTCCGGCCAGCCCAGTACCCCGGCCCGATGGGACATCGCCGCCAGGCCGAAGTGGGAGTAGGCATAGTACTCGAGGCGACGGTAGGAGGGATGCTTGTGGATGCGCTGGGCATCGGCGCCGTTGCGGTGGCGGAGTTCCAGGGTCGGCGGGTTCTTGTCGGCCTCCAGCGCCAGGGTCTCCAGTTCGCCGCCGGCCAGTTCGCCCATCTGCACGAAGTGCGGCTCGACCTGATCGCGCAGTGCCGACGGCAGGTAGAGGTCCAGCAGGCGCGAGAAGCCGGGGTCGCTGCGGTAGGCGTTGTGGCCCCAGGCGTCGGGAATGTTGCGGTGGTTGGGCTCGGACACGGTATTGTTCTCCTTCTGGCTCTCGATATGCTATTGCGCATCCTAGAAGCCAATTTCCCCCACCTGCCAATACCCCTTTCCGATCCTTTGATACTATTTATCGTATCGCCCCCCCCCCGACTCGAGTCACAGGGAGACCCTATGGCCCTGACCTTTCGCCAGCTGCGCTACTTCCTGGTGCTCGCCGAGGAGCTGCACTTCGGCCGCGCCGCCCATCGGCTGCACATCTCACAGCCGCCGCTGAGCGCCAGCCTGCGCCAGCTCGAGGAGGAGCTCGGCGTGCAGCTGCTTGAGCGCAGCAGCAAGCATGTCGCCCTGACCACGGCGGGTGACGCCTTCCAGCGTCAGGTGCGACGCCTGCTGGAGCATCTGGATGAATCCCGTGCCCTGGTCCGGCGCATCGACGCCAGCGCCTCGGGCCTGGTGCGGGTCGGCTTCACGCCGGCGATGCTCTTTCGCCAGTTGCCGGCAGCCCTCAAGGCCCTGCAGGCGTCGCATCCTGGCATCGAGATCCAGCTGATGGAGCGCAATTCCGCCGACCAGGTCGAGGCCATCGAGGCCGGCCAGCTGGATATCGGCTTCATCCACTCGATGCCGCTCCCCCCGACCCTGTCCACCTTGACCATCGCCGACGAGGAGTTCCTCTGCTGCCTGCCCCTGTACCATCCGCTGGCCTCGCGCGAGGCCCTGGGTATTCGCGACCTGGCCGACGAGCCGCTGGTGATGTTCAACCGCAACCTGGCGCCCCACTACTACGATCGCATCGTCAGCCTGTTTCATGTCACCGACCAGGAGCCGTCCATCAAGCACGAGGTCTCCCACTGGCTGACCATTGTCGCCCTGATCGCCCATGGCATGGGCGTGGCCCTGGTGCCCAGGGCGCTGGCGGGAGCGATGTTCTCGAACGTGGTCTTCCGGCCCCTGGCCGACATGAACGTCAGGCATCGGTCGCACTGCATCTGGCTCACCGATACCGTCAACGCCAACCGCGATCTGCTGATCGACAGCGTCAGGGCAACGTGCAGGCAAACACCGTCTGATATGCGATACTAGATTCCGCAATTCGTGACTCGGCTCAGGACATACTGCATGAAGCACCCAACTGTCACCGATGATGACGCTGGCTCCCCCGGCAAGGATCGCAACTTCGTCACGGCCCTGGGCCGTGGCCTGGAGCTGTTGCGTGCCTTCGGAGCCGGCGAGGAGTATCTCGGCAATGCCGAACTCTCCCGGCGGACTGGCATCCCCCGCCCGACGGTCTCGCGGCTGACCTACACCCTGACACTGCTGGGTTATCTGCAACACGATCGGCATCTCGAGAAATACCGCCTGGGGGCCGGCGTGCTCGCCCTGGGCTATCGCTACCTGGCCAACATGGGCATTCGCGATATCGCCCGCCCTCACCTGCAGCGGCTGGCCGACGCCACCGACTGCAACGTCAGCCTGGGCACCGCCGATCGCACCTCGATGATGTACCTGGAGACCTGCCACGGCAGCGGTCCGCTGATCATGCGCCTCGAGGTCGGCTCGCGACTGCCCATGGCGACCTCGGCCATCGGCCGTGCCTGGCTATGCGGCATCTCCGCCGAGCGTCGCCGGCAGGTATTGGGCGAGTTGAAGGAAACCCATCGCGATGACTGGCCACGCATCGAGGCCGGTATCAACAAGAGCCTGGCGGAGTACGAGCGCCACGGTTTCTGCCTCTCCGAGGGAGACTGGCAGAAGGAGGTCAGCGCCGTGGCCCTGCCGCTGGTCCTCGAGGGCGGGGCCGAGGTCATGGCCATCAACTGCGGGGGGTCCGGCTTGAGGCTGACGCACGAGGTGCTGGTGGAGAATCTCGGCCCGCGGCTGATCCAGGTCGCCGAGCGGATCCGGCGGGAGTTCGAGCCCGCCAGGATGCCACGCTGAAAGGGGGCACCCCGGCGGGGTAACCCACGGGGCCGATCATCGACCACGGGCGGGTGACGCCGGTGCGCGGCGCCACCCGGCGCTTCTAGGAGCCTGTCGGATTTGACCGATCGTCGCGAGGAACACGGATTTCGAGACAAGTTTATCGATCTGATGAGGCGAATAGCGCGCTATTTAACGAATCAGATCGAATGAAATTGGCCGAAAGCCCGGGTTTCGTAGCAGATCAGCGTTAAGTCCGACAGGCTCCTGGTCACAGCATTCAACGATGCAACAATACCGGCTGCGCCGCCGAACGCAGGATCGTCTCGGTGGTCGAGCCCAGCAGCCACTCACGAATGCGCCCCTCGCCGAAGGCGCCGATGGTGATCAGGTCGCCCGGCCGTGCCATGTCCAGGATCACATCGGCCGGATCCCCCTTGCGTACCTCGCTGTCGACCCTGACCTTGTGGCTCGACGCATAGTGCGCCACGGTCTCCAGATGACGATGGGCGATACCGTCATCGTGATGCACGCTCACCGCCATCACCGGCAACGCGAGCCGCTGGGCCAGCTCGACGGCATAGACCATCGCCTCACGGGCCGGCTTGGAGCCATCGAAACCGAGCAGGATGCGCGCGATATCCTCCGGCTCGTCTCCGACGAGCAGCACTGGCTGGTCGGCCGTGCGCAATACCCTCTCGACCACTTCGCCCAGTCCCTTGGTGTCGCCGAGCCCCGCGGACTCGCCGCGTCGCCCCATGACGATCAGGTCGCAATCGACCGCCGCATCGAGCAGCCGCACGGCCGGGACGCCGCTGAGCCTGTCGACACGACACTCGAGGCCCGCCGCTTCGATCTCGCCCTTGACCGATGCCAGCAGCGCATCGCCTTGCTCCTCGAGCTGCTGCTCGGTCAGCCGACGCAGTTTCATGGCCTCCTGAACCACCTCCGGGCGGACGTCCTCGCCATAGAAGCCGATCTCCACCACGCGGGAATCGACCACATAGACGGCGTGGATGCCCCCCTCCAGGCGACGGGCCAGGTCACTGGCATAATGGGTCGCCACCTTGGCGGACGGTGAACCGTCCACGGCCAACAACATCGACTGAATCATGGTTATGCCTCCTGCCGGCAACGGGCATGGATGGGTGCCTCTCATCGAAGCGTAGTACTACTGCGTCAATGCACGGCAACATC
This sequence comes from Halomonas sp. LMYGS-3, assembly GCF_059509875.1. NCBI lineage: Bacteria > Pseudomonadati > Pseudomonadota > Gammaproteobacteria > Oceanospirillales > Halomonadaceae > Halomonas > Halomonas sp. LMYGS-3. The sequence continues at coordinate 53,990 of NZ_JCAKFQ010000003.1, read as the reverse complement.
TGCTCTCCGCGTCGCCGGATCAAGGCAGTGAGTGGGATGCGCCCATGACGGGTGCTTTCAGCACCGCTGGCTCTCAGGTAAAGCTCACCTGCTCCTTCACCTTGTCGACGATATGTGCACCGATGGGGATCGCCGAGGTGGCCGCCGGCGACGGGGCGTTGCAGACGTTGACGGTGCGTCGCGTGTTGACGAACAGGAAGTCGTCGATGAGTCTGCCGTCGCGGGATACCGCCTGGGCCCGCACCCCGGCCGGCCAGGGCCCCAGGTCCTCGAGGGTCAGGCTCGGGCAGTACTTGCGCACCTGTTGCAGGTAGCTCCGCTTGAACAGCGAATTCTTCATTTCCGACAGCCCCGGTCCCAGGCTCCGCCCAAGCGCCTTGAGAATGCCCGGGTTGCTGAACATCCGTGCCATGTCGGTCAACGAGACGTCTCGCTTGTGATAGCCCTCGCGCTTGAGCGCCAGTACGGCATTGGGACCGACGGTCACGCTGCCATCGATCATGCGCGTCAGGTGCACGCCGAGAAACGGCATCGACGGGTCGGGAATCGGATAGATCAGGTGATTGACGATGCGGTCATGCTTCGCAGCCAATCGGTAGTACTCGCCGCGGAAGGGGCAGATGGTGAAGCCGGGATTGCGGCCCAGCATGCGGACCACCCGATCGGACATCAGGCCGCAGCAGGTGATCAGGTAGCGAGTGGAGAACTCCCCCCGGGAGGTGCTCACCACCACTTCGCCGGGGCGCTCGTCCAGCCCGGTGACTCGATACCCGTAGCGCAGCTGGCCGCCGCGACGCTCGAACTCGCTGGCCATCGCCTCGGTGACCCGGGCGAAGTCGACGATGCCGCTCGACGGCACGAAGATGGCACCCAGCCCGGTGATATTGGGCTCCCGCTCGCGCAGCGCGCCGGTATCGAGCCACTCGCGCTCCAGCCCGTTGGCCGCGGTGCGCTCCCAGAGCGCCTCCATGCGCTCCATCTCGATCTCGTTGGTCGCCACCAGCAGCTTCCCGCACGCGTCGTAGGCGATGCCATGGGTATCACAGAAGGCCTTGGTCGCGCGGTTGCCCTCGAGGCAGAAACGCGCCTTGAGGCTGCCCGGCGTATAGTAGACGCCGGCGTGGATCACCCCGCTGTTGTGGCCGGACTGGTGGCGAGCCGGGCCCTCTTCCTTCTCCAGCAGCAGCAAGCGGCGATCGGGAAACGCCTCGGCCAGCTGCATGGCGGTGGACATGCCGAGGATGCCGCCACCGATAATGATGAAGTCGAACACTACGCACCTCGAGGGTCGGGAGTCGCGAATGGGCAACACCGGCAGAATATCCATCATCTGCCCGAGTTTCCATTATCCTGTTGAAGTGACCACGATTATCGCGAGTGGCGACGATCGGGTATCATGGCCCGCGAATCACGGAATGGCGACATCATGGAGAGCACCCCTCGACAGAACCTGGGCATCAGCGCCTATCACTGGCTCAAGCGCGACATCATCCGGGGGGCCTTCCAGCCCGGCGAGAAGCTGCTGATGAGCCGGCTCAAGGAGCGCTACGACCTGGGCATCGGCCCCCTGCGGGAGGCCCTCTCGCAACTGGTGGCCGAGCGGCTGGTGGTCGCCATCAGTCAGCGTGGCTACCGGGTAGCACCGATGTCGCTGGCCGAACTGATGGACCTCTATGATGCCCGCGCCCAGCTCGAGGCAATGATGCTGCGCCTGGCCATCGTGCGTGGCGACGACGCCTGGGAGGCCGGTATCCTCGGCCGCGCCCATACACTGGCCAAGGTGATGGAGGTGAACAGCCCCGACGAACTGCTGGACGTCTGGGATACCCGCCACAAGGACTTCCACACCGCCATCGTCGGCGGATGCAATTCGCCTCACCTGCTGCAGGCACGCGAGACCCTGTTCAACCAGGTGGAGCGCTATCGGCATCTCTGGCTACGCGAGACGGTCTTCTCCGACGAGGCCCTGGAGCGCAAGCGCCAGGAGCACGCCGCCCTGGTGGAGGTCATCCTGGCCCGCGACGCCGATCGCGCCGCCGCGATGATGCGCGAGCACCTGATGACCCCGGTTCCCATCATCACCGAGGTGATGCGCAGCCGCGGTCTGGCCTGAAAGAGGCGGTCAGCCCCAGGACTGAGCAAAGCGACGTCGGCTGTCACACTCGCGTCATCCCCGGGCATGAAACTGCTCCACAGGCATCGCCGGGGCGATCGGCGGTGTTAGACTTCGAGACAAGACCCGGTGCGCCATCGCAACGCGGCGCCAGCCGAAGGCCGGACCCTGGAGACATGCCCATGCCTCACCTGCTGCGATTTTCCCGTGACCTCGAAGCGCGCCTCGAACGGCTCAGCCGGCAGACCGGGCTGAGCAAGGCGGAACTGATCGAGCGCTGTGTCAGCGACGGCGTCGCCTCGCTCGAAGCGCAGCTGCTGCTCGAGACCGCCGGCGCCGCGCGAGTGGAGCGCCCCATCGATCAGTTGCTGCGCGAGAGCGGCCTCGGTGCCTGAGCCAACCGACGGCGCGCGTCACCCCGCGAAGCCGGCGCGAAAGCGCCGGTAGTCGGCCAGCGCCCGTTCCCGCGAGACCGCCACCAGGCGCACCTCCTGGCCCGGCAGGCACTGGGCCAGACGGCTCGCAGCCAATGGCGACAAGGCCCCCAGCCGCGGGTAGCCGCCGATGGTCTGACGGTCGTTGAGCAGGGCAATGGGCTGGCCGTCGGGCGGTACCTGGACCGCCCCCAGGCCGATCCCCTCCGAGATCATGCTGGTCACCCGGCAATGCAGCCGTGGCCCGGTCAACCGCACCCCCATGCGATCGGCGCGGTCGTCCACTCGCCAGGGGGCATTGAAGGCGGCGAACAGGCTCGCCCCGCGGAACTCACCGATCTGCGCCCCGGGCAGCAGCGCCAGCCGTGCGGCGCCTCGGTAGTCGGGGCGCTCGATCGCCGGCGTCTCTCGCTCCGACACCGCCCGGCCGGCCTCCTCTCCGACCCTCAGCCGGTCGCCCTCGGCCAGCTTGTGCCCCAGGCCATCATGGCCCCCCAGCCCCTCGCGCACCACGCAGGCGACACTGCCCAGTACCGGCTCGGCCGAGAAGCCGCCGGCCACCGCCAGGTAGGCGCGCAGGCCATGGAGCGGCTGCGCGAAGGCCAGCGCCTGCCCCTCACGGATCGCGACCGGCCGCCAGCCCGGCAGCGTCTCGCCGTCGAGGGTCGCCCCGAGGTCTGCCCCGGCGACCGCCACCGTCAGTCCGCACTCGGCGACCAGCTCGAGCCCCCCGAAGGTGATCTCCAGCGCCGCGGCCCCCCAGGGGTTGCCGACCAGGCGGTTGGCCCAGGCCCAGCCGTGCAGGTCGGCCGGGCCGCCCTGGGTCACCCCCAGGTGACGCACCCCGAAGCGCCCGGCATCCTGCAGCAGCGCCAGCGGGCCGGCACGACATACCCGCAGACCGGTCACGCCCTCGATTGCCGTTACCTGACTCATCGCTTGCCCTCCGGCGCCAGTGGCGTGGGATCGCCACCCTCGCGCTCGAATCGCCCCCGGTCGATGGGCACGAAGCGCACCCGGTCGCCCACCTGCAGCAGGCTGAAGCCCTCGCGGTCGCGGTCGAAGAGCCGGGCCGAGGTACGCCCGATCAGGTTCCAGCCGCCGGGCGTGACCGCCGGGTAGGCGGCGGTCTGCTGCCCCGCCACCGCCACGCTGCCCAGCGGTACCCGCTGGCGCGGCGTGTCCAGCCGCGGGCACTCGAGCCGCTCGTCGAGCAGCCCCATGAAGGCGAAACCGGGCGCAAACCCCAGGGCAAAGACCCGGTAGAGCCGCTCGCTGTGGCAGTCGATCACCTCCGCCACCGACATGCCGGCACGCTCGGCCAGCCGGGCAAGCTCCGGCCCGACGCTCTCGTCATACCAGGTAGGCAGCTCGCGGAGCTCGCCGCCCACGGTGGCGGCATCCGGGGTGAGCCCGGCGAGCACTTCCCCGAGGCGACGCCGGGCCAGCTCGGGGTCGATCCTGAGCGGGTCGAAGATCACCAGCAGGGTGGTATAGGACGGCACCAGGTCCACCAGGGCCTCGCCGAACGCCGCCTCGCACTGCCGGGTCAGGGCGGTGAGCCAGGGCAGGTTGGCCTCGTCGATGGTATCGAAGAGCCGCACCATCCAGCCATCCAGGCCGGCGGACTCGAGGCGCGGCAGCCGGTTCACCCGGGAGCGACTCATGACCCGTCCTCGAGCGCCGCGCGGATCGCCTTGACCGCGGCGATGGACTCGGGATTGTCGCCGTGCACGCAGAGGGTATCGGCCGCCAGCACCAGCTCGCTGCCATCGCTGGCAGTGAGGGGCTGGCCACGGGCGATGCGCCTGGCCTGGTCGACGATCACCGCCGGGTCGTGGTGCACCGCCCCGGGCTCGCGGCGCGAGACCAGCCGCCCCTCGCCATCGTAGGCACGATCGGCGAAGGCCTCGAACCACAGCGTCACGCCTTGCTGTTCGGCCTGGGCGCGCATCGCCGCGGTGTCGCGGGTCGCCATCGCCATCAGCGGCAGAGCGGGATCGTAGGCGTGCACCGCCCGCATCACCGCCGCGAGGATCCCGGGGTCGCGGGCCATGTCGTTGTAGAGGGCACCGTGGGGCTTCACGTAGCCCACCGCGAGCCCCTCGGCCCGGGCGATACCGGCCAGGGCGCCGAGCTGGTAGAGCACCAGGTTCTCGATCTCCTCGGCGGAGCAGGCCAGCGAGCGCCGGCCGAAGCCGACCAGATCCGGGTAGGCGGGATGCGCCCCCACGCTGACGCCATGCTCCCTGGCCAGGCGAACCGTCCGGCGCATCACGTCCGGGTCGGAGGCGTGGAAGCCGCAGGCGATGTTGGCGAGGTCCACATAAGGCATCACCTCGTGGTCGAGCCCCATCACCCAGGGGCCGAGGCTCTCTCCCATGTCGGCGTTGAGCAGCAGTCGTGCCATGGCGATCTCCTGAGGAGTGGTGGTGTCGGTCGAGCCATTAAAAGTAATTTATCAATAAATTGACAATACAACATAAACATTTAGGATTAAAAACGTTGATGTAACGTTCACCTTGCATGCGTGCCCCAGCGAAAAGGCCACTATGCTCAGGATGGACCCGAGCGGGCGGTGCCGCGAGTGCACTCCCGCTCATCAGCCGACAACAAGACCTCTTGAAGGAGACTCCATCATGACTGCCAGGACATCGCTGCTGGCCGGCCTCACCTCGGCCACCGCCCTGGGCCTCGGCCTGACCACCCTGAGCGTCTCGGCCCAGGCCGCCACCGAGTGGGACATGCCCACGCCCTACGGCGACCGGACCTTCCATACCGTGAACATCCGCGAGTTCGCCGACGACGTGCGCGAGCGCACCGACGGTGAGCTCGACATCACCGTGCACTCCAACGGCTCGCTGATCGGCCACCCCGAGATCAAGAACTCCGTGCGGCGCGGCATCGTGCCCATCGGCGAGCTGATCATGTCGCGACTGGCCAACGAGAACCCGATCTACGAGGTGGACTCGGTACCCTATCTGGCGGCCAGCTACGAGGAGGCCTGGGCGCTATGGGAAGCCTCCCGCGAGATCATCGCCGAGGAGCTCGCCCAGCAGGGCCTGCGGATCCTCTTCGCCGTGCCCTGGCCGCCCCAGGGGATCTACACCCAGCAGGCGCTGGAAGGCCCGGATGACCTGCGCCACCTCAGCATGCGCGCCTACAACACCGCCAGCGAGCGGCTGGCCCAGCTCGCTGGCGCCGTGCCCACCCAGGTCGAGGTGCCCGACATTCCCACCGCCTTCAGCACCGGGCGTGTCGATGCCATGGTCACCTCCCCGGCCACCGGTGCCGATACCAAGGCCTGGGACTACCTGAGCCACTTCAACCATGCCCAGCTGTGGCTGCCCAAGAACATGGTGATCGTCAGCGAGCAGGCCTTCTCGCGCCTCGACGAAGCGACGCAACAGGCGGTGCTCGAGGCCGCCGCGGCCGCCGAGGAGCGCGGCTGGGCGATGAGCCGCCAGGAGACCGACGACGCCCTCGCGGTGCTGCGCGAGAACGGCATCGAGGTCAGTGAGCCGACTCCCGAGCTGGCAGAGCTGCTCGCCGAGATCGGCGACACCATGACCGAGGAGTGGGCCGAGCGTGCCGGCGATCAGGGCGCCGCCATTCTCGAGGCCTACGAAGCCGCCCGTCCCTGATCCCACCCCGACCGCCCCGGTGCCCGCCACCGGGGTGGCCTCCGGTCCTCGCACAGGGTGAACCGCCATGCGTTACCGACTCCGTCCGCTCTACGACCTGGGCGGCTACCTGGCCGCCACCTGCCTCTGCCTGATCTGCGGCCTGATCACCGCCCAGATCCTGGGGCGCATCATCGACCGTATCGTTACCCAGTTGGGCGGCGACCGCATCGGCCTGGCCATTCCCGGCCTCGCCGAGATCTCCGGCTTCCTGCTGGTCGGCGCCACCTTCCTCGGGCTGGCCTATACCTTCATTCACGGCGGCCATATCCGCGTGACCCTGCTGATCGGCCGGCTCCCGCCCGCCCATCGGGTCTTCGTCGAGCTCTTCTGCCTGAGCATTGCCCTGGTGCTCTGTCTCTATCTCGGCTGGTACCTCTACTGGCTGCTCGAGGACAGCATCGCCTTCAACGAGACCTCCTATGGCCTGCTGCGCATTCCGCTGTGGATTCCCCAGTCGGCGATGCTCGCCGGGGTAACACTGTTCTGCCTGGCGCTGGCCGAGGCCTGGCTGGCCACGCTGCGTACCGCCGTAACCCGGCCCTCCACCTTCACCATCGACGACAGCGGCCACGAGTGAGCCCCGGAGACCGACCATGCTCCTGATGATGACGATCCTCTTCGCCACCCTGCTGCTGCTGCTCGGCAGCGGCGTCTGGGTGGCCTTCTCCCTGCTCGGGCTGGGCTGGCTGGGGCTCTCGCAGTTCACCTCGGTGCCGACCGGCGACGTGCTTGCCTCCAACGTCTGGGGCGAAAGCTACAGCTGGGAGCTCACCGCCCTGCCGATGTTCATCTGGATGGGCGAGATCCTGTTCCGCTCGCGGCTGGCCGACGACATGTTCACCGGGCTTTCGCCGTGGATGCAGCGCATCCCCGGCCGGCTGCTGCACACCAATGTGGTGGGCTGTGGCCTGTTCGCCGCCGTCTCCGGTTCCTCGGCGGCGACCTGCGCCACCATGGGCAGGATGACCATCCCCGAGCTGACCCGCCGCGGCTACGACGAACAGCTGGTCATCGGCACCCTGGCCGGCTCGGCGACCCTCGGCCTGCTGATCCCGCCCTCGATCATCCTGATCGTCTACGGCGTGGCCACCGACCAGTCCATCGCCCGGTTGTTCATCGCCGGCATCTTCCCCGGCCTGCTGCTGATCGGGCTATTCGCCGCCTACCTGATGCTCTGGGCCTGGCGCTTCCCGGACAAGATCCCCCCCGCCGACACCGGCCTGCCGCTGGGAGAGAAGCTGCGCCGGGCGCGCCGCCTGATTCCCCTGCTGGCGCTGATCGTCGGGGTCATCGGCTCGATCTATGCCGGCCTGGCCTCCCCCACCGAGGCCGCCGCCGTGGGCGTCGTGCTCTCGCTGCTGCTCGCCAGGACGCAGGGCAGCATGAACGGGCTGGTGTTCCGCGACGCCCTGCTCGGGGCGGTACGCACCTCCTGCATGATCGCCTTCATCCTGGCAGGCGCCGCCTTCCTCACCGCCGCCATGGGCTTCACCGGCCTGCCCCGGGAACTCGCCGCATGGATCGGCACCATGGGCCTGTCGCCCTTCATGCTGCTGGCAGCGCTGACCCTCCTGTTCATCCTGCTGGGCTGCTTCCTGGACGGCATCTCGGTGGTGGTGCTGACCACCTCCATCCTACTGCCCATGGTGGAGGCGGCCGCGATCGACCTGATCTGGTTCGGCATCTACCTGGTGATCGTGGTGGAGATGTCACAGATCACCCCGCCGATCGGCTTCAACCTCTTCGTGCTGCAGGGCATGACCGGCCGTAATATCCTCAGCATCGCCTGGGCGGCGATGCCGTTCTTCTTCCTGATGATGCTCGGGGTGGTCCTGATCTCGCTGTTTCCCGAGATCGTCACCTACCTGCCCGAGGCCATGGGCAGCCGCCGATGAGCGTCGTCGCCTGATCAGAGGAGTACCGAATGACCAGTCAGCACACGCCGCGCGGCCCCATCGTCTCCTCGGAGCACCTGTCGCGCAGTGCCCAGGAGCTCTCGGAGTTCGAGTTCGGCCTGATCATCGCCGGGCATGCCTTCCACCGCTGGATGGTGCGCTGCATGACCGCCACCGGCTACCCGGAGCTCGGCTCCCTGGACGTGCTGGTGCTGCACAGCGTCAACCATCGCGAGCGCGCCAAGCGCCAGGCGGACATCTGTCTGGTGCTCAACGTGGAGGACACCCACACCGTGACTTACGCCCTGAAGAAGCTTGCCCGACTGGGCCTGGTGGTCGGCGAGAAGCAGGGCAAGGAGATCTTCTTCCGCACCAGCGAGGTGGGCCGCGAGGCGTGCACCCGCTACGCCGAGATCCGCGAGGCCTGCCTGGTCGACTCGCTCTCCTCCATGGGCATCGAGCGCGAGGAGATGAGCCGCCTGGCGGGGATGCTGCGCGCCATGTCCGGGCTCTACGACCAGGCCGCGCGGTCCGCCGCCTCGCTGTGACTCAGCGCTCCCGGCCGGGCGTCGCGGCCGCCGAGTCGCCCAGTACCGCACGGGGGTCTCGGGGGTAGAAGCGCTCGGGCTGGCGCTCGACATGGGCGAAGAAGCGCGTGTCCTTGTAGGGCATCTTCATGAAGCCCGACACCCCCAGCCCCTCGATCAGACCCACCGCGGCGAGGATCTCCTCGAGGCGGCGGCGAAACTCCTCCTCCCGGGAGGGATCGAGCAACCGGTAGTAGCTGTGGATCTTGAGGTGCTCGGGCAGCGCCTCGAAGATGATCATGCCGGTGTGGTGGATCTCGTTGAGCGCCTCCAGCGAGGCGATGATCGCCTCGGGCAGCACCAGGAACTCCTCGGGGTCGGGCCCGTCCTCGAAGTAGCTGTGCAGGCGGGCGCGATCCTCGAGCTCGGGCACCGCGCTCACCTCGTAGGCCAGGCGCATGCCCGGTTCGACGACGAAGGGACGCTCCGGCCCCTCCCGATCCAGGTGCAGGGTGTCGCGGGCGTTGAACAGGCAGCTCTTGAAGATGCCCTGGCGATAGATCGCCCGGGCCAGGTGCACCATGTTGTTCACCGCGGCGACGAAGGCCGGCTTCAGCGCCGGGTCATGCAGGTTGAGCGAGGTGTCGATATAGACGCCGTCGGCCTCCCAGCGCACCGCCAGCCCGCCCACCACCGGGTAGCGACCCAGCCGACTCACCGCGGCGAGGAAGGCCTTCTCGGTCTCGCCCATGCCCTGCATGAAGTTCTTGTAGTAGCGATCGAGCTGGACGTCGTTGACGTCGTTGAGCGTCTCGCGCCCGCCCTCCTCGCGCAGGAACTCCTTGCGCGAGCTGTAGACCACGGTGTCGATCTCCCGCTCGGCCGTCCGCACCCATACCGGCACCAGCGCCGTCGCCGGGGGCGCGGGCAGGTCGAGCATCACCAGCCTGGCGAGCCGCGGCATCTCGCGGATGAAGTGATCCCCCGCCTTCATGCGCACCCGCGGGTCGGGGTCGAGCATGCCGTCGAGCATGCGGGCGAACTCCATGGGCAGCCCCAGCGAGGTGGCGGGAATCGCCCGGTGGCCGAAGCGACACGACTGGGCCGAGGCCAGGGCGTAGAGGGTGCCGGCGGCGCCCTGCTCGTCGAAGCGCGGCGACGACAGCGCCCCGTTCAGTTGCTCGTCACCGATGAAGTAGACGTCGCCCAGCCGGGCATTGGTCTGCTGCAGGTTGTCCGACATCAGTTCCATGACATTGGCCGCCACGAACTGCTGGTTGGCGTCGAGCTGGGCGAACACCGACGATCCCCAGTCGATCAGGGCCACGCGCTCGCCGGCGGCATCGAACACCAGATTGGAGGGCTTGATGTCGCCGTGCACGATGGGCCGCCCGGCGGGGCCGGACTCCCGACGCAGGCCGCGCAGGATATCGGCCAGCTGGTCGGCGATGCGCACCACCAGGCGCGGCGACAGCCGTCCCTCGCGCAGCGAGACCTCCTCCAGGTTGAGCCCCGGCGCGCGCTGCATCACCAGGATCGCCTGGTGGCGCACCCGCTGGAAGGCGATCAGCTTCGGCACCCGCGGGTGGTCGACCTGCTCGAGCATGAAGGCCTCCTCCTCGAGGCGGTCCTGCAGGTGCTGGGGCAGGTTGACCCGGGTGAACTTGAAGACGTACTCGTCGCCCAGCGCCGTCACCCCGGCGAAGACGAAGCCGTAGGCCCCCTTGCCGATCAGCTCGATGTCCCGATAGCCCAACTGCTCGAGCTGGGCCTGGCACAAGGCCACCCACTCCTTGAGCTTGCGGGCATCGTCATGGCTGAGCAGGTAGATCGACTGCTCTTCCGGGATATAGAACTGCTGCAGGGGAGCCTGGGTCATGTCACGGCATCGGTGGTGAGGCAGGAATGCTCCCCATACCTTGCAACAGCGCCGGCCGGCCCGCAATCCATCACGATCAGGCCACAGGGCTACCGCAGATAACCGCATCGCTCGGAGCTGATCCGTCGACAAGCCTGAGAGGAGGCGCTGTGAACACCTCCCTGGGCGCTACCGGCGCCATCCCTGGCGCAGGACCTCCTCTTCGGCTTGTCCCCGGCGCCCCTCGCTAAGGGCAACTGCACCTGTCCTAGACCAGGCGTTCGCGGATCCGGCGGGCCAGCCGATCGACCTCGGCCGAGGCGGCCGTGTCCACCGCGAGACGGTAGGCCTGCTCCGCCTCGGCCAGGGGACAGGCCTCGGCCTGCTGGCGCTCCATGACACACTCGTCCGCCTCGGAGGGGTCACTGCCTTCGGTCGCCCTGGCGCGCAGCCACTGCCGCCGCTGCGCTTCGGGGGCCGTGCAGTCGATCAGCAGGTAGGGAAGGTCCCGCGAGGCAGCCACCCGGATCAGCTCGTCCCGCTGTGACCGGGCGAGAGCCGTGGAATCGACGATGACGGGGTAGCCGGCCGCCAGGGCGTCGGCCGCCAGGGCGGCCAGGCGCCGATAGGTAGCGCGGCTGGCTGCCGGGGTGTAGAGGTCCACGTCGGGCCGGGCATGGCTGTCGGCCAGGGGCTTCAGCCCGAACAGGCGCTTGCGCTCCACATCGGACCGCAGCCAGAGCAGGTCGAGCGCTGCCGCCAGCCGCTGGCTCAGCCAGCTCTTGCCGCTGCCGGAGACGCCGGTGGTCGCCAGCAGGTAGGGGCTGCGCCGCCGGGTGGCGCCCTCCGCCAGCGTCAGGTAGGCCTCGTAGCGCGCGAACAGCGCCTGCTTCTCGGCGTCGCCCAGGTCGGGGCTGGCACGGGTCAGCAGGGCGATCTTGGCGCGCACGATGGCCCGGTAGGCCTTGTAGAAGTCCAGCAGCGGCAGGCAGTCGAAGTCGCCGGTGAGTTGCAGGTAACGATTCAGGAGCCGGTTGGCCAGCTGCGGGGCATCGCGAAACTCCAGGTCCATGAGCAGGAAGGCCAGGTCATTGCAGGTGTCGATCCAGCGCATGCGCTCGTTGAACTCGATGCAGTCGAACACCGTGACGCGATCGCGGAACAGGGTGATGTTGGACAAGTGCAGGTCGCCGTGGCACTCACGGACATGGCCTTCGCGATGGCGGCGGGCCAGGTGGGACTCCAGCCGCTCGAAGCTTTCGCGACTCCAGGCGGCGAACCGGTCGAGCCGCTCGCGCTGGGCGTCCGTCTCCAGCAGCGGGCGGATCTGCTCGAAGTTCTCCTCGGCGTCATGCAGGACCGCCGCCGGCGTCCCCAGTTCGCCGTGGGTGGCGGGGAGGCTCTCGTGAAATTCGGCGACCTGGTCGGCCAGCTCGTCCAGGTGCGCGGCCGTGAGGCGCCCCTGGTCATGCAGCCGATCGAGCATCTGCCCCGTATCGAACTGATGCATGCGGATCGCGTACTCGAACGCCTCGCCCTCGCCGCCCAGGCGCGGGGCGTCGAGGCTACCGGTGATGGGCACGACATCCAGGTAGAGCGCCGGCGCCAGGCGGCGATTGAGGCGGACCTCCTCGGCACAGAAATGGCGGCGCTGCGCCAGCGTGGAGAAGTCGAGGAAGCCGAAATCCATGGGCTTCTTGATCTTGTAGGCGTAATCGCCGGTGAGCAACACCCAGGAAATGTGCGTCTCGTGCAGTTCGAAGCCGCGCGCCGGGTGGTCATAACACTCGGGATCCTGCAGTGCCTGGATCAGTTCACGACTCATGGACAGTCTCCTTCTCGGGCTTGGACGCAGCGTGGGCTCCGTACAGGGGAGGTTTCCGGCCGCCGGCGCGGCGGCTGAGCGCGTGGATCATCACGCCGGGTGTTCATCGCGGTGCCGCATGCCTAGCCCACCGTTACGCAGTGCCTGGCTGAGCGCGATGGTGGTCGCCGGCGGGATACTCCCGATGGGGGCGATGTTGGCCCCGAGCGGAAAGCCCGAACCGCGGGTGATGGCGTGGTCGGCGATGCGGTGCCAGGTCGCGCAGAGATGGGCCAGCGACCGTTCGGTCACCGACTCGCCACCGGCGGTAAGCCACGCCTCCAGCTCGCTGGAGAGGCTCACGCCGAGCCAGTACAGGAAGCGGATGTTGCGCGGGGAGCGCACCGGTGCCAGCGACAGCAGGATGGAGGGGGCGGGGGTGCTGCCCAGGCGCGGACCGAGTGCATCGAGCAGCGCCGTGACCTCCTCGGCATGGAAGATGACCTGGGTGGTGAAGAAGTCCACCCCGGACTGCAGCTTGCGCTGCATACGCTCCACCTCCCCCTGCCGGGAGGGGATGCAGATGTTGCCGATACGCCGACCGGGGATCGCGAGGCGCTCGCGCAGCAGGGTATTGGCTTCCGTGACCGAGGGCCCGGGATAGCGCCTGGCGCTGGTCTCCCCCCCGACGAGCACGAAGCGCCGGATACCGTAGCGTTCCCAGGTCTCACGGAACCAGTCGAGCTGTCGCTCGCGTTCGAGATGCACCACCACGCGATTGACGATGCAGGGGATGCCGAGCCGCTCCTGGATGCTGGCGGCCAGGACACGGGGTTCCACACGCGGCAGGAAGGGACGGCGCCGCTCCCCTTTGCGGCTCCTCCCGCCCTCCTCGCGGATCTCGGGGATATTGACGGCATCCAGCCCCAGGGCCGCGTCCAGCTCGGCGATACGCTCCAGTACCGCGTCAAGGCCGGCGGCCCCCTGGCCGAGTTCCGGCGGTACGGCCTCCACGACGAGTTCGACCGGGGCAGCCGCGCGGTGCGCCATGCTTTCCATCCGACACCCTCCTCCACTGGCCGGGTTGACGCCGCCTCCGGGACGGCTGGCGAGCCTCGCCCGGAGGCTGGCACTGCCTCAGTAGCGGTAGTAGTCGGGCTTGAAGGGCCCGTCCACCGGCACACCGAGGTAACGCGCCTGGTCCTCGCGCAGGCGGGTGAGATGGGCCCCGATCTTCTCCAGGTGCAGCCGTGCCACCTCCTCGTCGAGGGACTTGGGCAGAACATGGACCGCCGTGCCGTACTCCCCGCGGTTGTGCAGCAGCGTCATCTGCGCCAGCACCTGGTTGGTGAAGCTGGCCGACATCACGAAGCTCGGGTGACCGGTGGCGCACCCCAGGTTCACCAGGCGTCCCTCGGCGAGCAGCAGCAGGCGCTTGCCGTCCGGGAAGGTGACGTGATCGACCTGCGGCTTGATGGTCTCCCACGGGTACTGGCGCAGGCTCGCCACGTCGATCTCGTTGTCGAAGTGGCCAATGTTGCAGACGATCGCCTCGTGCTTCATGGCCAGCATGTGGTCGTGGGTAATGACATGATAGTTGCCCGTGGCAGTGACGAAGATGTCCGCCTGGGGAGCGGCCTCCTCCATGGTCACCACGCGGTAGCCCTCCATGGCCGCCTGCAGGGCACAGATGGGATCGACCTCGGTGACCCAGACCGTGGCGCCGAGCGCCTTCAGGCTCTGGGCGCAACCCTTGCCCACGTCACCGTAACCGGCCACCACGGCGATCTTGCCGGCGACCATCACGTCGGTGGCACGCTTGATGCCATCCACCAGTGACTCCCGGCAGCCGTAGAGGTTGTCGAACTTGGACTTGGTCACCGAATCGTTGACGTTGATCGCCGGGAAGGGCAGCGTGCCCTGCTGCTCCATGGCGTAGAGGCGCTTGACGCCGGTGGTGGTCTCCTCGCTGACCCCGAGCAGCGCCTCCTGGATCCGGGTGTAGAAGCCGGGGCGCTCGCCAAGGCACCGGTGGATGGCGGCGAACAGGGCACGCTCCTCGTCGCTGCCGGGGTCGTCGAGTATCGCCGGGTCATGCTCCGCCCGGGCGCCCAGGGTCACGACGAGGGTGGCATCGCCGCCGTCGTCGAGGATCAGGTTGGGCTCGCCATCGGGCCACTCCAGGATGCGATGGGTGAACTCCCAGTACTCCTCCAGGCTCTCGCCCTTGTAGGCGAACACCGGCACGCCACGCTCGGCGATCGCCGCGGCGGCGTGATCCTGGGTCGAGTAGATGTTGCACGAGGCCCAGCGCACCTCGGCCCCGAGCGCGAGCAGGGTCTCGATCAGTACCGCGGTCTGAATGGTCATGTGCAGCGAGCCGGCGATGCGTGCACCGGCGAGCGGCTGCTCGGCCGCGTACTTCTCGCGCAGCGCCATCAGGCCGGGCATCTCGGTCTCGGCGATAGCGATTTCCTTGCGCCCCCAGGGCGCCAGGGCAGGATCGGCGATGGCGTGCTCCGTCTGCGCTTCAGCTTCGGCAATCGGGTTCATGATGTCACTCCGTCTTACAGCGTAGTGGCGGCCTCGCGCAACTGCTCGGCCTTGTCCGTACGCTCCCAGGTGAAGGTCTCCTCGGCACGCCCGAAATGGCCATACACCGCGGTGGGCCGGTAGATGGGACGCACCAGGTCGAGCATCTCGAGGATGCCGTACGGCCGCAGGTCGAAGAGCTCCCGCACCAGCTCCACCAGCCGCGCCTCGGCGACCTGGCCGGTGCCGAAGGTCTCGATGCTGATGGAGGTGGGATGGTCCACGCCAATGGCGTAGGAGAGCTGAATCTCGCACTTGTCGGCGAGCCCGGCGGCGACGATGTTCTTGGCCACGTAGCGACAGGCATAGGCCGCGGAGCGATCCACCTTGGAGGGATCCTTGCCCGAGAAGGCGCCCCCGCCATGGCGCGCCATGCCGCCGTAGGTGTCGACGATGATCTTGCGTCCGGTGAGCCCGCAGTCGCCCACCGGCCCGCCGATGACGAAATTGCCCGTGGGGTTGATGAAGTAGCGGGTGCGCTCGCCGAGCCACTCGGCGGGCAGCACCGGCTTGATGATCTCCTCCATTACCGCCTCCTCGAGGTCGGCCGGGGCGATGCTCGCGGCGTGCTGGGTGGAGAGCACCACGGTGTCCACCGCCACCGGCACCCCGTCCTCGTACACCAGGGTGACCTGGCTCTTGGCGTCCGGGCGCAGCCAGGGCAGGACGCCACGCCGCCGCACCTCGCTCTGGCGCTGCATCAGGCGGTGCGCGTAGGTGATGGGGGCCGGCATCAACACCTCGGTCTCGTTGCAGGCGTAACCGAACATCATGCCCTGGTCGCCGGCCCCCTGGGCTTCCTCGGACGCCCGATCCACCCCCTGGGCGATGTCGACGCTCTGCTTGCCGATGGCATTGAGCACGGCACAGGTCGCCCCGTCGAAGCCCACCTCGGCGCTGTCGTAGCCGATGTCGCAAACCGTGCGCCGGGTGAGCTCCTCGAGATCGACCCAGGCGGAGGTGGTGATCTCGCCGGCGATGATCACCATGCCGGTCTTGACCAGCGTCTCGCACGCCACCCGTGCCCGCGGGTCCTGCTCGATGATGGCGTCGAGCACGGCATCCGAGATCTGGTCGGCCACCTTGTCCGGGTGCCCTTCGCAAACCGACTCCGAAGTGAACAGATACTGTCTGGTCATGGTGTCCTCTCCGTCACAGGGTCCGGCCGTGGCATCAGGGATGACGCGGCGGCACTCACGAGGGTTCCGCGTGCCGATGACGCGGCTTGGGTCAGGCAGCGTCGCCCTGGGGCTTGTGGAACAGGAAGATCCCCCAGCGCAGGTGCCCCCTGTGTCCCCCGTCGACCCAGTGCTGCAGGCCCCGCTTCATACGCTCGATGTAGTCGCGGCTGACCGCACGCGCCACCTCGTCCTCGTGCTCGATGAGCAGGTCGCGGATTCGCCCGTAGTGGGTAGCGATCATCCCGGAGGCGTCATCGAAGCCCATCTCCTCGAGCCCGAGCACCTCGAGCGTCTCGCGGTAGAAGCCCGGCGAGCCCAGCGTGTCCAGGTGGATCCGCGCCAGGATCGGCTCCAGCACCTCCACCGGGCAGTCGTCGGCCTGCATCGGATCGGTGAAGATGAAGTGGCCGCCGGGTCGCAGCACCCGCACCGCCTCCTCCAGGACGCGCCGCCGGTCGCCGCTGTGCAGGATGGCATCCTGCGACCACACCACGTCGAAGGCGCTGTCCCCGAAGGGCAGCTCCTCGAAGCTGCCGTCGATGATCGTCACCAGTCGATCCACCCCCTGCTCGCGATTCATCCGGCGGCCGCGCTCGTTCTCGCGCTCGCTGATGTTGAGCGCCGTCACCCGGCAGCCGAACTCATGGGCCAGGAAACGCGCCGAGCCACCGTAGCCGGCACCGATGTCCAGGACCCGGGTATCGGCGCTCAGGTGCGGCAGGCGCCGGGCCATCTCGGCGATGGTGCGCCGGCTGGCATCGAAGACCGCTTCCCGGGGATGCCGGTAGAGTCCGACATGGATGTCCTCGCCGCCCCAGACCAGGGTGTAGAAGTTGTCGGCGTCGTCGCTGTTGTAGTAATCCCGCGCCGTCGCCACCGCCGTTGCATGAGCGCTGTTCATCATCTTGTTCATGGTCATGCCTCCCGATAGCGCTTGTGCGCCACGTGGATGAAGAAGTCCGGCTGCGTCTCCCGGTAGGTCTCCTGGAAGTCGCCATAGGTATCCACCCGCTGGAACCCCACCTCCTCCAGCAGCCGCCGGGTGTACGCCTTGCGCAGCGGAAACATGTTCAGGTGGTAGGTGGAATCGTCCGGAAAGGCATAGCGGAAACGGGCCAGCCCATTGTCCACGTACTCCGGGGAGACGGAGACATGGGTGCCGCAGTAGTAATAGGTGTGCCGAGTCGAATACCCCACGTCGAGGATGGCGTCATAGTTGCGCTGGTCGAGAATCAGCAAGCCATCGTGCTTGAGAGTGGCATAGAACTCGGCAAGCGCCTTGCGCCGGTCATGCTCGGAGAACAGGTGGGTGAAGGAGTTGCCCAGGCAGATGATCGCGTCGTAGTGGTCATGAATGTCGCGCGTGAGCCAGCGCCAGTCCACGTGCACGGTGCGCAGGATGTGGCCGTGGACGCAGCCGTTCTCGAAGGCCTTGGCCAGCATCTCGGGACTGCCGTCGGCGCTGACGACCTCGAAGCCCGCCTCGAGCAGCCGCACCGAATGGAAGCCCGTGCCGGTCGCCACGTCGAGCACGCGTCGCACGCCGTGCTCGCGCAGCATGTCGATGAAGAAGGCTCCTTCGCTGCGGGCCCGGCTTTCCCAGTCGATCAGCTCGTCCCATTTGTTGACGAAGCCCTCGATGTACTCCCGCTGATAGTGGCTCGTCTCGCGACAGGCCAGGGGGTCCTCCCCGAAGTCCTGGTGGTGCTTGACTGTTAGCTTCATGCAACGCCCCTCCTGTGAACCGGGAAGGCCGGCACTGCTTCGCAGGCACACTGGACCTCGACCATCCCGACGAATGCGCCGTGGCGTGCGTGTTGGTGTACTCGGTATCGGTTGCCGACGCGCCCCCGCGCACGGGGCCCTGTCAATCGGGACCGAACAGGGAGCGATGCCGTCGCAAATAGAAAGATAGACGTCGTCAAAGGATAAGCAAGAAAGTAGACTTCGTATTTCCGAGACAGGGCCAGAGGGACGGGAGGGGCCCTGCCTCGGCACCTTGCGCCCGTGGTCGGCCCCGGGCGCAAGGCAGGTTCAGCCCAGATGCAGGAGCATGGTCTCCGGCGACTCGAGATAGCCCTTCCAGGCGTTGCAGAAGCGCGCGATGGTGCCGCCGTCGATGAGGCGATGATCGCCCGCCCAGGTGACGGTCATGATCGCCCGCCGCGTCACGTCGCCGTGCGCGTCGAAGCGCGGCAGCCACTGGCTCTTGCCGATCGCGACGATCGCCACCTCGGGTGCATTGATGATCGGCGCGGCATAGGTGCCACCCAGCGCCCCGATGTTGGAAATGCTGATGGTTCCGCCCTTGAGGTCGGATGCCGCCACCCGCCCTTCCCGGGCATCGCCGGTCAGACGCTGGATCTCGCGGGCCACGTCGAGCAGGGTGCGACGCTCCACGCCCTTGACGTTGGGCACGATCAGCCCCGAGCGACTGTCCACCGCCATGCCGATGTTGACCGACGGCTGGTAGTGGATCTCGCTGACGTCGTCGTTCAGCTGCGCGTTGAGGATCGGCTCCTCGCGCACCGCCAGGGCCATGGCCTTCATGAAGAAGGGCATCAGCGTCAGGCGCGTGCCCTGGGCCTCGGCGCTGGGCTTCAACCGCTCGCGCAGCGCCAGCAGCTCGGTGACGTCGATCTCCTCGCCATACTGGAAGTGGGGAATGGTCGTGGCCGCCTCCACCATGCGACGCGCCATCACGGCGCGGACGCCACGCAGCGGCTCGACCCGGACCTCCCCGGTCACCGGCCCCTCGCGGGCGCCCTCGTCGGCCGCCGGGCGCCCCGCTTCGGTGGTTTCCGGCCGGCGCCGATCGGGACCGCCCGCGTCGAGCACGCGCAGCACATCCTCCTTGAGTACGCGACCGTCCTTGCCGGACCCCGGCACCGACTCCAGCGCCAGGCCGTGCTCGCGCAGCAGGCGGCGCACGGCGGGGCTGGCGGGAATCCGCCCATAGGGCCCACGCCCCCCGGTGGCGACCGGTGCCACCGCCGGCGCCGGACGCTCGGTCGCCGCGGATGGCCTGGCCTCGGCCTCCTCGGCCTCCTCGGCCTGGGCCGGCACATAGGCGAACAGCGGGGCGTGGACCTTGGCGATCTCGCCCTTGGGCACATGGAGCTTGCTGATCGTGCCCGCCTCGGGGGCGGTGATCTCCACCATGGCCTTGTCGGTCATGACGTCGACCAGCGGCTGATCCTCCTCGATGGCGTCGCCCTCGGCCACGCGCCACTCGACCACCTCGCACTCGACGATGCCCTCGCCGATGTCAGGCAGGATAAACTCCTTGGCGGCGGCCGCGGGCGGTGCCGTGGTCGCCGCCTCCCCGACGGCCGGCGGCGCTACGCCCGCCTCGTCTTCGCTCTCGTAGGCGAACAGCGGCTCGTGCACCTTGGCGATCTCGCCCTTGGGCACATAGAGCCGCGTGATCCGCCCCGCCTCCGGGGCGGTGATCTCCACCAGCGCCTTGTCGGTCATCACCTCGACCACGGGCTGGTCCTCCTCGATGGCGTCGCCCTCGGCGACCCGCCACTCGACCACCTCGCATTCCACGATACCTTCGCCGATATCGGGCAGCATGAAGTCACTCATCTCGTCCTCTCCTGTCCTGGCTCTCGCCTGTGCTGATAGCGGCCGTCAGTAGGCCAGGGTGGCCTTGATCGCCTCGAAGATCTTCAGGTGGTCCGGCAGGTACTCCTTCTCCAGGGTCAGCGGGAAGGGCGTATCCAGGCCGGTCACCCGGGCAATGGGCGACTCCAGGTACAGGAAGCAGCGCTCGGCGACGGTGGCCGCGATCTCGCCGGCGAAGCCGCCGGTGAGCGGCGCCTCGTGGGTGATCACCAGGCGGCCGGTCTTGAGCACCGACTCGACCACGGTATCCTCGTCCCAGGGCAGGATCGCGCGCAGGTCGATCACCTCGCAGGAGATACCCTCCTTCTCGGCGAGCGCGACGGCGCGATCGATCACCTCCATCTGCGCCCCCCAGCCGAGCACGGTGATATCGGCGCCCTCCTTGGTCACCTCGGCCTCGCCGATGGGCAGCTGGTAGTCCTCCTCGGGCACCTCGCCGGTGGCGGCACGGTAGAGCCGCTTGGGCTCGAAGAACAGCACCGGGTCCGGGTCGCGGATCGCCGCCAGCAGCAGGCCCTTGGCCTGGTAGGGATTGCGTGGCACCACGATCTTGAGACCCGGCGTGTGGGCGAAGTAGGCCTCGGGTGACTGGGAGTGGTAGTGCCCCCCCGAGATGCCGCCGCCATAGGGGGCGCGGATGGTCAGGCCGCCGACGTTGAACAGGTCCCCGGAGCGGTAGCGGAACTTGGCGGTCTCGTTGACGATCTGGTCGAAGGCCGGAAAGATGTAGTCGGCGAACTGGATCTCGGCCACCGGCACCGACCCCTGGGCGGCCAGGCCATTGGCGAAGCCGATGATCCCCTGCTCCACCAGCGGGGTATTGAAACAGCGCGCCTTGCCGTACTTCTCCTGCAGGTGGCTGGTGGCACGGAAGACGCCGCCGAAGAAGCCCACGTCCTCGCCGAAGCAGATCACCTTCTCGTCCTCGGCCATGGCGATGTCCAGGGCGTTGTTGATCGCCTGCAGCATGTTCATGTTCGGCATCTCACTCCCCTCCCTTGGCGGCTGCATCATCGCCGACGACCACGTCGGGGTCGAGTGACCGTGCCCCTCGCGGATAGGCGTCCGGGTACTTGCGGATATGGGTCTTGAGATGATCGAGCTGGCGCTGCAGTGCCGGGGTGACGTCGGCATAGACGTCGGTGACCAGGCTGTCGAGCGGCGGCGGCGGGCGCTTCTCGGCACGCTTCATGGTCTCCAGCACCTCGCGGCGCAGGCGCTCCTGGAGCGCCTTCTCCTCGTCCTCGCTCCACCACTCCCGGCCGCTCAGCCAGCGCTGCATGCGCAGGATGGGATCCTTCTCGCGCCAGGCCTCCTCCTCCTTTCGCGAGCGATAGCCGGAGGGGTCGTCCGACGAGGAGTGGGCCGCCAGGCGATAGGTCATGGCCTCGATCAGCACCGGCTGGTTGTGCTCGACGGCGAGGCGACGCGCCTCGCGGGTGGCCTGGTAGACCGCCAGGATGTCGTTGCCGTCGACGCGGATCACGTGCATGCGATAGCCGAAGGCCCGCGGCGCCACGCCGTCGGCGGCGAACTGCTCGACGGCGGGGGTGGAGATGGCGTAGCCGTTGTTGCGGCAGAAGAAGATCACCGGGACCTTGTGCACCGCCGCCATGTTGAGGGCGGCGTGGAAGTCGCCCTCCGAGGCCGCCCCCTCGCCGAAGAACACCGTGGTGCAGTGGCCGTCGCCGGCCAGCTTCTGGCCATAGGCGTAGCCGGTCGCCTGGGGAATCTGGGTGGCCAGCGGCGAGGAGATGGTCATGTAGTGGAGCTTGCGCGACCCGTAGTGGATCGGCATCTGGCGCCCCTTGCCGTAGTCCAGCTCGTTGCCGAACAGCTGGTTCATGAACTCGTCGAAGGTGAAGCCGCGGTAGGCCAGCGCGCCCTGCTCGCGGTACTGGGCCATGATCATGTCGGCGTCGTCCAGCGCCGCCGTGGCCCCGATCACCGCGGCCTCCTCCCCGGTACACTGCATGTAGAAGGAGAGCCGCCCCTGGCGCTGGGCGGCCATCATGCGCTCGTCGAGCACCCGGGTGAAGACCATCGCGTGATAGATGCGGCGTGCCTTGTCGCGATCCAGCTCGGGCGGCTCGGCGCCCTCGAACAGGGTGCCGTCCTGCTGCAACAGGCGAAAGGTGGGGATCGTGAACTCGTCGCCGGCCAGGAAGTCCGGCGAATGGATGTCTTGTGTGGTTGTCATCGTCCTGATCCTTGGGTGGTGGCAGGAGCTCAACCGCCCCTCGTGAGGGCAGTGTCATCTCTAATGTAGCCAGGCGCCAGAGGTTTGCTCCAGCGCACCGCCAACGTCTGACAGTTGACGTTAACGTAAGATTGCCATCAAACGCCCCCATCTTGCCAGCCCTGAGGCAAATTCCAAGCGAAAACACTGCCGTCGTCGATATTTGCCCTAGCGCTCGCTGCGCAGCAGGCGTTCGAAGGCACTGTCGACGGTGAGCGCCAGCAGCCCGATCAACAGCGCGCCCTGGACGATGTAGGCGGTATTGCCGTTGACGATGCCGGAGATGATGGGATCGCCGAGGTTACTCGCCCCCACGGTCGCCCCGAGAGCAGCGGTGGCGATGTTGATGGTCACCGAGGTCCGCACCCCGGCCAGGATCACCGGCGCGGCCAGCGGCAGCTCCACCTGCCGCAGCACCTGCCGCCGGCTCATGCCCATGCCGCGGGCCGCCTCGTGGACCGACGGGTCGATGCCCTGGAGCCCGGCCAGGCCGTTGCGGACGATGGGCAGCAGGCCATAGAGCACCAGAGCGACGATGATCGGCAGGGTGCCGAAGCCGAGCACCGGTACCGCCAGGGCCAGCACCGCCACCGGCGGAAAGGTCTGGCCCATGGAGGCGAGCTGGGCCACCAGCGGCAGAAAGTCACGACCGAACGGGCGCGTGACCAGCACCGCCGCCCCTACCCCGGCCAGTGCCGCCAGCAGCGAGGCCACTCCGACCACCAACAGGTGACGACCGAGCAGCGTCAGGAACTCGGTACGCCGATAGATCACCTCGCGCGAGTCCGGTTCGAGCCAGCGGAACCCGGCCTCCAGTTCGCCCATGCCAAGGCTCGCCAGCAGCAGCAGACCGAGCCACACGAGGGGCAGTCGCCAGCGCCGCAGCCCGGCGGCGAGACCCGACATCAGTGCCGCCTCACTCATGCTGCCGGGCCCCCACCAGGCGCCGCAGCGACAACTCCCCCACCGCCATGTCCTCGTCGTCGACCACCGTGAGCCGCTCGGCATGCTCACGGAACATCACCGCCAGTGCCTGGCGCAGGGTGGCCTCGCGGTGCACCCGCGCCCTGGAGATCAACCGCGGCGAGAGCGGCAGCATCCGCTCGGCGACCCGGGTCAACGCCGCCTCCTTGAGGCCACGATCATCGCCCCCCAGCAACGAGGCGACGAAGTCGTCCGCGGGTTCGCGCAACAGGTCGAGCGGGGCTCCCTGCTGGACGATGCGTCCGGCGTCCATCACCACCAGTCGATCGGCCAGGCGCAACGCCTCGTCCATGTCATGGGTGACGAAGACGATGGTCTTGTGCAGCCGCGACTGGAGCGCGCGCAGTTCCTCCTGCAGCGTGTCCCGGGTGATGGGATCCAGCGCGCCGAAGGGCTCGTCCATCAGCAGGATCTCGGGGTCGGCCGCCAGGGCACGGGCGACACCGACGCGCTGGGCCTGGCCGCCGGAGAGCTGGTGGGGATACTTGTCGGCGAAGCTCTCCATCGGCAGGCCCAGCAGCGTCATCAGTTCCTCGATCCGTGACTGGATCCTGGCCCGGGGCCATTTCAGCAGGCGCGGCACCAGGCCGATGTTGCGGGCCACCGTCCAGTGGGGAAAGAGGCCGGTGCTCTGGATGACGTAACCGATGCGTCGACGCAGGGTCTGTTCGTCGAAGTCGCGGACCGGCTGGCCATCGAGATGGATTTCGCCCTCGCTGTGCTCGAGCAGGCGGTTGATCATGCGCAGGGTGGTCGACTTGCCGCAGCCGGAGGTGCCCACCAGGGCACAGAGTTCGCCCCGCTCGACACGCAGCGAGATGCCATCCACGGCGGACTCGTTACCGAAACGCTTGGTCACGCCGAACAGTTCGATCATCTCGCCCCTCCCGGGTGCAGTCGTGCGGTCAGGGCCCCCAGCAAGGCATCGGCCACCAGCGCCATCAAGAGGATCGGCAGGGCCCCCAGCAGCACCAGGTCCATGGCCGCCTGCCCCAGCCCCTGGAAGATGAAGCGGCCCAGCCCACCGGCACCGATCAGGGCCGCCACGGCCGTGAGGCCGATGGCCTGCACCGTGGTGATGCGCAGCCCCTCGAGCATCACCGGCAAGGCCAGGGGCAGGCGGACCTGCAGGAATACCTGGTACCGGCTCATGCCCATGCCCCGGGCCGACTCGATCACCGCCGGGTCCACCCCCTCCAGGGCCACGCAGGTGTTGCGCACCATGGGCAGCAGGCTGTAGCCGACCAGGGCAAGGAAGGCCGGCGCCCAGCCGATCCCCCGCACACCGAGTGCCGCCAACCACTCGACATTGGCCGCCAGCCAGGCCAGCGGCGCCAGCAGCAGACCGAACAGGGCCAGGCTGGGGATGGTCTGCAGGAAGTTGAGCATGCCGAAGCCGGCCTTCTGCAGACCGGCATGGCGGCGCATGGCGAGCGCCAGGGCGACCCCGAGCAACAGGCTCGCGCCCACCGCCGCCCCGACCAGGGCAAGGTGGTACAGCACGGCCTCGGCGAACTGGTCGCTGCGCCCCCGATACTCCTGCAGCAGCGCCAGGGGCGTCAGCCAGGATGACAGGGCGAACCACCAGGCGAACAGCACCGGCAGCAGCAAGGCCCAGCCCGCGAGCCGCGGCAGGGTCAGGCGGGAGCGCAGCTCGATCAGGGCCAGCAGCAGCAGGAACAGCACCACCCAGAAGGCGGGACCGAGGCCCAGCCGCGCCTGGGGCAGCGCCGGGTCGACGAGATACAGCGCGGCGAGGCCCAGCCAGGCCGGCATCGCCATCAACAGCAGCACGACCAGGGCCAGGGCGACTCGCAGCCGTCTCGTCGTCGGTCGCCAGGCGAGGGCCACCACCGCCACTAGCGGCAGGCCGGCGGCGAATGCGCCGGCCCAGCCGATCACTTCATGGGCGCGAAAGCCGGTACCGGGCACGATGCGGTTGGGCGCCACGCTGACCCCATCCAGCCCCAGCCAGGCGGCCAGGACGACCAGCATCAGCAGCGGCAATACCCGGTTGGGGCGTGGCGCCTCCCTGCGCATGCCGACGTTCAATCGTCCAGGTCGTCGAGGAAGTCCGCCGCCACCTGACGGGGATCGAGGCCGTTGACCGCCACGTCACCGTTGAGCCGCTGCAGGGTCGCGAGGTCCAGGGCCGCGAAGACCGGCGCCAGCAGCGTCTCGATCTCGGGGTAGACCGCGAGCACCTCTTCGCGCACCACCGGGGCGGGCTGGTAGACCGGCTGCACGCCCAGGGTATCCTCCAGCACCACCAGGCCCAGTGCCCCGAGACCGCCGTCGGTGCCGTACGTCATCGCCGCGTTGACGCCGCTGGTCTGCTGGGCAGCGGCACGCATGGTAGCCGCGGTGTTGCCGCCGGAGAGCACCAGCAGCTGCTGTTCGGAGAGCGCGAAGCCATAGGCTTGCTGGAAGGCGGGCAGAGCCTGCTCGGACTCGACGAACTCGGCACTGGCGGCGAACTTGAACTCGCCCCCATCGGCCAGGTAATCGGCCAGGTCCTCGAGGGTCGCGAGGCCGTGCTCCCGGGCCAGATCGCCACGCACGCTCATCGCCCAGGTATTGTTGGCATTGGCCGGGGTCAGCCACACCAGGCCGTTGTCGGCGTCGCGCTCGCGCACCGTCTCGAAGGCCCGCTCGGCATCGTGCCAGACGTCGCTGTCGGTCATGTCGAAGAAGAAGGCCCCGTTCCCGGTGTACTCCGGGTAGAGATCGATCTCGCCGGCCAGCAGCGCCTCGCGCACGATGCTGGTGCCCCCCAGTTGCAGGCGATCCTGGACCTCGATACCACCGGCCTCGAGGCGCTGCAGGATCAGTTGACCCAGCACCGAGCCTTCGGTATCGATCTTCGAGGAGACCACGACCGGCTCATCGGCGTGGACCGCGGATAGCGTCAGCAGGGTGCCGGTGGCCAGTGCGGCGAGTCCGTTCAGGGTGCGGTTCATGCGTACCACCCGTATGCTGGTGAATGTAGCCAGAGTATAAGGCCTGTATAGCTTGGCTGTCAGACAGCGGACTCAACGTGAAAGACTCGACCATGATCCCGCCGCCCCACGACCTCCTCGATCGCTGCCACGCCCCGCTGGTGCGGGACCTGGCCTGGATCCTGCTGGCACCGGACCTGCTCGACATGCCCTGGCGCGGGCGGCCGACCCGCGACGAGCTGGGGCTCGCCGACGACGCGGCCCTGGCCGGTTGGCTCGATGCGCTGGAGGCGAATCCCGAGGCGCTGACACGCCGCATCGGCGAGTCGCTCAGGGGCCGCATGGGCCTCTACCATGAATGCCTCTGGCAGTTCCTGCTGGAAACCGCGCCGGATACCCGACTGCTGGCCCACAACCTGCGCATCCACCGCGACAAGGTGACGCTGGGCGAACTCGACCTGCTCTATCGCTACCGCGAGGATCCGACCCCGGTCCACCTGGAAGTCGCCATCAAGTTCTACCTCGGCCTGCCGGAGGGGCCCGGCGCCCCCGACGACCAGTCGCGCTGGATCGGTCCCGGCGGTGCCGACAGCCTCGCCACCAAGCGCGAGCACCTGCACCGGCATCAATTGCGGCTGACCGAGACCCTCGAGGCCCGGGAGGCCATCCGCGCCCTGATGCTGCCCGACATGTCCGGCACCAGCCGGGCACCGGCCCTCCACCGGCGGCTGGCCATCCCCGGGGTGCTCTTCTATCCCTGGCACGCCCCCCTGCCTCCGCCGCGAGAGGCTACCGACGACCACCTGCGTGGCACCTGGTTGTTCTGGCACCACTGGCGACGCTTCCGCGACGGCCTGTCGCGCGGCACCCGCGGCGCCTGGCTGCACAAGCCCCACTGGTTCGCCCTGCCCCGCCCCGAGGCCCTGCTGCCGCTGCGGACCCTCGAGTCGCAGCTGGCGGAGCACTTCGGCCGCACCGCCTCGCCGGTGCAGGTCGCGCTGCACCACCCCAAGGCCGGCTGGCGGCGCCTCTTCCTGGTCGACGACGACTGGCCCCGCCAGATCCCGCTGCCGCCACTGCCCGTTAACGGCTACGCTTCCTCCTCCAACGCCCTGCGCAGCAGTGACGGCTGACGGGGCAGCAGGCCGACGCGCAGCCCGAGAGGCCGGTAGACCCGGTTCATCACCGCCACCGAGACATTGCCCTTGTCGCCTTCCATGTCCGACAGGGTCCGGCGACTGACGCCCACCAACCTGGCGTACTCTTCCTGCGAAAGGCCCAGTACCTCACGCCGCAGCGTGCTCAGCAGCCGTCCCTCGCTGATCTCGCCGGCGAGCAGCCGGCGCACCAGCGCCAGCAGCCTCGCTTCCCGGTCCTCGCTTGCCGACTTCGAGCGGTTCATGACAGCCCCCAACGTTCCAGGCGCGCCTCCAGCGTCTTCAGCCCCACCGCCGGCATCGTCAGGATACGGTCCGGCACGCCCCTCTCCCTCAGCCGCCCGTCCAGCCCGACGAGCCCCCCGGCCAGGGCACGGAGTTCGTGCATCAGGCGTTCGGCGGGTACCAGGTCGGCCAGCGCCTCGGCAATGGCCCGCCAATCGAACTCCCCCCCCTCTTCGAAGGGCGCCCCCCAGCGGGTCGTCCGCGTCACGCCTTCGGGATCCGCCTTCATGGGAGCGAAGTCGAAGACCGGGGATAGCCAGATACCGTCGGGGCGCTTGAGCAACACCGTATTGCGGCCGTGATTGTCCGAGTTCCCGAAGGCCACGTTGAGCAGGTCGCGCTTGACCCACTCGGTGACGAAGCCTTCCCGGTCGAAGGGCTCACCGAGTTCAACCACCCGGTACTGGGCCTCGAGGCGTGCCACGAGATGACGAATGACCCGGAAATGATCCAGGTGGGTGCCCGGTGCGACTCCCAGCAGGGAGTAGACCGACTCCAGGCCATGGCGCACCAGCTTGTCCTCGCGCCACGCCACGTCGAAGCGTGGCAGCCACAGCGACGGATAGCGCTCGCCTTCCATCAGTCGCATCGCCGACGTCTCGATGGTATCGACACCCAGCGTCGCCAGTTCCTGATAGTAGTGATACTCGGCACGCAGGATGTCGCAATCGTCGCGGCTGCGGCGCCTCCGGGGAAACTTCACCAGCAGGTGTTCATCGGGCTGGCGGGGATCATCCTGCCAGGTATCGATCCAGACCCGGTCGTCCGGACCGCACCGCAGCAGCAGCTTGGGGGCCTCGCCGCCGGCCCCCGTGGCCCCCCCGCTGGCGGCGCCCATCTGCTGGGCATACTCCAGGAAATCGGCATGCCGCTCGACCACGCTATTCAGGTCGAAGCGCTGCTCACGCAACCGAGAGCCGGCCGGTGCCGGGGGTATCGCCTCCTTGATCCGCAGATTGCCGACCGGCGCAATGGTGCCGCGGGCCAGTAGCTCAGTGTCCTGTCGACCTACCGGCATGTCCTGAAGACCGAGATGCGCGATCCAGAAGCGACGACTGGCCCCGGCCGGCATGATGTCTTCCAGGAAGCCGAACCAGCGCGGCTCCTGGTGCGTCATCATCAACTCCACGGGCAGCGCCAGGCTGCAGGCATGCTCATCGTCCCGAAACATCCAGCTCAACGCATGATCCTGCAGGTATGCCAGTCTGGCCGGCCCCCGCACCCCCTGGTCCGGCGCCGGCAGTTCCAGCACGGCGGCATCCCGCCACTCATGGGCCAGGTGGATCTGAATGGTCAGTCGCATGGAGGCCCCTTTTGAGAGCTATTTTGCTCAAAGCTTAGCAGAAGGCCGCCATGATGAGAAAAATATCGCTCAAAAAAGGGAGGTATCATCATGGATGTGCAGAATACTGCGCACCGTGATACGAACGCCCATGCAAGACGCCCGGCCACCGAGAGGCGGACCGGGCGTCATGCTGCGGTCGGACGGAAACGACGTCAGGCGTCGGGCTTCTCCAGCACCCAGGTCGTGCCCTCGCGGGAATCCTTGAGCACGATGCCGAGTGCGGCCAGCTCGTCGCGGATGGCGTCGGCGGCGGCGTAGTCCCTGGCCTGCTTGGCTTCGGCACGGGCCGCGATCTTCGCCTCGATCTCGGTCTCGGGGAGCGGCAGATCCCCCGTCCCGCCCTTGAGGAAAGCCGCCGGGTCCTGGGTGAGCAGCCCGAGGATGCCACCCAGGCGGCGGAGTTCGCGGACCAGCGCCGGCGCCTGCTCGGGGGCCTCCTTCTTCGTCCGGTTGAGCTCACGGGTCAGGTCGAAGAGCACCGAGAGCGCCTCCGCCGTATTGAAGTCGTCGTCCATGGCGGCGACGAAGCGCTCGGTAAAGCGCGAATCCACCTCGCCCGTGGCGGCATCGGCGCCCTCCGGCGCCACGCCGTCGAGGGCATTGTAGAAGCGCTCCAGCGACTTGCGCGCCTCCGAGAGCGACTCCGGCGCATAGTTGATCGGGCTGCGGTAGTGGCTCGCCACCAGCAGGTAGCGCACCACCTCCGGGTCGTGCACCTCGAGCACCTCGCGGATGGTGAAGAAGTTGCCCAGCGACTTGGACATCTTCTCCTGGTCCACCCGCACCGCCCCGGCGTGCATCCAGGTGTTGACGTAGGGCTTGCCGGTGGCCGCCTCGCTCTGGGCGATCTCGTTCTCGTGGTGGGGGAAGGTCAGGTCCGGCCCGCCGCCGTGGATGTCGAAGGTCTCGCCGAGGCAGCAGGTCGACATCGCCGAGCACTCGATGTGCCAGCCCGGACGCCCCTCGCCCCAGGGCGACGGCCAGCTCGCCTCCCCCGGCTTGGCCGCCTTCCACAGCACGAAATCGAGCGGATCCTCCTTGTGCTCGTCGACCTCGACCCGGGCGCCGGCGCGCATCTCGTCGAGGTCACGGTTGTTGAGCTTGCCGTAGCCCGCGAACCGGCGCACCCGGTAGTAGACGTCGCCGTTGTCCGCCGCATAGGCGTAGCCCTTGTCGATCAGCGTCTCGATCATGGCGACGATCTCGCCGATATGGCCGGTGGCGCGGGGCTCGCGATCCGGGCGCAGCACGAACAGGCGCGCCTCGTCCTCGTGCATGGCATCGATCATGCGCGTGGTGAGCGAATCGATCGACTCGCCGTTCTCGTCGGCGCGCTTGAGGATCTTGTCGTCGATGTCGGTGATGTTGCGCACATAGGTGACATCGAAGCCGCGCCAGCGCAGGTAGCGGGTAATGACGTCGAAGGCCACCATCACCCGGGCGTGACCCAGGTGGCAGTAGTCGTAGACGGTCATGCCGCAGACGTACATGCGGATCCGGCCCGGTTCGATGGGCGTGAAGGCTTCCTTGCGGCGCGTGAGCGTGTTGTAGATCTGCATGTCACCCCTTCTTCTGGCCTTGCTCTTTCTTCTCGGCTTCTTGCTTCTGAACCTTGGCCCAGCTGTCCTTCAGCCCCACGGTGCGGTTGAACACCAGCGCCTCGCCCCGGCTGGCATGGCGGTCGGCACAGAAGTAGCCCACCCGCTCGAACTGGAAACGCGACTCGGGGTCGGCATCGGCCAGGCTCGGCTCGCCGATCGCCCGGCACACCACCAGCGACTCGGGGTTGAGGTGGTCGAGGAAGTCGGCATCCTTGTCCTTGTCGGGCTGCTCGACCTGGAAGAGGTTGTCGTAGAGGCGCACCTCCATGGGCACGCCATGGGCGGCGCTGACCCAGTGGATCACGCCCTTCACCTTGCGGCCTTCGGGGTTTTTGCCCAGGGTGTCGAAGTCCACCGAGCAGTGAAGCGCCTCGATCTCGCCGGCCGCGTTCTTGATCACCTCGTCGCAGCGGATGACATAGCTGTTGCGCAGGCGCACCTCCTGGCCCGGCGCCAGGCGGAAGAACTTCCTGGGCGGCGCCTCCATGAAGTCGTCCCGATCGATGTACAGCTCCCGGGTCAACGGAACCCGGCGCACGGCCATGTCGTCGCGGGCCGGGTGGCCGGGTACCTCGTAGACCTCCTCGAAGTCTTCGGCCACGTTGGTCAGCACCACCTTGAGGGGCTTGAGCACGGCCATGGCGCGCGGGGCGTTGTCCTCGAGATCCGAGCGGATGGCGTGGTAGAGCATGGCGATATCCACCAGGCCGCCGTCGGCGCGCGTCACGCCGATCATCTCGCAGAACCTGCGGATCGATGCCGGGGTATAACCGCGGCGGCGCATGCCGGAGATCGTCGGCAGGCGCGGGTCGTCCCAGCCGTCGACGATGCCCTCGTCCACCAGCAGCTTGAGCTTGCGCTTGGAGGTCAGGGTGTAGTTGAGGTTGAGCCGGGCGAACTCGATCTGGCGCGGGATCACCGGCACCGGCAGGTTGTCGAGGAACCACTCGTAGAGCGGGCGGTGGTCCTCGAACTCCAGGGTACAGATCGAGTGGGTCACGCCCTCGATGGCATCCGACTGGCCGTGGGTGAAGTCATAGGAGGGATAGATCTTCCACTTGTCGCCGGTCTGGTGATGGTGGGCATGGCGGATCCGGTAGAGGATCGGGTCGCGCAGGTTGATGTTCGGCGCCGCCATGTCGATCTTCGCCCGCAGCACCTTTTCGCCCTCGGCGAACTCGCCGACGCGCATGCGCTCGAGCAGGTCGAGGTTCTCGGCGGCACTGCGCTCGCGGTAGGGGCTGGGGCGCCCCGGCTCGGTGAGGGTGCCGCGGTATTCACGGATCTCCTCGGGCGACAGGTCGTCGACATAGGCCTTGCCCTCGCGCACCAGGTGCTGGGCCCAGGCGTAGAGCTGGTCGAAGTAGTCGGAGGCGAAGCGTACCGGCCCGGCCCACTCGAACCCCAGCCAGGCGACGTCCTCCTTGATGGCATCGATGTAGGCCTGCTCCTCCTTCGCCGGGTTGGTGTCGTCGAAGCGCAGGTGACAGTCACCACCGAACTGCTCGGCGAGCCCGAAATTCAGGCAGATCGACTTGGCGTGGCCGATGTGCAGGAAGCCATTGGGCTCCGGCGGGAAGCGGGTCACGATCTTGCCGGTTCGCCCGGCTTCGATCTCCTCGCGGATCTGGTGACGGATGAAGTTCGGCGCGCTGGTGGTATCGGTGGTCATGTTGAGAAGAACAGCCTCTGGTTGAAGGTGCGGGCCTGGCGGCATGAGCGATGACGACGCGTCTCTGAGAGGGGCGCCGGGGGCAGGCCGAAGAGGAGGTCCTACGCCAGGGATGGCGTCGGTAGCGCCCAGGGAAGGGTTCACAGCGCCTCCTCGCAGGCCTGCCGCCGGATCAGCCCCGAGCGATGCTGCCGCTCGCTTCGCGCATCGAAGCAAAACCGGTATTATAGCGCCACGCCCATGGGCAACGCCAAGGCAACGCCCCTTTATCGTACAGGAACTTATCGATGATCATTCTGCAGACCAATTTCGGTGACATCACCATCGCCCTGAACCGCGAGAAGGCACCGAAGACCGCAGCCAATTTCGAGCAGTACGTGCGCGACGGGCACTACGACAACACTCTCTTCCACCGCGTGATCGACGGCTTCATGATCCAGGGCGGCGGCTTCGACACCGACTTCAACCAGAAGCCGACCCGCGACCCGATCGAGAACGAGGCCGACAACGGCCTGGTCAACGCCACCGGGACCCTGGCCATGGCGCGCACCCAGGACCCCCACTCGGCCACCGCCCAGTTCTTCATCAACGTGGGCGACAACGACTTCCTCAACCACAGCGGCAAGTCGATCCAGGGCTGGGGCTACTGCGTGTTCGGCGAAGTGGTCGAGGGTATGGATGTGGTCGAGAAGATCAAGGCCGTGCCCACTACCCGGCGCGGCATGCACGCCGACGTGCCCACCGACGACGTCATCATCCAGCGCGCCTATTTCAAGGACGAGGCCGACGCCTGAGCCTTGTCGCCGTCCCGCCGCACGCCCGCCTCCCGCGGGCGTGTTGCGTTACGTCCCAGCCCCCGCGAGAGCCGACCATGACCACCCTGCTGATATCCGACCTGCACCTGCACCCCGGCGCCCCCGAGGTCACCGAAGGCTTCCTGAGCTGGCTCGAGGCGCGCGCCGACGGCGTCGACGCCCTCTATATCCTCGGCGACTTCTTCGAAGCCTGGATCGGCGACGACCTGCTCGACCTGGGCGACGCCGACCCCACCGGCAACGCCACCCTGGCACTACGGGTGGCGGAGGCGCTGCGCCGCCTGGCCGATGGCGGCACCGCGATCCGGCTGATGCACGGCAACCGCGACTTCCTCCTCGGCGAGCGCTTCGCCCGCGACGCCGGGGCCGAACTCCTGACCGACCCCGCGGTGGTCGAGCTCGGCAGCGAGCGGGTCCTGCTGATGCATGGCGACAGCCTCTGTACCCGCGACGAGGCCTACATGGCCTTCCGGACCCAGGCCCGCAATCCCCAGTGGCAGCAGCAGGTCCTGGCCATGCCGATCCAGGACCGCCTCACCCTGGCGCAGTCGCTGCGCCAGCAGTCCGGCGAGGCCACCTCCAACAAGGCCGACGACATCATGGACGTCACCCCCGAGGAGGTAATCCGGGCGATGCGCGACCACGGCGTCACCACCCTGGTCCACGGCCACACCCACCGCCCCGCCGTGCACGCGCTGGAGATCGACGGCCGGCCCGCCCGGCGCTACGTCCTCGGCGACTGGCGACCCGATCGGGGCTGGGAGATCGTGGTCGAGGACCGCGCCGAGCCGGAGCTTCGCGAATTCAGCTTCTAGACGCTGGTGCCGCCTTCAGCTCAGGCACGCCTGAAGCGCGGCTTCCAGCCCTTCCTCCTCGGGCAGGCGGCCCGCCTCGCCGATCACCTCCAGCCGCGAATCCTGCCGCCAGCCGCTGGTGGTCAGGCTCACCGTGCCCTCGGCGCGGTTGTAGAGCCGCCAGCCGGCCTCGGTGTGCAGCACCCCCTTGATCCGCAGCCCGCGCGGCAGCCGACCCAACAAGGCGGTAACCCGGTCCAGGTCGAAGATATCGTCGGGATGCCACCGCCAGCCCAGGGTGGCATAGCCGAGCGATTCCCCGACCTCGCGCTGTGGCCGCCCCGGCTCGGGGCGCAGCGCGGCAAAGTCGTCGAGCATCAGCACATGACTCGCCGCGTCACGCAGCTCACGATGCTCGCGGCTGCCCTTCTCCCCGATCTCGCCGCGGCGGGCCCCGCTCTCCAGCAGCAGCGTCACCGGCAAGTCCCCATGGGGCGCCTCGGCGATCCAGCGCCGAGGCGGCCAGTGCCGTTCCATCCGCTCCCGGGCGGCCGCGACCTGCGCCGGGGTCGACAGGTCGGTCATCGTCAGGGCCACCGCATCGGCCATCTCCAGCTGGTCGCGGAAGGTCTCGTGCTCCCGGGCACGAGAATCGTCCAGCCGCCGTGGATCGAGCACCGCGATGATGTCGCGCACCTCCAGCACGCTCTGGAAGGCCTCCCCACGCAGTACCTCGAGCAGCCCGGCCGGGTGACCGAGCCCCGATGGCTCGATGATCAGGCGATCGGGACGATGCCGGTGCAGCAGGTTGACCAGGGTCGCCTGCATCACGAAGGCAAGCTGGCAGCAGAGGCACCCCCCGGGCAGCCCCTTGACCACCAGGTCGTCGCGTTCGTTGAACATCGCCTGGTCGATGCCCACCTGGCCAAACTCGTTGATCAGTACCGCCCAGCGCTCCTCGGCGGGCTTCTGCTCGATCAGGCGATGAATCAGTGAACTCTTGCCACTACCGAGAAAACCGGTGATCAGGTGGACGGCGACGTTGGAGACGGGGGTCGACATACGACGGGAGCCCTGGCGAGACGTTGATTGTTACAAGATAACATTACCATCCCTGCGACGTCACCGTCGGCGAGCCCCCGTCTCGCCGAGCATGACCGGTCCGCAGGGGATGAGGATAACCGGTCCGCAGGGGATGTGGCGGGCCTTCGGGAAGATAACGGTATAAAAACGAAGACGGAAAAGAGGGGCGCCACAGCGCCCCTCCCTGGTTCCCGCCTTCGGCTCAGAGCCGCTCGATCTCGGCCCTGTCGCGCAGGTCGTCGAGCAGCCCCTGGATGGCCGCCTGGGCGCGCAGTCGCTCGGCCATACGCGCCACGAAGAGCTCGACCTCGCTGTCGACCTCTCCCGCCTCGACACGATCCAGGGCGATGAGCACGACCCGGTCGCCGGCGACGGCATGGCCGTAGACCGGCTCGTCGTTCTCGGGCGCCGGCAGGCGGAAGGCGGTCTGCACTACCGCCTGGGGGAGCTCGCCGACCGCCTGGCGGCTGACCCCCTCGGCCTGTTGCCACTCGATCTCGGGCGCCTCGCCGGCACGCAACTGCTCGACCCGCTCGGCCGCGAGCTCCGTCAGCGCCTCGCGGCGCAGGTTCGCCGCGACGCTGGCCCGCACCCTGTCCCGCACCTCATCGAGCTCGAGCACGGTCGCCTCGCGATGGTCCGCCACCCTCAGCACCATGCGACGGTCCTCGTCGAGCTCGATGACCTCGCTGTTGTAGCCTTCCTCGAGCACATCGGTCGTGAACGCCTCGGCCATCACCCCCGGCTCGGAGAGGACGCCTTCGGCCCCGTCGCGCGAGGTCCAGTCGCTTTCGTGAAGCGTCAGACCGATATCGTCGGCGACGCTACGCAGATCATCGGCGGCGAAGCTCTCGTCGATCAGGCGCTGGACGCGCTCATTGAACTCACCGGACACCCGCGACAATGCCAATTCGCGGCGCAATTCGTCGCGCACCCGCT
The DNA here is from genome assembly GCF_059509875.1 of Halomonas sp. LMYGS-3. Classification (NCBI taxonomy): domain Bacteria; kingdom Pseudomonadati; phylum Pseudomonadota; class Gammaproteobacteria; order Oceanospirillales; family Halomonadaceae; genus Halomonas; species Halomonas sp. LMYGS-3. Next base: position 18,417 of record NZ_JCAKFQ010000003.1, on the reverse strand, counting down.
CGAAGGGCTCGCGCTCCAGCGCCGTGACCTTGAGCAGGTGCAGGCCATTGTCGGTCTCGACGATGTCCGAGACCTGGCCCGCGTCCAGCGCGAAGGCGGCGCTCTCGAACTCCTCGCCGAAGAAGCCGCGGCTGATCACGCCGAGATCCCCGCCCTGCTCGGCCGAGACGGCATCATCGGAGAGCTCGGCGGCCAGATCGGCGAAGGCCTCGCCTGCGAGCAGGCGCTCGCGCGCGGCCTCGAGTTCGGCCACGGCCTCCTCGCGGGAGCGCTCGCCGTTGAAGGTCAGCATGATATGCGAGACTCGACGATCGGCGTCGCGCCCCCGCTCCCGCCATAGCGCCCGCAGCTCCTCCTCCTCGACCTCGATCTCGTCGGCCATCTGCTGGCGATCGATGATCACGTATTCCAGGCGAACCTGCTCGGGACGCTGATAGCGCTCGGCATTGGCCTCGTAGTAGCGCTGCATCGCCTCCTCGGTGACCTCCGGCTCGTCGTCGAGGTCGGCGGCCGAGAGGGCATGATGGCGGAAGCTGCGAGTCTGGCGCTGCAGCGCTCCCAGGGTCTCCCGCTCGGAAGGGAGGGTGAAGTCGCTGAAGGCCAGCCCCTGCTGCAACTGCTGGCGCTTCATGTCGACGCGCAGTTCCTCGCGGAAGGAGAGCGGCGTATAGCCGGCACCGGCGAGTCGATTGCGGAACAGTTCGCTGGAGAAGCGCCCCTCCTGGTCCTGGAACTCCGGCAGCGAGACGATCAGCTGGTCGAGCTGCTCCTCGGAGAGGTACAGCCCGCCCTCCTCGGCATACTGGGTCAGCAGACGATCCGTGATCAACTGGTCGAGCATCTGATTGCGCAGGGCTCGCTCCTGCTCCGGTGGCACCTGGCCACTGCGGATGGCGCGCTGCACCTCCATCTCGAGCTGCTGGCGGGTGATCGGCTCGCCGTTGACCTTGACGATATCGTCACCACCGCCGCCGAACAGTCCCACCAGGGACTCCACGCCGAACAGCGCCATGGTCACGACCACGGCGGCGACGATGATCTTGGCACCCCAACTCCTGGAGCGATCTCGAATACTTTGCAGCATGCAGGCCTCGGCAAAGTGCTGTGGTAAACGAAGACAGGCGCACCGCCGGGGCGATGCGCCTGTAGGAGATCAACCGTCAGTGGTGCGGACGCCACCGTCCACTCAGTTGACGGAATCCTTGAGCGCCTTGCCGGCCTTGAAGCTCGGCACCTTGGCAGCGCTGATCTGGATCGGCTGGCCGGTCTGCGGGTTGCGGCCGGTACGGGCGGCGCGCTCCTTCACGGCGAAGGTACCAAAGCCCACCAGAGAGACGCTCTCGCCCTTCTTGAGGCTCTCGGCCACGGTCTCGACCATGGCATCCAGAGCACGGGAAGCGGCTGCCTTGGGAATATCGGCAGACGCAGCGATGGCTTCGATCAGCTCGGACTTGTTCACACTTCACCCCTTGACTGTTTCAGAAAATGACTCTAATCGACGCGACTTTCGGCTGGCTAACGCGATCAAAGCATGGCGCAATTTATAGCAATGCGATGAAACATCTGTCAAGCAACCTCACGCGCCAAACCCCATCATGTCGGGCTTTTCACTCCGGCATGATGGACTTTTTGTCGTTAATGCGTGCTGATCATCGGGTGCGAAGAGGTTGAATCGTCCGGTCGAGATTCCTCGCTTGCTGCATCCGGCTTCTCCGCCAGCGCCACCTCCATGACCTCATCGATCCAGCGCACAGGCCTGATGTCGAGTGCTTCCTTGATATTGTCCGGAACCTCCTTGAGGTCCCGGCGATTCTCTTCGGGCACAAGCACGATCTTTATACCACCGCGCCGAGCAGCCAGCAATTTCTCCTTTAGCCCACCGATCGGCAATACCTCGCCGCGCAAGTTGACCTCACCGGTCATGGCCACGTCGCAGCGCACCGGGCGCCCGGTATAGGCCGAGATCATGGCCGTCACCATGGCGATGCCGGCACTCGGCCCGTCCTTGGGGGTGGCGCCCTCGGGCACGTGGATGTGCAGGTCCTCCTTCTCGAAGCGCTCCGGGTCGATCCCCAGCGCCAGGGCGCGGGCACGCACCACGGTATGGGCGGCGCTCACCGACTCCTTCATCACGTCGCCCAGCGAGCCGGTCTTGTTGATGCGCCCCTTGCCGGGGGTGACCACCGACTCGATGTTGAGCAACTCGCCACCCACCGAGGTCCAGGCCAGGCCGGTCACGCGCCCCACCTGATCCTCCTGGTCGGCCAGGCCGTAGCTGTAACGACGCACCCCGGCGTAGGGCTCGATGTCCGCCGCCGCCAGCACCACCGGTGCCTGGGCGCCCTCCTTGACCTCGCGTTCGAGACGCTCGCGCAGCACCTTGCGACACACCTTGGCGATCTGCCGCTCCAGCTCGCGCACCCCGGCCTCGCGGCTGTAGTAGCGGATCAATTCGAGCAGCGCCTCGTCGGAGAAGGCGAGCTCCTCGTCCTTGAAGCCGTTGGCCTTGAGCTGCTTGGGCACCAGGTAGCGCCGCGCGATGGCCAGCTTCTCGTCCTCGGTGTAGCCCGGCAGGCGGATCACCTCCATGCGATCGAGCAGCGGTCCGGGAATGTTCATCGAGTTGGCGGTGCAGATGAACAGGGTCTCGGAGAGGTCGTAGTCGAGCTCCAGGTAGTGGTCGCTGAAGGTATCGTTCTGTTCCGGGTCGAGCACCTCGAGCAGCGCCGACGCCGGATCACCGCGATGATCCATGCCGATCTTGTCGACCTCGTCGAGCAGGAACAGCGGGTTCTTGACCCCGGCCTTGGCCATGCGCTGGATCAACTTGCCGGGCAGCGAGCCGATGTAGGTGCGACGGTGACCGCGGATCTCGGACTCGTCACGCACCCCGCCGAGCGCCAGTCGCACATACTTGCGGTTGGTGGCCCGGGCGATGGATTGCCCCAGCGACGTCTTGCCGACCCCGGGCGGCCCCACCAGGCAGAGCACCGGCCCCTTGAGCTTCTTGACCCGCTTGTGCACGGCGAGGTACTCGAGGATGCGCGCCTTGACCTCGTCGAGGCCGTAGTGGTCCTCGTCGAGCACCTGCTGGGCGTGGACCAGGTCGTGCCTGACCCGGGTGCGTTTCTTCCACGGCACCGACACCAGCCAGTCGAGGTAGGAGCGCACCACGGTGGCCTCGGCCGACGACGGCGACATCATCTTCAGCTTGCCGAGCTCCTGGTTCGCCTTGTCGGCCGCCTCCTTGGGCATGCCGGATTCCTTGATCGCCTGCTCGTACTTGTCGGCCTCGTTGGGCACGTTCTCGAGCTCGCCCATCTCCTTCTGGATGGCCTTCATCTGCTCGTTGAGGTAGTACTCGCGCTGGGACTTCTCCATCTGGTCCTTGACCCGCGAGCGGATGCGCTTCTCGACCTGCAGCAGATCGATCTCGGACTCGATCAGCGCCATCAGATGCTCGATGCGATCGCGCACCCGATCCATCTCCAGCAGTTGCTGCTTGTCGCCGATCTTCAGCGACAGATGGGCGCAGATGGTGTCGACCAGGCGGCTCGGGTCCTCGATCCCGGAGAGGGAGTTGAGCACCTCGTTGGGCACCTTCCGCGACATCTTGACGTACTGCTCGAACTGGTTGAGCAGCACCCGAACCAGGGCCTCCTGCTCCCGGGCGGTGAGCGGCTCGCTCTCGCGCAGTGTCAACTCGGCCCGGCTGTAGCCCTCGTCGACGACCAGGATCTCGCCGACATCGGCACGCGACGTGCCCTCGATCAGCACCTTGACGGTGCCATCGGGCAGCTTGAGCAGTTGCATGATCTCGGCCACGGTGCCGATGGAGAATAGATCCTCCCCGTCCGGATCATCCTTGCTGGCCTCGCGCTGGGCCACCAGCAGGACACGCTTGTCGGCAGCCATGGCCGCCTCGAGGGCCTGGATCGACTTTTCCCGGCCGACGAACAACGGAATGACCATCTGCGGGTAGACGACCACGTCCCGCAGCGGCAAAAGGGGCAGACTCAGGGTCTGTTCGGCGTTCTGCTGCATCGCAGACGTTCCTCAAACGAAATCGGATGAATACGGACTCTATCGGACACTTGTATCGGATACTTGGGGGAGTGGGGGCGACGGAGCGGCTTTGCAAGGCGCAGGCGCCGGAAACGAAACGGGAGCCAATCCAACGCGAGAGGTGTCGGGCAGGCGCCGCAAGGGCGCCCCACTCGGCACATCACGACTGAATTCGCTCCCACATCAGGCGCGGGCGGACCCGCGCCTAACCGTCGGTACCGTCGCTGCGCGACTCTTCCTGCTGCGAATAGATCAACAGCGGCTCGCTATCGCCGTCGATCACCGAGGCGTCGATGACCACCTTGCTCACCCCCTCCAGCGAGGGAATCTCGTACATGGTGTCGAGCAGCACCGACTCGAGGATCGAGCGCAGACCGCGGGCCCCGGTCTTGCGCGCCATGGCCTTGCCCGCCACCGCACGCAGGGCATCGTCGCGGAACTCGAGCTCGACGCCCTCCATCTCGAACAGCCGGGCGTACTGCTTGATCAGCGAGTTCTTGGGCTCGGTGAGGATCTGGATCAGGGCATCCTCGGAGAGCTCGGTGAGGGTGGCGATGACCGGCAGGCGGCCGACGAACTCGGGAATGAGGCCGAACTTGACCAGGTCCTCGGGCTCCACGTCGGCCAGCAGGGCCCCGACGCCCTTGGCCTCGTCCTTGCTCTTGACGGTGGCATTGAAACCGATGCCGCCCTTCTCGGCGCGATCGCGGATCACCTTGTCCAGACCGGCGAAGGCACCACCGACGATGAACAGGATGTTACCGGTATCGACCTGCAGGAACTCCTGCTGCGGGTGCTTGCGCCCTCCCTGGGGCGGCACCGAGGCGGTAGTCCCCTCGATCAGCTTCAAGAGCGCCTGCTGCACGCCCTCCCCCGACACATCCCGGGTGATGGAGGGGTTGTCCGACTTGCGCGAGATCTTGTCGATCTCGTCGATGTAGACGATGCCGCGCTGGGCCTTCTCCACATCGTAGTCACACTTCTGCAGCAGCTTCTGGATGATGTTCTCGACATCCTCGCCCACGTAGCCAGCCTCGGTGAGGGTGGTGGCGTCGGCAATGGTGAAGGGCACGTTGAGCAGTCGTGCCAAGGTCTCGGCCAACAGGGTCTTGCCGCTGCCGGTGGGACCGATCAGCAGGATGTTCGACTTGCCGAGTTCCACGTCGTCGCCCTTCACGTCGGAACGCAGGCGCTTGTAGTGGTTATAGACCGCCACGGACAGCACCATCTTGGCGCGGTCCTGGCCGATCACGTAATCGTCGAGGGTGTGACGAATCTCGCGGGGTACGGGCAGACGCTCCTCGTCGCTCTCGGCATCGGCATCGAGAACCTCCTCGCGAATGATGTCGTTGCACAGATCGACACACTCATCGCAGATATAGACGGACGGGCCGGCAATCAGCTTGCGCACCTCGTTCTGGTTCTTGCCGCAGAACGAACAATAGAGCAGCTTGCCGCCTTCGTCCTTGCCTTTGCCGTCGGCCATTCGCGTACCTCTCTCGCTTCGGCGACCAGCTGTCGCCGTATTCTCGCCGGTGACCTCGGGCCGCCGGGAATCATGTGAATCGCGCCTGAATCGAGCGTGCGTGGATAAGTTTCACGCTATCAGGATGTCGGCCGCTTATCCAGCACGGCATCGATCAGGCCGTACTCGGCGGCCTGGGCACCGTTCATGAAGTTGTCGCGGTCGGTATCCTTGGCGATAGTCTCGATGTCCTGGCCGGTATGGTGCGCCAGGATCTGGTTGAGCCTGTCGCGGATACCGAGGATCTCGCGGGTGTGGATCTCGATGTCCGAGGCCTGGCCCTGGTAACCCCCCAGCGGCTGGTGGATCATCATCCGCGAGTTGGGCAGACAGAACCGCTTGCCCGCCGCCCCCCCGGCCAGCAGCAGCGCGCCCATGCTCGCCGCCTGGCCGATACAGACGGTGGAGACATCGGGCTTGACGAACTGCATGGTGTCGTAGATCGACATGCCGGCGGTGACGCCCCCCCCCGGGGAGTTGATGTAGAGGTGGATGTCCTTGTCCGGGTTCTCGGATTCCAGGAACAGCAGCTGTGCCACGATCAGGTTGGCCATGTAGTCTTCCACCGGACCCACCAGGAAGATCACACGCTCCTTGAGCAGGCGGGAATAGATGTCGTAGGCCCGCTCGCCACGCGCGCTCTGCTCGACCACCATCGGCACCAGGCCGCCGGCATTGTGGATATCGAAGTCGTTGCTCATCAGTGTGATGTCCTTGCATCCGATGAATGGAAGCGTAACGCCCCGCCGGCCTCGCCGGCGGGGAAGGGACACGGGGAGAAGGCGATCAGGCCTTGCTCTCCTCGCCATTCTCCTCGGTCTCTTCGGCCTCTTCGGCTTCGCCGCTCTCGGCCTGCTGGGCAGCGGCCAGGACCTCCTGATAGCTCATCTCCGCCTCCTTGACCGTGGCCTGCTCGAGCAGCTTGTCGACGGCCTTCTCCTCGAGGATAGCGGACTTGACCTGGGTCTTGAGCTGATCGTTGCCCAGGTAGTACTCGACCACCTGCTCCGGCTCCTGATATTGCTGGGCCAGCTCCTCGACCTTGGCCTTGATCTCGTCGTCGGAGGCGTCGAGCTCATGGGACTTGATCACCTCGGCCAGCAGCAGGCCGACCTGCACGCGGCTCTTCGCCTGCTCGGCGAACAGCTCGTTGGGCAGCTGAGAGACATCGAAGTCCTCCCCCAGGCCGAACTGCTGGGCCGCCTGGCGCTTGAGACCGTCGGTCTCCTGCTGCACCAGTGACTGGGGCACCGGGATGTCGTTGGCCTGCTTGAGCGCCTCGAGCACCTGCTGCTTGACGCGGTTGTCCACTGCCTGCTTGGCTTCGCGCCCCATGTTCCGGGTGACCTCGGCGCGGAACTTCTCCAGGTCGCCATCCTCGACGCCGAACTTCTTGACGAACTCGGCATCCACCTCGGGCAGGGCCTGGGCACTGACCTGGTGCACCTTGACCTTGAAGGTCGCCTCCTGGCCTGCCAGGTTCTCGGCCTGATAGTCCTCGGGGAAGGTAACCTTGAGCTCCCGCTCCTCTCCCGCCTTGGCCCCGATCAGCTGCTCCTCGAAGCCGGGGATGAAATTGCCGGAACCCAGCACCAGGCTGTGCCCCTCGGCACTGCCCCCCTCGAAGGGCTCGTCACCCAGGAACCCCTGGAAGTCGATGGTCACCTGATCGCCGTCCTCGGCACCGCGCTCCACCGCCTCCCAGGCAGCGTTCTGCTTGCGCAGGGTCTCGACCATCTCGTCGACGTCCGCTTCGGTCACCTCGACCACCGGACGCTCGACCTCGACGCCCTCGATGGAAGCCAGCTCTATCTCTGGGTAGACCTCGAGCGTGGCGGTGAATTCCAGATCCTTGCCCGATTCGTTGACGGTCGCCTCGATCTCCGGGTAACCGGCCGGGTTGAGGTTCTCCTCGGTAATGGCGCGCACGTAGCGCTCGCGCATCACCTCGCCCACCACCTCATTGCGCACGTCGCGGCCGTAGCGCTGACGAATCACCGACATCGGTACCTTGCCCTTGCGGAAGCCGTCCATGCGGACGTTCTTGGCGGCGTCCTTGAGACGGGCGGCGACGGCCTCGTCGACCTCGGCGGCCGGCACCTGCACGGTGATGCGGCGTTCGATCTGGGAGGTCGTATCGACGGAAACTTGCATGAATTGTCCTCTACCGACTGGGGGCGTTCTGATGAAAGCGTGAATAGGATCAAGGGGGAGATTCTAAGAATCCCGCCCGGCACTGGCAAGCACCATACCCGCCAGATGGGGGCAGCGGGGCGCATTGCAAGGCATGCCGGTGAAAAAGATAGTCACCGTGACGGCACCACCGGCGCGAGTGTCGCAACGACGCAGGAGAACCGAATGCTGGAAAAACGAGAAACCCGGGCGCCGAACGGCAGCCCGTGATGCGCAACGATCCGGAGAGAAGCGCCTGCTCCACAGTATAGAAAAAACGCACGGAGAAGACGATGAAGAACGGGGGCGACAAGGAGTGGGGTGGATGATGGGGATCGAACCCACGACCACCGGAGCCACAATCCGGGGCTCTACCACTGAGCTACATCCACCACTGCCTTGCGTGCCGGGTACCGCTTGTACTGACTGCGTCGGAATGGGGTGGATGATGGGGATCGAACCCACGACCACCGGAGCCACAATCCGGGGCTCTACCACTGAGCTACATCCACCACTTCGACACTCGCTCGACCGAGACTCGTCGCCACCGCAGGTGGCGCGCCCAGCAGGACTCGAACCTGCAACCTACGGCTTAGAAGGCCGTTGCTCTATCCGGTTGAGCTATAGGCGCATTCTACGTTCCAGGCCTCATGACCGCAACCCATGAAAGAAAAATAAATCAATTCAATCAATGAGTTGTGGTCGGGGTGGAGGGATTCGAACCCCCGACATCCTGCTCCCAAAGCAGGCGCGCTACCAGACTGCGCTACACCCCGCCGGTGATCAAGCGACCCTGGCGCCGCCGCAGGGGCCTCGCCAAGCGCTGCGTATTCTACGGAACTTTCCCCCGGGGTCAAGTGCGAAGGGCGTCACGACGGGCCCGGCGCTTTGCCTCGGCGGCCTGTCATGCGAAAATCGACGCCTCCACGACTCCTGCGGACGTCGCCGTCCGCGCCGCCCACCGCTCACCACCAGGGGAAGTTCGATGACAGCCCAACTGATCGATGGCAAGGCCATTGCCGCCCGCGTCCGCCAGCAGGTCGCCCGCCAGGTGCAGGTGCGCCACGCCGCCGGCGCTCGCCCCCCCGGGCTGGCCGTGGTGCTGGTGGGCGAGGACCCCGCCTCGTCGGTCTATGTGCGCAACAAGCACAACGCCTGCGTGGAGGCCGGCATCGAGTCCTTTCGCCATCAGCTGCCGGCCTCGACCTCCCAGGAGCAGCTCGAGGCCCTGGTCGACCGCCTCAACGCCGACCCACGAGTCGACGGCATCCTGGTCCAGCTGCCGCTTCCGGAGCATCTCGACGCCCGCCCGATCCTCGAGCGCATCCTGCCCCACAAGGACGTCGACGGCTTCCATCCCTACAACCTGGGCCGCCTGGCCCAGCGCCTGCCGATGCTGCGTCCCTGCACCCCCAAGGGCGTGATGACCCTGCTGGCCGAGAGCGGCCTGAAAGTGCGCGGGCTGGATGCCACCGTGGTGGGCGCCTCCAACATCGTCGGCCGCCCCATGGCCCTCGAACTGATGCTCGCCGGCTGCACCACCACCGTCTGTCACCGCTTCACCCGCCACCTCGAGGAGCACGTCAGGCGCGCCGAACTGCTGGTGGTGGCGGTGGGTCGGCCCGGCCTGGTCAAGGGCGAGTGGGTGCGCGACGGCGCCATCGTCATCGATGTGGGCATCAACCGCGAGGAGGACGGCCGCCTGGTCGGCGACGTGGAGTTCGAGCCGGCGGCCGAGCGCGCCAGCTGGATCACCCCGGTGCCCGGTGGCGTCGGCCCCATGACCGTGGCCTCGCTGCTGGAAAACACCCTGGTCGCGGCGGAACTGCACGACGCCATGGCGGCCGCCCATCAGCCGGCCTGACGGCCGACACATGCACGACGGCGCGCAGTCGGCTAGAATGCGCGCCCGACTCTCCCGAGACGCCCACCCACCGCAGCGAGAGACCCGTCGATGAGCGACAAGATGAACGTGGAAAGCTTCAACCTGGATCACACCAAGGTGAAGGCCCCCTATGTCCGCCTGGCCGATGTCAAGATCGGCGACAACGGCGATCGCATCCACAAGTACGACATGCGCATCTGCCAGCCCAACCGCGAGCACATGGAGATGCCGGCGCTGCACTCCCTGGAGCACCTGATGGCGGAGCTGTCGCGCAACCACTCCGATCGCATCATCGACATCAGCCCCATGGGCTGCCAGACCGGCTTCTACGTGGCGCTGATCAACCACGACGACTACGACGACGTGCTGACCCTGCTGCAGAAGACCCTCGAGGACGTGCTGGAAGCCGATGAGGTCCCCGCCTGCAACGAGATGCAGTGCGGCTGGGCCGCCAGCCACAGCCTGGAGGGCGCCAAACGGATCGCCCGCGGCTTCCTCGCCAAGCGCCAGGAGTGGACGGACGTCTTCGCATGAAGCGGATCGGCATCATCGGCGCCATGACCCAGGAGGTCGAGCACCTCGCCTCCCTGCTGGAGGAGCGCCGCACGCGCTCCCACGTCGGCTGCACCTTCCATCAGGGCCGCCTGCACGGCGTCGAGGTGGTGATCCTGCAATCCGGCATCGGCAAGGTGAACGCCGCCATCGGCACCACCCTGCTGCTCGACGTCTACCGGCCCGAGGCGATCATCAACACCGGCTCGGCAGGCGGCTTCGCCGAAGGGCTCGAGATCGGCGACGTCGTGGTCTCCAGCGAGGTGCGCCACCACGACGTCGATGCGGTGGTGTTCGGCTACGAGCACGGCCAGGTGCCTCGGATGCCCGCCGCCTACCTGCCCGACGAACGCCTGGTGACGGTGGCCCGTGAGTGCGTCGAGTCCCTGGGCGAAGTGAGGGTCGTCGAAGGCCTGATCGCCACCGGCGACGTCTTCATGGCCTGCCCCGACCTGGTGTCGAGGACACGCTCGCGCTTCCCCACCATGCTCGCCGCCGAGATGGAGGCCGCGGCCATCGCCCAGACCTGTCACCTCTACGGCTGCCCGTTCGTGGTGATTCGCGCGCTCTCCGACATCGCCGGCGGTGGCGACAACCACCTCTCCTTCGAGCAGTTCCTGGACAAGGCCGCCAACCACTCGGCCCGCATGGTCGAGGCGATGGTCAAGCGGCTGGCCAGCCCGGTCGCCCAGGCACGTCCGCAGCCGCTCGCCAACTAACTTCACCCCTTCAGCTTCCACGCCAGCGTCTCGCCGGCCATCAGCGGCACGATGCGCTGGCCGCCCGCAAAGGGCAGCGACTCGGGCAGGGTCCAGGGCTCGCGTACCAGGGTGACGCTGTCGGCGTTGCGCGCCAGGCCATAGAAGTCCGGGCCGAAATGACTGGCGAAGCCCTCGAGACGCGCCAGGGCGCCGACCTGCTCGAACGCCGTGGCGTAGAGCTCGATGGCCGCCGGGGCGGTGTAGGCGCCGGCACAGCCGCAGGCGCTCTCCTTGTCGCCGCGGGCATGGGGGGCGCTGTCGGTGCCGAGGAAGAACTTCGGGCTGCCCGAGGTGGCCGCCGCCAGCAGCGCCTCGCGATGGCGTTCGCGCTTGAGGATCGGCAGGCAGTAGTAGTGCGGGCGGATGCCTCCCACCAGCATGTGGTTGCGGTTGAACAGCAGATGGTGGGCGGTGATGGTGGCCCCCACGCTGGCCGGTGTCGCGGCGACGAACTCGGCGGCATCGGCCGTGGTGATGTGCTCGAAGACCACCTTGAGGTCGGGATGGCGGTCGAGCAGCGGCTTCATGACCCGCTCGATGAACACCGCCTCGCGGTCGAAGATATCGATCTCGGCACTGGTCACCTCGCCATGCACCAGCAGCGGCACGCCCAGGCGTGCCATGGCGGCGACGGCGGCATCGCAGTGAGCCAGGTCGGTGACCCCGGAGTCGGAATTGGTGGTGGCCCCGGCGGGATAGAGCTTCACCGCCTGCACCAGACCGCTGGCCGCGGCCCGCTCGATCTCCTCGGCCGGCGTGTTGTCGGTGAGGTAGAGCGTCATCAACGGCTCGAAGCGACTGCCCCCGGGCAGGGCCGACAGGATCCGTTCGCGGTACGCCCGGGCCTGTTCGGTGGTGGTCACCGGCGGCTGGAGGTTGGGCATGATGATGGCCCGCCCCATCTGGCGGGCGGTGGCGGCCACCACGGCCGCGAGCGCCTCACCGTCGCGCAGGTGCAGGTGCCAGTCGTCGGGGCGGGTCAGGGTGATCGAATTCACGGCGCGTCCTGTATCGGCAAGTGGGTAGGTCTTGAGCCGCGCCATTATACCAGCAAGCCCCGCGCCGGAAGGAACGCGGGCGACGCAACGCTTCATCGCCGACCGAATTGCCGTATCATGCCGGCAGATCCATCGAGGGGGACATCATGCCGAAGGTGCGTCACTATGCCGACCTGGTCGCCACCCTGGCCGGACTCATGTGGCTGGCGGTGTTCTGGTCGGTCAGCATCTCCGTGCGGATCGGCAGCATCGAGCCCACCCTGGCGGCGGTGCTGGCGCTGGGCAGCATGATCCTGGTGAGCTTCGTGCACCGTCCCATCCGGGTCCTGCTGAGCCGCTATCACGTGCGCAAGCGACGCACCGAGATGTGGATGCACATCCTCGCCCTGCCGCTCACCCTGGCCTTCCTCATCGCCTTCGTCATCGAGGCGCTACTGCGGCCCCTGAGCGGTGAGCAGAAGATGCTGCTGTTCAACGTGCTCGCCACCGCCGGTTGGGGAGTCTTCGTCCTGACCCTGCTGGTCAAGTGGCTCATCCATCGCTTCTACGGGCGCCGCCAGAACAGCGCCTGACTCAGAATCGGTCGACGCGAAACGGCGCCATGTCGATCGACGTCGGCTCACCGTCGATCATCTCGGCCAGCAATCGGCCGGTCGCCGGCCCCAGGGTGAAGCCCTGGTGGCCATGCCCGAAGGCGAGCCAGAGCCCCTCACGGTCGGGCACCGGCCCGATCACCGGCTTCATGTCCGGGGTACAGGGGCGAGCCCCCTTCCAGGGCTCGGGGTCGAGCCGCTCGCCCAGCGGGAAGAAGCGCCGCGCCGCGCGCTCCGCCGCCGCCAGCTGACCATGGTGCGGCGGGGCCTCGCGGCGCGCCAGTTCGGCGCCGGTGGTCAGGCGAATGCCCGCTCGCATCGGGGCCAGCAGGTAGCCCACCTCGGCATCCATGACCCAGTGGCCCAGGCGCGCCTCCCCTTCCGCCGCGTAGTGCATGTGATAACCGCGCTTGACGAACAGCGGGACCGACACCCCCTGACGCGCCAGCCAGTCGCCGGACCAGGGCCCCATGGCCAGCACCAGCTCGCCGGCCTCCAGCGCCCCCTGATCGGTGCCGACCCGCCAGCCCCGGCCCGCCCGCGCGATGTCACTCACCTCGGCGCGCATCACCCGCCCGCCCTCGGCCTCGACGGCGGCGGCATAGGCCTGCACCAGGGCCCCGGGGTCGGCCACTGTCCAGGAGTCGAGCCAGTGGATGGCCCCGGCCAGCCCGCCGGTGAGATGCGGCTCCAGGGCGTGCAGGGCGGCCGCGTCCAGCAGTCGATGGCTGACGCCGAAGCGCTCGGCCGCCTCCTCGGCCTCCCGCCGCTCGGTATCCAGCCCCTCGGCGGTGCGATAGACCTCGAGCCAGCCCTCCTTGCGCACCAGCGCCCCGGCGCCGGCGGCCTCGATCATCGGCGCATGGGTGTCGAGGGCCAGCGAGATCAGCGAGGCATACTCGGGCACGATGCTGTCGTAGCGTCGCGGGGAAGAGTGCTGCCAGTAGTGCAGCAGCGGCCCCGCCGCCCGCATCACGCCACCGAAGCGGTAGCGGATGTCCACTGCCCGATTCGGCAGTACCCGCGCCAGCGTGCCCAGGTCGCGGGGAAAGGGATAGGGCTTCACCGCCTCGCGCTGGATGATCCCGGCATTGCCGAAGGAGGTCTCGCGCCCCGGCTCGCGGCGATCCACCAGCACCACCGAGTGGCCGCGCCGGGCCAGATGCCAGGCGATCGAAACGCCGACCATGCCGGCCCCCAGTACGATGATCTCGCGAGACATCAGCCTCTCCCTGTCGTCGATGATGGCCGCGCCCTGAGCTTGGCACGGATGAAGTCCGCATGGCCGACGTGCAGCAGGTCGGCCAGCCGACGGATGCGGTGCTCCTCCAGGGCGTTGTGGCCGCCGTCGGCACTGGCCAGCAGCCACATCATGTAGACCAGCTCGCAGCGCTGCTCGTAGGCGTAGTGCTGCTTGACCAGGCTGACGAACTGGTAGTGGTCCACCGAGGTCTCGACCTCCTCGCGGGCCATCTCCATCAACTCATCCAGCGACATGTCGTCCAGCCTGAAGCGCTGCTCGAGCTGCCCGCGCAGCACCGCCAGTTCGCGATCGTCGAGGTGGTAGTCGGCACGGGCCACCTCGAACAGCAGGGCGGCCGTGGCGAGCTCCAGGGTGGGAGCGGGCCCGGTGGTGGAGTCGGTCCCGGGCTCGGCCAGGGCCTGCTGGAAGAAACGCTGGATACTCGCGAGCATATCGGGCTCCCGGCAAGTTCATGCTGGTCAGACCCGCGGCGGCCGCGGGCGTTCACGCCACCACGGGCTGCCCTGTCAGTAGCCCAGTCGCAGCGGCAGCCAGGTAGCGAGGGCCGGCACCGCGATCAGGATCAGGATGGTGGCCAGGATCGGAATCAGGAACGGCATCACCGCCGTCACCACCTGGCTGTAGCGCAGCCGGGTGATCCCCACCATCAGGAACAGCACGTTGCCGAAGGGGGGCGTGATGACGCCAACCGACAGGGTGATGACCATGACGATGCCGAAATGGATCGGGTCGAGCCCCGCCGCCAGCGCCGCCGGCACCACGATGGGCGTGAAGATCAGGATGCTCTCGACCACCGACATGAAGCAGCCGATCAGCAGGAAGAACAGCGCGAAGGCCAGCAGCAGCAGGATGGTCGGCATGTCGACGCCGGCGACCTGGGCGGCCAGCGCCTGAGGGATGCCGATGCGCACCAGGATCCAGCCATAGAAGCTCGACACGGCGATGATCAGCAGGATCGCCACGCTGAACATCAGCGTCCGCCGAAACGCCAGGTAGAGATCCCGCAGCCCCAGGTCCCGATAGACCAGCCCCCCCAGGACGATGGCGTAGATCGAGGCCACCGCACCCGCCTCGGTGGGCGTGAAGAAGCCGGTCCAGATGCCGCCGACGATGATCGCCGGCATCACCAGCGGCAGGATGGCCCGGCGGCCGGTGCGCAGCACCTCGCGGCCATCGAAGGGGGTGGGGGGCGGCATGGCCACCCGCTTGCCGGCGCCCAGCACCAGGGTCATGCCCATCAGCAGCAGCGCCATGAGGATCCCCGGCAACAGCCCCGCCATGAACAGCGCGCCGATGCTGACGTTGGCCAACCAGCCATAGACCACCAGGGCGATACTCGGCGGCAGGATCGGCCCGATCACGCTGGAGGCCGCGGTCACCCCGGTGGAATAGCCGAGGTCGTAGCCGCGCTCCTTCATGGCCTTGATCTCGATGCTGCCGAGGCCTGCGGCATCGGCCACCGCGGTGCCCGACATGGTGGCGAAGATCGAACTCGCCACCACGTTGGCGTGCCCCAATCCGCCCTTGGTGAACCCCACCAGCGCCGTGGCGAAGTCGAAGATCCGCGTCGTGGTCGAACCGGTGTTCATGACATTGGCGGCGAGGATGAACAGCGGGATCGCCAGCAGGGTGAAGTTGTTGAGCGTCTGCACCATGCGCAGCGACATCAGCTCCACCGGCAGGCCGCTGGCACTGGTCACCGCCAGGGCAAGGAAGGAGGTGATGCCGATGGCCACCACCACCGGCAACCCGATGATCATCAGCACCAGCAGGCCACCCACGAAGATCAGCAGTTCCAGCATCAGCGGTTCTCCCCGTCCGAGCCGCTCACCGGCCGCCAGTCGACCCTGCCGCGCAGGGCCTGCCAGGCCGACAGCACGGCCATGCCGGCGAAGCCGATGAAGATGCCGTAGTAGAGGTAGCTGAAGCTGATGCCCAGCGACACCGTGCGGTTGTTGGCGCTCACCTCCGACATGATCCAGGCCCCCCAGGCGGCCAGCACGAAGAAGCCACAGGAGATCACCGCGACCAGGCGATACTGCAGTGCCAGGGCGACGCGCGACAGGCGATGGCTGAACAGGTCCACCAGCAGGTGCTCGCCACGCACCCAGGCCGACAGCGAGCCGAAGCCCACCGCATAGATGGTCAGCAGCGACGCCATCTCCTCGGCCCAGGGCAGGCCGGCCCCGATGAGATCGCGTACCACCACGGCGCCGACGATCATGAACAGCACGCTGGCCAGCAACAACACGCCGAGGGCGTCACAGGCCAGGGTCACGCCCCTGAGCAGGTAGAAGGCCGCACGATCGGTGCGCCCCCTCGGTATCCCGGAATCTTGCAACACTTGGGGTATCCTTCATCCACGAAGCAGCGGCGCCTCGGGGCGCCGCTGCGGTGCTTCCTGCGCCGGACAGGCACCCGGCGCTCAGTCGTCGTTGCCCAGGGCGTCTTCCATCACGCCATCGGCCATCTCGGAGAGAATGCGCTCGATGGCCGGCCGCGCCGCCTGGCGGAAAGGCTCGACATCGGGCTCGATGATGGTCATGCCCTCCTTCTGCAGCTCCTCGAGATAGAACGCGTCGAGCTCGCGTTCCCGCTCGGTGCCATGCTCGCGCGCCACATGGATCGCCTCGGTGATCAGCGCCTGGTCCTCCTCGTCCAGGCCCTCCCACCAGCGCTTGCTGGCCACCCAATTCCACGGGAACATCACGTGGCTGGTCATGATGATGTGGTCCTGTACCTCCCACAGGCGACGCGTATAGGGCGAGGAGAGCGAATTCTCGTGGCCGTCGACCTGGCCGGTCTGCATCGCCAGGTAGATCTCGGGAGCCGGCACATTGACCACCTGGGCGCCGATCTCCTCCCACACCTCGAGCCACACCGGCAGCGACGGCAGGCGCAGGCGGAACCCCTGCAGGTCCTCGGGCGAGTGGATCGCCTGGTTGGCGGTCATGTGCCGCGGCCCGCGGTGCTGGGTGCCGAAATACTTGAGGCCGCCCTTCTCCTCGGCGATCTCGATCAGCCGCTGGCCGGACGGGCTCTCCATGTAGGCGTCGACCTCTTCCCAGGTGGAGAAGACGAAGGGCACGGTGATGGCGTCGTACTCCGGGGCATACTGCTGGCGCCAGTTGCCCCCGGTGATGGAGAGCTGGGTCTGACCCAGGTTGAGCAACTCGAGCACGGCGTTCTCGCCGCCCAGCGAGCCGGCCAGGAAGGGCCGCACGTTGAACCGCCCCGGCGCCTGCTCCTCGAGATACTCGGCGAAGCGCTCGACGGCAGCACTCTCCGAGCCGCCCTCGCTCATGGTGTTGTTGACCTGGATCTCGATGGTATCGGCCAGCGCGAAGGGCGCCGCCGCAGCGAGGCCCAGGGAGGTCAGCGTGGCGAGCAGTGTCTTCCGCATCGGGTTCTCCTTACGGTTCGTTATTGTCACTTGATAGTGAGACAAGCCCGGAGGTTGCTCAAATCGGCGTTGATGAAGGCAGACTTCGTCAATCGCGATACCTGACGATACCCCCGGGGAGCCGGGAATCCCGAGCGGATTCGGGCTCGATACGACCAAAGATCAATACCACCGAGCAATAGCGAGCCCCTTCACTGACGTGACACATGATCCGCCATCGCCCCGTCCCGCAGGAGAATTCACCATGCACGAAGCCACACCCGTCGCCTTCCTCACCGGCGCCACCTCGGGGATCGGCGAGGCCTGCGCCCGTCGCTTCGCCGCCGCCGGCTGGGCCCTGGTGCTCACCGGCCGTCGTGGCGACCGGCTCACGGCCCTGCAGCGGGAGCTCGGGAGCGCCGTGCCGGTCCATGTCGCCGAGCTCGACGTCACCGACCACGCGGCCGTGGCGCGCGCCATCGAGGCACTGCCGGCCCCCTTCACCGGCGTTCGGCTGCTGCTCAACGCCGCCGGGCTGGCACTGGGCAAGGGGCCGGCCCAGGACGCCGACCTCGCCGACTGGCACCGCATGATCGACACCAACATCAAGGGGCTCGTTACCGTCACCCGCCTGCTGCTGCCACGGTTGATCGCGACCGGCCCCGGCGCCACGGTGATCAACATCGGCTCCATCGCCGGCCACACGCCCTACCCCGGCGGCCACGTCTATGGCGCCACCAAGGCCTTCGTCGAACAGTTCAGCTACAACCTGCGCTGCGACGTCAGTGGCCAGGGGGTGCGCGTCACCGATCTAGCGCCAGGCATGACCGAGAGCGAGTTCACCCTGGTGCGCATGAAGGGCGACCACGCCGCCGCCGACGACTACTATCGCGGCACCCGCGCCCTGCGCCCCGCGGACGTGGCCGAGCAGGCCCTGCACATCGCCGAGCTACCGCCCCACGTCAACATCACCCGGCTCGAGGTCGCGCCGCTGTGCCAGCAGTGGTCGCCGTTCACCATCCTGCGCGAGGATAGCGACGACACCTGAGCGCCTTCATTGGCGATCGACGCCACCTCCTTGTCCCCTTGGGGTCAGACCCTGACCCATCCCCACGAACTACCCACTGGCTTGTCCCTCCGCTTCCTGGCGCATGAGCCGTATCAGCCCGTCCGTTCGGCCCACCGGACATCGCGCCAGGATGGCTTCGCAGCCGAGCCGC
>NZ_JCAKFQ010000002.1:0-298051 GCF_059509875.1 Halomonas sp. LMYGS-3 | reverse complement strand
TCTGGTACTCTCTCATTGGGAACATCCTATCTCTTGGCGGAGACTGGAGGTTCCCTTTGACCGCAGCACACGGTCAAACCTCGGGTAGTCCCCCGGCAAAGCCGGGGGATTACCTTATTTATTTATTGGGTTGACAAGTGGCACTCCATTTGAAACGTAATCTGATTTATGCAGCAGTGAGCCGAACGGCCCAGTCGATATTGATTCAACAAATTCCGACAGCCTCCCTTCAGCCCAAGAGTCTCTCTTTGTTTTGAAGATTACATCTAAATACCTATCGAAAAGCTCCCGCGCATTGGTGAGGTTCTGTTCGGTATTGGCAACGACCTTGTCGATACCCCCGAAAGCCTCATCAAGGATAGCGACGATGCGCTTTTGCTCCGTCACGGCGGGTATTGGAAACTGTAACCCTTCAACAAACTCCTTGGGGACACGCTTATGCCCCACCGCACCAGACATAACGTGCGCCCCAGCATCCCGCACGCTGTCCTGGGAAAGAAAATAGAACAGGTACTCTGAATCCAGCTCTTCATTAGGACGCATCACGATGAATTCGCTGGAGCCAAAACCAACACCATTGGTCAGTCCGCTGGCAATCCCCAGCTTGCCATTCTCGAAGCAAGGCGTGATTTTGGCGAGAAGGACGTCCCCATCGGCAAAGTAGGTGTAGCTGCCTGCCACCTTCCCGAGTGGTCGCTCATCACTCAGCTCAAGCGACTTCATCCGCACCTTCAGGTTATTCATGGGCACGAATGACACGGGATCATCTGCTCCAAGTTTCTGCCTGGCCTCTTTCTTGGACGGCTTGAAGGTGCAGACATCACCTAGGCGTACTGTCTTCCACCCTTCCCTCATAACATCCCCCGAATCCCTTCCAGGATCTCCTCGGCCTCACGATCCAACGTCTCGATCTCGTTGATGATCACCTCGGGGTCGCGCAGCGGCGCTTCCTCGGCCCGGTTGGGGTTCTTCACCGAGAGGTCGAAGGTCTCGCGGTCCAGGTCGTCGACGCTGACGCGCCACGAATTGTCGGAGTCGGCGAAGGTGGCCTGTAGCGCGACGAACTCAGCCAGATCGGCGTCGTTGAGCGGGTTGGTCTTGCCCAGGCTGCGGCCGGGGTCGAGCTGGTAGTACCAGATGTCGCGGGTGGGGGCGCCCTTCTCGAAGCACAGCACCACCGTCTTCACGCCGGCGCCGAGGAAGGTGCCGCCGGGGCAGTCGAGGATGGTGTGCAGGTTGCAGCTCTCCAGCAGCTCCTGGCGCAGCGCCCTGGAGGCGTTGTCGGTATTGGACAGGAAGGTGTTCTTGATCACCACCGCGGCGCGGCCGCCGGCCTTCAGCCGCTTGATGAAGTGCTGCAGGAAGAGGAAGGCCGTCTCGCCGGTCTTGATCGGGAAGTTCTGCTGGACCTCCTTGCGCTCCTTGCCGCCGAAGGGCGGGTTGGCGAGGATCACGTCGAAGCGGTCCTTCTCCTGCAGGTCGGCGAGGTTCTCGGTCAGGGTGTTGGTGTGCACCAGGTTGGGCGCCTCGATGCCATGCAGGATCATGTTCATGATGCCGATGACATAGGGCAGGCTCTTCTTCTCCTTGCCGTGGAAGGTGCGGTTCTGCAGGGTGTCGAGCTGCTCGGTGGTGAGCTGGCGGGGCTCGTCGCTGCCGAAGCCGTAGCGCAGGTAATCGTAAGCCTCGCAGAGGAAGCCCGCCGACCCGGCCGCGCCGTCATAGATGCGCTCGCCGATCTGCGGCTGGATCACCCGGATCATGGCGCGGATCAGCGGGCGCGGGGTGTAGTACTCGCCCCCGTTGCGCCCGGCGTTGCCCATGTTGCGGATCTTGGCTTCGTACAAGTGCGAGAGCTCGTGCTTCTCGGCCTGGGAGCGGAACTGCAGGCTGTCCACCAGCTCCAGGGCGTCGCGCAGGCTGTAGCCGCTCTGGAACTTGTTGCGCACCTCGCCGAAGATCTCGCCGATCTTGTACTCGATGGTGTCTGGCCCACTGGCCCGCTCGCGGAAGCCCTGCAGGTAGGGGAAGAGCTCGCGATTGACGAAGTCGAGCAGGTCGTCGCCGGTCAGGGCGCGGTCGCGATCCAGGCTGCCATCGCGCTTGCTGGGTGCCGCCCAGGTCGACCACTGATAGGGTGTCTCAAGGATGAAGTCGAAGGCCTTGCCGGCCAGAGTGGCATTGAGAGCGCGCTGCTGTTCCAGGTCGTCCAGGTACTTCAGGAACAGCAGCCAGGAGGTCTGCTCGGTGTAATCCAGCTCGGTGGCACAACCGGCCTCTTTCCACAACACATCGTCGATGTTCTTGAAGGTCTGCTCGAACATGGGGTTCGCGGTTCCTTGGCATGCAGACGGCCGCGGGTGGAGTGCCGGCGGCCGCATGAGAATCGTGGAGCCTATGCTACGCCGCAGCGCCTGGGGGCGCCAATCGACAATGACGCTTGGGTAGGCAGGCCGCCGACATACTGTTGGAGTGGACATGTTCCGGGTGCCTGCGGCGCCAATCGCGCAGAGAATCTGCACTCCCACAACACCGTTGCCGCGCCGATCGCCGAGGTGTCGACTGCCGGCAATTGCCGGCACGGCTGCGTGTCGACCCACAATGGGGGCGTCATGCTATCCTTCCCGGACCGTCAACCGGCATCCATGCCGACCTTTCAGGAGAGCAACATGGCCAGGGCAACCGCACGTCATATTCTGGTGGACAGCGAAGAGAAGTGTCAGGCACTCAAGGCCGAGATCGAGGGCGGTCGCGACTTCGCCGAAGTGGCCCGCGAGAACTCCACCTGCCCCTCCAGCCGCCAGGGCGGCGACCTGGGCAGCTTCGGTCCGGGTCAGATGGTCCGCGAGTTCGACGAGGTGGTGTTCTCGGGCGAGCTCAACAAGGTGCACGGCCCGGTGAAGACCCAGTTCGGCTATCACCTGCTGGAGATCACCAGCCGATCGTGAGCCGCCGCTACCGCCAGCGTTCGAACGCCGTGCCGGGGAGACCAGCGCGGCGTTCGGCATTGGGGGCTAGGATGGAAATGCTTCGCCACTCACTCCAACAGGGTTCACCAATGAACGACGAGATCTTTCACCAGAGCATCCGCAAGCTGTTGAAGAACGTGGGCGTGAGATCCCAGCAGGCCATCGAGCAGGCAGTGGCGAAGGCGCTCGCCGAGGGTCGGCTCGAGGGCGACGAGTCGCTGCCGGCACGCGTGCGCGTGCAGGTCGCCGGCCTGGAGCTCGACCTCGAGTTCGAGGGGGACATCACCCTTGAGTGAGGCGCCGATGATCCGCGTCGAGGGCGTGTCGAAGACCTTCAGTGGCGGTTTCCAGGCGCTGAAGAACGTCGACCTGGAGATCCGCCGCGGCGAGATCTTCGCCCTGCTCGGCCCCAATGGCGCGGGCAAGACCACCCTGATCAGCGTGATCTGCGGGCTGGTGAACGCCAGCGCCGGCCGGGTCCTGGTGGATGGCCACGACAACGTCCTCGACTACCGTGCCGCCCGCCGGATGATCGGTCTGGTGCCCCAGGAGCTGACCAACGAGGCGTTCACCACGGTGTGGGACACGGTGAGTTTCAGCCGCGGGCTGTTCGGCAAGCCCAGGGACCCGGGCCACATCGAGAAGGTACTGCGTGCCCTGACCCTGTGGGAGAAGCGCCGCAACCGCCAGCTGGAGCTCTCCGGCGGCATGAAACGCCGGGTGCTGATCGCCAAGGCGCTGGCCCACGAGCCCAAGGTGCTGTTCCTCGACGAGCCCACCGCCGGTGTCGACGTGGAGCTGCGCCGCGAGATGTGGGAGGTGGTGCGGGGGCTGCGCGACCAGGGGGTGACCATCATCCTCACCACCCACTACATCGAGGAGGCCGAGGAGATGGCCGACCGCATCGGGGTGATCCGTCGCGGCGAGATCGTGCTCGTCGAGGAGAAGGGGGCGCTGATGCGCAAGCTGGGCAGCAAGGAGCTGACCCTGCACCTGCACGAGCCGCTGGACGCCGTGCCGGAATCGCTGGCTGGCCACGCCCTGGCACTCGCCGACGACGGTCATGCGCTGGTCTACAGCTACGACGCCGCCCGTCAGGAGGACGGCTCGAGCATCTCGGGGCTGCTGGCCGACCTCGAGGCGGTCGGATTGCGGGTCAAGGACCTGCATACCCGTCAGAGTTCGCTGGAGGACATCTTCGTCAGCCTGGTTCGGGAGCGCGCATGAACCTGCAATCCGTCAAGACCCTGTATCTCGCCGAGATGGCCCGCAGCCTGCGCACCGTGCTGCAGAGCATCGTCTCGCCGGTGATCTCCACCTCGCTCTACTTCGTGGTGTTCGGCGCGGCCATCGGCACCCGCATCACCGAGGTGGACGGGGTGAGCTACGGCGCCTTCATCGTGCCCGGCCTGATCATGCTGATGCTGTTGACCCAGAGCGTCGCCAACGCCTCCTTCGGCATCTTCTTCCCGCGCTTCTCGGGCACCATCTACGAGGTCCTCTCGGCACCGATGTCCTACTTCGAGGTGGTGATGGGCTACGTCGGCGCCGCCGCGACCAAGTCGCTGATCCTCGGCGCCATCGTGCTGGTCACGGCGCGGCTGTTCGTCCCCTACTCGATCGACCACCCGATCATGATGCTGCTGTTCCTGGTGCTCACGGCGGTGACCTTCAGCCTGCTCGGCTTCATCATCGGCATCTGGGCCGACGGCTTCGAGAAGCTGCAGCTGGTACCGCTGCTGGTGATCACCCCGCTGACCTTCCTCGGTGGCACCTTCTACTCCATCGACATGCTGCCGCCCTTCTGGCAGGTGGTGACGCTATTCAATCCGGTGGTCTACCTGATCAGCGGTTTCCGCTGGAGCTTCTACGGCATCAGCGACGTCAGCCCCTGGATCAGCCTGGCGATGATCCTGCTGTTCCTGGGCGTGGCGCTGGCGGTGGTGGCCTGGATCTTCAAGACCGGCTATCGGCTGAAGCCCTGAAGCGGGGGTTGTGGAGATAAGCCCTGACCCGCGAGTAGTCGATGCCAGCCTTGGCGCGGGTATCGACCGACGCCCCGAGACGGGTATCATCGCGCCTCGCCCACCCGCCAGGAGCCCCCCATGCCGGTACTGCACAGCATCATCCATCGCCTCGACAAGGACGCCGGCGAGGCACCGGCGAGGCTCGCCCCGGCAACCACGGAGCTGCCCTCCTCGCCCGCCCTGGACGACCTGCTCGCCCGGCTGAGCGACGCCTACCACGCCAAGCCCAAGGCCTGGGGCCACTTCGCCGGAGACGGCGACGGAGCCCTCCCCGAGGGTGTCTCCACGGCCTTCCCGGCCGCGCTGGCCGGCTACCTGGACGGTGACGGCGATTTCGTCGGCTTCAGTCGCGAGCTGGGCGAGCGCATCGCCGCCCTGGTCGATGCTCACCTGTCGCTCTCCGGCCACCTGCTGGTGGCCCATACCCGCCAGGGCGATACCCAGTACCTGCACCTGGCGGTGTTGCACCATCGCGAGGGCTTCGGCATCGGCGACGACCTGACCCTCGTCCCGGTACAGCAGCTGAACCTGACCCAGATGAGCCTGGCGGCACGCCTCAACCTGACCCAGTGGCGCGGCGACTCGCCCTCGAAGCAGTACCTCTCCTGGACCCGCGACCGGGGCGGCAGGAAGCTCGCCGAAGGCTTCGCCGCTCTGCTCGGCGCCGTGGAAGGCGTGGACGCCACCGGCGAGACCCGCACCCTGCTCAAGGCCTTCAGCGACTACGTCGAGCGCGAAGACCTGCCCGAGGAGGCCAGCCGCGAGAAGACCGAGGCGCTGATCGACTACGCCAGCGACCAGGCCCGCCGCGGCGAGCCGATCACCCTGGAGGAACTCTCCGAGGTACTCGACGAGCGAGAGCCCCGCGCCTTCCTGGATCATATCCGCCACGCCGACTACGGCCTCTCCCCGGAGATCCCGCCGGACAAGCGCGCCCTGAACCAGTTCCGGCGCTTCACCGGCCGCGCCGGGGGCGTCTCGATCAGCTTCGACTCCCACCTGCTCGGCTCCAGCATCGAGTATGACGAAGCCGCCGACCGGCTGATCATCAAGCTGGTGCCCAAGCAGTTGAAGGAGCAACTCAAGCGTCAGGGCAGCTGAGGCCCGTACTACCGCGCTCATGACATGGCGTCATGGGGGAAGCTGATTTTCGTCATCAGCGGCTAGCCTCGGCGAGCGGGATCGGGCTCGGCTCGCCTGGGCTTCCATCGAGTGGCGACCGTGGGTAAGTGGTTCATCCGGCAGCAAAGGATGGGAGCTTAGTGCGGTGACGTCTGAAAATGCTCCTACTCCCGTCTCACACTCGCGCAGTAGGCATTCTCTTACAACGCTTGTAGGTCCTGAATGACATCGGCGCGGAGCCGCTGGCACACAGCACCATTCACGGCCATGCTTCCCCCTAGCGTCGACGGCTCATTCTGCTTCGGCTCGTTGCCGCTCCAGGGAACACGAAAAATAGACGACAAGAACTGAAGGGAACCGCATGATGCCAGGCCTTCAAGGAAAGTGGCACCTGGCCGCTGGCAAGGCCAACGCGGCGGATTCGGTTGGCTTGAACTGGCGTGCCGAGTTTCAGGATCCGGCCCGGGAAGCCCTCTTCCGCCGCACCATGCAGGCCCACGACGCCTGCCAGATGCGCCACGCCCTGTGGGTGGCAGCGGTGCTGTTCCTCGCCTTTGGCCTGGCCGACTACAGCCTGCTGGGCGCCGGGAATGCTTTTCTGGTGCTGTTGACCCTGCGTGTAGCGGTGTCGCTGGCCTGTATCCTGCTGGCCCTGGCTCTGCGGAAACGCCCTGCCCTGGCGCAGCGCCCGTTACCGATCAACCAGATCTGCCTGCTCGGCATCACCACCCTGCTGCTGACCATCCCGCTGCGACCTGCCCCCGACGGCATTCATCTCGCCTCGATCGTGGTCTCCAGCATGGCACTCTACCTGTTCGTGCCCAACCGGCTTCCCTGGATGCTGATCTGGAATGCCTACCTGGTCACCGGCTTCACCATCATCGTGCCGCTGTGGGATCCCCTTCCCGGCGGACTGATGGCCACCAGTCTGCTGCTGCTCGCCTTCGTCAACCTGCTGGGCATACTGACCGTGACCCGGCTGAACCGGCTGCAGCGCGAGCAGTTCGCCTCACTACTGGAGGAGCGCGCCATCAATCGGCAGTTACAGACCGAGATCGAGGAGCGCAGCCAGTTGGAGGAGCGGCTGCGCTACATGGCCTGCACCGACGACCTGACCGGGATCGCCAATCGCCGCCGCTTCTTCGAGCTGGCCGAGCGCGAACTGCGTCGCGCGCAGCGCGACCGCTCCTCTCTGGTGGTGTGCATGGTCGATATCGACCTCTTCAAGAGCCTCAACGACCGCCACGGCCATGCGATGGGCGACCTGGTACTGACCAAGGTGGCGGGCTGCTGCCAGTCGGTACTGCGCGAGACCGACATCATCGGTCGCTACGGCGGCGAGGAATTCGTCATCGCCCTACCCCAGGCCAACCTGTATACCGCCACGTCCATCGCCGAGCGGTTGCGCGAGCGGGTCGCCAGCCTGTCGCTGTCGATGCTGCCCGAACGGCATTCGCTGTCGGTCACGGTGGGCATCAGCCGTGTCGAGCCCGGAGAAACACGGCTCGAACCCGCCCTGCTGCGCGCCGACCAGGCTCTCTACGAGGGCAAGGCTCGTGGTCGCAACTGCGTGGTGGTCGCCCATCAGGGGCCCTCGCTGTCGGCCGTGGAGGCCTGAAGTCGACACGCCAGGTAGCCGCCGGACGCCTCAGGTCTCGATGAGCCGATCCGGTACGAACAATGGTGGGTCGAACTCGTCGGGATAGCCCCCCGGGTTGGCGATGACGCGGGTACCGCGGCACTCCAACTCCACCGGCTCGTGGACATGGCCGTGAATCCACAGCGCCATGCGGCCCATCAGGTGCACCAGGTGCGAGGCGAAGGCCGACGACAGCGAATCGCCACGGTAACGCGGCGGGATGCAGGACGCGAGCGGCGCATGATGGCTGATCACCACGGTGTGTCCGGAGAAGGGCCTGGCCAGCTCCGCCTCGAGCCAGGCAAGCGCCCGGCGGTGCAGCCGGCGGCTCGCCTGCGGCGTGAACACCTCGCCTTCGGGCTGCTCGATGATGTGGAAGTCCGGCATCAGCTTCCGCGCCGTCAGGTAGACGAGTTCCCGAGCGTGCTCAGGGTCCTCGTCGTAGAGCGCGAAATCGGTCCACAGGGTGGTACCGAGGAAGCGCACGCCTCCCAGCGTCACGCTATCGTTGTCGAGCAGGTGGATGCCCAGGCGCTCGGCCTCGTCGCGCAGTTCACGGCGCAGCGCCGGCATGCAGGTGCCGTAGAACTCGTGATTGCCCGGCACGTAGAGGATCGGCAGGCCGCGGAAGCGCTCCGCTGCCCAGGCGAGTCCTTCGCAGCGGCGGTGGATGTCGCCGGCCAGTATCACGACGTCGGCCTCGACATCGGGCAGCTCGCGCAGCGGATCGAAGTGTTCCAGGTGCAGGTCCGATAGAATCCTCAAGCGCATCGCCACTCTCCTTTGCCTCCCCGCACGTCTTCGGAATACGAGCTGGGGCTTTTGCCGGGCCGCCGCACTTCAGACTAGCGTTAAGGGCAGATCGTCATGCGCCGTGACGAGGGATTATCACATTTCGGCAGAAGGATCTCTTGCCATGCAGGTGGCTCGGGACACTGCTATGGTGCCCCTTCCTGCCACCGCTCCATTCGAGGCGTCCGATGAGCCCACCTCCGGATCCGCGCATCCTGCTGCGACTGCTGGGGTTGCTGCGACCCTACCGTTGGCGCCTGGTACTGGCCGGCCTCGCCCTGCTGGCCGCCGCCGCCAGCGTGCTGCTGCTCGGCCAGGGGCTGCGCCTGGTGATCGACCAGGGCTTCCTGGCCGAAGACCGCGCCCGGCTCAACCAGACACTCGTCATGATGCTCGCCGTGGTGACCGTGCTGGCGATTGCCTCGGCGTTGCGCTACTACCTGGTGACCTGGATCGGCGAACGCCTGGCCGGCGACCTGCGCCGCCGGGTCTTCGACCACCTGCTCGAGCTGGAGCCCGGGTTCTTCGAAAGCGCCCTGCATTCGGACAGGGGGGCCGGCGAGATCTCTGCGCGGCTGACTGCCGACACCAGCGTGCTGCAGAGCCTGTTCGGCTCGTCGGTCTCGTTGGCCGTGCGCAACCTGCTGATGCTGGTCGGGGCGGTGGCCCTGATGCTGGTCACCCAGCCGTGGCTCTCGGCCATCGTGCTGCTCGGCATCCCCGTTACGGTGCTGCCGATCCTCTGGTTCGGTCGGCGGGTCCGCCGGCTCTCCCGCCACAGCCAGGACCGGGTGGCGGAGCTGGGGCGCTACGCCGGCGAGTCGCTGGCCGGTATCCGCACCGTGCAGGCCTTCAACCACGAGGCCATGGCGCGGCGCGACTACGGCAGGCGCGTCGAGGACGCCTTCGCCAGTGCCGTCGAGCGCACCCGCCAGCGGGCCTGGCTCACCGGCATCGCCATGCTGGTCGTCTTCGCCGCCGTCGGAGTGATGCTGTGGCAGGGCGGCCAGGCGGTGCTTGCCGGCACCATGACCGCCGGCGAGCTCTCCGCCTTCGTCTTCTATGCGGTGCTGGCCGCCGGCGCCGTTGCCGCCCTGGCCGAAGTGGCCGGCGACGTGCAGCGTGCTGCGGGGGCGGCCGAGCGACTGCTGGAACTGCTCGATGCCAGGCCGCACATCCAGGCCCCGGCCAGCCCCACCCCCCTGCCCGACCCCGTGGCCGGCGACATCCGCCTGGAAGGCGTGAGCTTTACCTACCCGGGACGCGAGGTCCCGGCCCTCGACGAGCTCGACCTGCACGTCCGCTCCGGGGAGCGGGTCGCCCTGGTCGGCCCCTCGGGAGGCGGCAAGAGTACCCTGCTCGCCCTGCTGTTGCGCTTCCACGATCCCGACAGCGGCGTGCTGCGGCTCGACGGCATCGACCTGCGCGACCTGGCACCCCGGTCACTACGCCGCGCCATGGGGCTGGTCTCCCAGGAGCCGATACTGTTCACCGGCACCGCCGCCGAGAACCTGCGTTTCGGCCAGCCCGAGGCAAGCCTGGAGGCCATGCGCAACGCGGCCCGGGATGCCAATGCCCTGGCGTTCATCGAGGCCCTGCCCCACGGCTTCGATACCCCCCTGGGCCCCGGCGGCGTGCAGCTCTCCGGCGGTCAGCGCCAGCGCCTCGCCATCGCGCGGGTGCTGCTCAAGGACCCTCGGGTGCTGCTGCTCGACGAGGCCACCAGCGCTTTGGACGCCGAGAGTGAACGGCTGGTGCAACAGGCGCTGGATCGCCTGATGCAAGGGCGTACCAGCGTGGTGATCGCCCATCGCCTGGCGACGGTGATCGCCGCCGACCGCTTGCTGGTGCTCGAGGAGGGGCGTCTGGTCGCCGCCGGACGCCATACGGAGTTGCTCGAATCCAGCCCGCTCTACCGCCATCTGGCCGAGCTGCAGTTCGGCCGGCGGCCTTCCGGCGAGATCGAGAACACCGCCTGACTGCCCCCGGGCCCGATCCGGCAACCGGCCCGCACGTATCTGACCATGCCGAAGGTTCGACATGGCGGCCGGAGGCCCACTCAGCCGGCGAGCTTTCAACGAAGGTCGCATTGTCTCATGCCCCGACGCGCATGAAGCTATGGGGCACCGTTCCTCTTGGCCACCCCGGTGCCCTTCATCGACCTCGACTATCGACGGGAACGGGCATAAAAAAGGTCCCCCGAAGGGGACCAGGTTGGAGCACGCCAGCTCACTCTGTGTATCGCCATGCCGCATGGCGACGTTGCCATCAGTGTAGGCCTTCCGATCCCGCTGAGCCGAACCTATTGTATCGGCTCCACGGGAGGCCTTCTGCTCTATACTATTCGAAAACCGTGCCATTCCAATAAATAAAAAGCAACATCAATGAGTTACAGCAACATGGCGCAGCACCATCGATCGCGCATGTTGCTCTGCAGCGTTTTCCTTGCACCAATGAGGCCCCCTTCGGCTTCCCACGCCTCATTGCGGCGCACCTCTCCCACCCGTCCACCTTCCTGCCCTCGCGTGGCATGCGAGATATCGAGGCAAGGCGTCGACCTATCCCGACGTTGATGGAACGGCTGTCCGTCCAGCATGCTGAGCTCGATCACCGACTAGCAGGGAGACCCGCGACATGACGACACCAAGACTCGGTTTCATCGGCACCGGGCTGATGGGCAACCCCATGACGCGCCGGCTGCTGGGGGCCGGATACGAGGTCACGGTGTGGAATCGCACCCCGGAGAAGACCTACGGCCTGCGCGACGCCGGCGCACGCGTGGTGGACTATATCGGCGAGCTGGTGGAAAGCGTTGACGTGGTGATGCTGTGCCTGGCCGATACCGAGGCCGTGGAAGAGGTAGTGTTCGGCCCCGAGGGCGTGGCCGCCCACGTTCGCCCCGACCAGTTGCTGATCGACTTCTCCAGCAGCGACCCCACCGCGACTCGCGACTTCGCCGCCCGGCTCGAGAGCGAAGCCGGCATTCGCTGGGTAGACGCGCCGGTCTCGGGCGGCGTGGCCGGGGCCGAGGCCGGCTCCCTGACGATCATCTGTGGCGGCGAGACAGCGGACATCGACACGACCCGCCCGCTGCTCGAGCCACTGGCCTCGCGGGTGACGCACATGGGCCCGGTGGGCAGTGGCCAGATCACCAAGGTATGCAACCAGATGATCGTCGGCTGCCAGGCGGCGGTGATCGCCGAGATGGTGGCGCTGGCAGAGGCCAGCGGCGTCGATGCCGGCCGCCTCACCGAGGCGCTCGCCGGCGGCTTCGCCGACTCCCGGCCGTTCCAGATCCTCACCCCGCGCATGGCGGCCAGCGACTTCGCCGACCCACCCTGGCACCTGCGCACCCTGCTCAAGGACCTCGACATGGCGGTGGCCCAGAGCCAGCGCGCCGGCAGCGCCACGCCCATGAGCGGCCTGGCCGCCCAGCTGATGCGCGCCCACGCCAACCAGGGCCATGCCGAACACGACCCGGCGACCCTGGTGGAGACCTACCGCCCGCCTCGGCGGCGGTGATTTGTCGCCACCGCCACCCTTGCGTACACTTGTTTGATTTTTCGATCCCTCCTTTCGACGACCGAGCCGAGGCGCGACCATGGCGTTTGATTCCACTTCCACCTATGTGGCCACCGAGGCCCTCAAGCAGGCGGTGAATGCCGCCGTGACCCTCGAGCGACCGCTGCTGATCAAGGGCGAGCCGGGCACCGGCAAGACCCTGCTGGCCGAGGAACTGGCGGCCTCGCTGGGAACGCGGCTGATCACCTGGCATATCAAGTCTTCCACCAAGGCGGCCCAGGGGCTCTACGAGTACGATGCCGTGAGCCGCCTGCGCGACTCCCAGCTCGGTGTCGAGGGCGTCGAGAACGTCGCCAACTACATCAAGCCAGGCAAGCTGTGGGAGGCCTTCACTGCCGACGAGCGGGTGGTGCTCTTGATCGACGAGATCGACAAGGCCGACATCGAGTTCCCCAACGACCTGCTCCAGGAGCTGGATCGCATGGAATTCCATGTCTTCGAGACCGGCGAGACCATCCGCGCCAGGCATCGCCCGATCATCGTCATCACCTCGAACAACGAGAAGGAGCTGCCCGACGCCTTCCTGCGCCGCTGCTTCTTCCACTACATCGAGTTCCCCGACCGCCAGACCATGGCCGCCATCGTCGACGTCCACTTCCCCGACATCGCGCCGAGGCTGGTCGGCGAGGCGCTGGAGGTGTTCTTCGAGCTGCGCCAGGCGCCGGGCCTGAAGAAGCGGCCCTCCACCTCGGAGCTGGTCGACTGGCTGAAGCTGTTGATGAGCGACGAGCTCGCCCGGGAGGCGCTCTATCACCGCGATCCGGTGAAGGCGATCCCGCCGCTCGCGGGGGCACTGGTCAAGAACGAGCAGGATACCCAGCTCCTCGAGCGACTGGCGTTCATGATGCGCCGCCAGGGCAACCAGAGGCGCTGAGCGATGTTCATTGGCCTGTTCGATATCCTGAAGCGCCACGGCGTCCCGGTGTCGCTGCGCGAACTGCTCGACCTGCATGCGGTCGTGGAGCGAGGCGTGGTGTTCGCCGACATGGAGGCCTTCTACCAACTGGCGCGCACCGTGATGGTCAAGGACGAGCGCCACTTCGACCGCTTCGATCGGGCCTTTGCCGCCTGGTTCGAGGGGCTGGAGAGCCTCGACGCCGCCATCGAGGCGCTGATTCCCGACGACTGGCTGCGCCGCGAGTTCGAGAAGCAGCTCTCCGAGGAGGAGAAGGCCCGAATCGAGTCGCTGGGCGGGCTGGAGAAACTGATCGAGGCCTTCAAGGAGCGGCTCGAGGAGCAGCAGGAGCGCCACGCCGGCGGCAACAAGTGGATCGGTACCGGCGGCACCAGCCCCTTCGGCGCCTATGGCTACAACCCCGAGGGCATTCGCATCGGCCAGGACGGCTCGCGCCATCGCCGCGCGGTGAAGGTGTGGGACGAGCGGCGCTTCCGCGACTACGACGACTCGCTCGAGCTGGGTACCCGCAATATCAAGATGGCGCTGCGTCGGCTGCGCAAGTTCGCCCGCCAGGGGGCCGCGGAGGAGTTCGACGTCGACGCCACCATCCGCGACACCGCCCGCGACGCCGGCCTGCTCAACGTGCGCATGCGCCCCGAGCGCCACAACGCGGTGAAGGTGCTGCTGCTGCTCGACGTGGGCGGCTCCATGGATGACCATATCCGCACCTGCGAGGAGCTCTTCTCGGCGGCGCGCTCGGAGTTCAAGCATCTGGAGCCCTACTACTTCCACAACTGCGTCTATGAGGGACTGTGGCGGAACAATTATCGCCGCACCAGCGAGCGCATCCCCACCCTGGACGTGCTGCACACCTACGGGCGCGACTACCAGGTGGTGATCGTCGGCGACGCCGCCATGTCGCCCTACGAGATCACCCATCCCGGCGGCAGCGTGGAACATTTCAACGACGAGCCCGGGGCAGTGTGGTTGAAGCGCCTGGCCGACAAGTTCCCGCGCCTGGCCTGGCTCAATCCCATGCCGCTGCGGGCCTGGGCATATACCCCCTCCACCCAGCTGATCCGCCGGCTGATCGACGACCGCATGTACCCGATGACACTGGAAGGGCTGGAGACGGCCATGCGGGAACTGGCCAAATAGCCTTTTAAGGCTATTTTTACTATTTATAGCCTTTAATGGTTATTAGCTGGCGACATAGCCTTGCATGGCTATACTGAAGGCGCCTGCTCGAGGAGCGCCTGCATGCCCCAGCAAAACGCCAAGACCCAACGCATCGCCGTGCTCACCGGCGACGTGATCGACTCACGCAAGGTGCGCGATCGACAACACCTCTATCGAGTGCTGGACGACACCCTGGCCGCCCTGGCCAAACGCCATGGCGGACGTGTCGAGCGCTTTCGCGGCGACGGTTTCCAGCTCGCCCTGCCCCACGCTCGGCATGCGATGATGGCGGCCATCGCCCTGCGCGCCGCACTGATCGAGCACTCCGAACCCGAGCAGCGCTGGGACGCACGCATCGCCGTGGCGGTGGGGCCGGCCGCATGGCACGCCGACCTGCGGGTGGCCGAGGCCGACGACGAACCCTTCGTGGCGTCGGGTCGCCATCTGGACGCCCTGAGCGAAAGCGCCGATCATCTGGCGTTGACGCTGCTGGACGAGCCCGACGACAGCGGCCTGGCACTGCTGTTGCGCTACCTGGATGACCTGGTGGCAAACTGGTCGCACTACTCGGCGGAGGTGGTGCGCCTGAGCCTCGAGCGGGAGCTGTCGCAGCAGGCCATGGCCGAGCGGCTCGGCATTCGCCAGCCCAGCGTGCACAAACGCCTGCGGGCGGCACGCTGGGCGCTGCTCAGCGATACGCTCGCCTATCTCGAGACGCGCCTGGCAGACAAGGACGCACGCCAATGAGCCCGAACGAACTCTCGCTGCTGCTGGGGCTGGTACTGGCCCACCTGATCGGCGACTTCCTGCTGCAGCCGCGCCACTGGGTCGAGGAGCGCATGCGCCGACGGCATCGCTCGCGCCACTTGGCTTACCACAGCGCCGTGCATGCCGGCCTC
Source organism: Halomonas sp. LMYGS-3 (assembly GCF_059509875.1). NCBI lineage: Bacteria > Pseudomonadati > Pseudomonadota > Gammaproteobacteria > Oceanospirillales > Halomonadaceae > Halomonas > Halomonas sp. LMYGS-3. The sequence goes on along the minus strand of NZ_JCAKFQ010000002.1, from coordinate 282,944 downwards.
ACCGCCGTGGTGTTGCTGGTCGCGGCCCTGCTGCTGCCAGGCTCGCCCGGTCTGCCGGCGGTACTCATCGGTGCCCTGGGGGTCGCCGCCAGCCACTGGCTGATCGATCTCATCAAGGCCAGGCTGCCCGGCAAGCTGCGCTGGTTCCTGCTCGACCAGGCGCTGCATCTGGTGGTGCTGTGCGTGCTGTGGCTGGCCTGGCTCGGCAGCCTGGCGCCCCTTGAAGCCTTCGCCACCTGGCTGCTGACGCCCACGGTGCTCGGCGTGGCGGTGGCCTACCTGATCGTGACGCGCCCCTTCTCGTTCGCCATCGCCATGGTCATGCAGCGCTGGAGCAGCCAGTTGGAGGACACCGGCACTCTGGTCCGGGCCGGTGCCCGCATCGGCATGCTCGAACGCCTGCTGGTGCTCTCCCTGGTACTGCTCGACCAACTGACCGCAGTGGGGTTCCTGCTGGCCGCCAAGTCGGTGCTGCGCTATGGCGACCTGCGAGAATCCCGGGACCGCAAGCTGACCGAGTACGTGCTGCTCGGCACCCTGGTGAGCGTCGCCTCGACCCTGGTGCTCGGCCTGACGCTACGGCTGCTGGTGCTGGAGAGTTGAACGTGTTGCCGAAGACTACCTCCACGGTCATCCTGACCGCCGCCCTGCTGCTGAACGGCTGCGCGAGTCCGGGCACGCTCGAACGCCGCGACGGCTACCGGGTGGATCACTCCCATGTCTCGCCCTCCCACAGCAGCCGGGTGCGCCATCTGGTGATGCACTACACCGACGTCGACGAGACCGAATCGCTGGCCACCCTGACCGGGCCACACGTCAGCGCCCACTATGTGCTGCCGTTGCCGGCAAGGGACCATCGCGGCCAGCCGCTGGTCTATCAGCTCGTCGACGAGTCGCGCCGCGCCTGGCATGCCGGCGCCAGTGAATGGAAGGGCCGCACCGGCATCAACGACACCTCGATCGGCATCGAGATCGTCAATGACGGACCGGACCGGCCCTATGCGGAGGTGGAACGGCTGCTGGAAGAGCATCCAGATGCCACGGTAGAGATCCACTGGACCCCCTACCCGGACGCCCAGATCGAGGCACTGATCGCCCTCTCGCGGGACATCATCGAACGCCACGGCATCCATCCCGCCGACGTGGTGGCGCACTCCGACATCGCCCCGACACGCAAGATCGACCCCGGCCCGGCCTTCCCGTGGCGACGGCTGCATGACGCTGGCATCGGCGCCTGGCCCGAGGAGGAGGCCGTCGCCCGCTACCGCACCCACTTCGAACGGGTGCCGCCGGCGCTTTCGTCCCTGCAGGCGGCGCTGCAGGCGTGGGGTCACCCGTTGGCGATCACCGGAGAGCTGGATCACCAAACCCGCGCGGTGCTGCGCGCCTTCCAGATGCGCTTTCGCCCCGGCGATTACCGTGGCCGGCCCGATGCCGACACCGCGGCGATCCTGTGGGCGTTGCTGGAGAAGTACCGCCCCACCGCACTCGAAGGCCTCGAGCGACTCGAGGCCATCCCGGCGAGCGGAGCATGACGGCAGAAAATCGCAATGGGAAGGACGGTGAAGCGCGATGCCGCTTGCTTCCCGGCAGGGATCACATCGCGGCCAGACGCGCCTCGTCGTCGATGCCGGCCATGCGTACCAGGGCCAGGGCCTCGTCCAGGGACTCGACCTCCTCGACCCGCACCCGTTCACTGTCGAGGCTGACCGACTTGCCGCTCTGCTCGGAGAGCAGCCGCTCCAGCCGGGGCACGTCCATGCCCACCTCCAGGCGCAGGGTGTCGACACCGCTGGAGGCGTGGTCGCTGGGCAGGTAAATGGTGCCGTTGGAGAAGTCGACCGCGTAGGCGACCACCCCCGGCACGATGAAGAACAGCAGGCCCACGCCATTGGCGATGGCCACCGCCGGGTCGATGCGCCCGCTGAGCTGTCCCTTGCGTTCGGGGTGGAACAGGGTGCCACAGCCCACCAGGGCGGTGATCGACACGCCGAGCACCAGGCCGGTCAGGCCGCGACGAAGAGCAGGGGTCATGCAGGAACCTCCTGGGTGAACGAGCAGCCGGCGGTGGACATTGTCCGAACACGTCCCGGCAGGCAAAATCGGCCAGAGCTTACCATAGCCGAGGTTCGTACGAGCGTTTTCCTTTACGGAGGTCTGCATGGGCGATACACGACTCACCACCCGCCAGGGACAGGCCATCGGCCCTCACCTGGACGACCTGGCACGACTGCGCATTCGCGTCTTTCAGGACTTTCCCTACCTCTACGACGGCGACTTCGACTACGAGGCGAGCTACCTGCGCCGCTATGCCGAGAGTCCCGACAGTCTCTTCGTGCTCGCCTTCGACGGCGATACCCTGGTCGGCGCTTCCACGGGCATGCCGCTCACCGATGATGTCGAGGAGTTCCGCGCCCCCTTCGAACAGGCGGGCTACGACATCGCCCAGATCTTCTACTACGGCGAATCGGTGCTGCTGCCCGAGTACCGCGGCCGCGGTATCGGCAAGGCCTTCATGGAGACCCGCGAACGACATGCCGCCGAGGGTGGCTTCTCGACCGTGGCCTTCTGTGCCGTGGAGCGCCCCGACGACCACCCGCTGAGGCCCGAAGGCTATGCGCCGCTGCACGGCTTCTGGCGCGCACTGGGTTACGAACGCCACCCCGAACTCGCTACCACCTTCCACTGGAAGGACGTCGGCGAGCCCGACGAGACCGACAAGCCGATGGTGTTCTGGCTGAAGTCGCTGGCATGAGCCCCATGGCGAGCACGGCCTTTTGCCGCATCTGACGCTTGGCCGTACAATGCCCCAAACGCCGCCCACCGCGGCACGCCTACTCATGTCAAGCCCATGCTGGAAGGAAACGCCGGACCCATGCGCGCCACCCAACTGTTGATCGCCACCCTCAAGGAAACCCCCGCCGACGCCGAAATCGTCAGCCACCAGCTGATGCTGCGTGCCGGCATGATCCGCCGCCTCACTTCCGGCCTCTACACCTGGCTGCCGACCGGCCTGCGCACCCTGCGCAAGGTGGAACGCATCGTACGCGAGGAGATGGACCGCGCCGGGGCTCAGGAGGTGCTAATGCCGGCGGTACAGCCCGCCGAACTGTGGCAGGAGTCCGGCCGCTGGGAGCAGTACGGCCCGGAGCTGCTGCGCCTCAAGGATCGCCACGAGCGCGACTACTGCGTGGGCCCCACCCACGAAGAGGTGATCACCGACCTGATGCGCCGCGAGCTGTCGAGCTACAAGCAGCTGCCGGCCAACTTCTACCAGATCCAGACCAAGTTCCGCGACGAGATCCGCCCGCGCTTCGGGGTGATGCGCTCGCGCGAGTTCATCATGAAGGACGCCTACTCCTTCCATATCGACCAGGCCTCCCTGCAGGAGACCTACCAGGCGATGTACGATGCCTATGTGCGCATCTTCACCCGCCTGGGCCTGGATTTCCGCCCGGTACTGGCCGACACCGGCGCCATCGGCGGCACCGACTCCCACGAGTTCCACGTGCTGGCCGACTCCGGCGAGGACGCCATCGTCTTCTCCACCGAGTCCGACTACGCCGCCAATATGGAGAAGGCCGAGGCACTGCCGGCCCCCCCCGGCGAGAGCGTCGAGCGCCCCGCGCCGACGGAGGAGCTGCGTCTGGTCGATACCCCCGATGCCCGTACCATCGCCGCCCTGGTCGAGCAGCACGGCCTGCCCATCGAGAAGACCCTCAAGACGCTGATGGTGCACGCCGCCGAGGGCGGCCTGATCGCCCTGCTGGTGCGCGGCGATCACGAGCTCAACGAGATCAAGGCCGAGCACCTGCCGGAGGTGGCCACGCCGCTGACCATGGCCACGGAGGAGGAGATCCGCGCCGTGGTCGGTGCCGGCCCCGGCTCGCTGGGCCCGGTGGGGCTCGACATGCCGCTCGTCATCGACCGCTCGGTGGCGCTGATGAGCGACTTCGGTGCCGGCGCCAACGTCGACGGCAAGCACTACTTCGGCATCAACTGGGAACGCGATGCGGCACTGCCCCGGGTCGCCGATATCCGCAACGTGGTGGAGGGTGACCCCTCACCGGACGGCAAGGGCGTGCTCGCCATCAAGCGCGGCATCGAGGTCGGCCATGTCTTCCAGTTGGGCCGCAAGTACAGCGAGGCGATGAACGCCACCGTGCTCGACGACAACGGCCGCGCCACGCATCCCTGGATGGGCTGCTATGGTATCGGTGTGACGCGAGTCGTGGCCGCCGCCATCGAGCAGAACCACGACGAGGCCGGGATCGTCTGGCCCGATGCCATCGCGCCCTTCCATGTCGCCCTGGTGCCGATGAACGCCCACAAGTCGCAGCGAGTACGCGAGGAGTCCGAGCGGCTCTACCAGGCGCTCACCGCCGCAGGCTTCGAGGTCCTGCTCGACGACCGTGACCTGCGCCCCGGCGTCAAGTTCGCCGACCATGAGCTGATGGGCATCCCCCATCGCCTGGTGGTCGGCGACCGCGGCCTGGACAAGGGGGAACTGGAATACAAGGGACGCCGTGACAGTGACGCCACCATGGTGCCGGCCGAGCAGATCCTCGACTTCCTGGGTGACCGCGTCGGCCGCTGAGCGGATCATGGCCGCCGCCCTGCTGGTGGCGGCCGCCGGACTGCCCCCCGCCCTCGCCAACGAGGGCGACGGTTTCCTGGGCGCCCTGGAGGCCCCGCCGGCCGTGGAGCAGCGCCAGGGCGTGCGCGTCCTGCCAGAGATCCCCGCCTCGCTGCGCACTACCCTGAACGCCTCGCTGGAGACCTCGCGCTCTCCGGCCGAGATCTGGGCCGCCCGCCAGTGGCTCAATGACATGGAACCTCGCCTGACCCGCTTCGTGAAGGACCCGGCGCGGCGCACCGAGCTGCTCCAGCGTGCCTACCACGAAGCGCGTCTGGCCGGCCTGCCACCGGAGCTGGTGCTGGCGGTGATCCAGGTGGAGAGCGCCTTCCAGGCTGAGGCCGTCTCTTCGGCCGGGGCCGTGGGGCTGATGCAGATCATGCCGTTCTGGATCCGCGAGCTGGGCCTGCCTGCCGACGACCTCAAGAATCCGTGGCGCAACCTGCGCTACGGCTGCACCATCCTCGCCCACTACCTGGCGGTGGAAAGCGGCGACCTGACTCGCGCCCTGGCACGCTACAACGGCAGCCTGGGGCAGACCTGGTACCCCGAGCGGGTCATGCGCGCCTGGCAGCGCCACTGGCGCCAATCCGGCGATGGCGGCTCGCGGGCCGCGGCGCAGCGTTGAGACCGACAACGGCGGAACAAGGATGCCCGAAGCCATGGACAAGGATACGAGTCAGGTCGACCCGACCGCCAGTCTCGCACGGGCCCTGAGCCGCACCGAACGCGACTACCAGCGTCTGCGCCTGGGGCTCGCCGCCCTGCTGGCACTGGCCGTGGCAGTGATGCTGGGCATCCTGCTGTGGGCCGCCCATGAGCAGAATCTCCAGCATGGCCACCACACCCACCAGCAGATCGAGAGCCAGCTCGAACAGGTCCGCCGTCGACTGGTAGGCCAGGTGCTGGACTACGCGACCTGGGACCTCAGCCACCTGGCCATCCATGGCGATGACGGCCCGGATCGCGAGTGGCTGGAGCTGGAGATGGGCGCCAACCTGCATGACAACCTGGGTATCGACCTGGCACTGCTGATCTCGGCCGAACAGGAAGTCCTCTACGAGGTCTATCGCGGCGAGCCACGCCCCCCTTCGGCGGACCATGCCTCCCTGATGGCCCAGAGTCGTTCCGCGGTGAACCCCGCAGTATCGGGCTTCACGCTCTGGCAGGAGCGACCGGTGCTGTTCGCTGCCGCACCGGTACTGCCGGAAAGCGACCATCTCGCCCAGGCATCCTCACCTCATCGGCTGCTGTTTGCCTTCGAAGTCGGCAACGGCCTCACACGGGTGTTGCGCGAAGCCACCCATCTCACCGACCTGCACCTGACCGACGCTCCCGAGCGCCCCGGCCGCCTGCCCCTGCGCTCCCGGGCCGGGGAGCCCCTGGCCTGGCTCGAGTGGACACCCGCCGAGCCCGGCAGCGTGATGCTGTACCAGTCGATTCCCTGGCTGCTGCTCACCCTGCTGGGGCTCGGTGGCTTCTCCGCGCTACTGTTCCGGCGCCTGCGCCATCAGGCCCGGGCCAGCCTGGCAACCGTCGAAGAACTGCGCCAGACCCAGTCGCGGCTGGCAACCCAGCAACGTGCCTGGCATGAATTGCGCGACATGCACCTGCGGGATGCCAGCGAGGATGAATTCCTGACCGCCCTGCTCGAACGCAGCTCGCGACTGCTCGATATCCCCCGGATCAGCCTGTGGCTGCTGGACGGCGACGATGGCCACCTGGTCTGCCACGCCAGCCTCGTGCCGGAGATCATCGGCGAAGAGCTCCACGGCCCCGGCCTCGAGGCCTACCTGCGCCAGCTGCACCATACCCCCGCCCTGGTGGCCGATGACGCTCCGGCGGACCCGCGACTGGCCAGCCTGCGCGACTATCTCGACCACCATGAGGTCGCCTCGACGCTCGATCTCGGCCTGTTCGTGGCCGGTGAGCTGCGCGGCGTGCTGTGCTGCGAGTCCACCCGGCCGCGATGCTGGCACACCGACGAGATCAACGCCCTGACCAGCATCGCCGGCCTGCTCTGCCAGTTCACCGAATCGCTGCGCCGACGTGAAGTGGAGCTGACCCTGCACCGCCAGCTCCACTACGACGAGGTCACCGGGCTGCCGACCCTGCGCGGCCTCGAGGAGCATATCGAGACACTGCGCCGGCAGGGCGCCTTCCAGGTCGGCATCCTCCATGTCAAGGGGCTCAACCAGATCAACGACAGCCTGGGCAAGGCCTTCGGCGATGCCGCCCTGCACGAGATCGGCGAGCTGCTGCAACGATGGCTCGCCACCCCGAAGCTGCGGGGAGTGCCGGCACGCCTTCCAGCCAACCGCCTCTGCCTGCTGCTGCCGGGCGACGACCAGGCCGGCCTGCACATCTGCCTGGCGGCCCTGCTCGACGAGCTCGATGCCCACCCCTGGCTCAACGAGAACGCCCCGGCCACGCTGCATTTCTCGCTGGGCCTGGCGGGTTACCCGCAAGACTCACGGAACATCGACCGCCTGTTGCAGCGGGCCGAACTGGCACTCGCAAAGGCTCGCAGCGAGGCCCGCCACCGCCTGGCCTGCTACGATGATGCCCTGGGCGAATGGCAGCGCCACCAGAGCCGGCTCGAGCGGGAGCTGCGCGACGCCATCACCCGACGCGAGTTCCGGCTGTACTTCCAGCCCCAGTTCGACGCTGACGGCCGGCTGCACGGTGCCGAAGCCCTGCTGCGCTGGTTGCATCCCGAGCGCGGCCTGCTCGATCCCGGCGACTTCGTTGCCCAGGCCGAGCACAGCGGACTGATCCAGCCGATCGGCGACTGGGCGCTCGAGGAGACCCTGGCGCTGCTGGCCGGCCCACTGCGCGACACCGGCCTGGTGCTGGCGGTCAACGTCTCGGTGCAGCAGCTGCGCGACGCTGGCTTCCCGGCGCGTGTCAGCGCCCTGCTGCAGGCGCATGACCTGCCGCCGCATCGCCTGGTGCTGGAGGTGGTGGAGTCGCTGCTGGTGACGCCCGGCATCATGCCGCGTCTCGCGGCACTGCGCGCCCTGGGCTTGTCGATCGCGCTGGACGATTTCGGCACCGGTTACTCCTCGCTGCGCTACCTGCATGAGCTGGAGATCGACGAGATCAAGCTCGACAAGGTGTTCCTCGACCCGCTCAAGACACGGACAGACGCTCCCCTGGCACGCTCGATCATCGCTCTGGCGCGGGCCCTGGACCTGCGCCTGGTGGCCGAAGGAGTGGAGACCGCTGCCCAGGTCGATTTCCTGTGCCGACAGGGGGTGGGGCTGATGCAGGGCTACCACCTGGCACGTCCCGAGCCGGCGGAGGCCTTCCTGCGCCGGGTCGCGGGCGGCCTCGATGTCTGAGGCCCACCACCCCCTGGCAGACGCTCAGGCGGGCCGTATCAGCCGTGCCTCTACCAGCAGGCCCAGCAAGGCGATCACGTCGGCTTCGATCCTGGCTGCCGGCACGCCGGCGAAGTGCTCGCTCAGCAGGTCGGCGATTTCGCCTGCCGTCAGCGCCTCGACGGCCAACAGGGTCCAGACCGCTCGCCCGCTGCCGTTGAGCCGGTGGATAGCACCACTCGGCGTGTGGATCAGGAACAGTTCGTCGCCGAGCGGGTAATCGCGCACCCCCTCCCCCGCCCGCCAACGGTGACAGGCCGGCACGCTGGCCCCGGCACAGGACACGGTGTGGTGGCCGGTCAAGGAGACCGCTGCCCCACCACGGGCGGGCGCAGGGCCGGTCAGATACGCCGCCAGGCGGCGCGCCGCCGCCAACGGCTCGGCGTAGCGCAGCAGCAGGCAAGGCAACGACGCCATCAGTGGCAGGAAGCGTGCCATCAGCGTCTCGCTGGGTGTCGCATGGGCAAAGTTCTGGCACAGCAACTGCAACAGTCCTTCCCCCGGTGCCAGCTCGACGAGTTCCGGTGCGGTCAGCGTGGCGTCCCGCTCGATCAATACGACGGCCCCCAACGGGCGACGCTCGCCGTGCCGTGCCAGGCGGCCTTCCGGCAGGGCAAGGTAGCGGTAGCGCTCGTCCTCGGGGCCGGCGTATCGCTCGGCGAAGGCGTGCAGGGCGGGATCGAGGCTGACCGGCAGCGGGAGACGAAGACGCGGGGCGATCCCCAGCGCCATGCCCACGCCCTCCGGCGTGAGCGCCAGGACGTCATCGCCGAAGACACGGTGGCCGGCAGCCGCGAAGGCGGCGGTCAGGGTACTCTTGCCGGCGCGGTGGGACTCGGGAAAGAGCACCAGTCGCCCATCGATTTCCGCCGACCCGCAGTGCAGGCCGATCAGGTCGGGATGGCGCGTGAAGTAGGCACCGATGAGGTCGGCGACCAGGCTGCAGGCCGCGGCCACCGGGGTGGGCAGGTGCAACCCGTGAGGCAGCTCGGGAGAGTGCTGGCGATACCCTGGCCCGGTGGCCCTCGCGTCGCGAGCCAGACGAATCGCCGGTGTCGGCCCGCGGGCCGACAGGGGAAACGACCGCCACCCGGGCGTGACCTCGCCGAGCAGGCGCCGCAGCTCGGGAGCGTCGTTCAGTCGGAGTGCCGCTCCCAGCCCTTCGTAGCCCAGGTCCTGCACCCACGCGCCGTCGGATGGAACCGGCGCCGACATCACCAGCGACTCGGCCCGCGGTAGTCGGGACGATGGTCATGCGGATGGTAATGGTAGCTGTGGCGATGGTAGCCGCCGCTGGGGCGACTGTAGCTCGGTCGCGAGTAACTGGGCCGGGAGTAGCTGGGGCGACTGAAACTGGGTCGGGAGTAGCGGGGATGGCTGTAACCGTATCGACGGTCGCGCGGCTCGTCATGCCAGGCCTGGGCCTGGCCCAGGCTGACGAGGGTCGGGGCCACATAGGCACCGGCGATGCCGACACCCAGGGTGGCGAGCAGGCGGCGACGGCTCAGACGCTTGCCTTCGTCGGGGGTGGTATCGTGACGTTGCGCTTTCATGACACTGCCTCCTGTTATCGAACAGTGTTCATGATACTCGCCGCGCCCGCGTCGCTCCAGTTGCCGACGGCACCCGGCCGACACTTGCCCGCTATTTCCTCGGGGCCTGCACATTCACGCAACCGAAAAAAAGCCGACCCTTGCGGGTCGGCGACTGGGGGGTCGTACCCCCCTCCCCTGACGACTCGGTGAGCGGCTGGCTCAGTGCTTCTTCTTGCGATGGTCGCGAATGATGAATCCGATCCAGCCACCCAGGAAGGCGATCATCATCGCGACGGTGACCAGCCCGAAGATTACGGCGTCATCCCAGTACATGGTGCTGTCCTCCCGTCTCGATGTGTTGAGAGGACTGTAGCCCGTCGCCGCCGGGGAGTTTCTGACCTGAGTCAAGTTCGCCGCCGGGTCAGCCAGCGACGCGGGATTTCCCTTGATCCAGGTCAGATTTAGAGCTTCCGGTCTTCCACGCTGGCGGGCTCGGTGCCCGACGGTAGCGGATGTCCCTTGGCCAGCTCGGCGCGGGTGGCGTCCCGCACGCCCAGCACCTCGAGGCGATAGCGCAGGGTGCGGCCGGCCAGTGGGTGGTTGCTGTCGATCAACACGCTGTCGCCACGCACCTCGACCACCGTGACGACCTGCGGGCCGTCGTCTCCCGGGGTCTGGAAGCGCATGCCCGGAGCCAGGTCATCCACCGGAAAGGCCGATCGCCCCACCTCCCGAACCAGCGCCTCGTTGCGCGGGCCATAGGCGTCCGCCGGCATCAGGGTCACGCTGAGTTCGGCGCCCGCGACCTGCCCCTCGAGGGCGCGTTCGAGACCGGCCACGATGTTGTCATGGCCATGGAGATACTCCAGCGGCGCCTGCCTGGCACGGGAATCGTCGAGAACGTTGCCGTCGGCGTCGCGGAGGACATAGTGCAGGGTCACGACCCGCTGGGGGGCGATCGTCATGGGGCTCTCCTGTCGATGGGGGCACGGCTGGCGGGAGCGCGCTTCAGGAGCGGCGCAACTGAGCGATCGGCATCTCCAGGCGCTGCTGCTTGTGCAGCATGTTGAGCAGCACGATGGCACGCTCCTCGCCCTTGTGGCTGGAGAAGACCGCCTGCAGGTCCTTGAACGGCCCCTCGGTGATCTCCACCACGTCGCCGGACCGGAAGTAGAGATTGACCGTGGTGTCCTGGCGGTCGGCGCCGTGGTAGCGAAGGGTCGCGACCAGGGCATCGTCCACGGCCAACGGTACATCGCCGAAACCGACCAGCCGGAGCACGCCACGGGTGGAGCGGATCGGCCGCCAGTTGCTGACCAGGCGATCGAGACGAATGAAGAGGTAATGGGGAAAAAGCGGTTCGGTGATCCATTCCAGTTTGCCGCGGCGACGCTTCTGCACCTCGAGCACCGGGTGGAAGACCTCGTAGCCCTGATTGTCGAGATGCTCCGCGGCGCGGAAGGATTCACCGCCCTTGCACTGGATCACGTACCAGCGAGGCACGGCGTCATCGCCCTGTTCCAGATTCAAGTCGACTTCACTCATGGGACTCCTGATCGGGCATGCTGGTATCACTGACGGGGCTCTGCAACAATCGATCCCCACGGGAAGCGGCCCGGCCGCCGATTTTCCAGTCTAACATCGTTGGGGGCGAGTCGTGTGCCCCCGTCGCCCGAGGTCCGCAAGGAGTGCACCCCGCCATGCCCACCCCCACCGCCCATCGCAGCTGGCGCGCCGCCCTGGCCATCTACCTGCGCGCGCCGGTCATCACCATGCTGTTCCTGGGCTTTTCCGCCGGCCTGCCCTTCCTGCTGGTGTTCTCCACCCTCTCGGCCTGGCTGCGCAGCGACGGGGTCGAGGTGGCCGCGATCGGTTTCTTCTCCTGGATCGGCATCCTCTATTCGATCAAGTTCTTCTGGGCACCGGTGGTGGACCGCCTGGCGCTGCCGCTGCTGACCCGCACCTTCGGCCAGCGCCGCGGCTGGATGCTGCTGGCCCAGGCCATGATTGCCGCGGGCCTGGTGGGGCTGGCCGGTGTCGACCCGGTGGGCAACCTGGGGCTGGTCGCCGCTTTCGCGCTGCTGGTCGCCTTCGGCTCGGCGACCCAGGATATCGCCATCGACGCCTTCCGCATCGAGTCGGCGCCCGACGACGTCCAGGCGGCCATGGCCTCGACCTATATCATCGGCTATCGCGGCGGGCTGCTGGCCGCCGGCGCAGGGGCCCTGTACGTCGCCTCGGCCCTCTCCTGGGAAGCCGCCTACCTGGCCATGGCGGCGCTGGTCGCGGTCGGCGTGATCACCGTGCTGCTGCGCCCGGAACCCCCGCGCCTGTCGCTCAATACCCAGTTGATCCATGAACCGAAGGTGCGTGCCTTCCTGCGCGCCAGCCGCGGCAGAGCCAAGCCGGCCCGGCGACTGGGGGCCTGGCTGATCGGCGCCGTGATCTGTCCCTTCACGGATTTCATCGGCCGCCATCGACTCAAGGCCCTGTGGCTGCTGGTCTTCATCGCCGTGTTCCGCATCAGCGACCTGGCCATGGCCTCCATGGCCAACCCGCTCTACATCGACCTGGGCTTCTCGCTTGCCACCATCGCCAACGTCACCAACGTCTTCGGCATCGCCATGAGCATCGGCGGCGGCATCCTCGGCGGGCTGCTGGTCGCTCGCTACGGCATCGGCCCGATCCTGGTGCTGGGCGCGGCGGCGGCGACCCTCACCAACCTGCTGTTCGCCGCCCTGGCACTCGCCGGCCAGAGCCTGCCGATGCTGGTGATGGCGATCGTCGGCGACAACCTGGCCAACGGCCTGGCCAGTGCGGTCTTCATCGCCTTCCTCTCGAGCCTGACCTCGCGGGCCTACACGGCGACCCAGTACGCGCTCTTCTCGTCGCTGATGACCCTGCCGGGGAAGTTTCTCAGCGGTTTCGGCGGGCTTGTGGTGGCGGCCGAGGGCTATGCCACCTTCTTCGTGATCGCCACAGCACTGGGCCTGCCGGCCATCGCCCTGGCGATCTGGATCAGTCGTGACCGCGCGCTGGTGCCGCCGCCCGCCACCCGGCCGGCCTGAGCCGGAAGAAGGCCCGGAGAGGTCAAGGACTCAGCCGGGCAACTGCTCCCGCAGCCACGCCAGCGCCCCCGGGCTGGCCCGCCACTGGTCGCGCATCAGGGTGCGGTACTGCCAGGCCTCGGCACGGGAGCCGGGCTCGGCGATACCGTCGCCGCTCGCGCTCACCGGCCTCGGGTTGTCGGCACACAGCATCGCCAGGGCATGGGGGTTGTGACGCCGGGCCTCCGCGAGGGCCTCCAGGGCATCCTGACGGCGCTCCAGGCGGTAGAGCGCCAGCACGCGCCCCATCAGCAGTCCCAGCAACGGGGCGGGCTCCTCGGCCTCCTCGTCGAGGGCCCGCTCGCTCAACGCGAGTGCCTCGCGGTCACGCCCCTCGCGCAGCAACTGGTCGAGCACCAGTTCCCGCAACCCCAGGCCGTCCCGATCGTCCAGCGCCAGCAACCGCTCGGCGAGCTCGCGGGAGCGCTGCCGGGCCCCGCGCTCCATTCCCACCACCAGGGCCAGGCCGGTACGCAGCAGCACGGCATTGTCGGCGTCGTCCCAGGCCAAGGTGCCATCCCCGGCGGCCTGGACCTGCTCGAGCCAGCGCTCGAGACGATCGGCCAGGGGGGCGAAGAGGCTCGGCGCCATCCACGGCAGGCTGCCGAAACGGCTGGTCAGGGCCAGGGCCACCCCCTGTACCACCCGTGGCGAATCCAGCCACTCCGGGTGAGAACAGAGCGCGGCGAGCCAATCGGCGGCATGGGGCCAGGGGTCGTCGTCGAAGCCCATCGGGGCGTCGCCCACCACCTGTACCCGGAAGTGCTCGAACCAGGCGGCGAACAGCGTGTCCTCGCGGGCACTGGCATGGTACTCCAGACGCCCCTCGTCGGAACACCGGACCGTCAGCCGCGGTGCCGTCGGTAACGCCTCGAGCAGTGCCTGCAGCGAGGCCAGCGGTGCGGCCAGGTCCTCCTCGGCATTGAGCAGCTGCTCGGCCAGGGTCGCACCGGGGTTGTCGGCCAGGTCGGCGAGGAACTGCAGCTGGTCCGGCTCCAGCTCTCCCTGGCGCGCCAGGCGCCGGAACCAGAAGCGGGCCCGCTCCGCGGCCTCTCGCTCGTGCCCCTCGTGGAGCAGCAGCATGGCCTCGATGTAGGCCAGGGTCGGTGAATCGGGTAGCGCCTGCTGGGCGCGCACGAAAGCGGCCCGGGCGCTGTCCAGGTCGTCATTGTCGAGGTGCATCAGGCACAGGCGCTCCAGCGCCACCCCACGCAGGAACAGCGGTCCGCGATCGAGCACCTCGTCGAGCAGGGCGGCACGCTTGCGATGGAAACCGCGCTCCTGGTAGAGATCGACGAGGATTTCGAAGGCCGGCTCGGCCTGCTCGGGCAGGCGCGACCAGTCGGCACGTTCGAACAGCGACTCGAGGATCTGCTGGGCGCGCCCCCGCTGGCCGCTCTCCGCGGCGATCAGCCCGGCTTCGAGCAGCGCCTGAGCCGGGGCGCGGCCGCTCTCGAGCGCGGCCTTGAGGGCCTCGCCCTTCCAGTCACGCAGCGAGAGCATCCACATCAGGTGCCCGGGCACATGCCCGGGCAGCGACACGGCACCGCAGCAGTGCTTGGTCTTGCGGCCCGAATCGCACCAGCAGGGCTCGTTGCGCCCCGGTCGGGCGAGCGGTTCGCAGGCGAAGTCGAGCCGCTCCAGCGGCGTCTGCGACCACAGCTCCGGTGCCAGCGCCTGGGCCTGGGCCAGATTGCCGCCCATCAGGCCGACGCCCTCCTCCCGGGCCCAGGCCATCAGCGTCGGATAGCGTTCGTCCTCGCGAATGGCCGCCAGGGCACCCGAGGCAAAGCCCAGCAGTTGTTCCACCCATGCTGCCAGCATCGCAGCCTCCGCAACCAGAAAACGGCACAGTCTACCAGTCCGGCGCCGTCCTGGGCAGGCGCTCAGCGTCTCGCCCAGGCCAGCAGTGGGCGGGTGCGGGCGTGCATGTCCAGCCGAGCGCCGAGCCGCACCAGGTTCCAGTAGTGGCCATTGAGCGTGCGCGAGAGCAGCAGGGTATCCGCCGGGGGCTGCAAGCGGTCCATCGCCGCCCACACCTTGGGGCTCAGTTCACGCAGCCGGCGATGGACCCGCACATCGGAGAAGTCCTGCTCGCCGGGCGAAAACAGGGGAGCGACGGCCTCGGCGGCCTCGCGGTAGAGCGCCAGCGGCGCGCCCTGCCCCTGGCGCCCGCCGAGGGCCAGCAGCGCCTCGTCCATGGCCATGGGGTCGCCGGCCAGCGTGGCCTCGAGCAACCGCATCATCGCCACCAGACGCGCCTCGGGCACCGGGATCACCGCCCCCAGGTCGTAGATCACCAGCCGACCCCGCTCGTCGACGGCGAAATTGCCGGCGTGGGGATCGGCGTGCAACTCGCCATGGGTGAAGAGCTCCTCGGTGAGCCAGTCCGCCAGGGTCGTCGCCAGGCGCTGACGCGCCTCGACATCGGCGATATCCACCTCGCGCAACGGCGTGCCGGCCACGTAACGCATGGCCAGTACCCTGGGACCCGAGAACTCGGGCAAGGGTTCGGGAATCACCAGTGTCTCGAGATGAGCATAGCGAGCCCGGTAGCGGGCTAGCGCCTTGGCCTCGGCATGGTAGTCGAGTTCGCCGCGCAGGCTCGCGGCCAGCTCCTCGAACAGGGCGTCGAGCCGCACTTGCGGCACCCTGAGCCAGCGTCCCAGCCGCATCAGTCGGCGCACCTGCACCAGATCGCTCTCGAGCAGATCGACGAGTCCGGGGTACTGGACCTTGAGCACCAGCGTCTCGCCGTCATCGGTCACGGCACGGTGCACCTGCCCCATGGACGCGCTGGCGAAGGGGCGTCGCTCGATCTCGCGAAAGCAGCGGTCGAGGTCGCCGTACTGCTCGACCAGGGTACGACGAATGCTCTCCCAGGGCATCGGCTCGGCCTGGCGCTGGAGACGCGCGAGTTCATCGGCGAGATCCGGCGGCAGCAGGTCGTCCCACTGGGCCATGATCTGGGCCAGCTTCATGGCCGGCCCCTTGAGCTCGGAGAGCCCCTCGAACAGGGTCTCGCCCAGGGCCCGCCAGTCGGCCTGACCGCCCAGGCGCGTGCGCAGCAGGGCGCCGCCGGTTCGTGCTCCCAACCCCAGCAGGCGCCGGGTACGGCCGCGTTCGCGCATGTCGTCGCCCTCCTGGACCCTTTGGCACAGGATATTCGATACAAGAATTGTACGCGAGCAGAGTGGTGTTATATCTGGCGATGACCACGGAATACTGGAAGAATCTCCAGATCATGAACCGACGAGAACCAGGATGCGACTGATCATCGCCGAAAAGCCCAGCCTGGCCAACGCCATCGCCGAGGCCCTGCCCGGTCGCCGGGGTCGCGAGGACGGCGCTATCGTCGCCGGCGACACCACGGTCACCTGGTGCCTGGGGCACCTGCTGGAACAGGCCCCGCCGGATGCCTACGACCCGGCCTTCAAGGGCTGGCGCCTCGACCACCTGCCGATCCTGCCCCGCCAGTGGCAGCTCACCCCGCGTCCCAGGGCCCGGAGCCAGCTGGCGGTGATCCGCCGGCTATTGAAGGGCGCCGGCGAGGTCGTCCACGCCGGCGACCCGGATCGTGAGGGTCAGCTGCTGGTGCAGGAGGTGATCGAGTACCTGGGCTGGAGAGGCCCGGTGTCGCGGCTGCTGGTCAGCGACCTCAACCGCCCGGCGGTGCAGCGCGCCCTGGCGCGCATCGAGGACAACACCCGCTACCAGCCGCTCTACCGGGCGGCGCAGTCCCGCGCTCGCGCCGACTGGCTCTACGGCATCAACCTGACCCGGGCCTGGACCCTGACCGGGCGCCAGGCCGGCCACGACGGGGTGCTCTCGGTGGGCCGGGTGCAGACGCCGGTGCTCGGGCTGGTGGTGCGCCGCGATGCCGAGATCCGCGACTTCGAGCCCCGGCCCTTCTTCGTGCTGTGGGCGGATCTCGCCGTGGCCCGCGCGCAGCTGCGCGCCTGGTGGGTGCCCGGCGATACCCACCCGCTGGACAGCCAGGGCCGGCTGCTGGCGAGGGAACCCGCCGCCGCCCTGGCCGAACACCTGCCCGGCGCCGAGGGCCGGTTGGTCACGCTGGAGAGCCGCGACAAGCGCCAGGCCGCCCCCCTGCCCTATTCGCTGTCGGCGCTGCAGGTCGACGCCGCCCGCCGCTACGGGCTCTCGGCCAAGGCCGTGCTGGATATCTGCCAGCGCCTCTACGAGCGCCACAAGCTGATCACCTACCCACGCTCGGACTGCCGCTACCTGCCCGAGGAGCACTGGGCCACGGCCGGGGCCACCCTGGAGGGGGCCTGCGGCGCCGACGAGACCCTGCGTGACTGGCTGTCCGGCGCCGACTTCTCGCGGCGCTCGAAGGCCTGGAACGACAAGCGGGTCGGCGCGCACCATGCCCTGGCGCCGACCGGCAAGCGCGCCGATCTCTCGCGGCTGGAGAAGGCCGAGGCCGATGTCTTCCGGCTCGTCGCGCGCAACGTCCTCGCCCAGTTCTACCCGGCGCTGGCCACCCGCGAGGTGAAGGCGGAGTTCGACCTCCTCGGCGAGTCCTTCCGCGCCCGGGGCCAGGAGGTGCTGGAGCCGGGCTGGAAGCCGCTGTTCACCACCCGCGACGAGGCACCGCCGTTGCCGCCGCTCAGCGAGGGCGAGACGTGCCGGGTCACGGAGGCCAGCGTCGAGGACCGCGAGACCCGGCCACCGGAGCCCTTCACCGACGCCAGCCTGATCAAGGCGATGATGAACATCGGTCGCTACGTCGAGGACCCGGCGGTCAGGCGCACCCTGCGCGAGCACGACGGCCTGGGCACCGAGGCCACCCGCGCCGGCATCATCGAGACCCTGCTGGAACGCGGCTACCTGGTGCGCCGAGCCAAGGCACTACGCGCCACCCGGCTCGGCAGCGCGCTGATTGCCTCGCTGCCCGAGGCGGTGGGTCGCCCGGAGCGCACCGCCCTGTGGGAGCAGCGCCTGGTGGCCATCGCCGACCAGGGAGACGCCCCGGAGCCCTTCCTGGGCAGCCTGGTCGACGACCTGCGTGGCCTGCTCGCCGCCGCCGATGCCGGGCTGCTGCGCCGGGCCCTCGCGGAGGCCCGCGGCGAGGAGGCCCCGCCCCCCGGCCGCGGCAAGCCCGGCAACCGTCGGCGCGGCGCCCCCGCCAAGGGGCGCCGTCGCTCGCCTGGTGCCTCGCGCAGGAAGGGAACCCGCTGATGAGCGCCCATCTGATCGTCGGTCCCGGTGCTCTGGGTCGCCTGGTGGCCCTGAGCCTGGCGAAGGTTGGCCCGGTGACGCTGGCCGGCCGGCCCACCGAGCGCGAGGCGATCCTCGGCCCCCTGTTGACGGCCGCCGAACACCATGGCATCGAGGCACCCCATCTTGCCGCGCTCGACGCGGGGTTGGCGCCTCGCGAGCCCGACGGCCGGCGTTGACCCGCCGCCTGGCAGGCCGGTGGGTCTCCTGCTAACCTGAGACGATCCACGTCATGTAACGAGCCAAGCGGATGCTGTGAGCCACGCGCTCAGGGTCAGGGAACATGAAACCGGGCTTCCCACTTGCCATCGCCCTGGCAACCAGTCTGATTCTCTTCTCGTCGCCGCTGCAGGCGGACGACGAGACACCCTCCTATGCCGGCAAGGCCACCGACCTGATGCACCTCGACAACGGTGTGATCCTCGAAGGGCGTGACCTCGAGACGCCGGACGGTTATACCAGCGGATTCCGCCTCACGGCCGGCTTCTCGCCATTCGCCCTGCCGCGCCTCGATCTCGGCGCCGAGTTCACCTACCGCGAGAGCGACGAGGTACCGACCCGTCTCGGCGACCAGCCGCTGCTCCTCAACACCACCAGCTTGGGCGGCAGCCTCGTTGCCGGTGTGCGTCTCGGGCAACTGGGCCTCTATGCCAAGTCGGGCTTCGCCGAATGGGAGGGTGACCCGGTGAGCCGTCCCGATCCCTTTGCCATGCCCACCACCGGCACCGCCCGCGTGCAGGGCTTCGGCGCCCGGCTGCAGGTCAACCGGCTGGTCAGCCGGCTGGAGTTCGAGGAGATCGACGCGCCGAGCATGACACACCTCAACCTGATCACCGCCTCACTGCACTATCCCTTCTAGGCTGACTCCGAGAGCACCGACGTTTCGAACAACGCGGGTCTTGACCGGGCGGCGGTATCGACAGCCATACTCTATATTCAATCAACCGACGGGCGCTCTCCCCTCCGAGAAGCCTCGCCCCCACGACACATTCACCCGCACAGGGAGTCACCACGATGAGCCTCAGAATCGGTGATATCGCGCCGGATTTCACGGCCCAGACCACGCAAGGCACCTTGAAATTCCACGAATGGATCGGCGACGGCTGGTGCATTCTCTTCTCGCACCCCAAGGACTTCACCCCGGTGTGCACCACCGAGCTGGGCTACATGGCGAAGCTGAAACCCGAGTTCGACAAGCGCAATACCCGGATCATCGGGCTGTCGGTGGACCCCGTCGACAATCACACCGCCTGGTCGAGGGACATCGAGGAGACCCAGGGCGCGGCGCCCAACTATCCGATGATCGGCGACGACAAGCTGGAGGTCGCCAAGCTCTACGACATGCTGCCTGCCGAGCTCGAGGGTACCGCCGAGGGACGCACGCCGGCGGACAACGCCACCGTGCGCTCGGTCTTCATCATCGGGCCGGACAAGCGAATCAAGGCGATGCTCGTCTACCCGATGACCACCGGGCGTGATTTCAACGAGGTGCTGCGTCTGCTGGATTCCGTGCAACTCACGGCCAGGCATACCGTCGCCACGCCGGTGAACTGGAAACCCGGTGAGGACGTCATCATCCCGCCCGCCGTCAGTGACGAAGAGGCGCGGCAGAAATATCCGGAAGGTTTCACCACCATCAAGCCCTACCTGCGCACGGTCAAGCAGCCGTCCTGACGGCCGCAGATGCGAACCGCGCCAAGCGAGCGCCCCGGCCAGTGGCCGGGGCGCTGCGGTTCCGGCCCTCAACCGGTATTGCGCAACCCGGCGGCGATGCCGGCCATGGTCACCATCAGCGCCCGGGAGAGATCGGCGCTGATGGCGCCGTCGGCATCCCGATTGCGTTGCAACAGCTCGGCCTGCAGGCCATGGAGCGGGTCGATGTAGGGGTTGCGTACCTCGATGGCCTGGCGAATCAAGGGGGTGTTCTCGAGCAGCTCCTGCTGGTCGAGGACCTCGAGCAATACCTCGTGCAGCCGGGTGAAGCGATTGCGCAACTTCTCGCCCAGCGCCTTGAGTGCGGGCTCGTCGACCAGGCGATTCTCGTAGTAGGCGGCGATGCCTACGTCGGCCTTGGCCAGCAGCATCTCGAGCATGTCCAGATAGGTGCCGAAGAAGGGCCACTGGTCGCGCATCTCGCGCAGCACCTCGAGCCCGCCCTCTTCCTCCAGACGCCGGGCGAACGCCTCGCCGCTACCCAGCCAGGCCGGCAGCATCAGCCGGGTCTGGGTCCAGGCAAAGATCCAGGGGATCGCCCGCAGGGTCTCCACGCCTCCATCCTGGCGGCGCTTGGTGGGCCGCGAGCCGAGTGGCAAGCGGCCCAGCGCCCCCTCCGGGGTCACTGCACGGAAATAGGGAACGAAGTCGGGATCCTCGCGCACCACTCCCACATAAGCGCCATGGGCGACCTCGGCCAGTCGATCCATCTCCTCGCGCCATTCGGGACGCGGCGCCGGCGGCGGCAGCAGGGTCGCCTCGAGCACCGCACAGGCATAGATCTCCATGGAGCGCAGGGCGATATCGGGCTGGCCGAACTTGAAGCGAATCATCTCCCCCTGCTCGGTCACCCGCAGGCTACCGTTCACCGAACCCGGCGGCTGGGAGAGAATGGCCGCATGGGCGGGGCCGCCGCCACGCCCCACGGTGCCCCCCCGGCCATGGAAGAGTGTCAGGTCGACGCTGTGCTGGCGACACACCTCCACCAGCGTCTCCTGGGCGCGGTACTGGGCCCAGGCGGCCGCCAGCTGACCGGCGTCCTTGGCGGAGTCGGAGTAGCCGATCATCACCTCCTGACCATCGCCGACCAGCGTGCGATAACCGGGCAGCGACAGCAATCGGTCGATCACCTCGCCGGCCTGGTTGAGATCATCGAGGGTCTCGAACAGCGGCGCGATGGGCAGGCGCACATCGCCGCCAACCTCCTTCATCAGCAGGGCCACGGTGAGCACGTCCGACGGCTGACCCGCCATCGAGATGATGTAGGTTCCCAGCGCCTCGGGCTGCTCGCCAGCAATGACACGGAAGGTATCGATCACCTCCCGCGACTCGGTGGAGCAGTCCCAGCGACGCGGGATCAATGGCCGGCGGGAGGCAAGCTCCTCGAGCAGGAACTCCTGGCGCTGCGGCTCGCTCCACTCGCGGTAGTGGCCAAGCCCCAGGCAGTCGGTGAGCTCCTCCATCACCTGGGCATGGCGGCTCGCCTCCTGGCGCAGGTCGAGCTTGGTCAGGGTCACGCCGAACACGGCGACCCGCCGCAGGGTGTCGAGCAGCGCGCCATTGGCGATGGTGTCGAGCCCCGCGTCACACAGCGACCGGTAGCAGGTCAACAGGGGCGCGTAGAGCTGGTCACGGTTCTCGATGATCGCCCCCCCCTCGAAGCTACGCCCGTCGAGCTCGGCCTTGGCCCAGTCGCGCGTGGCCTCGACCCGCGCCACCAACCGCTTGAGCAGCTCCCGGTAGGGCTCGGCGACGTCGCCCACCTCGGCCTTGAGCGCGCTGTTGGCCTTCCACATGGAGAGCTCGGCCTTGAGCTGCTCGAGGTCGCGCAGGTAGAGGTCCGCGGCCATCCAGCGGCCCAGCAGCAGCACCTCCCGGGTGACCCGGGCGGTGACATTGGGGTTGCCGTCGCGGTCACCGCCCATCCAGGAGGCGAAGCGGATCGGTGCGGCATCCAGCGGCAGCCGTTCGCCGGCAGTCTCGAGCAGCAGGTTGTCGAGATCGCGGTGGAAATCCGGCACCGCTTGCCACAGGGAATTCTCGATCACCGCGAAGCCCCACTTGGCCTCGTCCACGGGGGTCGGCCGCTCATGACGGATCTCGTCGGTGTGCCAGGCCTGGCTGATCAGCTCCTCGAGTCGCCCCTGGGCGCGCACGCCGCGCTCCGGATAGTCGACGGAGGACTCGATGGCGGTGAGGCAGTCGTCGATGGCGTCGTACTTCTGGATCAGGGTGCGCCGAATGACCTCGGTCGGGTGGGCGGTGAGCACCAGCTCGACACGCATGCCGGCGAGACACTCGACCAGCTTGCGCGGCGAGTGGCCAGACTGGCGGGCGCGCTCGAGCAATTCGGAGAGCACCGGTTGGGAACCGGGCTTGTAGTCCTCGACGCGGCGGAAGCGTGCCCGATAGTGCTGCTCGGCGATATTGGCCAGGTTGAGAAACTGGTTGAAGGCCCGGGTCACCGGCAGCAGGTCGCGGTCGGGAAGGCGACGCAGGTACTCGATCAGCTCGCGACGGCTCTGCTGGTCGCCCTGGCGGCCGTGCTTGGCGAAGCCGCGGATGGTCTCGATCTTGTCGACGAACCCGGTGCCGAGGTCGTCGGCGATGGTACGGCCCAGGCTGTCGCCCAGGATACGAACGTTGTCACGCAGTGATTCGTGCAGGTCGTGGCTCATGACCGGCGGTCTCCGGGGTTGTCGTTGCGTTGTGTGGGAATGGCGCCGTGGCCGACGGGCATCGAATCGGTCGAGGCCTCTCCCCCCTTGGCGGCCTGCCAGTGGTGCTCCATGGCCTCGAGACCGGCGTCCGGCAGTGCCACCCCCTCGGCGGCCAGGGCCACTTCCACATGGCGGAAACGGCGCTCGAACTTGGCGTTGGTGGCGCGCAGACACTGCTCGGGGTCGGCCTTGAGGGTGCGGGCCAGGTTGGTCACGGCGAACAGCAGGTCCCCCACCTCTTCGGCGGCATGGTCGCGATCGCCTGTCGCCAGGGCCTGCTCGACCTCGTCGAGCTCCTCGCGGATCTTGGCCAACACCCCGCGGGCATCCGGCCAGTCGAAGCCGACCCGCGCGGCGCGCTTGGAGAGCTTGGCGGCACGGGACAGCGCCGGGAGGGCACGCGGGACATCATCCAATACCGAAGTCACGGCGCTGTCTCGCACCGAGTGGGGCTCGTCCCCCGCACGTGCGCGCTCGGCGCGTTCCTCGGCCTTGAGCGATTCCCAGCGACTGTTGACCTGGCGAGTCTCCACCTCGGTGGCACTCACACCCTCACGTCGCGAGGCCAGGGTACCGTCGGGAAAGACATGGGGGTGGCGGCGCACCATCTTGGCGGTCAGGGCATGCACCACGTCATGGAAATCGAAGCGCCCCTCCTCGGCGCCGAACTGCGCATAGTAGACCACCTGGAACAGCAGGTCGCCGAGCTCGGAAGGCAGCTCGTCGAAGGCACGGCGCTCGATGGCATCGGCCACCTCGTAGGCCTCCTCCAGGGTATGGGGCACGATGCTGTTCCAGTCCTGCTTGAGGTCCCAGGGACAGCCGTCGGCGGGATCGCGCAGCACCGCCATCAGCGTCAGCAGGTCATCGAGATCGAAACGGGGTTCGCTCATGTCGACCTCCTCTTGCGCTTGCCCGGCTTGGCACCGCTGCGCAGCCGACGCACCTCGATGACATTGGGTAGCTGCTGGATACGCGAGAAGAGCCGCCCCAGGGTCTCGAGGCCGTCGACCTCGACGGTGATCACCATACGAGCGATGCCGTCGTCGGTATCGGTCAGGGTATTGACCGAGAGCACGTTGACCTTGTCATGGCTGAGCACGCCGGTCACGTCACGCAGCAGGCCCGCCCGGTCCCAGGCCTGGATCTCGATATCCACCGGGTATTGGGTACGCGCCCGCTCGCCCCACTCCACCTCGATGATGCGCTGCGGCTCGTCCATGCGAAGTTGCAGGATGTTGGGGCAGTCCTGGCGATGCACGGTGACGCCGCGCCCCTGGGTGATGAAGCCGACGATGGCCTCACCCGGTACCGGGTGGCAGCAGTTGGCCATGCTGGTCTTGAGGTTACCCACCCCGAGCACGGTGATGTCGCTGCCACTGCCCTTGCCGGACGTCTTGCGCGGCTTGGCCAGCAAGCGGTCGAGCTGCTCCTGGTCGTCGCTCTCGCCGAACAGCTGCTGGGCCTGGTGCAGCACCTGACCGATACGCAGGTCGCCGGCACCGAGCGCCGCGTACATGTCGTCCGGAGACGCGTAGTTGACCTTGTGCGCCAGGGTCTCGAGGTCCATGCCCTCGACGTCGAGCCGCTTCATCTCGCGCTCGAAGAGGGCCCGGCCCTCCTCGAGGTTCTGGTCCCGAGCCTGGTGCTTGAACCAGGACTGGATCTTGGCCCTGGCCCGGGAGGTACGCACATAGCCGAGGCTCGGGTTGAGCCAGTCGCGGCTCGGCCCCCCCTTGCTGGCGGTGAGGATCTCCACCTGCTGGCCGGTCTTGAGCTTGTAGGTAAGCGGCACGATGCGGCCGTTGACCTTGGCCCCGCGGCAGCGATGTCCTACCTCGGTGTGCACCCGGTAGGCAAAGTCGATGGGCGTGGCGATGCGCGGCAGGTCGATGACGTGGCCGTCGGGCGTGAAGACATAGATGCGATCCGGGGCCACGTCGCTGGAGAGTCCCTCGCGCAGGTCGCCGAAGTCGCCGACCTCCTCCTGCCACTCCAGCACCTGGCGCAGCCAGGCGATCTTCTCCTCGTAGCTCGAGCTCTTGCCCCGGGTATCGTGGCCCTTGTAGCGCCAGTGGGCGCAGACGCCGAGTTCGGCCTCGTCGTGCATGGCAAAGGTGCGGATCTGGATCTCCAGCACCTTGTTCTCGGGGCCCATCACCGCGGTGTGCAGCGACTGGTAGCCGTTCTTCTTGGGGTTGGCGATGTAGTCGTCGAACTCGTTGGGCACGTGGTGCCAGCGCGAATGCACCAGCCCCAGCACGGTGTAGCAGTCGGCCACCTCGGGCACCAGGATGCGCACCGCGCGAATGTCGTGGACCTGGGAGAAGTCGATGCGCTTGCGCTTCATCTTGCGCCAGATCGAATAGATGTGCTTGGCGCGACCGTCGACGTCGTAGCGTGCGATGCCCTGGGCATCGAGCATTCCCTTGAGGGTCTCCACCACGTCATGGATATAGCGGTCACGATCGAGTCGCTTCTCGGCCAGCTGCCGGGCAATGGCCTTGTAGTCGTCCTCGTGCAGGTAGCGGAAGGAGAGGTCTTCCAGTTCCCACTTGAGCTGGCCGATGCCGAGACGATGGGCCAGGGGGGCATAGATGTCGAACACTTCGCGGGCGACCCGTTGGCACTTCTCCCGGGGGGCGTCCTTGACCTGGCGCAGCGCGCAGGTGCGCTCGGCGATCTTGATCAGGGCGACCCGCACGTCGTCGATCATGGTGACCAGCATCTTGCGCAGGTTGTCCTGCTGGTCGTGCTGGCTCAGGCCATGGCTGGGCAGCTGCGAAGTGCTGATGGCTGCCATCTGCAATACGCCGCCGATCAGCGCGGCGACCTCCTCGCCGAACTGCTTGCCGATCGCCTCGAGCTCGATCAGCCCTTCGCGCACGGCGCGGTAGAGCACCGCCGCCTCGAGCGCGGCCTGGTCGAGACGCAGCTCGCCGAGGATGTCGGCCATCTCGAGGCCCATGCGAAAGCTCGAACCGTCGGCCAGCCAGGTCCGGTGTGGGCGGTCCGCTTCCTGCTCCAGCCGCTGGGCCAGCCGGCAGGCCTCGCGCATCTCGGCCGTGTCGCGCAGCTTGACGTCTTCCTGCAGGCGCTCGATCCACTGATCGACGTCGACTCCCCCGCTCGCGCCGAGGGGCTGGTCTTCACGGACTTTAACCATCGGGTGTTGCTCCTAGCGGCTGCCGTCCAGTCCGCGGATGCTCGAACAGCAGCATGGATTCCAGGTGTGAGGTATGGGCAAACATGTCGGCCACCGCGAGGCGGCTGGGCCGATACCCCCCATGCACGAGCCATGCCGCATCCCGCGCCAGCGTCGCCGGGTCGCAGGAGACGTAGAGCACCCGCGATACCGGATGCTCGGCGAGTGCCCGGCAGACGACCTCGGCACCGTCGCGCGGCGGATCCAGCACCACCACGTCGGGCTGCCCGCGGGCCAGCAGGTCGGCGATGGCCCCGGCCTCGCCCAGGTCGGCCTGGCGGGCAGTCACGACGAGGCCCCGCCCTTGCGAACTGGCTCGGGCGTTCCCGGCCAGCCTCTCGACCATGCTCGGACTGCCCTCCACCGCGGTGACCCGTGCGCCGGCGGCCGCCAGCGGCAGGCTGAAGTTGCCGACCCCGGCGAAGAGATCCAGCAGCTCCAGATCATCGACAACGCCGAGCCAGGAGAGTGCGGTCGCGATCATCCGATGGTTGACCTCGGCGTTGACCTGGAGGAAGTCGCCGGGGGCGAAGCCCAGCACGAGCTCGCCTTCGGCGGCCGGCACAGCGCAGCTCAGCGCCGGTTCGGGAGTCAGCCACTCGAGCGTGGGGGCCTCGCGTCCCAGCAGCCGTGCCAGATGCAGCGCGTTGTCACCGGCGAAGTCCCGCCAGCGTTCGGCATCGGCGGCGTGGTCCCGCAGCTGGCGTACCACCAGGGTCACGCCCTGGTCGCTCTCGAGCAGTTCCAGGTGTCCCACCTGACGCGGTGCCTCGAGGCTTGCCACCAGGTCGTGCAGCGGCGCCAGCAGGACGTTCAGTGACGGCACCAGGATGGTGCACTCGAAGATGTCCACCAGCCGGTGGCTGTGGCGGGCGCGGAAGCCGAGGTGCACGCCCCCTTCGCTATCGACCTTGACCCCCAGCCGCGCGCGGCGGCGATAGCCCTCGCCGGCCCCGGTGAGCAGTTGCGGTGCCGGTGGCGGTCCGATGCCCTGGCGAGCGAGCAGATCGCCCAGCACCGCCACCTTGTGGCGTCGCTGGGCGTCGAGGACCAGGTGCTGGAGATCGCAGCCGCCGCAGCGGGCGAAATGGGCACAGGGCGGCGTCACGCGGTCGGGCGAGGCCTCCAGCACGGTGCGCACATGTCCCTCGTCGAACCGCTTGCGGGTCCGGTGCACGGCCACCTCGACGCGCTCGCCGGGCAGCGCCCCCGCGACGAACAGCGTCTTGCCGGCCGCCGTATGCGCCACGCCCCGGCCATCATGAGCCAGCCGCTCGATGGTCACCGGCTCGTCATCGGTCGCGCGGGGGACGGTGACCGACGCTTGCGGCGTCTGGCGCCCCTGCAGCCCGGACACGCCGGAGCGCGCCCGCGAGGGGCGTCGCTTGCCCAGCCCCGTCACCTCAGAGCCCCGGGGCGAAGAGACCGGTGGAGAGGTAGCGGTCTCCCCGGTCACAGACGACGAACACGATCACGGCATTCTCGACCTCGGCGGCTAGCCGCAAGGCACCGGCCAGCGCCCCGCCCGAGGAGACACCGGCCAGGATGCCCTCCTCGCGGGCCAGGCGCCGCATGTGCTCCTCGGCCTCGTACTGGCCGATGTCGAGCACCCGATCGACCCGTGAGGCATCGAAGATGCTGGGCAGGTACTCTGCCGGCCAGCGGCGGATGCCGGCGATGCTGGCACCGTCCTCGGGCTGCAGGCCGACGATCTGCACCTCGGGGCTGCGCTCCTTGAGGTACTTCGACACCCCCATGATGGTGCCGGTAGTCCCCATGGAGCTGACGAAGTGGGTGATGGTGCCACCGGTCTGCTCCCAGATCTCCGGACCGGTGCCGCGATAGTGGGCGAGGGGATTGTCGGGATTGGCGAACTGGTTCAGCGGCTTGCCATCCCCCCGGGCGACCATCGCCTCGGCGAGGTCGCGCGCCTCCTCCATGCCGCCCTCCTTGCTGACGCTGATCAACTGCGCGCCGAACGCCGCCATGGCCTGCTTGCGCTCGTCGGAGGCGCTCTCGGGCATGATCAGCACCATCCGGTAGCCCTTGATGGCGGCGGCCATGGCCAGTGCGATACCGGTGTTGCCGGACGTGGCCTCGACGAGGGTGTCACCGGGGACGATCTCACCGCGCGCTTCGGCCTGCTCGAGCATGGAGAGCGCCGGTCGGTCCTTCACCGAGCCGGCCGGGTTGTTGCCCTCCAGCTTGGCCAGCAGGGTATTGTTGCGCCCGGCGGCGATACGCTTGAGGCGGACCAGCGGCGTATGGCCGATGACCTCCTCGATGGTCGGAAAATGCATGCAACCTTCCTTGTGGAAACGTCTTTTCGGCATTATATCCGGGCCGCCCCTGAGTGGACAGGCATCCGCGTGCCCTGTGTCATACTGTTCTGGAATCAACGCCCAAGAGCCCGCCTATGACGCTCAAGAACCGACTGTTCGTGCTGCTGCTGGGCCTGCCACTGCTGCTGCTCGCCGGCCTCGCCGGCCTCGCCCTCCACCTGGAGTCCGAACACCGCCGGCAGGCCCTGCACGAGCGTCTCGCCACAGCCGCCGACCTGCTCGCCCCGGAGCTGGGCAGCGCCCTCGCCGAGGATGACCGCCCCGCCCTGGAAGCCCTGGCCGGGCGCCTGCTCGACCTGGAGGAGGTCCGCGCGGTGGGTGTCCGCGACGCCGCCGGGATGCCGTGGCTCGAGCTCGGGCGGCTGCGCGAGGCCCCCTTCCCCACCGGCGGGGAAGGGATCCGCCTGGCTGCCGATGGCCGCCTGTGGCGCCTGCGGGTCCCGCTCGACACCGCCCCCACCGATCACCTCGCCCCGGCCTGGCTGGAGCTCGATATCGACGCCATGCCCCTGGCACTGGACCACTACCGACGCCTGGCCAGTGCCGGGCTGGGCCTGCTGGTGATCGGATTGCTGCTGTGGCTGGTCGCCTATGCCACCAGCCGCCGCCTGATTGCCCCGGTACAGGCCGCCGACCGAGCCCTGGCACGCTTGGCCCGCGGTGACAACCCGCCGCCCCTGGCCGTCGCGTCGCCCCCGGAGCTGGCCGGGCTGGCCCAGCGCGTCAACGCCCTGTCCGACCATCTCGACCGCGCCCGGGATGAGGTGCAGCGCCAGATCGAACAGACCACCGCCGAGTTGCAGGAGTCGATGGAGACCATCGAGGTCCAGAACATCGAGCTGGACATGGCCCACCGCCGGGCACTGGAGGCGAATCGCATCAAGTCGGAGTTCCTGGCCAACATGAGCCACGAGATCCGCACGCCGCTCAACGGCATCATCGGCTTCTGTCGCCTGCTTGGCCGCTCGCGGCTCGAGCCGCGCCAACGCGAATGGCTCGACCACGTCCATCGCGCCTGCGACAACCTGCTGGTGCTGGTCAACGACGTGCTCGACTTCTCCAAGCTCGAGGCCGGCCGACTGGAGCTCGAGCACGTTCCGCTGGACATGGTGGCGCTGGTGGACGAGGTGCTGGCGCTGCAGGCGCCCCAGGCCCATCAGAAGGACCTGCAACTGCTCGGGCTGGTCTATGACGATGTGCCCGTCACCCTGAGCGGCGACCCGTTGCGCATCCGTCAGGTGCTGACCAACCTGGTCAACAACGCCATCAAGTTCACCGAACGGGGCGAGGTGATCGTGCGGGTCATGGTGGAACAGGCCGAGCCCGGCCGGGTGACCCTGAGAATCAGCGTCAGCGACACCGGTATCGGCCTCTCCACCGAGAGCTGCCAGCGGCTGTTCCAGGCCTTTCGTCAGGCCAACCCCAGTCACTCCCGCGAATTCGGCGGCACCGGCCTGGGCCTGACCATCTGTCGGCAGCTGGTCGAGCAGATGGGCGGCGAGATCGGCGTGGAGAGCGAGCCCGGCCAGGGCTCGAGCTTCGCCTTCACCCTGCCGCTGGAGGGCGACGAGGAGCGCGAGCGCCCCCCCGAACTGCTGCTGGCCGGCGAGGCGATACTGCTCGACGAGCCGCATCCCGCCACTCGCCGGGCACTCCATCATCTGCTCAACCGCTGGGGGGCCCGCGTGATCGACGGCGCACCGCTGGCGCCTGACGAGACCTCCCCCGCTTTACTGGTGGCGGGCATTCCCGACCAGTCCCTCGATGCCGATGGGGTGGCGAGCTGGCAACGCCGCCTCGACGCCCTCGCTTGCCCCGCCCTGCTGCTGGTCAACACCAGTCCCCTGGACCTGCCGCCGCTGGTACCGTCCCACGGCGGCGAGATGCTGAGCAAGCCCCTCTCCCGGGTCGCCCTGGTCGAGGCGATACAGCGGCAGTTGGGAGGGCGACTGGCGGCCACGCCGCCGCCCGTCGAAGACGCGTCCCAGGCGGTGCCGCTGCGCCTGCTGGCCGTGGATGACACCGAGTCCAACCGCTTGCTGCTGCGCGAACTGATCCAGCGCCCGGGGATCGAGGTGGATCTCGCGGCGAGTGGCGAGGAAGCCCTGGCCATGGCGCAGGAGCGGCGCTACGACCTGGTACTGATGGACATCCGCATGCCGGGCATGGATGGCGCCGAGACCACCCGGGTGCTGCGTCGCCTGCAGGGGGCCTGGAGCCACCTGCCCATCGTCGCGGTCACCGCCCATGTGCTGGAGGATGAGCGCCAGCACCTGCTGGCCAGCGGCCTCGACGACGTCCTGATCAAGCCGCTGGATACCCACAGACTGACAGAGCTGCTGCAGCGCCACCTCGACCTGCCCACCCTGCTGCCGGGGGCCGGCGACCCGGCCGGCGGATGGAGAGACGACGATGGCGAGCTGGCGATCGTCGACCTGACCCTCGGTACGCGACTCGCCGGGGGGCGCGAGGCCCTCGCCAGGGAGCTGCTGGCGCGCCTGGCGGCATCGCTGCCGGAGAGCGAGGCGGCGATCCGCGGGGCGCTGGCGCGGGAGGATGACGAGGCGCTGCTGGATGCCATTCACGCCCTCAACGGCGCCTGCCGCTACTGCGGGGCGCCGCGTCTGGCACTGCTCGCCGAGACCCTGGAGACGCGCCTGCGCTCACGTGGACGCGAGGGTGTCACCCCGCTGCTCGATGACCTCTTCGCTGCCATGGCGGGGCTGCGCGACTGGCAGGCGAATCAAGCCTCGAGCACGACGAAGGCCACCGCCAGTTCCGCCTCGTCGGTCAATGACAGGTGAATGGAGCGCACCCCGGCGACCCCGGCCAGTTCGTGGGCCTTGCCGCTCAGCACCAGCGAGGGACGCCCCAGGGCGTCGTTGACCACCTGGATCTCGGTCCAGCGCATGCCGCGCCGCAGCCCGGTACCCAGCGCCTTGACGAAGGCCTCCTTGGCGGCGAAGCGCTTGGCCAGGAAGGCCGCAGGCTGGCCATGCCCGTGGAAACGCTCCAGTTCCGTCTCGCCCAGCAGGCGCAGGGCAAAGCGCACGCCGTGGCGGGCCAGGGCCCGCTCGAAGCGCTCGACCCGAGCGATGTCGGTGCCGACCCCGATGATCATCGGCAGCAGCCACCCGCCGCGTCGTGCTCGTGATCAGGGTCGTCGAGGGCGGCCAGCAGGCCGGCTTCCTGGCCGGCGATCATCAGCCGCTTCATCTCGGCCACCGCCTCCTTGAGGCCGACGAACAGGGCCCGGGCGATGATGGCGTGGCCGATATTGAGCTCGTGGATGCCGGGAATCGCTGCGATGGCCTCGACATTGTGGTAGTGCAGGCCGTGGCCGGCGTTGACGACCAGCCCCAGCTCGCCGGCCATCTCGGCTGCGGCGGAGAGTCGGGCATGCTCACGGCGGGCGTGCTCACCCGAGGCTTCGGCATAGGCACCGGTGTGCAGCTCGATCACCGGCGCCCCGGCGTTCGCCGCCGCCTCGATCTGCGCCGGCTCCGGGTCGATGAACAGCGATACCTCGCAGCCGGCATCGGCGAGGCGGCGACAGGCGGCGGCAACGGCGTCGAAGCCGCCGGTCACGTCGAGCCCGCCTTCGGTGGTCAGCTCCTCGCGCTTCTCCGGCACCAGGCAGACGTGGGCCGGGCGCACCTCCTCGGCGAGGCGGATCATTTCGTCGGTGACCGCCATCTCCAGGTTCATGCGCGTGTTGAGCACCTCGGCCAGCAGGCGCACATCGCGCTCCTGGATATGGCGATGGTCCTCGCGCAGGTGGACGGTGATGCCGTCGGCACCCGCCTCCTCGGCCAGCAGCGCGGCCTGCACCGGGTCCGGATAGCGGGTGCCCCGAGCCTGACGCAGGGTAGCGATGTGATCGATGTTGACGCCGAGCAGGATGCGCGGGGGGTGCATGGGCTCTCTCCAGCAGCAGTAGGGCGAAAGGGAATATTAGTGTGGGCCGGTGCGGCGCCTCTCGGCAAGCTGGCGCATCAATTCCCGCGAGCGCAGCGGTTTGGCGCCCAGCAGTGGCGCCAGCGCCGCCCGGGTCACCGCCTTGGCCGGGCCTGCGAGCCCCGGCTCACCCCAGTCCCCGGCGGCAAGCAGCCGCAGGGTGCGACCGTCGATGCCCGGCTCACCGGGAGCGAAGGCGCGCGACGCGACATCGAAGCGATAACGCCGCTGGGGGTCCAGCCCACGGCCATCGGGTTCGGCGAAGCGTGGCGCGGCGTCCAGCGCCTCGAGCAGCGACAGCTCCAGGCGACGCAGCGCCGCGGCGCGCCCTTCCGGGCGCGGCAGCGCCTCGAGCAGCGCGGCATAGAAGGCGAACACCTCGGCCACCGGAAACTCAACCGGCAGCACCCGGGTAAGTAGCTCGTTGGCATACAGACCGCAGAGCAAGCCCTCACCGGCCAGCAGTGCCGCCGCGCCGTGGCTCTCCATCAGGCGCAGGCGCTTGAGGTCCCCCGTGCCGGACCAGGTGACGTGCAACGGCGCAAAGGGCTGCAACCGGGCACGGGCTCGCGAACCGGGCCGCTGCACGCCCTGGGCCACGGCTCGCACCCGACCGTGCTCGAGGGTCAGCAGCTCGACCAGGGCACTGGTCTCGCGGTAGGGGCGCTTATGGAGAAGAAATGCCGGCTCTGGCTGCATGGCCTTTCCGTGAGGTTCGATGCAGAAAGCGCCGAGGTTCCCCTATGGGGTCAGACCCCGGCGGTGTCGATACCGCAGGCAAGATGCACCAGGGCAGCGATGGCGACCCGGCTGGGGTCTGACCCCATAGGCGCCGCCCCCCCCTGGAGGACACGCCGCCATCAGTCCAGGTTGTACCCGAGGCTCTTCAGCGCCCGCTCGTCGTCGGACCAGCCACGCTTGACCTTGACCCAGAGGTTGAGCATCACCTTGGCATCGAGCGCACGCTCCATGTCGAGGCGCGCCTCGCGGCCGATGCTCTTGATGCGCTCGCCGCTCTCGCCGATGAGGATCTTCTTCTGCCCCGTGCGCTCGACCAGGATCAGGGCGCTGATATGCACCACCCGGCCCTCGTCGCGGAACTCCTCGATCTCCACGGTCATCTGGTAGGGCAACTCGTCGCCGAGCTGGCGCATCACCTTCTCGCGCACCAGCTCGGCGACGAGGAAGCGCTGGCTCTTGTCGGTAACCTGGTCCTCGGGGAAGTAGTGAAGGCTCTCGGGCAGGTGCTTGGCTACCTCGGCCTCCAGCTCCGGCACGTTGGTGCCATGCTTGGCCGAGATCGGCACGATCGCGGCGAACTCGCGCCGCGCACCGACCTCCTCGAGCCAGGGCAGCAGGCTGGTCTTGTCCTGCAGGCGGTCGACCTTGTTGACCGCCAGAATCACCGGGGCCTCGACGTGCTCGAGACGCTGCAGCACCACCTGGTCCTCGTCGGACCAGCGGGTGCGGTCGATGATGAACACCACGCAGTCGACATCGCGCAGGGCCTGGGTGGCCGCCTGGTTCATGAAGCGGTTGATCGCCTTGTTGCGATCCTTCGCCATGATGTGGATGCCCGGGGTATCGACATAGACGAACTGCGCCTCGCCCTCGGTCTTGATGCCCATGACCTGATGGCGGGTCGTCTGGGGGCGGCGCGAGGTGATCGAGATCTTCTGGCCGAGGATGCGGTTCATCAGGGTCGACTTGCCGACATTGGGACGACCGACGATGGCCACGAAACCACAGGTTCGGGTCATGAGCGTGCTCCTCTGGGCTCGAGCCGCTCCAGGGCCTTCCCGGCGGCCTGCTGCTCGGCGTGGCGACGGCTGGCACCGACCCCCGTGGTGTGCTCGTCGAGCATTTCGATATGGCACTCCACGGTGAAGGTCTGGGCGTGGGCCTCGCCCTCCACCGAGACCACCTCGTAGCGCGGCAGCGGCGACTGGCGCGACTGCAGGAACTCCTGCAGCCGGGTCTTGGGATCCTTCTGGGTATCCTGCAGGCTGATGCTCTCGAGCCGTGCGGCATACCAGGAGAGCACCCGGGTACGGGCGACATCCATCCCGGCGTCCAGGTAGATGGCGCCGATCACCGCCTCGACGGCGTCGGCGAGGATCGACTCGCGGCGGTGGCCGCCGCTCTTCATTTCGCCGGACCCCAGGCGCAGATGCTCGCCGAAGCCCATCTCCCGGGCCAGCTCGGCCAGGGTCTGGCCCTTGACCAGCCGGGCGCGCAGCCGCGACAACTGGCCTTCACGGGCCTCGGGAAAGCGCTGGAAGAGCGCCTCGGCGATCACGAAGTTGACGATCGAATCGCCGAGAAACTCGAGGCGTTCGTTGTTCTGGCCGCCGAAACTGCGGTGCGTCATGGCCAGCTCCAGCAGGGCGGCGTCGCCGAAGGCGTGGCCGATGCGTCGGCTGAAGGCGTTGAGGGAGTTGCTCACGAAGCTCCTGAATGATCGATGTCGGGGCGGAAAGGTTCGGGAAAGCGAGCCGGGGCGGGCACTCCGGGACGCCGTGCCCGGGCCGCTCTGGGCCTGGACTAGTGGATGCGGCGTATGCTGCTGAAACTGGGTAGTCCCCCGTCCCAGTGCATCCACACGGCAAAGGCACGACCCACGATGTTCTCTTCCGGGACGAAGCCCCAGTAGCGGCTGTCGTTGGAGTGGTCGCGATTGTCGCCCATGGTGAAGTAGTGGCCCTCGGGAACCACCAGTTCGCGCATCTGCGGGCCCGGATCTCGAGGGTTATTGTAGATACGGTGGGCCATCTCGCCCAGGCGCTCCTCGAGCAGCAGCTCGCCGGGGGCCGCTCCCCCCGTCTCCGCCAGCAGGCGCTTGGAGACCGGCTCGCCATTGATATAGAGCTGCTTGCCCTCGTAGCGCACCCGGTCGCCCGGCAGCCCCACCACCCGCTTGATGAAGTTCACCGAGGGCTCGTTGGGAAAGCGGAACACCATGACGTCGCCACGCTCCGGCATGTCGAGTTCGAGGATGCGGGCATGGGTCACCGGCAGTCGCAGGCCGTAGGTGAACTTGTTGACCAGGATGAAGTCGCCCACCTCCAGGGTCGGGCGCATGGAGCCCGAGGGGATCTGGAAGGGCTCGACCACGAAACTGCGCAGCAGCAATACCACCAGCAGCACCGGAAAGAACGACCGGGAGTAGTCGACCGGCCACGGCTCCTTGAGCGCCTTCTCGCGGGCGCGCTCACCGAGGCCTTCGGTGGTGCCCGCCTCGGCGGCCACCAGTCGCTGGCGGCGAGCCGGTCGCCACCAGACCACATCCAGCAGCCAGATCAGGCCGGTGACGGCGACCGCCACCACCAGCAGAAGAGAGAAATCCATGCGGTCATCCGTTCCTAGTCGTTTACCTTGAGCACGGCGAGGAAGGCATCCTGGGGTATCTCGACCCGGCCGACCTGCTTCATGCGCTTCTTGCCCGCCTTCTGTTTCTCGAGCAGTTTCTTCTTCCGGGTGACGTCGCCGCCGTAGCACTTGGCGGTCACGTTCTTGCGCAGCGCCTTGACGGTGGAGCGGGCCACCACCTGACCGCCGATGGCGGCCTGGATGGCCACATCGAACATCTGACGCGGAATCAGTTCCTTCATCTTCTCGACCAGTATCCGCCCACGGCCGTGGGCATGATCGCGATGGATGATCACCGCCAGGGCGTCGACCTTGTCGCCGTTGATCAGCACGTCGAGGCGTACCAGCTTGGCCGCCTGGAAGCGCTCGAAGTTGTACTCCAGCGAGGCATAGCCCTTGGAGATGGACTTCAGGCGATCGAAGAAGTCCATCACCACTTCGCTCATCGGCAACTCGTAGGTGAGCTGGATCTGGCTGCCGAGGAACTGCATGTCGCGCTGCGTGCCACGGCGCTGTTCGCACTCGGTGATGACGTTGCCGACGAAGTCCTGAGGCACCAGGATGCTGGCGCGTACGATGGGCTCGCGCATCTCCTCCACGTCGGCCATGTCGGGCAGCTTGGAGGGGTTGGCGACGTACATCTCCTCCCCGTTCTTCATGGCCAGTTCGTAGACCACGGTGGGGGCGGTGGTGAGCAGGTCCAGATCGTACTCGCGCTCGAGGCGTTCCTGGATGATCTCCATGTGCAAGGTGC
Organism: Halomonas sp. LMYGS-3; assembly: GCF_059509875.1. NCBI lineage: Bacteria > Pseudomonadati > Pseudomonadota > Gammaproteobacteria > Oceanospirillales > Halomonadaceae > Halomonas > Halomonas sp. LMYGS-3. The sequence continues at coordinate 246,982 of NZ_JCAKFQ010000002.1, read as the reverse complement.
CGAGGAAGCCGACCCGGAACCCGAAGCCCAGGGCGTCGGAGTTCTCGGGCTCGTACTCCAGCGAGGCGTCGTTGAGCGCCAGTTTCTCCAGGGCGTCGCGGAAGTCCTCGTAGTCGTCGGCGCTGACCGGGAACATGCCGGCATAGACCTGTGGCTTGACCTTCTGGAAGCCGGGCAGACGCGGCACGTCGGGCGTCTTGGCGTGGGTGATGGTATCGCCCACCGGGGCACCCTGGATGTCCTTGATGCCCGCGACGATGAACCCCACCTCACCGGCACGCAGGATACCGGTCTCGCGGCGCAGCGGCGTGAAGATGCCCACTTCGTTGGCCTGCCAGTCCCGCCCGGTGGACTTGATACGGATCTTCTCGCCCTTCTTCAGGGTGCCGTCGAACAGCCGGACCAGCGACACCACCCCCAGGTAGTTGTCGAACCAGGAGTCGATGATCAGCGCCTGCAGCGGTGCCCCCGGATCCCCCTTGGGCGGCGGGATGTCGCGCACCAGGCGCTCGAGCAGCTCGTCGATGCCCAGGCCGCTCTTGGCCGAGACCCGGCAGGCATCGGTGGCATCGAGGCCGATGATCTCCTCGATCTCGTGGGCGACCTTGTCGGGGTCGGCCTGGGGCAGGTCCATCTTGTTGAGCACCGGCAGCACCTCGAGCCCCTGCTCGATGGCGGTGTAGCAGTTGGCCACCGACTGGGCCTCGACACCCTGGCCGGCATCCACCACCAGCAGCGCCCCCTCGCAGGCATAGAGCGAGCGGGAGACCTCGTAGGAGAAGTCCACGTGCCCCGGAGTGTCGATGAAGTTGAGCTGGTAGGTGTTGCCGTCCCGGGCGTGGTAGTCGAGCGTCACCGACTGGGCCTTGATGGTGATGCCGCGCTCGCGCTCGAGGTCCATGGAATCGAGCACCTGCTCCTTGAGCTCGCGCTCGCTCAAGCCGCCGCAGTTCTGGATCAGGCGGTCGGCCAGGGTCGACTTGCCGTGGTCGATGTGGGCGATGATCGAGAAGTTGCGGATGTGCTTGAGCTGATCGGAGGGGGTGTCTTGAGACATCGAGTGCTTCTGCCTGGTTGGTGTCGGGCCACGGCCGGGCGTCGTGACGCCGGCGAGCGGGCAAGAGAATGGGCGCTATTGTAGCGGGATGCGCCTGACAGGAACAGCGACCCGACGGCGCGGGCCGTCGGGTCGCGGTTTCCGGAGAGCCTGCCGACGATGGTATCAGTCGGCGGCGAGGCGCAGGGCGACGAACAACGACCGCCCATCGCGATAGAGACGCACCGGCACGGCGCGATCGGCGGGCAGCGCCTCCACCACCTCGAGCAACTGCTCGGGGCTCTCCACGGCCTGGTGATCGATGCTGACCAAAACGTCACCCGGACGGATCCCGGCGGCGGCGGCCGCACCGCTCGGGTCGAGCTCACGGACCCGCACGCCACCCTCGATGCCGAGGCGCTCGCGCTCGCTGGCCTCGAGCTCGCCCACGGCCAGCCCCAGCCGGGCCTGGCGGTCGCTCTCCTCGGTACGAGCCACCTCACGGCCCTCGGCGTCGGGCCAATCGCCCACGGTCACGGTCTGGCGGCGCTGCTCGCCATCGCGCAGCAGCACCAGCTCCACCTCGCTGCCGGGGCTCGTCCGGCCGATCAGGCGCGGCAGGGTGCTGGAGCGTTCGACCTCGTCGCCATCCACCTCGAGGATGACGTCACCGGCCCGCAGGCCGTCACGGGCCGCGGGGCCTTCCGGGTCCAGGTCGGCGATCAGCGCGCCACTGGGGCTCTCCATACCAAAAGACTCGGCCAGGTCGCGGGAGACCGGCTGGATCATCACCCCGAGCCAGCCACGGCTCACACGGCCGTCGTCGCGCAGTTGGTCGGCCACGTCCATGGCGACGTTGATGGGGATGGCGAAGGAGAGCCCCATGAAGCCGCCGCTGCGGGTGAAAATCTGGGAGTTGATGCCCACCACTTCGCCGTCGAGGTTGAACAGCGGTCCGCCGGAGTTACCCGGGTTGATGGCCACATCGGTCTGGATGAAAGGGACATAGGCGTCCCGCGGCAGGGTGCGGTTGATGGCACTGATGATGCCCGCCGTCACCGAGGAGTCGAAACCGAACGGCGAACCGATCGCGGCCACCCAGGCACCGACCTTCAGGGTATCGGAGTCACCCAGGGTCAGGGCCGGCAGGTCGTCGGCATCCACCCGGAGCAGGGCCACGTCGGTGCGCTCGTCGGCCCCGATCAGCTCGGCGGCAAGCTCTCGGCGGTCGTTGAGTCGCACCAGGATCTCGTCGGCTCCCTGGACCACATGGGCATTGGTCAGGATGTAGCCGTCCTCGCTGATGATGAAGCCGGAGCCCAGAGACTGACGCTCCCGCTCCTGGGGACGCCCCTGACCACCACCGCCCGGCGGCATCGGGAAGCGGTCACCGAAGAAGTGACGGAAGATCTCCGGGATCTCCTGGCCACCCAACCCCCCGAAGGGATCTTCACGGCTCCGCTCCACCCGGCTGGTGGAGATGTTGACCACCCCGGGGGCCGCCTGCTCCACCAGCTCGGTGAAGTCCGGCAGTTCGCGTGCCATGGCCGACTGCCAGGCCAGCAGGGTCGCGGCCAGCAGCATCCACAGGGAAAGATGTCGAGTCATGCGCTTCATGGAGTGCTCCTGCGAACGATCAAGGGGACATACTCGTGGGTTCGGCGACTGCCGACTCAGGCCGACGCTGCGGACCCGGCCGGCCGTCGCAGACGACAGGGCTCGTCGTATCGTCGAAGATGGCGGCGCCTCGGCGCGAAACCAAGCCCCGGCACCAGCCGGGCAGCGGGGCGCCCCGGCCCGCCGCGACCGATGGGGGCTGCCAGGGGCAGGGTCATGGTCCGTCCTCCGCGACGTCAGCGTCGTGGATCACCGTCGATACGGCGGCGTCCTCGACGCGCCACTCCAGGGTGTCGGCCACGCGCAGCAGTACGCGGGGCGGCAACTCCCCCATCACCACCACCTGCCTGGGACGCCCGCCCAGTTCGCGATGACGCACGGCAGCATGGGAGACACCGAGACGGTGCATGCCCGGGGCCAGCAGATCGTCACCCTCGCCCTCGATGGGCTCGACGAACAGGCTGAGAGTGGAGAGTCCATCGCTGTAGAGTCGATGATCGACCGTGTCGCCGTGCCGCGAGCTGCGGGTGGCCACCGGCTGGGGAACGAAACCGTCGGGGAGCCAGCCGACGACCCAAGGGTCGGCCGGCGCCTCACGGTGTCGGTCGAGAATCACGTGGCCCTCGTGGAGGCGCGGTCGATCGAGTTCGGTAAATTGAAAGGTCTCGACCACCCGCCCCGTCTCGTCCAGCAGGACCTGCTTGAGCGGGAGGGCCGTGGCCACGTCGAGCCACAGGCGATGGCCGAAGCGGAAGCTGTCGAGAGGGTCGATGTTCAAGCGTACGGTGCGACGACTGGCGATGCGCTCCTCGCCACCCAGCTGCAGGCGATAGAAGGCGTCGAGATGCGCGGCGATTCCGGCCGGCGAGGCCGGCACCTCGCCGTCCTCGTCGGCCCAGCTCAGGCGACCGATACGGCCACGGCGCTCGAAGACCACAGGGGGACCATCGAGGAAGCTGGCCACCTCGCGTTCGACGCCATCCTCGATGTGGTGGGAAAGGGCCAGGGTCCTGATGCCGTCGAAACCGATCCGCACGGCACGCGCCTCGAACACGTAGCAGTGGCTCGCCCAGAGACTCCGCTCGAACCAGTCGAGGGCCGATTCCGGAGCTTCCCGAGTGGCCAGTTCCCGGCAATCGAAGCGGTCGCCGCTCTCGGTAGCGGCGTCGGCCGCCCGCAGCGGGTCATCGACACCCATCATCAGGCCGGCCCCGGCAAGCAGCGCTGCCGCCAGCGCGGGAGGCCTGCGGCACCGGATCCTGCCAACGAGTAATGGGTCAGCTCGCATCAGCACAACCCCGGCATCAGCGCGTCCCCAGCGACTCACTGCCCGAGGCGCGCAGCAGCGGCATCCAGGCGTCACCGCTACGGTAGGCGGCCCCCTCGGCGTGGCGGTCGAGATAGGATTGCAGCAGACGAGCCTGCTCCTCGTCGGCCCGCTGCGACTGTCGAGGATTGGGCGCCATGAACATGGGCGACTCGCCTCCCGCACCGACGGTCATCAGCCCCTGGCCACCGCCGGAGGCCCCTATCGGGGCCTGGAACAGCGGCAAGTCGACCAGTGACGGACGAGTGGCACCGCTACCGGCGCCCTCGGTCGTGGCCAGCGAGACCGGCGCCGGCTGGCTGTCGGAGCCGGCGACCATACCAGACTCGTCGCTGCCGCTCTGGTAGAACTGCGCACCGGTGATCACCATCAACGTCACCGCGGCGGCGATGCCTGCACTGCGGGCAAACGGCAGTGAGCGGCGGGCTACCGCCATCTCGGGCTCCAGGTGTGGCGCCTTCTCGTCCCGGAGTCGCACCATGATGCCGGCGGAAAGGTCGGTGGCGACATCGACACCCGGTTCGCGTCGCATCAGGCTGCGCATCAGATGGTAGCGTCGCCAGGCATCGGCGGCATCGGGAGCGTCGCCCAGCGACTTCAATACCCGACGCAACTCGAGTTCGTCACCTTCATTGTCCATCAGGGCAGAAAGCGATTCCCGTGCGTTCTGACTCATTCTTCACACCCTCGCACTCGCAAGGCACCCCGCCTTGCGTCCATTGACAGCCTGGGAGGTCGGCATTCACGGTCACAGCCTGGCGATGCCGACATGTTAGGACCCGCCGGCGGCGGGTCGGTCACTGCTTCTGACGCCGCAAGCGCCGGACAGTTCAGCAAATCGTCAAAAACCTTGATCGCCCCTCTCATTCGGGGATCGGCTCGCGGTTGCGCGAGGTGGTCACCAGCGGTTGGATATGCTGATCCACCGCTTCCCGCGCCCGGAAGATACGCGAGCGCACCGTGCCCACCGGACACTGCATGATATGGGCGATATCCTCGTAGGAGAGGCCATCGAGCTCACGCAGGGTGATGGCGGTGCGCAGGTCGTCGGGCAGGTTCTCGATCGCCTCGAAGACGGCCGCCTCGAGCTGGTCGCGGGCGATCGCCGCCTCCGGTGACTCGATGTCGGCCAGGCGGCCGCTGTGATCGACGATCTCGGCATCGACGATATCGAGATCGCTGCCCGGGGGCCGCCGCCCCTTGGAGACTAGGTAGTTCTTGGCGGTGTTGATGGCGATCCGGTACATCCAGGTATAGAAGGCACTCTCGGCGCGGAACTTGCCCAACGCCCGGTAGGCCTTGATGAAGGCCTCCTGGGCCACGTCCTGGACCTCGGCATGGTCGTGCACGTAGCGGCCGATCAACCCGATGATCTTGTGCTGGTACTTCCTCACCAGCAGGTCGAAGGCACGGGTATCACCCTTCTGGGCGCGCTCGACGAGTTGTTGATCGGTCTCCCGGGTGCCCATTCACGCCCTCCCCGGCCGAGGAAGGCGTGACGGGGTTCCGATGAGTTGCCGCGAACGGACTAGTAAAGCATGCATAATGTCAACCTGAAGCCCTGAGGCAGCTGGGAGTTGGAAGGCCGGAGCCAAAAGAGGCAAGTGTTCCCGTTTCTGGCGCATGCATCAAGCCGAATCCCTTGCCGACGATGCCCGCGCTGGGACACGCCAAGGACCCTACGGTTCCCGGCGCGATTGATTTTTGCCATGCCCACGGGCGATAGTAGGGCCCACTCTATATTCGCCATCGGCGCAGACACGATACAGGTAGCACAATGTCAGAGCAGCAGGTCAACAACCTCAACGTCCTCGCCCAGGACGTCCTGATCTCCCCCGAGGCCCTGAAGAACGAGATTCCTCTCACCGAGGCCGCCGAGCGCACGGTGATCGAGGGTCGCGAGACCATCCAGCGGATCCTCGAGGGCCGCGACCCTCGCCTGCTGGTGGTGGTGGGCCCCTGCTCCATCCATGACGTCGATGCGGCCCTGGATTATGCCCGCCGCCTGCGTCGGCTGGCCGATGAGGTGAAGGATAGCCTCTATATCGTGATGCGCGTCTACTTCGAGAAGCCCCGCACCACCGTGGGCTGGAAGGGGCTGATCAACGACCCGCACCTCAACGACTCCTTCGAGATCGAGGAGGGCCTGCACATCGCCCGCCGCTTGCTGGTGGAACTGGCCGAGATGGGCCTGCCCCTGGCCACCGAGGCACTGGACCCGATCTCGCCCCAGTACCTGCAGGACTGCATCAGCTGGTCGGCGATCGGTGCCCGCACCACCGAGTCCCAGACCCACCGCGAGATGGCCTCGGGCCTCTCCTGCCCGGTGGGCTTCAAGAACGGCACCGACGGCAGCCTGGACGTGGCCGTCAACGCCCTGCAGTCGGTGGCTCACCCGCACAACTTCCTCGGCATCGACCAGGCCGGCCAGGTGGCGATCATCCGCACCCGTGGCAACGCCTACGGCCACGTGGTGCTGCGCGGCGGCAACGGCAAGCCCAACTACGACAGCGTCAGCGTGGCACTGGCCGAGCAGGAACTCAAGAAGGCCGGGGTCAAGCCCAACATCATGATCGACTGCTCCCACGCCAACTCCAACAAGGACCCGGCGCTGCAGCCGCTGGTCCTGGAGAACGTCACCAACCAGATCCTCGAGGGCAATCGCTCGATCATCGGCCTGATGGTGGAGTCCAACATCGGCTGGGGCAACCAGAAGATTCCCGAGGATCGCAGCCAGCTCAAGTACGGCGTCTCGATCACCGATGCCTGCATCGACTGGGACACCACCGTGGACGCCTTCAAGCGGATGAACGACAAGCTGACCCCGGTACTGGCCGCCCGTACCCGGGCCGCCTGACCACTCACACCCCAGCCACCTCACAACGGGCCCGCCGATCCGGCCGGGCCCATTGCGTTGCCTGGGGGCAAGCGCTCAGACGTCCTGGCGCACCCCGTCGATCTCGCGCACGAAGGGCGGCAGGGCGTCGAGCAGCGCCCTGCCGTAGCGGCGGGTGAGCACCCGGCGGTCGAGCAGCGTGATGCGCCCGCTGTCGGCCTCCTTGCGGATCAGTCGACCACAGGCCTGGACCAGCTTGATCGAAGCGTCCGGCACGCTGATGCGCATGAAAGGGTTGCCGCCGCGGCTCTCGATCCACTCGGCTAGCGTCGCCCCCACCGGATCGTCGGGCACGGAGAACGGCAGCCGGGTGATCACCACATGGGTCAGGTAGTCGCCGGGCAGGTCGACTCCCTCGGCGAAGCTCGCCAGGCCGAAGATGATGCTGCCCTCCCCGGCATCGACCCGCGCCCGGTGACGGGTGATCAGCTCGCGCTTGGGCAGCCGGTCCTGGGCCAGTACCCGCTCGGCAAAGGACTTCGGCAAGGCCTTCTCCACGGCGCGCAGCTGTGCCCGCGACGAGAACAGCATCAGTACCGCCTCCCGCTCGCCGAGGGCCTCGACGAAGTCGACGATGGCCCACTCGTGGGCCTCGCGGTCGGCCGGGTCGACCGCCTCCCGCGGCACGCTGAGCACCGCCCGAGAGTAGTCGAAGGGGCTCGGCAGGCGCTGGTAACGGTAGCGGTTGGCGAGCCCGGCGCGCTCCTGCAGGCGCTCGAAGCGCCCCAGGGCGGTCAACGTCGCCGAGGTGACCACGGCACCGAAGCTGCTGCCCCACAGCGTCCGGGCCAGGGTGTGGGCGGCCGAAACCGGGCTCGCCGAGAAGGTCAGTTCCGGCTCGCCCCCGAAGCGCTCGAGGGTCAACCAGCGCGCCCGGGGCGGCTCCGCGGGATCGTCCTGCTCGCCGAAGGCCAGCCACAGGGCGTGGGCCTCGAGCGAACGGCCATGCAGCAGTGCCACCAGCGGCAGCCAGGCCTCGGCCTGGTCGCGGGGCAGGCCGGTGTGCTTTTCCGGATCGAGGCTCTCGCGCAGGATATCGTTCATGGTCTCCAGGGTGCGCGAGAGCTCGGCGAAGATCACCACCAGGGCGGCGGCCAGTTCACGCAGCGGCGTCGGCGCCCGGCCCATCTCGAAGCGGTGGTGGCGACTCTCCTCGCCGTCACCGAGCCCCTGAGGACACCCGGCCTGCTGGTGACCGAGGGCGAAGGCCTCGCCCAGCTTCGGTTCGAGCGCGTCGATGGCCTGGGGCAGTCCGGCCAGCAGCCTGGCCAGGGTCGGCTGAACCGCCAGGGCGGTGTTGAGCTCGGTGAGCGACCTCTTCAGGGTGCGCAGCCAGCGCAGCGCCCCGCCCACGGCGAAGCGGTGGGTGAAGTGCTGCAGCGCCTTGTCGGGCAGGTGATGGCCCTCGTCGAACACGTAGATGCAGTCGCCGGGTGCCGGCAGCACCACCCCGCCGCCCAGGGCGAGGTCGGCGAGCACCAGATCGTGGTTGGCGACGATGACGTCGGCACTGTCGAGGTGACGGCGGGACCGGAAGAAGGCGCAGGCGCCGAAGTGGCCGCAACGGCGGTTGGTACACTGACGGTGGTCGACGGTCAGCCGGCGCCAGTGGCCGTCGTCGATGGCCTCGGGCCAGCTGTCGCGGTCGCCGGCCCAGCGGCCATTACCGTAGGCTTCGCCCAGCGACCGTGCCAGGGCCTGGAAATCGTCGCCGCCGGACGCCAGCGACTGCTCGAAGAGCGACAGGGTCGGGTTCTCCTCGCCGCCGTCGAGGGCCTGGTCGAGGCGCGCCACGCAGATGTAGCGCCCCCGTCCCTTGGCCAGGGCGAAGTCGAAATCGAGGCCGCTGTGCGCCTTGAGGGCCGGCAGGTCCTGGTGCAGCACCTGCTCCTGCAGCGCCACCGTGGCGGTGGCGATCACCAGCCGCTTGCCGCGGGCCTTGGCCACCGGCAACGCGGCGAGCAGGTAGGCCAGGGTCTTGCCGGTGCCGGTACCGGCCTCGAGCACGCAGACGTGCTCGTCGCTGGTCCGCCGGCCGGCCTCGTCGCTCTCGATGGCCGCCAGGGTGCGGGCGATCTCGGCGATCATCAGCCGCTGGCCGTAGCGCGGCGTGAGGTCGAGCCCCTCGAGCACGCGGCGGTAGGCGGCCTGGATCTCGCCCTTCAGGGCCTCATCGAGCATGCTGGCGCGTCCATCGCATAGGAGCTGGCTCTGTAAGCCGCCGGGCAATCGCTGTCGGCATTTCTTTGCCACCTCGGTGTCGGGGCTGTCCCGGCGGCAGGCCTCCGCGAGGGCGCTGTGAACCCGTCCCTGGGCGCTACTTTTTCCTTCCCTGGAAAAAGACCCTCGCTGCGACCTACCCCCGGCGCCCCTCGACGATGGCAAACCGCGATAGTCCCGAGCGTTTCAGGGGTATTCTTACAGCTTAAAGCTTACCGCTCATCGCTGTCGTTAAAGCAGCCCTTCCGGCGGATGCTCGCAGGGCAGCTTGGCATTGATGAAGCGCTCGATCTCGGGCAGCGAGAAGGCATCCTCCTCGCCCACGAAGCTGATCGACACCCCCTTGGCCCCGGCCCGGCCGGTACGGCCGATGCGGTGGACGTAGTCCTCCGGATCCTCCGGCAGGGTGTAGTTGATAACGTGGCTGACATCCTCGATGTGGATGCCGCGACCCGCCACGTCGGTGGCCACCAGCACCTGGATCTCGCCCTCGCGGAACTGCTCGAGGGTACGGATGCGCTGGTTCTGGGGCACGTCCCCGGAGAGCATGGCGGCATTGATGCCGGCCTTGCGCAGCAGGTCGTCGAGACGGCGCACCAGGTCGCGGCGGTTACCGAACACCATCACCCGGTCGAAGCTCTCCTGCTGCAGCAGCTTGATCAACAGGCGCTGCTTGTCATCGTCGCTGACCATGTAGACACGCTGATCGATGTCGGCGGCATTCTCCACCGTGACCTCGATCTCCACGTGGGACGGCTCATGGGTCCACTGGCTGGCCAGGTTGAGGATGTCCTCGGTGAAGGTGGCCGAGAAGAGGAAGGTCTGGCGCTCCTCCTTCTTCGGCGTGTGGCGGATGATGCGCTTGACGTCGGGGATGAAGCCCATCGACAGCATGCGGTCCGCCTCGTCGAGCACCAGCACCTCGACCTGGGTCAGGTCGACGTCACGCTTCTGGTGGAAGTCGAGCAGGCGCCCCGGGGTGGCGACCAGGATGTCGAGCTTCTTGCCCAGCCCCTCGCGCTGCTTCTGGTAGTCCATGCCGCCGACGACGCTGGCCACGTTGAGGTCGGTGAAGCGCGCCAGCGCCTTGGCGTCCTTCTCGATCTGCAGGGCCAGTTCACGGGTCGGCGCCACGATCAGGGCCCGCGGCGCCCCCGGCTTCTGGCCGTTGGGGACCTCCTCCTCGAGGAAGTAGGCCAGTATCGAGATCAGGAAGGCGGCGGTCTTGCCGGTACCGGTCTGGGCCTTGCCGACCACGTCGCCACCCAGCAGGGTGTGGGCCAGGGCCTCGGCCTGAATCGGCGTGCAGTACTCGAAGCCCAGGGCGTGGATGGCGCGCATCAGCGGCAGCGGCAGGTCGAAGTCATGGAAGCGCCACTTGCCCGCCACCGCCGGCACCTGAAACTGGCGCAGGTCCCAGCTCGACGACTGGCGGCGCCGCGGCTTGCGACGGCGACGCTTGGGCTTGCGATCCTGGGCCGGTGCCGGTGATGTGATCTGTTCCGACTCGCTCATAGGCTTGCTGTCTAGTCCGTTTCAGTGAATTAGGAGGCATGACACAAACGGGCATTGTACCAGTCTCCATCGCCGAGGGCCCGCCTCGTGCATGCGTCCTGCAGGGATCGCTGTCGAAGCGGGAGGCCCGGCTGGTAGAATGCCCGCAGACACGCAAGGAGTCATGCGTCATGACACGCCGCAAGAAGACACGTTCCCTGGCCGACAAGGTGCAGATCCGCACCGGCAGGCGCAAGGATTTCAAGAAGTGGCGCCACGAGAACCCCGACCAGGTGACCTCGTCGGCCCGCTTCACTCAGAAGAAGCGCCAGCAGCGCAAGCTGCAGGCGGCCCGCAAGCTCGCCCGCCAGCAGGCCGGCGAGACCATCGCCATCCATCCCGACAGGCAGAACGGCGAAGGCAACGGCGAGGGGAGCAACGACTGATGCGGCTCGTCTCGTTCAATATCAACGGCATTCGCGCCCGCCTGCACCAGCTCGAGGCGCTGGTCACGGCCCATCGCCCGGCGCTGATCGGCCTGCAGGAGACCAAGGTCCAGGACAGCGAATTTCCCGTCGCGGCGGTGGAGGCACTGGGCTACCGGGTCGACTTCCACGGCCAGAAGGGGCACTACGGCGTGGCGCTGATGGTCGACACGACCCAATGCGGCGAGCCCGAGGCGGTACGCTTCGGCTTTCCCGACGACGGCGAGGAGGCCCAGCGCCGCATGATCGGCGTGCGCCTGCGGCCCGGCGGTGGCGACCCCTTGACGGTATGGAACGGCTACTTTCCCCAGGGCGAGAACGTCGACCACCCCGTCAAGTTTCCCCACAAGCGCGAGTTCTATGCCCAGCTCCAGCGCCTGCTCGAGGAAGACCACCGCCCCGACGAGCGGCTGGCGGTGATGGGCGACTTCAACATCTCCCCCGAGGACATCGACATCGGCATCGGCGAGGCCAACCGCCGGCGCTGGCTGCGCGAGGGCAAGACCAGCTTCCAGCCGGTGGAGCGCGAGTGGCTCGACGGCATCAAGGCCTGGGGCCTGACCGACAGCTATCGCGTGCGCCACCCCGCGGTCGACGACCGCTTCAGCTGGTTCGACTACCGCTCCCGGGGCTTCGAACGCGACCCCAGGCGCGGGCTGCGCATCGACCATATCCTGGTCACCGCGCCGCTCGCCGAACGGGTGGTCGATGCCGGCATCGACTACGACCTGCGCGGCATGGAGAGACCCTCGGACCACGCCCCGGTGTGGACGGACTTCAGTCTCTGATCGCCGCCAGCCCCTCGAGCCAGCGCGCGGCCTCCTCTCTGCCCCGCTCGCTGGCCATCCGCAGCGCCCGCTCTGCCAGGCCCGACTCGCCCCAGGCGTGGGCCAGCTGGCCCAGACGCAGCCAGTCGTCGCCACTGTCGCTGTGGGCAGCCACCGCCTCCCAGGCGGACAGCGCCCGCTGGCGATCCCGGGCCGCTTCCCAGGCCTGGGCCAGCAGCCGGCGATGCTCCAGGCCGTCGGCCAGCTCGCCACCCTCCAGCGCCTCGGCCAGCCGCTCGGCGGCCCGCGCCGGGGTGCCCCCGGCCAGGTGCAGCTCGATCAACTGCCGCAGGTCCTCCTCCCCCGCCAGCACGCCCCGGCGCCAGCCGGCCTCCCAGATCGCGGCGGCGCGTCCGGGCTCGCCGAGTCGCTGGGCCAGGGCCGCGGCCCGACGCCACGCTGCCGCCGAGGGAGCCGCGTCGAGCTCCGCCTCGAGCAGGGCCAGCGCCTGCTCTCCACGCCCCGACCGCTGGTAGACCGCCGCCGCCAACGCCTGCCGGGAAGCATCCGGCGCACCGCCGGCGTCCAGCGCCCGCGCAACCCACTCGGCCGCGCCCTCCCAGCGCTCCAGTTCGGCCAGCACGCGCGCCATGCGCCAGTGATCCTCCGGCGTGCCGCCATGCTGCGTCAGCCATTCGCCGAGCAGCGCCACGGCGCGCTCGCGCTGCCCCACCGCCTGGCGCAGGCCGGCTTCGTCATGTAGACGCGCCGCCCGCCAGTCGGCCGGCGCCGCCTCGCTGCCTCGGGCTTCCCTCAGCAGGTCGGCGGCGACCGCGGCCCGCCCCTGTCGCGCCTCCGCCCCGGCCGCCAGTTGCAGGTAGAGGGCGCGTGCCCAGCGGTCGGCGGCGTTACCGCCCTCGAGCCGTGCCGCCTGGGCCAGGGCACGCTCGCTCACGGCGTCGACGTCGCCCCGCTCGAGGCGCTGCTGCAGGGCCTCGAGGTCGGCGATGAATTCGCCGGGCAGCGCTGGAGAGGCGGCCACTGGCGCGGTGACCAGCAGCCAACCGGCGGTGCACAGGGCAGCGAATCGCGTCGGGATCATGGCACTCACCTCAGCTGGCTCTCATCTCAACTGGAATTCCAGGCGCTGGCGGGCACGCCGCAGCCCCTCGGCCGACTCGAAGCGCCAGCGGGCCACCGCCTGGCGGGCGGCGGCGTCGAAGACATTGCGCGGCCGGGAGTCGGTGACGCGAATCGTCGAGGCGTCGACGCGCCCGTCGGGACGAATCACGAACTCGAGTTCGACATGTCCCTCCAGGCCGCGACGCTGGGCCCGGGCCGGATAGTCGGGCGGCACCCGACTGGTAGGTGCGATCCGGCCCACGTCCACCGGCGCCTGGTTCACGGGTTCAGCGCTCGGCTCGGCAGACGCCACAGTCGCGGCCGACCGGGATTCGGGGGCGGGCTCCGGCGAGGGGTCGGGAGCGGGCTGCGGCTCGGGTTCGGGAGCGGGCTGCGGCTGGGGGTCGGGCGCCGTCTCGGTCAGCTCCGGCAGGGACGTGTCGAGTTCCAGCGGCGCGAACGCCTCCGGCGGCAGCTCGGGCTCGGGAAGCGCGATGGGGCTCTCCATGGGAGGCGCAGGCTCCGGCAGGGGCGGCGGTGGTGCCGCCTCGGGCGGGGCGGCGGCTTCCGCCGATGGTTCGGCGACCTCTTCCTCCACCGGCTCGGGGGCTTCGATGGTGCTCAGGGTCATGGGCATCGCGAGCACCTCGATTTCCTGCTCGGGCGGCGTGACCAGCAGCGCCAGCAGCCAGAACAGCAGCAGCGCCAGGGAGATGCCGCCGAGTGCCGACAGCCCCCTGCGAATCATGAACCGCTCCGGGTCGCCGCGACGGCCACGTCTTCCACCCCGGCCTGGCGGATGCGGTCCATGACCTCGATCAGCAACCCCGTGGTGGCGGCGCGGTCGGCCTGGATGACCACGCCGCCGCCCTCGCTGACCAGGCCGGCAACGCGCTCGCCCACGCGGTGGGCGTCCACCGCCTCGCCGTCGACCCACACCGCCCCCTCGGGGGTCAGCGCCACCATTACCTGGGCATCCGGCCGGGGTGTGGCGGCACTCGACTCGGGGCGCTCGATCTCCACCCCGCTCTCCTTGATGAAGCTGGTGGTAACGATGAAGAAGATCAGCATGATGAAGACGACGTCCAGCATCGGGGTCAGGTTGACCTCGCTGGCCTCGCCAGTGTCGGCGGTGAGCCGGCGTCTACGCATCGGTTTCCTCCACGGCGCGGGCCAGGCGGTCGTGCAGCCGCTGGTCCTCGCGCCGGATGATGTGCTCCAGGCGGCTGGTGAAGAGCAGCCCCACCACCGCCACCGCCATGCCGGTCAGGGTCGGCAGGGTCGCCCGCGCCACGCCGTCGGCCATGGCCCGGGCCTGGCTGGTCTCGCTCATGGCCAGGCCGTCGAAGACGGCGATCATCCCGGTCACGGTGCCGAGCAGCCCCAGCAGGGGACAGAGCCCCACCAGCAGCTTGAGCCAGGGCAGCGGACGGCGCAGGCGGGCGATCAGCTCACGGGTCCAGACTTCGCGCAGGGTCCGCGCGCTCCAGGTCAGGTGATCGTCACGCGCCGTCCAGCGGCGAATCAGGCCACGGCGGGCCCGCCGATAGGTGATGCGGAAGTACCAGACGCGCTCCAGCGCCAGGCTGAACAGCAGCATGGCCACCAGGGCAATCACCACCAGGACCGCACCGCCCGCCTCGACCAGGCGCTGCAGGGGGTCAAGCCAGAGCGGCATCACGGGCATCGCTCCCCATGGCCGCCGGCTTGCCGGCTGTGCGATTCTCCAGATGATCCGCCAGGGCGGCACTCGCCTCTCCCTCGACGACGCCGGCCAGGTGGCGGCTGCGCCCCGCCAGGGCGGTGTGGGCGAACAGCAGCGGCACGGCGGTGATCAGCCCCAGCACGGTGGTGACCAGCGCCTGGCTGATCCCGCCGGCCATCAGCTGCGGGTCGCCGGTGCCGAATACCGTGATCGCCTGGAAGGTCACGATCATGCCGGTTACCGTCCCCAGCAGACCGAGCAGCGGCGCCACAGCGGCGAGCAGCTTGACCAGCGCCTGGCCGCGTTCGAGCCGCGGCTGCTCGGCCAGCACCGCTTCATCGAGCCGGGCCTCCAGGGCCTCCGGCGTCTGGTGCCCCTCGAGGGCGCGGAAGCGGCCCAGCACTCGCCCCAGCGGGTTGTCGCCACGCAACCGACTCAGGTCACGCCGTTGCCGCCGCACGGCCAGGCTGACCCGCAGCAGGTAGCCGTACTGGGCCAGCGCCACCAGCAGGCCGAAGGCCCCGAGCGCGACCACCACGTAGCCGACGGCACCGCCCTGGTGAAAGCGCTCGACGAGATCCGGACGCTGGGCCAGGGCCGCCACGACCCGGCCACCGGTCGGATCCAGGGCCAGCGATCGCGCCTCGCCGGCATGGAAACCGGCCAGGGTCTTCGCCACCTCGCGCGGGGTACGCTCGACCACCGACAGCACCGCGTCGTCGGCGCCGCGGCGCAGCAGCTCGCCCTCGGTGAAGGCGGCCAGGTCGCCCAGGCGTATCACCCGGTGCGGCGCGACCTCGCCGTCCGCCCCGGCCACCGGGGCCTCGAAGCGGACCACCCGACCGGTCTCGGCGGTCAGCGCCATCAGGCCGTCGGCGATCCCTTCGAGGTGCTCGCGCTCGAGCACCTCGGCATCGTCGAGCCGGGGAGGAAGCTCGCCCCCCGCCACCGTCAACCAACTGTCGGCCAGGGCGTCGCGCAGGTCTCCGCTGTGCCGGGCCAGTGTCGCCAGGATGCCCTCCAGGTCGCCCCCCTGCTCTCGCTGGCGGGCGTCGAGCTCGACCTGCCACGCCTCCTGCTCGGCCTGCCGCGCCTCCAGCTCGCGGTGTTGCCGCCGGGCCGCCTCGTGTGCCTCGCGCGCCTCGTCCAGGGCGGCCTCCAGCGCCTCCCGATCCTCGAGCAGCCCGACCAGGCGGGCCTGGTCCCGCACCTCGGCCGCCTCGCGCTCGGCGCGCAGCGTGGACAGTGGCTCGGACTGGGCCTGAGCCAGGCTCGCCAGGCACAGCAGCACGCCGCACAGCAACCCACCGGCCAATCGCCGTGTGTTCATGAACGCTCCTCCCGGGTCTCGGCCGATATCAGCGGCTGCGACACCGGCAGCTCGAGCAGCTCCGGCGCCCGCTGATCACGGGCGATGCGTAGCCCCTTGCGCACCTCGCCGCGTTCGTCATCGTCCAGGGATCGCCAACGCCGCTCGTCGGCCAGCCAGACCCCGCCGCCACGCCCATCCGGCGTCAGGTAGTAGAGTCCGATCCGCCCGAGACGCAGGTAGTCCACCTCGCGCCGGGTCTCGTCCCGGGTCAGGTAGCCGCGCCAGGCGTCCAGCTCGCGACCGTAGTCGAGCTCGGTACGCCAGGCCGCCAGCAGGCGCTCCAGGCGCTCGGCCTCCGACAGCGCGGGATCGCCCAGGCCGGCGACGCGCGCCCGGCGCTCCTCCACCAGGAACGGCAGGTCGTGCTCGATCCACCGCGCCAGGCGCTCCTCCAGCCCCCGGGTGATCGACGGCAGCGCCTCGCGGGTGCCCGCCAGGGAGTCCAGCGCCGCCTCGCGGCGCGCGAGGCTCTCGGCCCGTTGCTCCAGCTGGGGTTCGAGTTCGGCGTTACGCGCCGCGAGGCGCCGCGTCTCGGCCTCGAGCTCGCGCAGCTCCCGCAGTCGCTCGCGCGCCTCGTCATCGGTGGCGTCGATGCGTGCCTGGAGCTCGGCCTGGGCACGCTGTGCCTGGCTCGCTTCCTCCAGCAGCGTCTCGGCGGATATCGCCGGGGCGACCGCGAGCAACCCCATGAGCCACCAGAGGGCCGTGCCACGCAAGAGTGGATATCGAAACGTCACCACGACCGGACTCCCTTGATGTTCACACGATGCGTTGATGGGACGAGTGGCTGGCCCGGAAGGCAAGCGGCCAAACGATGCCATCGATGAAAACAATTATCAATCATGATGGAGTGACGCCCCCTCGGAATACTCGCCTGGTGTGGCAAGGCTGGCGGCCTATGCACATGAATACAAATCAGTCTCATTGAGATTATTTTTCATGGTGCTATCCTTGCCCCGCTTCGGCCAGAACCGATCAAGCCTTACAGCAAGGGAAACCCACGATGAAGAAGCGAGTCACCCTAGGTCTCGCCATGGTCGCCGGCTCGGCCGCCATGGCCCTGCAGGCCCAGGACGTGCAGGACACCATGGTGGTGGTGGGGTCACGCACCCCCACCCAGATCAGCCAGATTCCCGGCGCGGTCTGGGTGATCGAGAAGGAGGAACTGCAGCAGCAGGTCGAAACCGGCACCGATCTCAAGACCGCGCTGGGCAAGCTCGTGCCGGGCCTCGACATGGCCCCCCAGGGCCGCACCAACTATGGCCAGAACCTGCGGGGGCGCACCGTGCAGGTGCTGATCGACGGGGTGTCGATGAACAGCTCCCGGGGCCTGTCGCGCCAGTTCGACGCCATCGATCCCTTCAACATCGAGCGCATCGAGGTGATTTCCGGCGCCAGCAGCCTCTACGGCGGCGGCGCCACCGGCGGCATCATCAACATCATCACCCGCAAGGGCCGCGCCGGCGGCCCCGCTTGGCGTACCGAGGCCGGCGTCACCACCGGCTTCAATGACAGCGACGATCTCGACAAGCGCATCGCCCAGTCGGTCAGCGGCGGCAACGAGCGGGTGCAGGCCTATCTGGGCACCGCCTTCCAGGACAACGGCCGCCACTTCGACGCCAGCGGCGACGAGATCTTCCCGGATATCGCCCAGACCGACCTGCAGGATAACCGCAGCATCGACGTGCTGGGCAACCTGACCGTCAACCTGGCAGAAGACCAGACCCTCGAACTCGGCGCCCAGCTCTACCGCTCCGGCTACGAGGGCGACCGTGGCGTCTACTTCCCGAACCTGGATGCCGACACGCCCGACCTGAACGACGCCGAAATCCGCGACGGCTATCGCTCCGATCGTGACCCGACCACCGACCGGCGGATGGTCAACCTGCAGTACCATCATGGTGACTTGCTGGGCCAGAACTTCTACCTGCAGGCCTTCCATCGCGAAGAGGAAGCCAGCTTCCAGGCCTTCCCCTACCCGGTCACCGGCGGCTCCGAATTCCGCGCCTCCAAGCAGAACACCGACCTCAGCGGAATCAAGGCGCTGTTCGATGCCCGCTTGACCGACCACGTCGGCCTGACCTACGGCCTGGACTTCGACCGTGAACGCTTCGATGCCAGCCAGATGACCTTCGCCAAGACCGTGTCCGATGCGACCGGCGGCCTGGTCCAGGAGCAGGCCGGCATCGCGCCACGCTACCCCGGCTACCGGGTCGACAGCCTCGCCGCCTTCGCCCAGGCCGACTGGCAGGCGACCGACGCCTTCAAGCTCTCGGCCGGTGCCCGCCGCCAGCACTCCGATGTCGAGGTTGACGACTTCAACGGCATCCCCGGTGGCGAGAACGACTACGATGCCACCCTGCTCAACGCCAGCGCGCTCTACGACTACGGCAACGGCCACCAGAACTGGTTGCGCTACAGCCAGGGGTTCGAACTCCCCGACCCGGCCAAGTATTACGGCCGCCCCGGCATCAGCGTCGACGAGAACCCGCTGTCGGCCATCGAGACCGACCAGGTCGAACTCGGCTGGCGCTACCGCGGTGGCGACTGGGTGGCCCAGGCAGCGGCCTACTACGCCTGGTCCGACAAGGCACTCGAGATCAACAGCGGCGACCTCAGCGTCGACGTGATCGACGAAAGGAAGCGCGACTACGGCCTCGAGGGCGCCCTGACCCGCTATTTCGCGGGCGGCATCGAGGCCGGCGGCACCCTGCACCTGGTCCGCTCCGAGCAGGAGAACGATGACGGCAACTGGGAGAAACGCGATGCCCGCTATGCCTCGCTCTCCTCGGCCACCGCCTTCGTCGGCTGGCGAGACCATGTCCGCTCGGCGCGCCTGCAGGCCAACCACACCTTCGACCTGAAGGATGACGCCGATCGCGAGATCGACGGCAATACCACCCTGGACCTGGCGCTCAGCCAGCAGACCGACGTCGGCAAGTTCAGCCTCGGCGTGCAGAACCTGCTGGACGAGCGCTACTCCACGGTGTGGGGCCAGCGCGCGGCGATGTTCTATTCGCCCTACTACGGTCCGGAGTACCTCTACGACTATCAGGGCCGCGGGCGCACCTTCACCCTGACCTGGTCAATGGACTACTGACGGGCTCGTGCGATGCCATCGCCCCTGGATCGCCGCCATGTCGGCTCCCTGGCGGCCCAATGAGCGGAGAACGCCAGAGGCAACATTATTGATACTGATAATAATAAGCATTATCATTAGCCTCGCTTCGACTGACCGGTCCCGTTGCCTTGTCGAAGCCTCCAACGTAGACAGCGAACTCCAAGCAAGGGAACCACTCGAGATGCCCCATCCCGCCAAGACGCGTATCGCCGGGCTCATTCCGGCAATGCTCGGCGCTACTCTGCCGTCCCTGGCCATCGCCCAGGCCTCCGACGACGCGACCGCGACCTCCCGCGACCTCTCACCGCTGGTGGTGACTGCCACCCGCAACAAGAGCCGGGTCGGCCAGACGCCCCAGAAGGTCACCGTGATCAGCCGTGAGCAGATCGAGCAGCAGCTGGCCATCACCGACGATCCCGGCCAGGTGCTGAGCAACCTGATTCCCTCCTACTCGCCCAGCCGCCAGAAGCTCTCCAACGCCGGCGAGACCTTCCGCGGCCGCCAGGCCCTATTCATGATCGATGGCGTGCCGCAGTCCAATCCGCTGCGCGACAGCGCCCGCGACAGCTATACCATCGATCTCAGCATGGTCGAGCGCATCGAGGTCATTCATGGCGCCAGCGCCGAGCACGGCCTGGGGGCCACCGGCGGCATCATCAACTACGTCACCAAGCGTGCCGAGGCCGGTGAGTTCAACCAGCACCTCGGGGTGAGCCTGACCAGCGACGACGACTTCAAATCCGAGGGCCTGGGCCACAAGCTGAATTACCGGCTCAGCGGCCAGAGTGGCGACTGGGACTACGTCGCCGCCGCCACTCGCCAGCAGCGCGGTGTCTTCTACGACGGCAACGACGAGATCATCGGCATCGCTTATCCTGGTGAACTGCAGAACTCCACCAGCTACGATCTCTTCGGCAAACTCGGCTACTGGCTCGACGATAACCAGAACCTCGAGGTCTCCCTCAACCATTTCGACCTGGAAGAAGGCGACGACTATGTACCGGTGCCCGGTGATCGCGACGCGGGCATCCCGACCACGGCCCGCAAGGGAGACCCGGAGGGCGAGCCCGGCTTCAACAATGTCACCACGGCACGGCTGGCCTACTCGCATGCCGACTGGCTCGGCAACGAGCTGGATGCCCAGGTGTACCGTCAGCGCTTCCGCGCCCGCTTCGCCACCACGCCCTTCTTCCCCTACCTGGATGACAATGACGAAACGCAGTTCGACCAGACCCGCAACGAGTCCGACAAGGTCGGCGCCAAGTTCACCCTGAACCGCCGCGGCCTGCTCGACGACCGCCTCGCCCTGACCACCGGCCTGGACCTGCTGCAGGACGAGACCCGCCAGATGCTGGTGCATACCGATCGCACCTATGTACCGGAGAGCCGCTACCGCAACCTGGCGCCCTTCGTCCAGGGCGAGTTCCAGCTGGCCGACCCGCTGACTCTGCACGCCGGCGTCCGCCACGAATACGCCGAGCTCAGCGTCGACGATTTCTCGACCATCGATCGCAGCAATGTCACCCAGGACAACGTGACCGTCGATGGTGGCAGCCCGAGCTTCAACGAGACGCTGTACAACCTGGGACTGGTCTACCAGGTCACCGACTGGGCCCAGCTCTACGCCAACTACTCGGAAGGCTTCGGCATGCCCGATGTGGGCCGGGTGCTGCGTGGTATCGGCGAGCCCGGCCAGGACATCGACACCCTGCTGCAGCTGCAACCGATCGTCACCGATAACCGCGAGATCGGCGCCCGCTTCGACTGGGACCGCTATGGCCTCGAACTGAGCTACTACGAATCGGATTCCGATTTCGGCGAGCGTCTCGCCTTTGACAGCGACAAGGGTATCTGGGTCGGCAATCGCGAGAAGACCGAGATCCGCGGCATCGAGGTCACCGGCGAGATGCGCCTCGGCGATGCCCACGACCTGCGGCTCTCCTACACCCATGCCGAAGGGAAATCGGATACCGATGGCGACGGCAGCGTCGACACCAAGCTGACCGGACTCAACATCGCCCCGGATACCCTCAAGCTGGCCTGGAGCGCCAACTGGAACGACAAGCTGTCCAGCCACCTGCAGACCCGCTACTACTTCGACCGCAGCGTCGACGATCCGGAACTCGAGTTCGACGGCTACGGCCTGGTCGATGCCTCCCTGGCCTATCGTCTGCCGGTGGGCCGCGCCAGTTTGGGGATAGAGAACCTGACCGACGAGGACTACGTCACCTACTACTCCCAATCGGGCCGGGTCAGCGACGACTACTACTTCACCGGCCGCGGGCGCACCCTCACCCTGGGCTACCAACTGGACTTCTGAGCGTGCACGCTTTCCACTGATTAGCTCGTTGCTTGGCGGCGCCTGCGGGCGCCGTTTTTTGGGTGTATCGGACTTTGCAGGGGCGCCAGGGTCATCCTGACTCGCTCGCAATTGATAACGCTTTGCATTACCTTTTGCATCATGTCATCATCCTGCCCCCATGGCGCGTTTCCCTGCGGCGTTCTGCCAGGCAAACGCCTTCGGTGCCCCGCTGAGTGAGTGTCCATGACGAATGCTTCCGCGCATGGCGGAAAGGTGCTGATCAGTGTCCTGCTGGGTACCTTTACCGTCAGCCTCAACAACAGCGCCCTGAACCTTGCCGTCGCCGAACTGATGGTAACCTTCCAGGTCAGTGCCACGGATGTCAGTTGGGTGGTGACGCTGTTCATGATCACCATGGCCATGACCATGCCACTCACCGGATACCTGGCCGATAGGTTTGACCGCAAGCGCATCTATCTACTGGGCCTGTGGGGATTTCTGGCAGGCTCCGCGCTCGGCGCCATGGCCCAGGGGCTCGCCGGCATCATCCTCGCGCGTGGGCTGCAGGGCGTTGCGGCGGGGCTGATGATTCCCCTGTCCCTGTCACTGATCTTCTCTGCCTATCCCAGCGACCAGAGAGGCCGGGCCAGCGGGATCTGGGGCTTCGCCGTGATGATCGCACCGGCCATTGGCCCGAGTGTCGGCGGGCTGTTGCTCGAAGTCAGCCACTGGCGGGCGCTGTTTCTGATGAACATACCGATTGCGCTGCTGGGACTGGTGTGTGGCTATCGCTATCTTTCGGCTGAGCCCTCCAATCAGCAACGTCGGTTCGACCTGCCTGGCTTTGCGCTGATCACCCTGGGCATGGGCGCGGTGCTGTTCTCTCTCAGCCAGGTGGAAACGCTGACGAACCTCCTGGGCTTCCAGGCCCTTCTCCCGCTCACGGCCGGTCTCCTGGCGCTTTCACTCTTCGTGCGCATCGAGCGACGCGCCAACACGCCCCTGCTCGACCTCTCCCTGTTTTCCCACCAGGGGTATCGCCTCAGCGTCATCCTCGCCTGCTTGCAGTCGATCATCCTGTTCGGCTGTGTTCTTCTAGTGCCACTCTGGATGCAGAATGCGCTGGGGTTCGGCCCCTTGACCACGGGCCTGGTGTTTCTGGCCACCGCCCTCGCCGCCGCCTCCTGCTCGCCTGTGGCGGGACGCCTGATCGACCGTTACCCGCCACAGTGGTGTATCGGCGTCGGGCTGACGATCACCATGGTCAGCCTGTTGGGGCTCGGCACCCTGACGGAGGCCACGCCGGTCTGGATGATTGGTGCCTGGATGGGCCTGCGCGGCCTTGGCCTCGGCTGCGCCTATCTGCCTTCCACCACCGTGGGCATGAAAGACCTTCCCGAGCAGAGCGTGGCCCAGGCCTCGGCCATGAACAACATGTCCCGACGCCTGATATCCTCGCTCGGCATCGTCGCGCTCTCCCTCTACTACGACACGGCCGTGAAGGCCGCTCTGGACCGGGGGATCCCCTATACCGAGGCGAGCGCCTCCGCCCTTCACCATGCCTTCCTGGCATTGGCGGCGATCGCCGTGCTCTGCCTGCCACTGGCCTGGCGGCTCGGTCGAGCCGTGACACGGCAAGGTCCCGCGTCGGCAAGCGAGGCGTCATCGCCCCCTCCTGCCCCCGAGCACTCCCTGAAGACAGCATCCGCCAGGAGGCCGGAATGAAGACTCGCGCCCCGACCCGACGCCGGTGGCTGACGATGCTGCTGGTGACCCTCATGCCGTGGGGGGCCACCGCCCTCGCCGCCAACGACACCGAAGGCAGGCAGCTCGTCCCCAATGCGTTCGGCGAAACGCGCATCCCCGCCACTCCGCGGCGAATCGTCACCCTCTACCAGGGCGCGACGGACAGCGCGGTGGCGCTCGGCATCACGCCTGTCGGCGTGGTCGACTCCTGGCTGGAAACGCCCATGTATCGCTACTTGCGTGACGCGCTCGCCGGCGTGGAGCACGTCGGCCTGGAGACCCAGCCCAACCTGGAGAAGGTGGCCTGGCTCGACCCCGATCTGATCGTTGCCACGCGTTTTCGTCATGAGCGGGTCAGGCCGCTGCTGGAGAAGATTGCGCCGACGGTCGCCACCGGCGCCGTCTTCGACTTCAAGGCCACCCTGGCGCTGATGGCCGAGGCCACGGGCCGGGAGTCCCGCGCCCGTGAGTTGTTGCAGGACTGGGACGACCGCGTGGCGGACTTTCGCCACAGAATCGCCGACGAGCTGGGCGACGGCTGGCCGCAGAAGGCCGCCGTGGTCCGCTTCAAGAGCGACCATGTGCGTATCTACTCCACGGGATTCGCCGGCTCCATCCTGAGTGAGCTGGGGTTCGAACAGCCGGATTCCGTGCGCGACCAGGGCTGGGGCATGAAGTTGACCAGCGAGGAAAACATCCCGGTCATGAATGCCGATGTGATCTTCGTGCTTCTGGAGCCGGACGATCCCGCCATTGCGGAGAACTACCGGCACTGGACCTCCCATCCCCTCTGGCAGCGACTGGACGCCGTGCAGGACGAACGCGTCTTCGAAGTGGATGCGGTGAACTGGATCATGGGCGGCGGCATCCTGGCCGCCAATGCCATGCTCGATGACCTCTACGCCCATTTCGGGCTCGATCCCCACCTCGGGCACACGACGCCTGCGCCGGATACGCAGGCCCGCGCGGCATCATCCGACGCGGCGTCTGCGGCTTCCTGCGCCGGTGATACTGCCGCGTTTGCCCACGCGCGAGACGAGGAGCTCGCCACATGCTGAGTGGCCGTTTGTCACGCATCGCGGGGCTGCTCCTGGGCATGCTGCTGGTCGCGACGGCCTTCGTGGCGAGCGTCATGCTGGGCACCACGGAGATTGCCCTGCCCACCTTCCCCCAAGCCCTGGTGCATTACGACCCCACTCGGGTCGCGCATATCATCATTCGAACGGAGCGCCTGCCACGGGCGGTCATCGCCGCCCTGGTCGGCGCGAGCCTGGCCATCGCCGGCGCCCTGATGCAGACCATGACACGCAACCCCCTCGCCTCGCCGGGCATCCTGGGCATCAACGCAGGGGCCATGTTCTTCGTGGTGATCGCGGTCTCGCTGCTACCCCTCCACTCCCCGGCCGACTATGTCTGGGCGGCGCTGTTGGGTGCCCTTGTCGCCGCCTGCCTGGTGGTCGTGTTGAGTCGCGGCCGCCAGGGGGAACTGTCGCCGCTGCGGGTCGTCCTGGCGGGCGTGGCCGTCACGGCCATGTTTGTCTCGTTCAGTCAGGGCCTGCTGATCATCGACCGTCAGAGTTTCGAGAGCGTGCTGTACTGGCTGGCGGGTTCCGTCTCCGGACGGGAGCTGTCCCTGGTGGTGCCGCTGCTGCCGCTCTTCGGCGGCGCCCTGCTGCTGTGTGCCCTGCTGGTCCGGCACGCCAATGCCCTGCTGCTGGGCGACGACATGGTCAAGGGGCTGGGCATGCGCGCCGGCACCATCAAGCTGCTGCTCGGCCTGGTGGTGATTCTTCTCGCCGGGAGTTCGGTCGCACTCGCCGGCATGATCGGTTTCGTCGGTCTCATCGTGCCGCACATGGCGCGGGGCATCTTCGGCGTCGACCACCGCTGGCTGCTGCCGGCCTGTGCCCTGCTGGGCGCGAGCCTGTTGCTGCTGGCCGATGTGGCCTCGCGCTTTTTGATGCCTCCCCAGGATGTCCCGGTGGGGGTGATGACCGCCCTGATCGGCACACCCTTCTTCATTCATCTGGCGCGCAGGACGCAGGCCTGACCATGACGTTATCCACTTCCCTGAAGCATCGAGGCGAGCCCCCCCTCGATGTCCACCAGGCCCGCTATCTGGGCATCACGGCCCTGCTCGTGCTGGTGTTGCTCGCCAGCATGGGCCTGTCGCTCGCCCTCGGCAGCTTCCCCACCCCGTTTGGCGAGGTGTTGCACGCGCTGGCCACGCCCCGGGACAGCGACATCGCCTTCATCGTCTGGGAGCTGCGCATGCCGCGCATCCTGCTGGCAGTGCTGGTGGGGGCGGCCCTGGCCGTGGCCGGCGCCATCCTTCAGGGCATCGTGCGCAATCCGCTGGCCTCGCCCGACGTGATCGGCATCACCAGCGGCGCCGCCATGGCCGCGGTGACCTTCCTGGCACTTTTCAGCACCAGCCTGAGTATCCATTGGCTGCCGGTCTCCGCGCTGATCGGCGCGCTGCTTGCCGCCATGCTGGTGTTCTTCCTGGCCTGGAAGCGTGGCGTTAGTCCCTCGCGCCTGGTGTTGGTCGGCATCGGGCTCTCCGCTGCGATGGGGGCCGTGACCACCCTGCTGATCGTGGTCAGCGATGATGCCGCCGCCATGGTCGCCTATGTATGGCTGACGGGCAGCCTCTACGCCGCACAGTGGCAGGATGTGCTCGGCATGCTGCCCTGGCTGCTGGCGGCCATTCCCCTGTGCCTGACCCAGGCACGGCACATGGATGCCATGGCGCTCGGTGACCCAGTGGCGCAAGGACTGGGCGTGGACGTAATGCGCAGCCGGCTGGTGCTGATGGCCTGCAGCGTGGCGCTGGCGGGCGCGGCCGTGGCCTTTGCCGGGGGGCTCAGCTTCGTGGGCTTGATCGCTCCCCATATCGCGGCCCGCGTGGTGGGACGGGGCTTTGCCCGGCTGGTGCCCGCCACCGCCTTGATCGGGGCCTTGCTCGTGCTCTACGCCGATCTCCTGGGCCGAGTGGCTTTCCTGCCCAAGGACCTGCCCGCCGGTATCTTTGTCTCGGGAGTGGGCGCCCCCTTCTTCGTCTATCTGCTGCATCGGACGCGCTACCACCGTCACTAAGAGAGCCTTTCCGAACTCTCGGTGGCAACGGGCGCCGGGGACAAGGCGAAGCGAGGGTCCTTTGCCATGGATGGCAAAGGTAGCCCCCAGGGAAGGGTTTACGGCG
This sequence comes from Halomonas sp. LMYGS-3, assembly GCF_059509875.1. Classification (NCBI taxonomy): domain Bacteria; kingdom Pseudomonadati; phylum Pseudomonadota; class Gammaproteobacteria; order Oceanospirillales; family Halomonadaceae; genus Halomonas; species Halomonas sp. LMYGS-3. The sequence continues at coordinate 220,567 of NZ_JCAKFQ010000002.1, read as the reverse complement.
CCCTCGCGAAGGCTTGTCGCCGGAAAGGCCCATTTCCATCGGCTGGGTTTTGACAGGAGCTCTAAAGCAGCCCGGTCAGCACTACCCCCCCACGACCAGAGCAGGGAGAGCCCATGTTCCATATCGCCCCACGTCAGAACACCTTCACAGTGCAGCAACGGCAACGCTATCGACGCCTTGCCACCTCCACCCTGGGGCATTTCACCGACTTCGGCGCCATCACCTCCCTCTTCCCCATCCAGCATCCTGTCCGGCTTCTCGGCACGGCATTGACGGTCAGGATTCCTCATGTCGACGGCAGCATCATCCGCGAGGCGCTGAAGATGGCCTGCCCAGGTGATGTGCTGGTGATCGATGTTTCCGGCGACCATCGGCGTGCCTGCTGGGGCGAGTTCCGCGCCTACGCGGCGCTGCGCAAGCAACTCGCAGGCGTTGTCACCAACGGCGCCATCACCGACTGGGACGCCCTGTCCCGGCTGAACCTGCCCACCTACGCCCGAACGAACAGCCCACTGACCACCAGGGCGCTGGAACTGGAAGGCGAGATCAACACTCCGATTGCCATCGATGGCGTCACGATCAACCCGGGAGACCTGGTGGTGGGCGACGACGATGGGCTCTTTATCATCCCGCCGCATCGCGCCGATGCCCTGGCTGACGCCGCGGAAGCCAAGCAGGCCCAGGAGGAGGAAAAGCGCAACGCCCTCAAGGCAGAGTTCCCCGAGTGGTTTTGCTGAAAACGCCGCCCGCACTGAAAAACACCGCCCGACGACATGTCGGGCGGTGGGCGTATCAGGCTTCGGTCAGTGCCTCGGCGACCCTTTCGTCGGCTGGCAGGCCAACCCGAACGAAGGGATTACAGGTCGAGCTGGTGCCGAAGGGCATGCTGCCCGGCCCGCCGGCACGCTCGATGATCGGCGCGATAAGACGCTTGTAGGGCCACTGCTCGCTCTCGAAGAGCTGCTCCTTGAGCATCTCGCGATCACGACCATCGAAGGGGATGGCGTCGATCCGAGCCTCGAGGCGAGCCGCCATCTCCCGCCACAGGTCATGGGGCGACAGCGTGTAATGATCCGCCAGGGTGTCGATGATGGCCCGCAGATTGACCTGTATCCCCAGGGTCTGCAGCCAGAACAGCAGGGCCTCGAGACTGTCGTGATACAAGGTGTTGGCGTGGCCGGGCTTGATGCAATAGCACGGGTCCTGCATGCCGTGCCGCTCCAGGCGCGCGACGCTGATCCTCAGGGAGTCATGGTCGCGCAGCAGCAGCCCGTGGCATCGGCCCTCCTTGAAGACCAGGACGGTATTCTGTCCATGCACTTCCGCCAGCATGCCGAGCCGCAACATGCGCAGGTTGATATCGAAGAAGGTATCGCAGAGCTCACCGAACAGCGCCTGCACCGAGGCGGGGCTGGCCGTCATGCCGCGCTGCGCCAGCCAGTCGTCGAACACATGATGCTCGCCTCCCGGCAGCGGCGTCCCCAGCGTGGCCATGGGCACCAGGCGCACGCTCGGGTCGTCCAGCAGGGCGCGGGGATAGCTGCGCACCATGGCGGAGAGATGCCGTGGGGCTTCGTCGAACAGCGTCGCCCCCTCCGGCATATAGGCCCACCACTTGCCCTCGTCGCACAGGTAGAGCCTCTCGGCAAGCCGGGCATCCTTCTCCCTGGCCTGGTGCAGCAAGCGGGCGCTGAGATCGCCATTGAACATCTTGACCGCCGGCAGATAGCGCGAGGCCCCCAGGGAATGGATGGCCATCGGCAGTTTCAGGAAATGCGGGCTCGCCGTGGTAGGCGCCAGCGAGCGCAGCGAGGAGGTCGCGAGCCAGGGCTCCGTGACCGTCTCCAGCGAGACGCAGTCGCCCGACGCGAAGGCCGCCTGCAGCCAGTGGGGCAGCGCATGCTCGTGCTGCCAGGGATGCACGGGAATGGTGACGTGGGTCCGGGCCAGCCCCCGCGACGTCATCTCCTGCTCGAGCGCCCGGCGGCCTTCGTCACCGGCGAGCCACTGCCCCGGCACGGGGCACTCCTCGTCGACTCCGGCGCCGGTCATCACCTGGTCACGGGCCATCGCGACCCAGCGCAGCGTGATGGGGGTGTTGAACTCGGCCATATACGCACGATATTCGTTCTCGCTGAGCCCCTGCTTGGCCTTCGCCGTGGGGTGATAGGGCCGGTCGAGCAACGACGCCCACTGTTCCATGATCGCGAAGTGCTCGGCCGTGTCGCGACCCAGCAGGCCTCGTGTCTCCACCCGGTGCGCCACCGAGCTGGCCGCCTGCCAGAGGCTGTCGGAGAGCGCCTTGAGAAACACTTGCTGTCCCTGCCCCAGGGCCTGCTCGTCGTCTTCCATCACGGCGCCGAAGACACGGCGCATGAAGGCGACCGGGTCGAGTGACTCCCACTCCCGGCTCTCGTGATCCACCAGGATCACCGGGGTCCGAGGCACCTTTTCCCACGCCTGGGCGATGCCGGGCCGCAGCAGCATGACCACGCCGTGATGCCGATCCTGCGGCCAGTGCCAGAACCGCTGCGAAGGGTTGCCGCAATGCACTTGAAACAAATGCGCCTGGAACACCGGCAGGCGGGTGAGCCAGTCTTCGGCCTCGGTGGCGACCCGCCAGGCCGCGCCGAGGTCGTCCAGCAGGCCCTCGACCAGCAGGCCATCCACCAGCGACTGCATGATCTGCGCCTGGGCATGGCGCTGGGTGTTGAGGGGTTTCATGGTCGTGAACTCCGTAGCCGTGTCGGGACGGTCGAGCGAAGGGACATCGCTCGCCTGATGAGAAGAAACGGGAAGATGCGTCATCGGTGAACTCATGAACGGGAGGCCTCCTGCTGTCCCGGCGCCCTGGCCTCGCTCTCTATCGGCGCCATCGCATCGCCGAGCGCCTTCTGCAAGGCGCGAAAGGCGATGCCTCGCTCGTCGCCCAACATGAAGGTGTTGACACCCCGCGCCTGCCATCCGGCCTTGGCCGCCGGGTGGCGCAGGAAGGCGCAATAGGGAAGGTGATGCTCGCTCGCCGTGCGCTGAACCTCCTCCAGGGCCCGAACGACGTCGGGGTGTCCGGTCTGCCAGGTCACGCCCAGGGACTGGGACAGGTCCGCCGCCCCCTCCAGCACCATGTCGAGACCCGGCACCGCGCAAATCGCCTCGATCCGCGCCACCCCCTGGCGGCTCTCGATCATGGCGACCACCATGATCTCCCGGTTGGCCTGCACGACGTATTCCGCCAGGGAGGATTTGCCGAAGGCGCCGGGACGCCCGGCATTGAGACTGCGCTCGCCTTCCGGGGCGTACTTGCACGCGGCCACGGCACGCTCGAGGGTCGCGGGGTCTTCCACGTTGGGCAGCACGATCCCCTGGGCGCCGCCGTCGAGCAGGCGCAGCAGCGTCTTGGGGTCGGCGTCCGCCACCCGCACCAGGGGCGTCAGCCGGTAGCTCTCGGCGGTACGGATCATGTGCTCGACGGTTTCCGGATTGATCAACACGTGTTCGGTGTCGATCACCACGAAGTCGAAGCCCGCCTCCGCGATCAGCTCGATGGAGGCGGCCGTGGGCAGGGAGGCCATGACCCCGTGGACCTCCTTCCCGTCGGCCAGCGACCGCTTCAGTCGGTTGGCTCTCAGCATGACGCCTCCTCGCCGGGCGCGTAGGCCGCCAGCGGGTTGGGGACGTGCTTGACCTGGGGGACGTCATCGCCGAAGAGACGACGACGGGTCAGGGCTTCCACCTCCCATCGGGGAGCGAAGACATCGAAGCAGCGGTAGCGCTCGGCATGCTGCGGATGAGCGCGCTGATAGGCCTTGATCTCCTCCGCCGTCATGGCCCAGAACCGTGACTCCTCCAGGCCGAAATGCCGGTGCAGGAAGACCGCCATCTCCGCCAGGGCGATGAAGAAGAAGGCATCGCAGGAGTAGTCACGCACCGCTTGCGGGTCATCGGTGACGATGAAGGAGTTGCGATTGAGGGCGGCGTGACGCTCGGGCACGGGCTCCAGGGCAGGGGCCAGCTCGGGCCGTGCCAGATGCGACGTACTGAAGCGCACGCCGTCATGGAAGTCCTTCAATGCCACCCTGAGCGGCCAGCCGTCACGATGAATGACCACGATGTTCTGGCCATGGGACTCCATCCCCACGCCCTCGGCGAGCAGCAGGTGGATGATCGGCAAGGTGGCGACCTGCACGAGCTGTCGTGTCCAGGCCTCAAGCCCATGGCGCTCCACCCAGGGCGCGATGAAGGGAGTGGCGGGCTCCCCCTCGGCGTCTCGCGTGAACTGGCTCAGCCCATTGAAGGGCACGGCCCGCTCGCCGTCCTGCAGGAACTCGCCGATGTTCCGGCGCCAGATGGCGCCGACCTTGCCATAGACGTCGTTGTAACGGGTGTCGGAAAAGGCACGCTCGTCCAGCGCCACGCCGGCCACCTCGCCCAGGATCACGAACCCCGCCGCCCTGGCGGTCGCATCCGTGTCGATGAGCCGCTGAAGCCACTGGGTGATGACGGGGGCGTTGGTCACGGTGTGGCGCGCCAGGATGCGCGTGCTGGACGTATTGGTGATGCTCATCGCCAGCTTGAGATACGGCTTGTCCGTATCCCGCGGGGCCAGGGTACGAATCGACTGCTGGGCGGTATAGGTGGCCTCCCCCTCGCCCAGCAGGGCGATCTCGCCGCTGGCAAGCTCCGGGTAGAGCACCGGCGCCAGCGCGTTGTCCCACTGCCAGGGGTGCACCGGCATCAGCACGACGTCGTCTCGCGCCAGTCGCCGCCGCGCGAGGTAGTCATCCAGACGCGCCAGCACTCGCGGACCGGCGTCCTCCGCGACCCGGTCGGCCAGCGCCACCCCGCCGACGGCCCCCTGATGCGCCAGGCGTGCCGGCACGGCCAGCCACCATACCTGCATTGGCTGACCGAACTCCGGCCCATAACGCTGATTGTCCCGCAGGGAGAAGCCGAGCCGTGACTTGTAGCAGGGGTGATAGCTGTGCGCGTCGGTGAAATACTGCTCCAGGGCATCGGCATCCAGCGTCTGCGGTGTCTCTTGAAAGGGCACCGGCCAGGCGGATGACTGCACGTCCTTGATCAGGGTCTGGGTCAGTTCGTTGACGAAGCCGGGCTGAATCGCGACATCCCCCAGCGCCGCCTCGAGATCCTCGATGAAACGCTGCAGACTCACCGGCTCCGGGGTGTCCTCTGCCCCCTCGACCGCGAGGGTGGAATGCGCGAGGCGGATCAGCTGAAAGCTGTGGCACCGCCAGCCGCTCACCCGATAGCGACGCTCGCCCAGGGTCAGGGAGAACGACGTGGCACCGGAGACACCGGCCGCCGGCTCGGCGATGGCCTCATAGGGCAGCACGTTCTCGTAGAGCAGGGTCTGCAACAGCTGGCCGACGACTCGCTGCTCGATGCGGGCGTGATGCCGCCAGTGCCCGGGGGAGGCGAACGGCGTGGAGACGGACACCAGGGCGTCGGGGGCGCCCTCCATTGCCGCGGCCTGCGGCAGAACACGTTCCTGTGATGACATGATGTACCTTCAAAACCTGGAAAATGGACCAGCGAAGCCCTTGGTCAGCTCACCGGCTCGGCACGCCGATGGCCCCTCGTCTCGAGGACGCGGCCCTCGCGGCTTTCGCGGACGAAGACCTGATCGGGACGTGGGTGGCACAGGAAGTCCGCGTGAGAGATGTTGTAGCCATAGGCGCCGGCCAACGGCAGCACCAGCAGGTCTCCCGTCTCGACCCCTTGCAGCTCCTGCCGTCGGCTCAGCACATCCTTGGGGGTACAGAGCTGCCCCACCACGGTCCAGGGCCGGCGCTCACCCTCACGCGCCCGCCGGGGCGCGCGCGGCAGGTGAATGACCGGGTGATCGTGCCCCTGGGCCGCCGGCAAGCGGAACTGGTGCGTGCCGCCCCGGCAGACGAGAAAGCCCTCCCCATGGCTGACCTTGGTATCGAGCACCTCGATCACGTAGTAGCCACAGAAGGCCGAGAGAAAACGGCCGATCTCGAAGCGCACCAGCGGGGGCTCGTGCATGGCTGCCAGACGCTGCCCCAGGGCCTGGCACAGGCCGGGCCAGTCGAACTGCTCGGACGGCCGGAGATAGTTCACGCCGATACCGCCCCCCACGTTGAGCTGGATCACCTGCTCGGGGTGGCGCGCCAGCACTCGCCACCGGGGCCAGCGCTCCAGATAGGACGCCAGGAGCCGCTGGTGTCGCTGCCCGCATGTCTGGTGCGACATGGCGTGAACATGGAAGCCGACAAGCGTCAGATTCGGGGCGTCATCCACCGCTCGCACGGCGTCGACCAGTTGCGCCTCGTCGATGCCGAACGGCGTGGCGGTGCCGGCCATTCTCAGACGACTGGAAAGATCCGCGGGCAGAGTGGGATTGATGCGCAGCAGAACGGGCTGCAAGTGATCCAGCGATGCCGCGATCGCCTGCAGGCGGGCCACTTCCCCGAGGCTTTCGACATGAAAGGCCTCGACGCCTCGGGTCATGGCCTCACGCATGTCGGCGTCGAGCTTGCCCGGTCCGGAGAGCACCCAGGGGCGTGGCGTCGAACAGGCGCAGGCACGTGCGATCTCGCCACCGGACGACAGCTCCAGTCCATCCACGACAGGCGCCAGCGTATCGATGATGGCCGCCTCGCTGTTGGCCTTGATCGCATAGTAAAGCTCAACCCCCGGTGGCAACGCCGCCTTCATGGCGCGTCCCTGTGCCGCGAGCGCCGGGAGGTCATAGAAGAACGCCGCCATGGGGTCGCGGCAGGCCTGCTGATGCGCCTCGATGGCGGCGAGCATGTGGTCGGGAATCACGACGTGTTCAGCCATAGGCCACCTCCCTGCCCATCGCCTGGGTAACCTGCCAGGGGTTGGGCAAGGACACATACCGGGCCTGCCGGTCCGCCTGGGCCATGAGCCGTAGCTTGAAGTTGGTCTTGCAGGGCAGGCCGCCTCCCTCCAGCAGCGCATCCAGCTCGGGGGCTTGCGTGCCCAGGGCCTGTCGAACGCGACGCAGCTCGTCCCGGGTGTCCTGCCACAGCGCATCACCAAGGGCAGGGCGCTGCCAGCTCAGCGCCAGGATCGCCTCGGCGACATGATTGACGAGCAGACAATAGGCAATGCGGTTCCACCCCTGCTCGCGACGATAGGTCATCGACTCCCTGACCCGGGGATGCAGTGACTCCCCCGCGAGCCAGTCCACGCCCTTGTCGCTGGTCAGCTTGACCCCCTCGAAGTCACGCAGCAGCATCTGCCGCGGCATGCCCTCGTCATGGATCAGCACACAATTCTGCAGATGGGGCTCCATGACGATGCCATGGCGGAAAAACAGCCCCATGACAGGTGCCACCAGCGTGCTCAGGTAGGCCTGGAACCACTGCCGGACCCGGGGTTCCGGTGGCAGTGCGTGGTACCCATCGGCAGGCGAGGCACCTGCGACGAAGGACAGCACCATGGGAGCCAGCTGTGCATCACGAGCAAACAGCGTTGCGCTGAGCAGGCAGCGTTCAGGTGAGAACCGCTGACAGAAGTTTTCCCGCAGAATCACGCCGGTCTGCTCTCGGAACCAGCGCTTCACGGCATCATCGCCCTCGGTCGGCGCCCAGTGCACCGTTGCCGGTTCCTGGGCCACGCACAGCGCCGCCAGCGCCGAGTCCTTCAGTCGGGCGAGCTGATGCATGATGCGGTCGATGACCAGCGTACTTTCCAGCTCGTACCAGGCGTTCTTGCGCACACAATTGGTGATGCGCACATTGAGCGATCCCTTGATGAACCAGGGATGTCCCTCGAGGTACCAGGTGCGCATGGAGGCGGTGGGAGCGGCGCGCCATCCACTCTGCCCGAGATCGCCGATGATGCCTTCCCTGATCATCTCCGCCACCCTGGCATCCTGCCTGAAAAGAACGGCCTGCACCGGGTGCATGCCGAGCACCACACGATCGACATCCTCGGCGCCACTCTGGTCTGCCACATGGGGCAGCACGTCCAGGGCACTCAACCGGTTGGCCTGGACACTCAGTCCGGCCATTGGAAAGGAAAACTGGTGAAAGGCCGTGGTGGCACCGAATTCCGGCGCGTAGGCGGGCTTGTCCTGCAGCAGATGGGGAGGCCATTGCCTGGCCTTGGGCGTGGGGTGATTGGGATGGCCGAACCACAGCCCCTGCTCACTGCAACGATAATCCGTCAGCGGATGAAGTCTGGGCTGTTCGACGGCATGCGCGACGATCGTCGTCATGACGTCCTGACTTTGCACGACCTGATCACACAACTCCTGATTGAGCCTGCCGTCATGCCACCGACAGTGCTCCAGCAGTGAGGAGATCAACCCAGCCAACTCGGGGACATGCCAGCCCGTGGCCTCCGCGTCCCGGATGTAGAGATCGGAAAGGTAGAAGTGACTCCCTATCACCGAGCGCCGGTCCACCAGCACGAACAGCGACAGCGATGCCGACCATTCGATCAGCAGAGGCGTGCCATGCAGATGCTCCGGCAGGCCTCCCCGCCGGGCTGGCCATCGATAGGACATCGTGCCATGGGGTATTGCCACTTCCTTGATGATGCAATTCAGCAACGCATGCGTGGATGCTTGTCGGCTTGTCTCGCCAGGTAAACGAGAGAAACGAGCGTAGCTCATGTGGCCTCCGCAAGAATGTCGTCCTTTAAAGACCCACCTGCCTTGTTGCCTGCCGGGCCACCGGCGAGAGCCCTCCATCCTCGTCGATGGCTTTTCCGCCGCTGGCCTCGGGCATCTGTTGGCATGTGAATCCGTGCGTCCCTAGCTAGTCACTTTGCGAAGTTGTAATGGATCGTTGTGCTTGTCGTGTCGATCGGGAGCAACCGCCTCCCTGGCGGAAGCTCTCTGTCCCAGCATGTCGTGGCATCTCACCTGGGGCGACCAGAAGCCCGCGCCTTGCTTTGCTTGGGCGGCATGCCAAGATCATCATTCAAATGAGAATGATTACTATAATCGTTAGGATATGAGCTGTCCATGATGAGCGAACGAGCCGTCGCCATGTCCTGACAACCCATTGTGTCGAGCAGGCCAGGCAGCCCTGCTTGCAGGCATTGCAAATGAGAATGCTTTGCCTTACGGTGTTGCGGTTCAGGAACCACACCAACGAGCCAATCCCATGCCCTCGACACCTGCCAAGCCGCCTCGACTGACAGGCGAAGCCCTGCGCGCCGGGTATGAGTCCCGATGCGTACTGGACGGCGTCGATCTGGCGGTGGCCGAGAGCAAGCTGACGGTACTGCTCGGCCCGAACGGTAGTGGCAAGTCGACGCTGCTGAAGACGCTTGCTCGAACACTGACACCCAGTGCCGGACGGGTCTGTCTCGACGGCCGGGACATCCACCGCAGCAACACGCGAGAGGTGGCACGGCGCCTGGGCATTCTGCCGCAGGGCCCTTCCGCACCGGAGGGACTAACGGTCAGGCAGCTGGTCGGCATGGGGCGCTTTCCTCACCAGCGGTTGTGGCGACAGGCTGCCGAGCAGGATACCCGCGCCATCCGGGCGGCGATGGCCTATGCCGATGTCACGGACTTTGCCGATCGCAGTGTCGACGCACTCTCCGGCGGCCAGCGCCAGCGCTGCTGGATCGCCATGGTGCTGGCCCAGGAGACCGACCTCATCCTGCTCGACGAGCCCACCACCTTCCTCGACCTCAAGGTCCAGGTCGACCTGCTGGAGCTGCTGGTGCGCTTGGCCCACGAGCGCGGCCGTACCCTGCTAGTGGTACTGCACGACCTCAACCTGGCCGCGGCCTACGCCGACGTCCTGGTGATGATGCGCGACGGCCGCATTCTCCATCAGGGCTCGCCGGTGGAGGTGTTCACCGCCGCCAACCTCAGGCAGGTCTTCGACCTCGATGCCGAGGTAATGCGCGCCCCGAGCACCGGCCGGCCGATCTGCATACCGGCCATGGGGGGTGTCACCGGGGCCACCGTCACCCCGGCCCGGTCCCGGTCCCGTCCGGAGGTCTCGGCATGAGCGTGGTCCAGCGCTTCTGCGCCCGCGAGAGCGCCGCCCTGGGCGACCCCCTGGCGGGCAGCGCCGCCCACGCCGAGCGCAACCTGCTGCTCAGCTGGCCGCGAGCCAAGTGGCGCCGCAGCCTGCGCCAGGCCAGCGATATGCCCGAAACGGTGAACACGCGTCTCGAGGCCATCGCCACTGCCGGTCGACGGGTCAACCTGATCCACCGCCGCGACCAGCCCTCCGACTGCCACCGCCTCTACCTGATGCCGGAGAACCGTCGCTACGAAGTGCCGCGCGATGCCCTGCCGGCCTTCCTCGCGGCCCTTCAGGAGGGCGAATCACTCGCTCGCTGGGAGATCGCCCCGCCGCCGGGCCCGCTGCTGCTGTGCTGCACCCATGGCAAGAAGGACAAGTGCTGCGCCAAGTTCGGTTACGCCACCTACAAAGCCCTGGCCGAGGCCGCGGCGACCCGGCAACTGCCCTTCGAGGTCTGGGAGAGCACCCACCTCGGTGGCTGCCGGCTGGCGGCCAGCGCCGTGGTCTTTCCCGTCCTGCGCAAGTACGGCCGCATCGGTGACGAGGACGTGGTGCCGCTGCTCGAGAGCGAGATGGCGGGGCGTCCCTACCTGCCCTGCTATCGTGGCGACTCGCGGCTCAGCCCGGTACAGCAGTGCGCCCAGGTCGCGGCCTTGGCATGGCTCGCCGAGCAAGGCATCACGGCAGGGGTCCGGGTGTCCTCTCCGCGGGATCCCGACGCGACGCGCTACCGCCTGCTGGCCGAGTGGAGCGCCTCGGGACAACAGGGGCGCCTGGCGGTATCCTGCGTCCAGCGCTGCCTGGAACGCTTCGATACCTGCGCCGACCTCGATGCCGGCTCGCCCGGCACCGCCACCATCTGGGAGGCCACTCACCTCTCGCCACTCGAGGCCTCCCACCCTCAGCCCACGTGTTCTGCCCCTTGCCCGCGCCATGCCTGACGCCTTCTCTCGACGCTTGCGCACCGCGCGAGCCGCCTTCGCCCTGCTGCTGGCCAGCCTGGCCCTGCCCACCTCCGCCGACGGTATCGCCAGTATCGACTGGACCCTGGCCGAGACGCTGATCGCGATGGGCGAGCCCCCCGCCGCCATCGCCCAGGTGAACGATTACCGCAGTTGGGTGGGCGAGCCAAGCCCGCCGCAGGACATCACCGATCTCGGGCTGCGCACCCAGCCCAACCTGGAGCGCCTCGCCGCGCTCTCGCCCGACCGCATCCTGATCTCGCCCATGTTCACTTCTCAGGCGCCCCGCCTTGGGCGACTCGCTCGCGTCGACACCCTGACGCTGTACACCCCCGAGGCCGACACCTGGGCCCAGATGCTCGTCCTGACCCGGGAGCTGGGAGACCTGGTGGAACATCCGGAGGCGGCGGAGGCCTTGATCGCCGCCACCGAGACACGCCTCTCGGAGTTGCGTGACCGACTGCCGGATGAGACCCGGCCATTGCTGGTGGTGCAATTCATGGACGCTCGCCACGCGCGGGTCTTCGGCGAGAACGGCCTCTTCCAGGCGGTACTGGATCGCCTGGGCCTGGAGAACGCCTGGCAAGGCGACACCAACCACTGGGGGTTCTCGCTGGTCGGCCTGGAAGCGCTGCTCGAGCTGGAAGCGCGCCTGGTGGTGGTGGAGCCCTACCCCACCGGAGTCGAAGCCGAGCTGGCCGCCAGCGCCCTGTGGCAGCGACTGCCCAGCGTCCGCGACGGTAGCCTGATCACCCTGCCCCCGGTGTGGAGCTTCGGCGCCCTGCCCTCGGCACGGCGCTTCGCCGAACAGTTGACGCTGGCTCTGGCAGACTCCGCCGCCCCCTGAGGCACGAGCGACGCCGTCTCGCCGGCACCATGATGTCGACCCCGTCGACTCGGCCGTCTCGGTCATACGCCACCGCCTCTCCATCGCAGAGCGCCCTTGGCCGGCCCCATCACAACCGCCGCAACCCCCACATGAAGTAGGCACCGCCGATCAGCGACGCCATCAGCCCCGCCGGAATCTCGTAGGGGAAGATGATCTGGCGGCCCACCCAGTCGGCCAGCACCATCAGCAACATGCCCACCAGCGCCGCCCCCAGCAGGTGCCGACTCGCTCGTGACAGGCCCAGCAGCCTGGCCATGTGCGGCGCCAGTAGCCCGACGAAGGAGAGCGGCCCCACCACCAGGGTGGCGCAGGCCGTGAGCAGGGCCACCAGCAGCAACAGCACCAGGCGCGCCCGGTTCAGGCCGATGCCCAGGGAGCGCGAGGTTGCCGCCCCCAGCGGCAGGATATCCAGCCAACGGGTGAGCGGCAGGGTGCCGAGCGCCAGCAGCGCCGCCAGGGTGCCCACCTGCAGCGCACTGGTGAGATCGACGTAGTAGGTAGACCCCGCCAGCCAGGCGATCACCTGCTGACCCCGCGGATCGCCCCCCGCCAGCATCACGTTGCGCACCGCATCGAACAGCGCGCTGACCGCGACCCCGGTCAGCAGCAGGCGCTCGGGCATGAAGCCGCTCCGGCGGTTGAGTGCCATCAGGATCAACAGGGTGGCGAAGGCTCCCAGGGTTCCCACCCCCACCAGCATCAGGTTGGTGGGCGCCGGCAGCAGGAAGATCCCCAGAATCAAGGCGATGGCGCAGCCTCCGCTGATCCCCAGCACCTCGGGGCTGGCCATGGGGTTGGCGGAGAGCCGCTGCAGCAGCGTGCCGGCCACGGCCAGCATCAGGCCGCTGGCCGCGGCCGCCAGGACACGAGGTAGGCGCCACGGCATGACGCTCCCGTCGTCCGGCGCGAGCCAGGTCCAGCCATTCACCCCCTGCCCCAGCAGCAGCCCCAGCCCCATGGCCAGCAGCAGGCCGATGACCAGGCGCATGGCCAGGCCTCCCGGCGCGGGATGCCGGTTGGCCAGCACCGCGGCCGGCTGCGGCGCCCGGTTGCCCTGCAGCTTCAGGCGCGGAATCAGCCACAGCAGCAACGGCGCCCCCAGGGCACCGGTGACCGCGCCGGTGGGAACCAGCGTCGGCAACAGGCCGGTGAAGTGCTGCAGCAGCAGGTCGGTGGTGGCCAGCAGCACCGCCCCGAGCAGCGTGCCCCACAGCAGGCGCTCGCCGAGGCGCCGCGCCCCGGCCAGGCGCACGATATTGGGGGCGGCCAGCCCGATGAAACCGATGATGCCCACCACACTCACCACCGTGGCGGTGATGAAGACCGCCAGGCCCATCCCGGCGAAGCGCAACGTCTTCAGCGACACCCCGAGGCTCCTGGCGCTGGCGTCGTCCAGTTCCAGCACTGCCAGGGGGCGCAGCAGGAACCAGGCGGCCACCGCGCCGATGGCGAGCCGCGGCCAGAGCGTCGCCACACCGTCCCAGCCGCTCTGCGCCAGCGAGCCGGCCCCCCAGATCAGCAGCCCCGACAGCGCCTCGTGATTGAACAGCAGCAGTGCCGTGGCCAGCGCGCCCAGGTAGAGGTTGACCACCAGGCCGGCCAGTACCACCACGATGGGCGCCAGGCCTCGCCGCCAGGCCAGCACGAACACCAGCCCCACCGCCAGCCCGCCGCCGCCCAGCGCCACCCATTCACGCCCGAACGCCAGCAGCCCAGGCGCCAGCAGCGTCGCGGCCATCAATGCCAGGTTGGCGCCCGAGGCCACCCCCAGGGTGGTGGGCGACGCCAGCGGATTGCGCAGTACCTGCTGCATCAGCACCCCGGCCAGGGCCAGTCCGCCCCCCGCCAGCAGCGCCACCGAAAGCCGCGGCCACCAAGCGTAGTACAGCAGCAGCTCACGGACCTCCTGTAACGACGGTGCCACCAGCACCTTCAGCCCCAGTCCGACACCACCCTGCGTCTGTAGCCCCATCCAGAACAGCGCCAGCAGAGGCAGGCTCAGCAGCAGGCAAGGGCGTGCCGCCGAGCCAGTACGCATCGCCTGTCCCATCATGCCCGCCGGTCCTGTTGCAACCATGCTTCGGCCTTCCGCTGCACCCCGTCGTCAGTCATGCGCCCTACCCTTCTCCCTCGGTGACGTCCCAGCGGGCCAGATTGTAACTGAAAACGATTATCAGTTGAAATTGAAGCACCCCTTCCATGGTGGATAAAAGCAACGATTCTCGTTTACGCTATGCGGATCGACTCCCGCGCAAGGAACCATCATGTTCGAGGTCAAGGGCGCCACCTTCGAGATCCACGGCAAACGCCTGCTCCAGCCCGTGGAGCATCGGTTCGAGGAAGGCAAGGTGTATGGCCTGATCGGCCACAACGGCTCCGGAAAGTCGACACTGATCAAGCTGCTGGCCCAGCAGCAGCCGGCCAGCCAGGGAGCGATCCTGCTCGACAACCGGCCACTGCGCGCCTGGGGCCAGCGTGAGTTCGCCCGCCGGGTCGCCTACCTGCCCCAGCACCTGCCCGGCGCCGAGAACCTGACCGGGCGCGAGCTGATCGGCTTCGGCCGCTACCCGTGGCACGGCCTGCTGGGGCGTCATACCTCCGAGGACCGGGCCGCCGTGGAACGGGCCATCGCGCTCAGCCATACCGAGGCCTTCGCGGATCGGCTGGTGGACACCCTCTCCGGCGGCGAGCGTCAGCGCGTGTGGCTGGCCATGCTGCTGGCCCAGGAGAGCCGCTTCCTGCTGCTCGACGAGCCCCTGGCGGCCCTGGATATCGCGCATCAGGTGGAAGTGCTGGCCCTGATCCGCCAGCTGTGCGACGAGCTGAAGCTGTGCGTGATCATCGTGCTGCACGACATCAACATGGCCTCGCGCTACTGCGACGAGCTGCTCGCGCTGCACAGCGGCCGGGTGCTGGCCCATGGCCCCCCCGGCGAGATGATGACCGATGACACACTCGAGGCCATCTACGGCCTGCCCATGCGGGTGCTGCCCCACCCCGGGGGCGAACACCGTATCGCCGTGGCGCACTAGGACAAACATAACGACGCCGCGGCCATCGGGCCGCGGCGTGTGGATATCGAAACTCGAACAGGATCAGGCCGTGGCGGCCTGATAACGCTGCTCGACGTCGTCCCAGTCGATGACGTTGAAGAAGGCGGCGACATAGTCCGGCCGCTTGTTCTGGTACTTCAGGTAGTAGGCATGCTCCCAGACGTCCAGCCCCAGGATCGGCTTGTTGCCATGCGAGATCGGGCTGTCCTGGTTGAGAGTGTTCTCGACCACCAGCTTGCCGTCAGGTGTCACGCTCAACCAGGCCCAGCCGCTACCGAAGCGACCCAAGGCCGCCTTGGTAAAGGCCTCCTGAAAGGCATCGAAGCCGCCCAACTCGCTGTCGATGGCAGCCGCGACCCGACCCTGCGGCTTGCCGCCGCCATTGGGCGACATCATCTGCCAGAACATCGAGTGATTGGAGTGCCCGCCGCCATTGTTGATGACCGCCTGGCGCTTCTCCTCGGGCACCCGGTCGAGGCTGGCGAGCAGCTCGTCTACCGGCACCTCTTCCAGTCCCGTGCCCTCGAGCGCGGCATTGAGGTTGTTGATGTAGGTCTGGTGGTGCCGGGAGTGGTGAATCTCCATGGTCATCGCATCGATGTGCGGCTCCAGGGCATCGTACTCGTAGGGTAACGCGGGAAGTGTATGCGGCATCTCGACTCCTCCATGAATGACGTGAACGGGGCGATGGCCCCAACCACTCCTCAGGATGGCAAAGCCCCGCCGATCGCGCTAATAATTCCCGTTATCTCTTGTATAGCAAACAGTTATCGAATGTCTCCCGCTCGACGCACACGGGCCGGCCCCTGTGGGCCGGCCCGTGTCTCACCGTGGCGCCAGTGGATCAGAGCTTCTGCTCGAGTTCCGGCAGCGCCTGGAACAGATCGGCGACGAGACCGTAATCGGCCACCTGGAAGATCGGCGCCTCCTCGTCCTTGTTGATCGCCACGATCACCTTGGAGTCCTTCATCCCCGCCAGGTGCTGGATCGCCCCCGAGATGCCCACGGCAATGTAGAGCTCGGGCGCGACGATCTTGCCGGTCTGGCCGACCTGCATGTCGTTGGGCACGAAGCCGGCGTCCACCGCGGCACGCGAGGCGCCGATGGCCGCGCCCAGCTTGTCGGCGATGCCCTCGAGCAGTTGGAAGTTCTCGCCGCTGCCCATGCCGCGGCCGCCGGAGATCACCACCTTGGCGGCCCCCAGCTCGGGGCGGTCGCTCTGGGCGAGCGCTTCCTCGACGAAGGTCGACTGGGTGTTCTCGGCCACGAAGTCGACCGCCTCGACAGCGGCATTGCCCCCTTCGGCCGCCACCGCATCGAAGCCGGTGGTGCGCACGGTGATCACCTTGAGCGGATCGACGCTCTGCACCGTGGCGATGGCGTTGCCGGCGTAGATCGGGCGCTGGAAGGTGTCGGCGCTCTCCACGGCGATGATCTCGGAGAGCTGCGACACGTCCTTCAGGGCGGCGAGGCGCGGCAGCACGTTCTTGCCGGTGGTGGAGGCCGCTGCGAGCACGTGGCCGTAGTCGTCGGCGAGCTCAGCGAGCAGCGCGCTCAGCGGTTCGGCCAGCTGGTGGGCGTAGACGGCGTGGTCGGCGACGCGCACGCGGCTCACACCATCGAGTTTCGCGGCGGTCTCGGCGATGGCGCCGACGCCTTCGCCGGCCACCAGGATATCGATCTCGCCGCCGCTGTCCTTCTGGATCAGCTGCGCCGCCGCCACCACATGGGCGGTGGCGCCGGCCAGGGCGCCGTCGTGATGTTCGGCGAGTACCAGTACGCTCATGAAATCACCTTCGCTTCGTTCTTCAGCTTGTCCACGAGCTCGTCCACCGAGCCCACCTTGATGCCGCCCTGGCGCTCGGGGGGCGGCTCGACCTTGAGCAGCGTGACCTTCGCGGCCACCTCGACGCCGAGCTCGGCCGGGGTCTTGACGTCGAGCGGCTTCTTCTTGGCCTTCATGATGTCGGGCAGCTTGGCGTAGCGCGGCTCGTTGAGGCGCAGGTCGGTGGTGACGATGGCGGGCAGGGTCAGCTCCACGGTCTGCAGGCCGCCGTCGATCTCGCGGGTCACCCGCGCCTTGTCGTTCTCGATGACCACCTCGGAGGCGAAGGTGCCCTGGGGCAGGCCGGTCAGGGCGGCGAGCATCTGGCCGGTCTGGTTGTTGTCGGTGTCGATGGCCTGCTTGCCGAGGATGACCAGCCCCGGCTGCTCGGCTTCCACCACCTTGGCCAGCAGCTTGGCGGCGGCCAGGGACTCGACGCGTTCGTCGGTCTCGACATGCACGGCGCGATCGGCACCCAGCGCCAGGGCGGTACGCAACTGCTCCTGGGCGGCCTTGGGACCGACGGTCACGGCAACCACTTCGGTGGCCACGCCCTTTTCCTTCAGGCGCACCGCCTCTTCCACGGCGATCTCGCAGAAGGGGTTCATGGCCATCTTGACGTTGGTGAGGTCGACGTCGGAGTGATCCGGCTTGACGCGGATCTTGACGTTGTAGTCGATGACGCGTTTGACCGCGACGAGTACTTTCATGGTGTCCTCGCTTGGTTCACTCTAACGAACCGTCTGGTTAGGAACAGACCGACCATGTCGGCTCGGCAGCGAGCGCATCAGCGTCCCCTTAGAACCGGTTGACATGCTCTTATATGTTTCATGCGATCGTTTGATAGGCGCCGCACCAAAAAAACCCAATCAATGTGCCACAGCCGGGGCCATGGCAACAATCCCCCTTCATGCCGGGCCAGGAGCGGCTTTCCCGCACATTGCCCATCGTAGGGGTGACCCGAGTCGTCTATTATGCCTATCATGGAGAATATCGAGAAGCAAACGACCGTTTTAAAACCTTTCGACGTTGGTGAAACCCTGCGTCGACGGCGAGGGAGGTAGAGTGCAGGTGGAACAAGTAGAACGCGACTCCATGGATTTCGACGTGGTCATCGTCGGCGCCGGGCCTGCGGGCCTGTCGGCGGCGTGCCGCCTGATGCAGCAGGCCAGTGAGGCCGGGCAGGAACTGACCGTCTGCGTGGTAGAGAAGGGCTCCGAGGTCGGCGCCCATATCCTCTCCGGTGCGGTCTTAGAACCCCGCGCCCTGCAGGAGCTGTTCCCCGACTGGAAAGAGCGCGGCGCGCCCCTGACCACCCCGGCGATTCGCGACGAGCTCTATCTGCTCAAGGACGCCGAGAAGGCCCAGAAGCTGCCCAACGCCCTGGTGCCCAAGTCGATGCATAACACCGGTGGCGATATCACCCGCTACGTGATCAGCGCCGGCAACCTGTGCCGCTGGCTGGCCGAGCAGGCCGAAGGGCTCGGCGTGGAGATCTTCCCCGGCTTCGCCGCCCAGGAGACGATCATCGAGGATGGCGTGGTCAAGGGCATCCTCATCGGCGATATGGGCGTGGCGGCGGACGGCACGCCCAAGGACAGCCATATGCCGGGCATGGAGCTGCGTGCCAAGTACACCCTGTTCGCCGAGGGCTGCCGCGGCCACCTGGGCAAGCGGTTGATCGAGCGCTTCAAGCTCGACGCGGGCCGCGATCCCCAGCACTATGGCATCGGCCTCAAGGAGCTGTGGGACGTCCCCGACGACAAGCACGAGCCGGGGCTGGTGCTGCACGGCGCCGGCTGGCCGCTGGACAAGTCCACCCACGGTGGCTGGTTCCTCTACCACGCCGAGAACCAGCAGGTGGTGGTGGGGCTGATCATGGACCTCGCCTACCAGAACCCCTGGCTGTCGCCGTTCGACGAATTCCAGCGCATGAAGCACCACCCACTGCTCAAGCAGTACCTGGAAGGCGGCAAGCGCGTCGCCTACGGTGCCCGGGCCATCACCAAGGGCGGCCTCAATTGCCTGCCGAAGATGACCTTCCCCGGTGGCCTGCTGATCGGCTGCGACGCCGGCACCCTCAACTTCGCCAAGATCAAGGGCCTGCACACCGCCATGAAGTCGGGCCTGGTGGCCGCCGAGGCGGTGTTCGAGGCGATCTCCGCGGGTGACGAGGGCGGCCAGGAAGTGACCAGCTTTACCGAGAAGTGGGAGGCCAGCTGGGCCTACGCCGAGCTCAAGGCGAGTGCCAGCTTCGGGCCGGCGATCCACAAGTACGGCACCGTTGGCGGCGGCGCCTACAACTTCCTCGACCAGCTGCTCGGCGGGCGGCTACCCAACGTCCACGACACCACGCCAGACCACGCGGCGCTGAAGCCCGCCAGCGAGTGCGAGAAGATCGAGTATCCCAAGCCCGACGGCAAGCTCTCCTTCGACAAGCCCTCCTCGGTGTTCCTGTCGAACACCAACCACGAGGAGGATCAGCCGTGCCACCTGCGGCTCACGGACCCGGAGCTGCCGATCCGCGACAACCTGCCGACCTACGCCGAGCCGGCGCAGCGCTACTGCCCGGTGGGCGTCTACGAGGTGGTCGAGGACGAGGCGGGCCAGCCGAAGTTCCAGATCAACTTCCAGAACTGCATCCACTGCAAGACCTGCGACATCAAGGATCCCGCCCAGAACATCACCTGGGTAGCGCCGGAGGGCGGCGGCGGGCCGAACTATCCCAATATGTAAGCTAGGGCTTCGGGCTTCGGGCTTCGGGCTTCGGGCTTCGGGCTTCGGGCTTCGGGCTTCGGGCTTCGGGGGCAAGTCTAGCTCACAGCCCGAGGCCCTTAGCTCGCAGCGCGTAGTGCCTCCTGCAGGGCCTCCACCACCCGCTCCTGCTGCTCGGCCTCGAGATAGGGGTGCATCGGCAGGCTGAGGATCTCTTCGCATACCGCCTCGGTGACCGGCAGGTGACAGTCGGGGGTCACCAGCGCCGGCTGACGGTTGAGCGGCAGCGGGTAGTGAACGGCGGTCGGCACCCCGGCTTCGGTCAGACGTGCCTGCACCGCCTCGCGGCGCGGCACGCGAATGCTGTACTGGGCGTAGACGCAGGTATTGCCGGGTGCGACATGAGGCGTGGCGGCAATGCCTGCCTGCCGTAGCTGCTGGTCGTAGCGCTCCGCCACCGCCTGGCGCAGCACCACCTCCTCATCGAAGATCTCCAGCTTGGCCAGGAGAATGGCGGCCTGCAGCGTATCCAGCCGGCTGTTCATGCCGATACGGGTGTGATGGTAGCGACGCGCCTCACCGTGGCGCGCCACGAGACGCACCGCATCGGCGAGTGTGCCGTCGTCGGTGAACAGGGCACCGCCGTCGCCATAGGCGCCGAGCGGCTTGCTGGGAAAGAAGCTGGTACAGGCAATCCGTGACAACCCGCAGGAACGCCGCCCATGGCGGGTGGCGCCAAAGCTCTGGGCGGCATCCTCCACCACGACCAGTCCATGCCGCTGCGCCAGCACCTCGATCGCCTCCATGTCGGCACACTGGCCGAAGATGGAGACCGGCATGATGGCACGGGTCCTGGGCGTGAGCACCGCCTCGAGCCGCTCGGGATCGAGCAGGTAGGTGTGCGGGTCGATATCCACGTAGACTGGCCTGGCGCCGGCCAGGACCACGCTTTCGGCACTGGCGATGAAGGTGAAGCCGGGCACGATCACCTCGTCGCCCGGGCCGATGTCGAGCGCCATCAGCGCGATCTGGAGCGCATCGGTACCGTTGGCGCAGCCGATGCAGTGGGCGACGCCCACGTAATCCGCCAGGCGACGCTCCAGCTCACCCACCTCGGGCCCCATGACATAGCGGCCGTGCTGGAGCACGGCCTGGATCGCGGCGTCCAGCCGGGGCCGGATCCGCGCCTGCTGGGCGGCAAGATCGATAAAGTTCATGGAATGTGACCTCCGCTCAGCCGCGTCCGGCGACGGCGACGGGCCGTGCCGGCACCAGCCGGGCAAGCTGGGGATGCGCCTCACCTTCGCGCGGCGCCCCCGGAGTCGCCTGGCCAAGCTGATAGACGGTCTCGAGGCAGTGGCGAACGGTCTCGATGCCAAAGCCCCGGCCGGCGAGAATCTCGCGATAGCTGACGGTATGCAGGTCGGTAAAACCGCTGGAGAACTCGAACTCCTCGTCGTCGCAGATGATGCTGCGGTAGGTGGAGTGCTGGCCGCGCACCCGCTCCGGCAGATCCTCGGCGTCGATGGAGAGGAACCAGCGTACCCGGGCCTTCTCGTATTCCAGATAGCCGGCCGCCTTGTGCTCGTCGTGGTAGTGCAGCACCTGCTCCTTCAGTTCACCGAAGATCACGTGCAGCATGTCGAAGAAATGAATGCCGATCTCCGCCATGACGCCGAACGACTTGCGCGGATCGCCCTTCCAGCTGGCCAGGTACCAGGGGCCGCGCGCGGTGATGTAGGTCAGCTCGACGTCATACTGGCCATCCCGCTGTTCGGCCAGCACCTTGTCGCGCAACTCGTGGATGGCCGGATGGTGACGCAGTTGCATGATGCTGTAGACACGACGCCCGGTCTCTTTCTCGACGGAGCGCAGTTCCTCGAGCTGCGCCGGCGTCGACACCAGCGGCTTCTCGCAGATGACGTCGCAGCCCAGCTGCAGGCCGGCCGTGATGTGGGCGCTGTGCAGATGGTTGGGGGAGCAGACCACCCAATAGTCGATCGCCCTCTCCCCCTCCCGGCGGAGTCGCCAGGCATGTTCCATGAAATATTCGAACTCGGTGAAGAAGGCGCAGTCGGTCGAAATGGAATCGATGATGCCCACCGAATCGTTGATGTCGTAGGCCGCCACCAGGCCATTGCCCGTCTCCTTGATGGCCTGCATATGGCGAGGCGCGATGTAGCCGGCCGCACCGATCAGCGCAAAATTCATCCGTCGTTCTCCTCGGCTTTCCATATTTCGCATCCATCGCATCATTGTCCCAAGCTTAGTGCCCGACGGCGCAGCCCGCCGCCTGCCGGGTCCTCCCGGGACGTGAACGGCTAGCCGCGGGCCACCGGGCGTGATGGGTCACGGATCCACTCGCTCCAGGAACCGGGATAGAGACGCGGCAAGGGGCGCCCGGCCACGGCATAGGCCAGGACGTTGTGGCAGGCGGTGACGCCGGAGCCACAGTAGGCGATGACCGACCCCGCCACCGGCAGCTCGGCGTCGAGTTCCTCCGGCGACTTGAAGGTGCCGCCCGGGGTCAGGTTGGCGGCGCTCGGCCGGCACCGGGCGCCGGGAATATGCCCCGCCACGGGGTCGATGGGCTCGACCTCGCCGCGAAAGCGTTCGGGGCTGCGTGCATCGACCTTCAGCTCGCGGCCAGAGAAGACCTGGTCGGCCGAGACGCGTGCACGCTCGTCGTAACGCGGTTGCCACGCGGAGGGCGCCGGCAGCGCCTCCGCATCGCCGTCGTCGATCAACGAGAACCCCGCCGCCAGCCAGGCCTCGAGGCCGCCATCCAGCACCCGCACGTCGGGATGACCGGCCCAGCAGGCGAGCATCCACCAGGCCCGGGCCGCGGCGAGCTGCCCCCCCATGTCGTCGTAGACCACCACCGGCTGCCCTGGCGCGATGCCGAGACGCCGCACCGTCGCCGTGAATGCCTCGGGGGACGGCAGCGGGTGCCGGCCGCCCTCCCCGGCCGGTGCCGCCAGGTCGCGGTCGAGATCGAGGTGCAGGCTACCGGGCAGGTGGCCCTCCCGCCACAGTCGCCGGCCCGCCGCCGGGTCGCCCAGCCGGGCGCGGCAGTCGAGAATCCGCGGGGGCTCGGCCCGGTCGAGGGCATCGGCCAGCGCGGTGGCCGTGATCAGTACCTGCGTCATGCCTGGACTCCTTCGAGCAGTTCGATGGGCGCCCGGCGCGCGATCAGACGCCGTCGGCCGGCCTGGCGAAAACGCACCTCGATCACCGGATTGTCCGGGTCGCCCTCCACCACGGCGATCTCGCCCTCGCCGAAGACGGCGTGGCGCAGGCGTCGACCGACGCGGAACTCGACACCGCCGGGTCGTGGCTCGGCGATGCCGCCCACCGTGGGCGACGCCGCGGCCAATGGCAGGGGCCGGCCGAGCGCCGACAGGTAACGCGCGACCAGCTCGGGAGCGGACACCGCGAGCGGCGTGGCATACTCGTCGCCCGAGGCCGCTGCTGTCCCGCCGCCCGAGGCCGCGGCTGTCCCGCCGCCCGAGGCCGCGGCGAGCCGCTCCGAGACCCGCCGGCAATCCTGCCAGGCGGTCTCGGCGATGAAGCGGCTGGGGCGGTGGTCGCCACCGTCGTGCACGATCAGCAGCCGCTCCCGGGCGCGGGTGATGGCCACGTAGAAGAGCCGCCGCTCCTCCTCGAGGCGCCGGGGCGAGAGCGGGTTGTCGCGACTGTAGTGGGGAAAGTCCCCCTCGTTGGCGCCCCCTAGCAGCACCAGCGGCCACTCCAGCCCCTTGGCACCATGCACCGTGGTGATCAAGACCCCATCGTCACGGTTGGCCACCGGCCGTCGCAGCAGCTCGACGAACGCCTCGGTGTCGCTGCCCAGCTCGGCGGCCTGCTCGATCAGTACGTCGAGCAGGCGCACGTCCTCCTCGCCCTTGTCGCGCCGGGCGGCGGCCCGCTTGAGCACCTTCTCGGCCTCGACGCTCTCGACCACGTGCTCGAGCAGCCGGGCCGGCGGCCAGCCGGAAAGCGTCGGCAGCTCACTAAGCAGTGCCCAGCGCCGCTTGAGGGTGCGTCGCTGGTGGGGCTTGAGTCCCTCGAGCAGCGGGTCGTGGCGCTCCGGCCAGCGCTGGGTCTCGGCCAGCCGACTCGCCAGGGCCGTGATCCGCTCCCGGGCCACGAAGGGGGTCGGCTGGGCCAGCAGCAACTGCAGGTGACCCGGGTCCTGCAACAGGCCCGGTGCCCTGGCCAGCATCAGGTAGCCGGCCAGGGCCTGTACCAGCGGCAGGCGGAAGACGAAGCGATCCTCCCGGGCGAGCCGGAACGGCACGCCGGCCTTGAGCAGCGCCAGCTGCAACGGCACCGACAGCGCCCAGCTGCGCACCATCAGGCAGCCCTCGTCGAGCCGTCGCCCCTCCTGTTGCCAGGCCACCAGCGCCTCGAGCAGCCCCCGACCGCCCTGCCCCACCTCGAGCCGCGTCGCCGGATTGCCTGGCGCCGCCAGGCAGAGCTGGTCGGGTCGCCGACGGTTGGCGGCGATGGCGTGGTTGGCGGCCAGGGCCAGGGCATGGCCATGGCGAAAGGTGGTGGAGAGTGGATAGTCGCGGGCTTCGCCGAAGGTGGTGGTGAAGCGCTCGAGCATGGTATCGGGATGGGCGCCGCGCCACTCGTAGATGCACTGGTTGGCGTCGCCCACCGCCATCACCGCGGCGTCGCGGCCGGCGAGCAGCGCCAGCAGGCGCTGCTGGGCCACGTTGATGTCCTGGTACTCGTCGATGATCACGTGGTCGAGGAACCCCTGGACCCGGCGGCGCAGGCCGGCGTCGGCCTCCAGCGCCTCGAGCGGGCGATAGAGCAGGTCCGAATAGCTCATCAACCCCTGCGCGGCGAGGAGTCGCTCGGCGTGGGCGAAGGCCGCGGGAAAGTGGTCGGTCTGCTCGCCGAAGTCGAGCCGTGCGAAGAGCTCGGCGGGGCTGATCATCTCGGCCTTCACCAGCGAGCAGAAGTGCGCCAGCGCCTCGAGGCGCTCGCCGTCCAGCGCCGCCTCCCGGGCCTCGGGGTCGTCCGCCAGCGCCTCCAGGGTCGCCTGGCGCAGCAGCCGCTCCAGCTGCCAGTCGGCGGTGAGCAGCTCCCGCGGCGCCAGCGCACCCCAGCGGGTCAGGCTCCCGGTCAATCGGTGCCCGAGCGAGTGGAAGGTACGCACGTCGGGCAGCGGCTGACCGGCCGGGGCCATGGCCGCGAGGCGGGCCTGGAAGTCCTCGCGGGCCGAGCGGTTGAACATCAGCACCAGGATCCGCGACGGCGGCACGCCCCGGTCGAGCAGGTGGAGCACCCGGGCCACCATGGTGGTGGTCTTGCCGGAGCCGGCTACGGCGGCGACCCGGGCGTGACCCTGGTCATGCTCGACCACGGCTCGCTGTTCGGCGGTCAACTGCATGCCGGCCCGCCGTCGAGACGCTCGTTTTCCTCCAACCGCCCGAGGGGTTGCCAGGCGTCGCCGCTGACCAGGCCCAGCTCCTCGCCTCCCTCCGCCAGCGACCGGCTTTCGGCCAGTTCCACCAGGCGGTAATAGACGTTGCGCCCCAGCCGCGCGGCGAGCCCGAAGCGCACCGGCACTTCGGGCACCGTCTCGCCGCGGGGCGTCTCGCTCAGACACAAGCGATGGGACGCGTCCAGCACCAGGCGATCGCCGACATTGGTGGTGAGCCACCAGTGTCCGTTCGCATCGGGTTCGGCCTCGACGACCAGGAAGGGGCGATCCTCGACCCGAATACGCTGCTTCTCCACCGGGGTCACCAGGTAGTAGGCCCCATCGGCCTCGCGCCTGAGAATCGTGGAGAGCAGCCGCACCAGCCGCGGCCGGGCGATGGGACGCCCCTCGTGGATCCAGCGGCCGTCGGCGGCGATCACCAGGTCCATCTCGCCCTCCTGGACGGGGCACCAGGACGCCACCGGCGGGATCTCGCCCTCCGGATCGATATGGGCCAGCAGCGGATCAAGGTTCATGGCGACGCTCTCCACAGGGTATCCACCAACAGCTTAGATCAGCCCCGCCCGGGCCAGGCCTTCGCGCACCGCCTCCGGGGCCTGAGGCGCCGCGGCACGGAACAGCCGGTAGAAGTTGGCGGTGGTCTGCATGGCCACCTCATCGATGCTGATGCCGCGCTCGGCGGCGATGCACTCGGCGACCTCCACCACCCAGGCCGGTTCATTCGGCTTGCCGCGGTACGGCACCGGGGCGAGATAGGGGCTGTCGGTCTCGATCAGCAGCCGATCCAGCGGCACCCGCCGCGCCACCTCGCGCAGCGCCTCGGCGTTGCGGAAGGTCACGATGCCGGAGAGCGAGATGTAGAAGCCGTGGCGTACCGCCTCGCGGGCCATGTCGAGATCCTCGGTGAAGCAGTGCAGCACGCCGCCCACCGCCGGGTCGGTGTGCTCGCGGATCAGCGCCAGGGTGTCCTCGCGCGCCTCCCGTGTGTGCACGATCACCGGCAGTTCGAGCTCGCGGGCGGCGATCAATTGCCGCCGGAAGCGCTCGAGCTGCACCTCCCGGGCAGGCACCGCCTCCGCGTCCTTGCCTCGCGCGCTGTCGAGATAGTGGTAGTCGAGCCCACACTCGCCGATGGCCACGGCACCATAACGCTCGGCCGTCTCCTTGATTGCCTCGATGTCTGGCTCCTCGGCGACGCGGTGCAGCGGGTGAATGCCGGCGGAGATCGCCACGTCGTCGTGGTCGCGAGCGATGGCGGCGAGGTTCGCCACGTCCTGCAGGGTCACGGCGATGGCCAGGAACTGGC
Source organism: Halomonas sp. LMYGS-3 (assembly GCF_059509875.1). Taxonomy (NCBI): domain Bacteria; kingdom Pseudomonadati; phylum Pseudomonadota; class Gammaproteobacteria; order Oceanospirillales; family Halomonadaceae; genus Halomonas; species Halomonas sp. LMYGS-3. The sequence goes on along the minus strand of NZ_JCAKFQ010000002.1, from coordinate 194,346 downwards.
GCACGCCCCGCGCGCGGGCGGCAGCGAGGGTCGCCGCCAGGTCGCCGTCATGGGTCGCGGGGTCGAGGCGGTCGAGATGACAGTGGGAATCGACAAACATGGAATGACATACCCGGTGAGTGAATTCAGCCCGAAGCCCGAAGCCCGAAGCCCGAAGCCCGAAGCCCGAAGCCCGAAGCCCGAAGCCCGAAGCCCGAAGCCCTCAGAGCGTATAGGTGGGCGTACCCTTGTCCAGTTGCCCGGCCAGCAGGCTCTCCATGCGGGCACGGACCGCCTGGTCCTCGGCACTGAAGTGGATGCCGATGCCGGGCACGCGGCGCCCGGCGACCCCTTCCGGAGAGACCCAGACCACCTGGCCGGTGACCGGGACGCGTTCGCTCTCGCCGGGCAGCATCAGCAGCAGGAAGACCTCCTGGCCCAGCTCGTAGCGTTCGCGGGTAGGCACGAAGATGCCCCCTCGCTCCAGCGACGGCATGTAAGCGGAGAGCAGGGTCGGCACATCCTGGATGGTCAGGGAGAGGGCTTTCTGAGCGGCCATGGGGTCACCTTGTGAAATGATCCGTCGTGAATGATCAGGAACGCAGCAGCGCGGACCAGCGCACCAGCCAGGCTTCCAGCACCAACTGCGGATTGGGATTGCCCCCCACGGCGAGCAGGCGGCGCTGCTCCCGGGCGTAGTCGAGCAGGCGGAACCAGTCCTGTACCCGGCCATTCTTGACCGCCTGGCGATAGAGCGGCAACAGGTCGGGGTTACGCAGCTCGTTTCCCTCTCCGGAGAGCCCCAGGCGAATCAGATCCTCCAGCCAGGCGATACCGTACCACAGGATCGCCTCGGTGGACTGCCGCTCAAGCCGTGAGGCCTCGGCCACCGGCTCGGCGCCGCGCACCAGTGCCTCGAAGGTCTCGACGAGCTGCTGGCGCAGGGCGCGGGCGTCCGGCTCGGCCTGAGCCAGGGCCTCCAGCGGCAAGCCACCGGCCACTCGCCACCAGAAGCGAGCCTCCTCCTCGCCACCCAGTCGTTCGGCCAGCCAGGGCATGCAGTCGACCTCGGCCGGTGGGGCCAGGGCCCAGTGCTGGCAGCGCGAGCGGATGGTCGGCAGCATCCGCGAGGGGATATCGGAGAGCAGCAGGAAGAGGGTGCGGTCGCCCGGCTCCTCCAGGCTCTTGAGCAGGGCGTTGGTGGCGGCCACGTTCATGGCCTCCGCCGGAGAGATCACGATCACCCGATACCCGCCCTGCTGGGCGGTCTGACCGACGAAGTCGTTGACCTCGCGGATCGGGCCGATGCGGATCTGCCGCTTGCCCTCCTCGGGCCCGACCCGCAGCAGGTCGGGATGGTAGCCGGCGGCCAGCATGCGACAACCGTGACACCTCCCGCAGGCGGTGTCGCCGGGGCCGGCACAGAGCACCCAACCGATCAGCGCCTCGGCCAGCGACTGCTTGCCGACACCCCGGGAGCCGGAGAGCAGCAGGGCATGGGGCAACCGCTCCTCCCGGGCCAGCCCGACCAGGGCGCGAAAGCGCGGGGTCAACCAGGGCAACGGTGCCACGGCCTCGGGTGTCGTCACCGCCATGCCGCCACCCGCGCCTCGAGTTCGTGGATCAGCTGCGCCTGTACCCCTGGCAGGTCGACGGCGGCATCGATCAGCACTATACGCTCGGGCGCCGAGGCCGCCCGCGCCAGGTAGGCCCGACGCACCGCCTCGAAGAAACTCGCCCGTTCGCGCTCGAAGCGGTCGCGAGCGCCGCCCTCCCGGCCGAGCCGACCGTCCAGACGCCGCTGGGCGGCGTCCATGGGCATGTCGAGCAGCAGGGTCAGGTCGGGCTCGAGGCCACCCTGGACGAAGGCCTCCAGCGCGGCGATGCGTGAGGGCTCGATGCCGCGCCCCCCGCCCTGGTAGGCGAAGGTGGCGTCGGTGAAACGATCGCAGACCACCCAGGCACCCCGCGCCAGCGCCGGTCGAATCACCCGGGCCAGGTGCTGGGCCCGGGCGGCGAACACCAGCAGCAGCTCGGCGTCGGTAGCGAGCGGCTCCTCGCCGTCGGGGTCGAGCAGCAGCGCCCGGATCGCCTCGGCCCGGGGGGTGCCGCCGGGCTCGCGGGTGCGGACCACCTCGAGGCCGCGCGCCTCGAGCCAGTCGGCCACCAGGGCCAGGTTGGTGGACTTGCCCACCCCCTCGCCGCCTTCCAGGGTGATGAAACGTCCGCGCTCGTTCATGTCAGATGCCGCTCCAGAATCAGCGATTGCGGATATACCGGTTCACCGCATTGTTGTGCTCGCGCAGGGTCCGCGAGAAGTGATGGGTGCCGTCACCACGGGAGACGAAATAGAGGGTCTCGCCGGGCAGCGGGTCGACCGCGGCCTCCAGCGAGGCACGTCCGGGCATGGCGATGGGCGTCGGCGGCATGCCGTCGATCATGTAGGTGTTGTAGGGCGTCGCCTCCTGCAGGTCGGCACGGGTGATGCGGCCATCAAAGCGCTCCCCCATGCCGTAGATCACGGTGGGGTCGGTCTGCAGGCGCATGCCGCGCTCCATGCGCCGCTTGAACACCCCGGCGATCTCGCGGCGCTCCTCGGGGGCGCCGGTCTCGCGCTCGATCAGCGAGGCCATGATCAGTGCCTCGTAGGGCGAGTCGATGGTCAGGTCGTCGTCGCGCTCTTCCCACACCTGTTCGAGGATGGTCTCCATGCGGGTCAGCGCCTGGCGCAGGATATCCAGGTCGCTCATGCCCTTGTGGTAGCGATAGGTATCGGGAAAGAACCACCCTTCGGGATGCTGCCCCTCGCGCTCGAGCAGTGCCATCACCTCCTCGTCGGAGAGCCCGGCGGTGCGGTTGTCGAGCTTGGGCGCCTGATCGAGCAGTTCGCGCATCTGGCGGAAGGTCCAGCCCTCGGGAAAGGTCAACGGGTAGGTGACCACCCGGTCGCTGCCGAGCAGGGCGATCATCTCGCGGCCGCTCATCCCCGGCTCGAGCAGGTACTCGCCGGCGCGCAGGCGGGGAATCGATTCGGGCTCGAGCCGGGTGAGCAGGCGGAAGGCCCAGTCGTCGGCGATGATACCGCGATCGGCCAGGTCGGCCACCACGCGATTGTAGCCGGCACCGCGGGGCACTTCGTAGAGGGTCGGCTCGTCCACGGCGATCGGCGCCGCGAGCCTGGACTCCCAGTAGCGATGGCCGGCGAACAGGGCCACCCCGGCCAGAACGGCCAGTACCAGCAGGATCTTCACCACACGCAACATGCACTTCCTCGTTCAGTCAGGCTCCCGGTGCACGCCTTGCGCTCAAGCGGGAAGCGGATAGCCCAGCAGGGCGTGGGCCTCGGCCTGCAACCCCCGATGCTCGGCGGTGATCGTCCAGCGGGCGAGCTCCCGACCCCGGGCGTCATCGAGCCGGGCCACCGGCCACAGGCCCTGCACCGAATTGCCGAGCCACAGCGCTTCGACGCCGGTCAGCACCGTGGGGCCGGCCTCGACCTCGCGGATCGGCAGGCGCGCCATCAGGGCCTCGCGCAGGGTACCCGCCACGCCGCAACGGTCGAGCCGCGGTGTCTCCAGCCGCCCCTCGCGCCGCCAGAAGAGGTTCATGCAGGTCGCCTCCACCAGCCGCCCCTCGCCGTCGCAGAGCAGCCCTTCCGCCGTTTCGGGGTCCGACCACTCGGCCCGGGCCAGGACGTTCTCCAGGCGATTGAGGTGCTTGATACCGGCGAGCGCCGGCTGGATGCCCAGGCGCAGCCGGCAGTGGCGTACCCGCACGCCGCTCTCCCAGTGCCCGGGCAACGGGACGAAGGGCACGAGCTGCCAGCGCAGCCGCGGCTCGGGCCTCGCCGGGGGCAGATACCCCCGACCCCCGCTGCCCCGGGTCAGGATCAGCTTGAGCACCGCCAGCCCCCGACCGGCCTCGGCCAGCGGACGCTCCAGTTCGGCACGCGCCGGCACCGGAATGCCGAGCACCCGGCACCCGCGGGCGAGGCGCGCCAGGTGCTCGTCCCACAACCGAGGCGCGCCGTCGCGCAGCAACACGGTTTCGAACAGCCCGTCGCCATAGGCGGCCCCGCGATCATCCAGCGGCCAGCCACCCGGGATCACGGACGCGCCCATCACACCTTCGAGAAGACCAGGGTACCGTTGGTGCCACCGAAACCGAAGGAGTTCGACAGCGCCACCTCGACCTTCCTCTCGCGGGCGGTGTGCGGTACGTAGTCCAGATCGCAGCCATCCTGGGGGTTATCCAGGTTGATGGTCGGCGGCACTACCTGGTCGCGGATCGCCAGCACGCTGAACACCGCTTCCACCGCGCCGGCCGCGCCGAGCAGGTGGCCGATCATCGACTTGGTCGAGCTGACCGCCACGGAGCCGGCGGCTTCACCCATCACCTGCCTCACCGCCCGACTCTCGGCCAGGTCACCGGCCGGCGTCGAGGTGCCGTGAGCATTGATGTAGTCGATCACCGCGGGGTCGAGACCGGCGTCGCGGATGGCGTTGCCCATGGACAGGGCCGCACCCCGGCCATCCTCGGGGGGCAACGTCATGTGATAGGCGTCGTCGCTCATGCCGAAACCGACCAGCTCGGCATAGATGGTCGCCCCCCGGTCTCTGGCATGTTCGTACGCCTCCAGCACCATGACACCGGCCCCGTCGGAGAGCACGAAGCCATCGCGGTCCCGGTCCCAGGGGCGGCTGGCGGCCGCCGGGTCGTCGTTGCGGGTGGAGAGCGCCCGGGCGGCGGAGAAGCCACCGAGGCCCAGCGGCGTGGTGGCCATCTCGGCACCGCCGCAGATCATCACGTCGGCGTCGCCGTAGGCGATGGTACGCGCGCTGTAGCCGATGTTGTGGGTACCGGTGGTGCAGGCGGTGGTGATGGCGATGTTGGGGCCACGGAAGCCGTGCTGGATCGCCAGGTTGCCCGAGATCATGTTGATGATCGAGCCGGGCACGAAGAACGGCGAGATCCGCCGCGCTCCGCTCTTGAGCAGGGCATTGTGATTGTGCTCGATCATCGGCAGCCCACCGATACCGGAGCCGATCGCCACTCCGATGCGACCGGCATTCTCCTCGGTACACTCGATCCCGGCATCCGCAATCGCCTGGGTGCCGGCCGCCACGCCGTACTGGATGAACAGGTCCATCTTGCGGGCGTCCTTGGGATTGAGATAGGGGCTGATATCGAACCCCTTCACCGAACCGCCGAAGCGGGTATTGAAGCCGCTGACATCGAAGTGCTCGATGGGGGCGATCCCGCTCTTGCCGGCCACGATGTTCGACCAGCTCTCTTCCACGGTATTCCCCACCGGCGTGACCAGGCCTAGCCCGGTCACCACAACCCTTCTACGAGCCATCAGCTTTCCTCCAGAATCCTTGGTGACGCGACCCCCGATGACCGGAGGGGGGGTCGCCATTGCGCGCATTATACCCGAGTCTCTCCGCCCTGTGCTGCCATGACAAGTGCTGCCATGACACGAGGTCGGAGTGGAGGGGTACGGATATGCAAAAGCCGCCCTGAGGTCAGAGCGGCTTTCGTGGGAGGCCATGCCTCCGGCGCATCAACAAGCGGTATCGACCGCCACCGGCTTACTGGTGGGCGTTGACGTAGTCGATGGCTTCCTGAACGGTGGTGATCTTCTCGGCTTCCTCGTCGGGAATTTCGGTGTCGAACTCCTCTTCAAGCGCCATGACCAGCTCGACGGTATCCAGGGAATCGGCTCCCAGATCCTCGGTGAAGGAAGAGGAGTTCTGGATGTCTTCTTCCTTGACGTTCAGGCGCTCGGCCACAACCTTCTTCACGCGCTCTTCAATGGTGCTCATTATGACGTACTCCAGTCGTTCACGTTAGCCGTTCTGATAACCAGCCGTTTCAAAACCGCAAGCCAAAAGCTGCGGGGTAGTTTATAGACGCCCTCGGGCCGGCGCAACCGCCGAACCACGCGGCCGTCAACGCATGTTCATGCCGCCATTCACGTGCAGGGTCTCACCGGTGATATAGCCCGCGGTCTCGCCGGTGAGAAAGCCCACCGCCGCCGCGATCTCTTCGGGCTGCCCGAGGCGTGCCAGGGGAATCTGGCCGAGCAGCAACTTGTGCTGTTCCTCCGGTAACGCCTCGGTCATGTCGGTGGCGATGAAGCCCGGCGCCACCGCGTTGACGGTGATGGCACGGGACGCCACCTCACGGGCCAGCGCCCGGGTGAACCCCTCCATGCCGGCCTTGGCCGCAGCATAGTTGGTCTGCCCGAGGTTACCCATGGTGGCCACCACCGAGCTGATGCAGACGATGCGACCGAAGCGCGCCCTGGTCATGCCACGCAGGCATGCTTTGCTGACGCGATAGACCGACTTGAGGTTGGTGTCGATCACCGAATCCCACTCGTCCTCCTTCATGCGCATCAGCAGATTGTCACGGGTGATGCCGGCATTGTTGACCAGGATGGTCGGTGCCCCGAACTCATCGCCGATCGCCTTGACCAGTGCATCGACGCTGGCCTGATCGGTGACATCCAGCTTGCGACCGGCACCCTCGATCCCCTGCCCCTTGAGATCGGCATCGATGCGCTCGGCTCCGGCCTCGCTGGTCGCAGTACCGATCACGATGCGACCCTGGCGACCCAACTCGTGGGCGATGGCCCGGCCGATACCACGGCTCGCGCCGGTGACCAGGGCAACTCTACGCTCGCTTGTCATGGTGATTCCGCCTTCATCCTGAATTGTGAGGCCGTCAGCCGTTGGCTGACGGCGACGGGCCGGCCACGCCTCGGGCCAACTCCAGGGCAGCCTCCAGGCTGTCCGGATCGTTGACCGCCAGCCCCTTGCTACCCCGAGCGATTCGCTTGTTGAGCCCGGTCAGCACCTTGCCCGGCCCACACTCGATGAACACCTCCGCACCTCGCTCGACCATGGCCTCGACGCAGGCGGTCCAGCGCACCGGCTGGTAGAGCTGCTCGAGCAACCGCGTGCGCAGGGTCTCCACGTCGGCATGGGCCTGGGCATCGACGTTCTGGATCACCGTGTAGCGTGGCGAGCGCAGCTCGATCTCGTCCATGGCCGCGGCCAGCCGCTCGGCGGCCGGACGCATCAGGGCGCAATGGGAGGGGACCGAGACCGGCAGCGGCATGGCGCGCTTGGCACCGGCCTCCTGGCACGCCGCGATGGCACGTTCCACGGCCGCCTTCGAACCGGCGATCACCACCTGCCCCGGGGCATTGTAGTTGACCGCCGAGACCACATCATCCTGGGCGGCATCGGCACAGGCCTGCTCCACGACGGCGTCGTCGAGGCCGAGGATCGCCGCCATGGCGCCCTCGCCTACCGGCACCGCCTGCTGCATCGCCTCGCCACGCAGCCTCACCAGGCGCACGCCCTGAGCGAAGGGCAAGGCGCCGGCACAGACCATGGCACTGTACTCGCCCAGGCTATGGCCGGCCATGGCACCGGGACGCGGGCCTTCGAGTTCCTGCCAGACCCGCCAGATCGCGACGCTGGCGGTCAGCAGCGCCGGCTGGGTGCAGGCCGTGGCGTTGAGGGCCTCCTCCGGCCCCTCCTGAACCACCTGCCAGAGATCGTAACCCAGGGCGTCCGCGGCCTCCTCGAAGGTGGTGCGCACCACGCTGTAGCGTTCCGCCAGCTCCCGCAGCATGCCGACCTGCTGGGAACCCTGCCCGGGGAACACGAGGGCAAGGGGTTGAGTCATGTCTATCACCTTTGCTCTTGTTGGCTTTTATCGTCGCCGCGCGAGCCTGGCTCGTGCGGCGCGAGGATCATGGATCCGCTATCGGCTCGACCGGTACCACCGACCGACTCGACAACGGACCGCCGCTGGCCAAGCTCGGCCGCCAGCCGTGCGGGCAGATCCCGGCTCACCTCCTGCACCGCACGAGCCACCGCATAGTGGAAACCGGTGGCATCGGCACTCCCGTGGCTCTTGATCACGATGCCGGCCAGGCCGAGCAGGCTGGCGCCATTGTAGCGCACCGGATCCAGTTCGTTTTTCAGGCGCCGGAGCGTCGGTCGGGCCAGGGCGCCCACCAGGCGACTGCTCCAGTGAGCGTCGAAGGCGAGTTGCACCCGTTCCACCAGCATCCGCGCCAACCCCTCGCTCGCCTTGAGCACCGCATTGCCGACGAAGCCGTCGCAGACCACCACGTCGGCGACACCGCTGAACACGTCGTCACCTTCCACGAAACCGGCGTAGGCGATGCCCGGCAGTCGGCGTAGGCGGGCGTCGGCCTCACGCACGCTGGCGGTGCCCTTGGTGCCCTCGACGCCGACGTTGAGCAGCGCCACCCGAGGTGCGATCACGCCATCCACATGACGCGCCATCACCTCCCCCATCAGGGCGAAATCCACCAGGCGTTCGGCGGAAACCTCGACGTTGGCCCCCAGGTCGAGCAGGTAGCAGCGCCCTTCGTCGCGGGTGGGGATGGCGGTACTGATGGCCGGCCGCGGGATCCCCGCCACCGTCCCCAGGGCACGCCGGGCCAGGGCCATCAGCGCCCCCGTATTGCCGGCACTGACGCCGGCCACGGCCTCGCCGCTGGCGACGCAGTCGAGCATCCTGGCCATGCTGGTATCGCCACCATGGCGCAGGGCAGCGGAAGGCCGCTGGGCCTGGCCGATGACGGCGCCGGCATCCGTGACGTCCAGACGCGAACCAGCCGCGGCGAGCTGCCGCGGCAGGCGAGAGATCTCGTCTTGCAGCTGCTGGCGAGGGCCGAACAGCCGGATCTCGAGGCAAGGGTCCTGGATGGCCGCACCGGCCGCCCCCTGCACGGTGGCGCGGGGACCAAGGTCACCGCCCATCGCGTCGATGGCGATCCGCACGTCAGCGGCCAGCTGTCACCGAGGGAGCCGTCGTCGCCTCAGGCGTCGACGACCTTGCGACCCCGGTAGAAGCCGTCCGGCGACACGTGGTGGCGCAGGTGGGTGGTGCCGGTCTCCTTGTCCTGGGCCAGGGCCGGAGCGCTGAGGGCGTCGTGGCTGCGACGCATGCCGCGCTTGGAACGGGTCTTGCGGTTCTGTTGAACTGCCATGGGAAGTCACTCCAGAGTGAATCGATGATGAATCAGTGTTTGCCCTTGAGGCGCTTGAGCACCTCGAACGGGCTCGCAGCGGGCTCGCGTGCCGCCTCGGCATCCGCCCCGCTGGTCAGCTGGTCGCGAGAGACCTCACAGTCGGCCTCATCGTGGTAAACCACCTGAGGCAGGCTGAGGATCAGTTCATCCTCGACCACCGTCAGCAGGTTCAGCTGTTCGTTTTCCACCAGCACCGGCTCAAAGGTGCTCGGCAGATCGGCCGCCAGAGCGTCGCTTGTGACCATGCCCAGCAGGAACTCGCTCCCGACGTGCTGCGTCAGGGGCGCGAGGCAGCGCCGGCACGGCAGCTGCAACTCGGCCTCGAGGCGACCGCGGATCACCCGGCGCCCCTGGGCGTCGATGCCGAAGTCGAGCCATACCCGGCAGTCGCCGGCCTGGGCCCCGACCTCTTCGGTGAGGCGCACGAAGCCGTCGAGGGCCATCAGCCCTTCGAGATGTTCGGCGCGGGCGGCGAGCTTGTAGGGCTCGACCCGATTGGGGAGTCGCGTGGTCAACATAGGCGCGCAATGATAGGCACTCGCCCTGCCCCTGTCAAAGCTACCTTCACCAGGCATTACAATGGTCCACTGCCAATCATCCACTACCCGGGAGCACACTCATGTCACGCCTCGTCCTCGCCTCTGGTTCCCGCTGGCGCCGCGGGCTTCTCGACCGCCTGGAGATCCCCTACGCCTGGGCCAGCCCCGATATCGACGAGACCCCACGACCGGGCGAGAGCCCCGAGACACTGGTGCATCGCCTGGCGCTGGCCAAGGCCAATCGCCTGGCCGACGACTGGCCGGACCATCTGATCGTCGGCGCCGACCAGGTGGCAGTCTTCGAGGGCGAGATCCTCGGCAAACCGGGCGACGAAGCGACGGCCCGCGCCAACCTGGCCCGCTTCTCCGGTCGCCGGGTGCGCTTTGTCACCGGCCTGGCGCTTGTCGACACCGCCCGCGGCCGGCACCGGGTCTGCCACGAGCGCTACGAGGTGGTGTTCCGTGACCTGAGCGAGGGCGAGATCGCCCGCTACGTGGAGCGCGAGCAACCGCTGGACAGCGCCGGCAGTTTCCGCATGGAGGGGCTGGGCATCGCGCTGTTCGAGAAGCTCGAGGGGGACGACCCCAACACCCTGATCGGCCTGCCGCTGATCCGCCTCTGCGCCCTGCTGCGCGAGGCGGGACTGGATCCGCTGAGGTAGTGCCAACCAAGTGAGCGGCGCCGGGGACAGGCCGAAGCGGAGGTCCTTTTCCAGGGATGGAAAAGGTAGCGCCCAGGGAAGGGTTCACAGCGCCTCCGCGCAGGCCTGTCGCCGGGAAAGCCGCGACTCCAGGCGCTCGGCGCTTCAAGGCAGCTGGTAACGCAGCGGCGACTGGCCGGTGGGCACGCCCAGCCACTCCATGGCGACCCGGCCGAACTGCCGCGAGAGCCGCTCGAAGGGGTCGAGGCGCGGCGTGTAGTCGCGCACGCGGGGCTCGGGCAGTCGCTCCCGGGCCAGGCCGTCGAGGCTGCCGAGGGTATCGACCAACCCCAGCTCGAGGGCCTGTTCGCCGCTCCACACCAGGCCGCTGAAGAGCCGCTCGTCATCGGCCAGGCGGTCGCCGCGCCCCTGGCGCACGTCGTCGATGAACTGCTGGTGGGTGGTCTCCAGCACCGACTGCCAGAAGGCACGCTGCTCCGGTGCCACCGACGAGAAGGGATCGAGGAAGGCCTTGTTGTCACCGGCGGCGTAGACCCGGCGCTCGACGCCCAGCCGCTCGATGGCCTCCTCGAAGCCGAAGCTGGCGGAGATCACGCCGATCGAGCCGACCAGGCTGGCGGGCGCGGCGATCACCTCGTCCGCCGCCGCGGCGATGTAATAGGCGCCGCTGGCACCGATGTCCTCGATCACCGCGACGATCGGCTTGTCGCCCTCGCCGCGCAGGCGCATCACCTCCTCGTAGACGCGCCGGGACTGCACCGGGCTGCCCCCCGGGCTATCGATATGCAGCACCACGATGGCGGCACCCTCGGCGTCCCAGGCGCGATTGAGCCCCTCGATGATGCGCTCGGCACTGGCCGGCGCCTCGCTGTCGATCGCCCCCTCGACCTTGACCACGCCGAGATGCGGTCCCGCCGGCGCCCCGGGGCTCGGGGCACCGAAGATCCCGTAGAGGGTGGCGGACAACGACGCCAGGATCAGCAGCGCGAAGAAGAAACGGAAGAACAGCTTCCAGCGTCGCGTGCGGCGCTGCTCCACCAGCACCCCGCCGATCCAGCGGTCCATCATCTCCATCTGCACCAGGCGCTGGCGCTCGCGCAGCGTCTCGGCGTCCTCGGCCGGCGGAGTCGCTGACGCCTCCCGCGACTGGCGCACCTCACGGGCTTCCTCGGGCCCCAGCTGCGGCCCCTCGGTCCAACGGTCTTCTCGCTTGTCGTCGCTCATGATCACCCTGTCCTTGAAGTGCTGGAAACGCTAGCCGTGAAGCCAGTCGAAGAGCTCGGAGGCCGCCTCGGCGGTGAACACCGGGCGGCTGGCGGCCAGCCGCTGCGGGGCGTGGACACCATAGGTCACCGCCACCCGGTCCATGCCGAGCGAGCGCGCCATCTCCAGGTCATACTCGGTGTCACCGATCATCACGGCCTCGCCGACGTCGACGTCGAGCTCGGCGAGGAGTTCCTCGAGCATCCGCGGATGGGGCTTGGAGCGGGTCTCGTCGGCGGTCCGGCTGGCATGGAACCAGCGCCCGCTGCCGCTTTCATGGAACGCCCGATCGAGCCCCCGCCGGCTCTTGCCGGTGGCCACCGCCAGGCGCTGGTCGGCGATGCCGTGGAGCCGGGCGAGCCCCGCCTCCACGCCGGGAAAGAAGCACATCGGCGTGGTGTCGCCCTCGACGAAATGGAAGGCGTAGCGGCTGCGCAACAGCTCCGCACGACCGGGGTCGATCCCCGGGCAGAGCCGTGCGATGGCCTCGGGGAGCCCCAGGCCGATGATGTCGCGCACCGCCGCCTCGGAGAGCGCCCCCCAGCCGGCCTCCCTGGCCGCCGCCTGCATGCAGGACACGATACGGGCGGCGGAATCCATCAGGGTGCCGTCCCAGTCGAAGATCACCAATCGATAGCGCATGGGGCCTCCGGGTCAGGAGCGGTGGCGAGCGCGGGCGAGCGCCGCCTCGAGCTCATCGGGCAACGGCGCCTTGATCTGCACCGGGCGCCCGCTGGTGGGTTCGGGGAACGTCAGGGCGGCGGCGTGCAGGAACAGCCGCGACAGGCCGAGGCCGGCGGCGAGTCGCTCGCCCTCGCGCGAGCCATACTTGTCGTCGCCCAGCAGCGGATAACCGGCATGGGCGGCATGCACGCGAATCTGGTGGGTCCGGCCGGTGACCGGCTCGGCCTCGACCAGGGTCGCCTTCTCGAAGGCCTCGCGCACCGCGAAGCGGGTACGCGCCACCTTGCCGGCCGGGTCGACACGCACCCGCCGTTCGCCGTTGGCGAGCTCATAGCGCTCGAGCCTGACGCTGACGAAGTCGCGGCGTGCCGGCCAGCGCCCTGCCACCAGCGCCAGGTAGCGCTTGTCCATCCGATGCTGCTTGAGCGACTCGTTGAGGGCGAGCAACGCCGGGCGGGACTTGGCCAGCAGCAGGCAGCCTGAGGTGTCGCGATCGAGACGGTGCACCAGCTCGAGGAAGTCGAGATCCTCGCGCACCTGGCGCAGCGCCTCGATCAGGCCGATCTTCACCCCGCTGCCACCGTGCACGGCGAGCCCCGCCGGCTTGTTGATCACCAGCCAGTCGCGCCCCTCTACCAGCACGCTGCCGGCGAGCAGGTTGCGCAGGTTATCGCTGACCTCGCGCACCGCCTCACGCGGGGCCAGCTTGAGCGGGGGAATACGCACCATGTCGCCCAGTGCCAGGCGGGTGTCGGCCCTGACGCGCTTCTTGTTCACCCGCACCTCGCCCTTGCGGACGATGCGGTAGATGAGCGCGCGCGGCACGCCCTTGATACGCGTCATCAGGAAATTATCGACCCTCTGCCCCACCTGGCCTTCGGTCACTTCCACCCACTGCACGTCGCGCCCTTCGGCCATGCCGCCACTCCACTGCCAACCTGCCGGAAAAGCCGCATTCTATCGCACCGGGCGTCGTCCTGCGCCAATTGCTGCTCACTCCCCTTTACTGTTATATTGCTGGCTCGCCTCAGTGGGCCCGATCGGCCCGATGGTGCGCCTGCACGACAGACACGCAGGCCGGAGCGAAAAGATCAGGCCGCGACGACGCCCCACAACCATGACGTCCCGCCGCCGAGCAGCGAAAGCAAGAAACGAGAAAGCGATACTGACGCCACGCCCGGATCCCCGTCCGCCCCACCGTCATGGAGCGGACGCAGGCCACGGGAAACGTTCAACATCGTGCCGGAGGCCGGCGTTGGCGAATCGATGAATGCCAGGTGTTGGCGGTGACCGCAGGGCCGGATGGGTGATACCCCACCGAGACATGTCCTGCCTCCGCCCCGTACTCAACATGGTCATGCCGTGCCGGAACCGCTCACACGCCTCGTTCCGACTCGGCCGGGCGCTACTGCGCATCCGCGACATGCGCTGAGCACAAGCACGCAGCACCCAGAGGTTCGCCTACGTCGACGACCGCCATCCGGCGCGTCAAGACTAGCGAGACACTATGAAACGGATGCTCATCAACGCGACCCAGCCCGAAGAGCTGCGCGTTGCACTGGTCGATGGTCAACGCCTCTACGACCTGGACATCGAGTCCGGGGCCCGGGAACAGAAGAAAGCCAACATCTATCGCGGCAAGATCACCCGCGTCGAACCCTCCCTCGAGGCCGCCTTCGTCGACTTCGGCGCCGACCGCCACGGCTTCCTGCCGCTGAAGGAGATCTCCCGCGAGTACTTCCTCAAGGAGCCCGCCGGCCGTCCCAGCATCAAGGAGGTCCTCAAGGAGGGCCAGGAAGTCATCGTCCAGGTCGACAAGGAGGAGCGCGGCAACAAGGGCGCGGCACTCACCACCTTCATCAGCCTCGCCGGCCGCTTCCTGGTGCTGATGCCCAACAACCCCAAGGCCGGCGGCATCTCGCGGCGCATCGAGGGCGAGGAGCGCAGCCAGCTCAAGGACGCCATGAATCAGCTCACGGTGCCCGACAAGATGGGCCTGATCGTGCGCACCGCCGGCATCGGCCGCTCTCCCGAGGAGCTGCAGTGGGACCTGGACTATCTCGTCCAGGTATGGGAGTCGATCACCGCCGAGGCCGGCAAGCGCCCCGCGCCCTTCCTGATCTACCGCGAGTCGAACGTCATCATCCGCGCCATGCGCGACTACCTGCGCCAGGACATCGGCGAGGTGCTGATCGACCACGAGCAGGTCCATCAGGATGCGCTGGCCTTCATCCGCCAGGTGATGCCCTCCTACCAGCAGAAGATCAAGCTCTATGCCGACGAGGTGCCGCTGTTCTCGCGCTTCCAGATCGAGTCGCAGATCGAGACCGCCTACGAGCGCGAGGTGAAGCTCCCCTCCGGTGGCTCCATCGTCATCGACCACACCGAGGCGCTGGTCTCCATTGACATCAACTCGGCCCGGGCCACCCGCGGCAGCGATATCGAGGAGACCGCCCTGCAGACCAACCTGGAGGCGGCCGACGAGATCGCACGACAGCTGCGCCTGCGCGACATCGGCGGCCTGGTGGTGATCGACTTCATTGACATGAGCCCGGCACGCAACCAGCGTGAGGTCGAGAATCGCATGCGCGACGCGCTCAAGCTCGACCGTGCCCGGGTGCAGATCGGCCGTATCTCCCGCTTCGGCCTGATGGAGATGTCGCGCCAGCGCCTGCGCCCCTCCCTGGGCGAGACCAGTGGCGTGGTCTGCCCGCGCTGCGACGGTCAGGGCACGATCCGCGACGTCCGCTCCATGGCCCTGTCGATCATGCGTCTGATCGAGGAAGAGGCGATGAAGGAGCGCAGCGCCCAGATCCGCGCCATCCTGCCGGTACCGGTGGCCACTTACCTGCTCAACGAGAAGCGCAATGTGCTGGCCGACATCGAGCGTCGCCAGGGCGTGCGGGTCGTGCTGCTGCCGCGCCCCGAGATGGATACCCCCCACTATGACGTCCAGCGTCTGCGTGACGACCACGTGGATGAGGAGGGCACGTCGCACCTGTCCAGCTTCGAGCTCTCCACCGACACCGAGGTGGGCAAGGAGCCGGACGCCGCCTTCGGCAAACCGGTGCAGCGCGCCGAGGCCGCGGTCAAGACCGTGATCCATCACGAGCCGGCGCCCGCCTCGCTGCAGCAGGAGGAAGCCCCGGTTGCCGCGCCGGCCGCGACCACCAAGGCCGCCCCCCCTGCCCCCGAACCCCAGGCCGGTGTGCTGGGCCGACTGGTCAAGGGACTGGCCAAGCTGCTCGGCAGCGAGGAGTCACCCGCCGGCACGACCGAGAAGCCGACCGCACGCGACAGCGACGAGAAGCGGGCCGACCAGGGTGCCCGCAAGCCCGCCCAGCGTGACGAGGAGCGCGGTGGCCGCGGTGGCCGGCAGCGCCGTCCGCGCAGCGACGAGCGTCGCCCCCCTCGCCAGGAGAGCGAGCGCGTCGAGGGCAAGACCGAAACCACCGAGGGTCGTGGCGGCCGTGGCGGCCGTGGACGCGGCCGCCAGGAGGCCGACCGCCAGGGCCGGGGACAGCAGGAGGCCGTCAAGTCCCGCGAGGAGGCGCCTCGCCGCCAGAAGGGGGGCGACAAGCCCGCCGAGAAGCCGGTCGAGCAGGCCGTTGAAAAGAGCGCCGCGACGACGGCGGAGCCCGTCGACGATGGCAAGCCCAAGCGTACCCGCAACAATCCGCGCAACCGGACTCGCCAGCACGCCATCAACCCCAAGGCCGAGGCCGAGCAGCAGCGTCTGCAGGCAGAGGCCGCCAAAGCAGCGACCGATGCCGACGGCATCCCGCCCCGGGAAGGCCAAGCCCCCCAGGGTGCGGTAAAGGCCGAGCCCAAGCCGGAGGCCAAGCCCGCCGAGAAGGCCGAAGCGCCCAAGACGGAAGCCAAGCCCGCCGAGAGGGCCGAAGCACCCAAGCCGGAGGCCAAGCCCGCCGAGAAGGCCGAAGCGCCCAAGCCGGAAGCCAAGCCCGCCGAGAGGGCCGAAGCGCCCAAGCCGGAAGCCAAGCCCGCCGAGAAGGCCGAAGCGCCCAAGCCGGAGGCCAAGCCCGCCGAGAGGGCCGAAGCGCCCAAGCCGGAAGCCGAGACGGCCGAAGCGCCCAAGCCGGAAGCCAAGCCCGCCGAGAAGGCCGAAGCGCCGAAGGCGGAAGCCAAGCCCGCCGAGAGGGCCGAAGCGCCGAAGGCAGAAGCCAAGCCCGCCGAGAGGGCCGAAGCGCCCAAGCCGGAGGCCAAGCCCGCCGAGAGGGCCGAAGCGCCCAAGCCGGAGGCCAAGCCCGCCGAGAGGGCCGAGGCGCCCAAGCCGGAGGCCAAGCCCGCCGAGAGGGCCGAGGCACCCAAGCCGGAGGCCAAGTCCGCCGAGAAGGCCGAGGCCCCGCAGCCGGAGCCCAAGCCCGCCGAGAAGGCCGAGGCCCCGCAGCCGGAGCCCAAGTCCACGGCGAAGGCCGAGGCACCCAAGGCCGACGAGGCGAAAGCGAGCGAAAAGTCTCAGGCCTCAGGCCGCCGTCGCCGCCGCGCTCACAACGACCCGCGGGAGATCCGCCGCCGTGAGCAGGAGGCCAATGGCAAGCAGGGATAATCGCTGCTCGCCTTCCCGACGACAACGCCCGCGCAGATGCGCGGGCGTTGTCGTCTGGCCGAACCTGAAGGGTATCAGCCGCCCTCCCGGCCCTCCCCGGCCAGACGCGGCTCCCGCTCCAGGGCGACCCCGAATCGCGCATTGACCCGGCCCGCCACGGCCTCGGCGAAGGCCAGCAACTCGGTCGCGTGACCGCCCCCGAAGTGCACCAACACCAGGGCCTGGCGCCGGTGCACGCCGAAGCAGCCCTGACGCCAGCCCTTGAGCCCGCAACGGTCGATCAGCCAGCCGGCGGCCAGCTTCACCCTGCCGTCGGGCTGGGGAAAGTGCGGCAGGTCGGGGTGGTCGGCCAGCAGCCGCCGGGCCGTCCCGGCATCCACCAGCGGATTCTTGAAGAAGCTACCGGCATTGCCCAGTTCGAGAGGATCGGGCAGCTTCTCGCGGCGGATCGCACAGACCGCCTCGGCCACCGACAAGGGAGTGGGATCGGCCCCGACGCGACCGGCCAGGTCACCGTAGCCGAGCCGAGGACGCGGCGAACGCGACAGCCGCAGCACCAGCCGGGTGATCGCCACCCGACCATCCAGGCGCCCCTTGAAGATGCTGTCGCGATAGCCGAAGGCGCAGTCCGCGGCCGTGAACACTGCCTCGTGGCCATCGTCCAGGTGAACCAGGTGCACCGCCTCGAGCACCTCGCAGAGCTCGACGCCATAGGCACCAATGTTCTGGATCGGCGCGGCACCACAGTGGCCGGGTATCAGCGCCAGGTTCTCGATGCCCCAGAGCCCTCGGCGTGCCAGCGCCATCACCAGGTCGTGCCAGACCACGCCGGCCTCGGCATGCACGAGCACCTCGTCGCCACGCTCCTCGAGCCACCAGTCCGTCATCGCCGGCTGCACCACCAGCCCCGGCAGCCACTCGGGCAGGATCAGATTGCTGCCGCCACCCAGCAGCGTCAGCGGCCACGCCTCGCGCCCGGCCAGCGCCACGACCTCGCGCAATGCATGCGGGTCACGGGGGGCAGTGAAGCGCTCGGCGACACAGGGCAGGCCCAGGGTATTGGCCCGGCCGAGGTCATGGTCGGGAAGCAGTCCACGGCTCAAGACGACCGCTCCAGGCGGGTCTCGATCTCCGCGAGCAGTCCGCCGGAGGCCGCCTCGATCAGGTCCAGCACCTCTTCGAAGCCACGCTGGCCGCCGAAGTAGGGATCCGGCACCGCCCGATCGTGATGCCCGGCGAACGCCAGGAAGAGCCCGATATGAGCCTCGCAAGCGGCGGGACGCCGAGCCTCGATCGCCGCCAGGTTGTCGTGATCCATGGCCAGCAGGTAATCGAAGCGGGCGAAGTCCTCGTCGGCGAGCTGGCGAGCCCGCAACCCGGAGAGGTCGACGCCGCGTCGCGCCGCCGCCTCCAGGGCCCGCGGATCGGGCGCCTTGCCCACATGCCAGGCACCGATGCCGCAGGAGTCGACCTCCACCCGGCCGGCCAGGCCGCGCTCGGCGAGCAGGCGACGGAACACCCCCTCGGCGGTCGGCGACCGGCAGATATTGCCCAGACAGACGAACAGCACGCGCATCACTGCTCTCCTCCGCTCTCGTTTTCCGTGCCGGCATGCATCAACGCGCGAACCCGGGCCAGGTCCCCCGCCGTATCCACGCCGGCCGGATGGGGTACCCGAGCCAGCGCCACCTGGATGGCATGGCCGTGGTGCAGGGCACGCAGCTGCTCGAGTTGCTCGAGCCGCTCGAGCGGTGACGGCGGCCAGTCACGGTACTCGGCGAGGAAGCCAGCCCGATAGGCATAGAGGCCGATATGGCGCAGCCAGGCATCGGCCTCGAGCGGTTCGGGCCGGGTGGCGAAGGCGTCACGGTCCCAGGTCTCTCTATCCCAAGGGACTGGCGCCCGCGAGAAGTAGAGCGCCCGTCCGGAGAGTGCGCGCACCACCTTCACCACGTTGGGGTTGAACAGCGCCCCCACCTCCGCAATCGGCTCAGCCAGGGTCGCAATCGAGGCCCCGGGATCGTCGAACAGCCGAGCGGCCACCTGGTCGATCAGCACCGGGGGAATCAGCGGCTCGTCCCCCTGGACATTGACCAGCACCGCCTCGTCGGCGAGGCCCAGCCGCTCGGCCACTTCGGCCAGGCGGTCGGTGCCCGAGGGGTGATCGGCACGGGTCATCAGCACCTCGGCATCGAACGGGGCCAGCGCCTCGCGGATGCGCTCGTCGTCGGTGGCGACCACGACCCGGACGGCGGCGCTCGCGCAGGCGCGCCGCCAGACGTGGGCCACCATGGGTAGCCCAGCGATATCGGCGAGCGGCTTTCCCGGCAATCTCGACGAGGCATGCCGCGCCGGAATCACCGCGATGAACTCCTTGCCTGCCGCCCCCCCCATCACGGCTCGCCCATGCGGCCGGTGGACTCATGCAGCTTCTCGTCCACGTCCAGGGCCCGTGCCTCCTCGGGCAGCATCACCGGGATGCCGTCACGCACCGGATAGGCCAGGCCATCGAAGAGGCAGTGCAGTTCCTGGCTCTCCCGGTGATACCTGAGCTTGCCCTTGCACAGCGGGCAGACCAGCATGGCCAGCAGCTCCTTGTCCATCTCTCGCACCTCCCACTTGGATTGCCCCGAGTCGTGTGACCCCGGGATCAACGACTGGCTCCGCTTCGGGATGCCTCCCGCAGCGGTCGAAGCGTCTTCAGTCTCTCCTCGAGCCAGGCCACGAAGCCGGCATCGGGTCGCGCCTCCACCTCCAGCACCCAGCTGCCGGGGGGCGCCAGATCGCGGCTTTCATCGACCAGCAGCGCGCGGCACTTGATCGCATCCTTGGCGGTCATCACCACCGGACGACCGTCGTCGAACGCCAGGTCCTCGCTACGGAAGCCATGGTGATCGGCGAAGGGATGGAGCATCGCCTCGATGCCCAGGCCTTCCAGGGTGGCGAGGAAACGGCCCGGATTCCCGATCCCGGCGACGGCATGTACCGGCCCGGAGAAGGGCAACGGCACCACCGGGCGACGCTCGCCACCCCCCAGGGGCCGCCAGCCGGTCGGCACCAGGGCCATGCCGTGGGCGCCCGCAGGCGGCTCGAAGGACGGTTCGCCGTTGATCACCACGGCATCGACGCCATCGAGTCGCGACAGCGGTTCACGCAGCGGCCCCGCCGGCAGGCAGCGGCCGTTGCCGAACCCCCGGCGGCCATCGACCACCACCAGTTCCAGGTCACGCCCCAGCGCCAGGTGCTGCAGGCCATCGTCACTCAGCAGGATATCGCATCCTGCCTCGAGCAGTCGCCCGGCGCCCCGCGGGCGATCCGGGTCGACCACCACCGGCAGGCCGGTCTGGTCGAACAGCATGCGCGGCTCGTCGCCGCTCTCGGCCACCGGCGTGGCGGCATCCACCCGCAGCGGGTAGCCGGCAGCCTTGCCGCCATAGCCCCGGGACACGATGCCCGGGCGCCAGCCGCGCTCGACGAGGAAGCGTGCCAGCCAGGCGACCAGTGGCGACTTGCCGGTGCCGCCCAGGGTGATGTTGCCGACCACGATCACCGGTACCGGCGCTCGCCACACGGGCTTGCCGCCCGCCGCATAGGCCGCGGAACGACGCGCCATCGCCCGGCGGTAGAGGGCCTCGAGCGGGCGCAGGGCCCACAGCCAGGCATCGCCCCGGTAGGCCGCCTCGAGCCAGCGCTGCCCCGGGTTCATGCCGATGGAGCCTCCTGGAACTGCAACCGGTGCAGGGCCGCATAGGCCCCGTCCCGGGCCAGCAACTCGGCGTGGCTGCCCTGCTCGACGATCTCGCCATGCTCCATCACCAGGATGCGGTCGGCGCGCTCGATGGTCGACAACCGATGCGCGATGACCAGGGTGGTGCGTCCGCGACACACCTCCTCCAGCGCCGCCTGGATATGGCGTTCGGACTCGGTATCCAGCGCCGAGGTGGCCTCGTCGAGGATCAGCAGCGGCGCATCCTTGAAGATCGCCCGGGCGATGGCCAGGCGCTGGCGCTGGCCGCCGGAGAGCATCACGCCGTTGTCGCCGACCACGGTGGCATAGCCCCCGGGCAGGCGTTCGATGAACTCGTGGGCGTGGGCGGCCCGGGCCGCCGCCTCGATGGCCTCGAGGTCGGCGTCGGGCACTCCGTAGGCGATGTTGTCGGCGATGCTGGCGTTGAACAGGGTCACCTGCTGCGAGACCAGGGCGATCTGGCGACGCAGCGGCGTCAGGCGATACTCGCCGAGGGGGATCCCGTCGACCAGCACCCGCCCGGCAGTCGGCCGGTAGAAGCGAGGCAGCAGGCCGACCAGGGTCGACTTGCCGCTGCCGGAGCGGCCGACGATGGCCACCATCTCGCCCGGCGTCACCTCCAGGTCGATCCCCTTGAGCACCTCGGGCTGGCCCTCGCCGTAGGCGAATCGCACGCCCTCGTAGACCACGTGCCCCGCGAGGCGGCTGGGTTCGTGATCGCCCTCGTCCTGTTCGAGAGGCTCCTCGAGCAGGCCGAACAGTTCACCGGCGGCGGCGATGCCTTTCTGGATCTCGCTATTGACCTCGGTGAGCTGGCGCACCGGCTTGGCCATCAGCGACGCGGCGGTGACGAAGGCGACGAACTCGCCGGGCGTCATGTCGGCCATCAGGCCCGGCGCCAGCGCCAGCCACACCAGCACCGCCAGCGACAGCGCCACCAGCAGCTGGATCACGGGGGTGCTGATCGCCTTGGTCAGCGCCTCCTTCATGCTCTGCTGGCGGTTGTACTCGCTGGCCGCGGCGAAGCGCGCCTTCTCGAAGGCTTCGGCACCGTGGGTGCGGACCACCTGGTAGCCGGAGAGCGCCTCGGAGGCGACATGGGTGACATCGCCCATGGACGCCTGGATACGGCTTGAGATGCGTCGGAAGCGCTTGCTGGCGTAGCTGACCACCCCACCGATCAGCGGCGTCACCGCCAGGAACAGCAGGGTCAGCATCCAGTTGGTCCACAGCAGATAGGTAATCAGCCCGAGGACGAAGAGCCCCTCGCGCAGCAGGATGGTGACCGCCTTGGTGGCCGCCCCGGTGACCTGCTCGACATGGTAGGTGACCCGCGAGATCAGGTGGCCGCTCGAATGGGTGTCGAAGAAGCGCCCCGGGAGGTGCAGCATGTGATTGAAGACGTTGCAACGCAGCGCATGCACGATGTTGCGCGCCACGTTGCTCATGAAATAGGTGCCGAGGAAGGTGCCGAGGCCTCGGGCGGCGAACATGCCCACCACGAACAGCGGCAGGAACAGCCGGAAGGCGGCGTCCGGATCCTGGATGCCGTCGATCAGCCGCTTCATCATCTCCGCCAGGGCGGTACTGGAGGCGGCGTAGATGGCATAACCGACGATCGCCAGCAGGAAGGAGCGCCAGTGCGGGCGGACGTAGCCCAGCAGCTGCTTGTAGAGCGTCCAGCCCGCGTGTTGGGTCCCGTAGAGAATCACGGTGTCTCCGCTTGTGTGGATGAAGCCTCGGTGGTGGCGATGCGCACCTGGCGGATGCCGAGGGCAGCGGCCTGGTCCAGGGCGTGGACCACGGCGGCGTGGCTGGCCCGGCCGTCGGCCTCCAGCACCAGGCCGTGACTGCGGGCCTGCTCGGCCTCGGCGGCCAGGGCCGCGCCGAGGCCCGCAGCAGCGAGCTCCCGATCGCCGAGCCGATAGCCGCCCGCCGCCGTCACCACCAGGGTCACCGGCGAGACCTCGGCCGCCACGCCACTGACGCTCTCGGGCAGCTCCAGCTCGAGCGCCTGGCGGGTCTCGAAGGTGGTCGAGACCATGAAGAAGATCAGCAGCAGAAAGACCACGTCGATCAGCGGCGTGAGATTCACCTCCACCGGATCGCGCCGGGTGCGCGGTAACCTCACGACGGCTTCACCCTCGGGGCGATACGCCCATCGGCTTCCAGGCGATCGCCGTCCCGCTCGCCCTCATGGCGTTCGGCCAGGGTCAATTCGCCGGGGTAGTGAGCGAGGAACTCCACTACCTGGCCGGCCTGCTCCTCCATGCGCACCGTGATGTCCTCGACCCGGCGCTGGAAGTAGCGATGAAACATCAACGCCGGGATCGCCACGGTCAGGCCCGCCGCGGTGGTGACCAGGGCCCGCGAGATGCCGCCGGCGAGGTCGGCGGTACGGCTGGCGCTATCGCCGGCGACGATGACCGAGAACACCTCGATCATGCCCACCACGGTCCCCAGCAGGCCGATCAACGGGGTGATGGCGGCGATGGTACCGAGCGGGCTGAGGAAGCGCTCCATGTCGTGGATCACCGCGGTAGCGGCTTCCTGCAGCCGCGCGCGCACCTGCTCGTGGCCGAGACGGGCGTTGCGCAGGCCCGCGGCCAACACCCCGCCCAGCGGCGAGTGGCTCTCCAGCCAGTAGAGATTGACCTGCCCCCGGGCCACCAGCGAGCAGACCTCCTGCCCCAGCCCCAGCGGCGCGATGCGGCTCGCCCGCAGCGTCCACAATCGCTCGATGATGATCACCGTGGCCAGCAGGGAGCAGCCAAGCAGCGGCAGCATCAACCAGCCCCCGGCGATCAGGGCCTCCATCATGTCCATGCCGTTTCCCCCAAGTGCCCTGGAATCACACGCGCATCATTCGGCCGATTCTAACGCAAGGCAGTCGCCGCCGACACCGCTGCGCCGCCAGGTGGCCGGGCGCGCGGTGTCGACCTCGCTCGACGCGCCCTCGCCCAGCCAGAGGGTCACGGCACCGTCGTGGGCGGTGCTCCACAGGCAGCTGCCGGTACGACGAAAGCGCCGCACCACCGCGTCATGGGGATGGCCGAAGGGGTTGTCACGCCCGGCACTGAAGATGGCATGATGCGGCGACAGGGCCTGCACCAGATGCGGGCCCGAGCTGGTGTGGCTGCCGTGGTGGCCGGCCACCAGCGTCGTCACCGGCATCCGGACCTCGCGCAGGAAGGCCCGTTCCACCTCCCGACCCGCGTCGCCGGTGAGCAGCAGCCGCTGGCCCCCGGCCGTGACCTCGAGCACGCAGGAGCGATCGTTGCTCGAGAGGTCGCCGGTCTCGGCCGGGGGCCAGAGAAAGCGGAAGCGCACCCCATCGCGCTGCCAGGCATCGCCCGCGCGACAGGGAACGAAGGGTACGCCGATCGCCTCCCCGGGAGGAGCGAGGAAGCGCGACACCCGGTGCTCGGTCGCCAGCAGCGGCACGCCGCCGGCGTGGTCGAGGTCGTCGTGGCTGACGATGACGTCATCGAAGCGCTGACCCGGCGGCCACAGCGCCGCCGCCGGCACGAAGCCCGAGGCGAAGCGCGGCCCGGCATCATAGAGAGCTCGATAGCCGGCGGTGCGCAGCTCGATGAGCTGGCCCTGCCCCACGTCATGCACCCTGACCCGCAGCTGGCCCGGCGCCAACGACTCCGGTGTCAGGGTCAGCGGTATCAGAACGAGCCACAGGCTGGCCACCAGGCGCAGCGACCGTGCCAGGCCGGGGAGCGCCCAGAGCAGCGCCACCATCGCCAATGCCAGGGCCAGCGGCGTGACCAGCGACGGGTCGGGCAGCCACAACGGCAACCAGGCCACCGCCCGTTCGAGCAGCCACACGAGCCCCTCCACCAGGTGACCGAACAGCCGCCAGCAAAGATTCGAGAGCCACGGCAACCAGGCCAGCAGCCAGCCGAGCAGCCCCAGCGGTACCAGCAGGCTGCTGACCAGCGGCACGGCGACCAGGTTGACCAGCGGCGCGGCGGGGGCCAGGCGGGCGAAGGCCAGCAGCACGGCGGCCGCCATCAGCGGTGCCAACAGCAACTGGGTGCGGGCCAGCGCCCACAGCCAGCCACGCACGCCTCGCGGCCGGGGCCGCCCCTGCCAGATCAGGATCAGCAGCGCCACGGCGGCGAACGACAGCCACAGCCCCGGCCGCCAGGCGGAGCGAGGATCCAGCAGCAGCACCAGCCCCAACGCCAGCCACCAGGCCTGCCAGGGACCAGGCGCATGGCGACCGCTGGCCACCCAGAGCCCCACCAGGGTCATCACCATGGCGCGCAGGGCCGGCGGCTCGAGGCCGGCCAGCCAGGCATAGCCCACGGTCGCCGTCCCGGCCAGCCACCAGGGCCAGACGACCAGGCGCCACTCCCCCGGCGCGGCCAACCGGGCCGCACCGCGGGCGACGAACAGGACGAAGGCCGCCACCAGCCCGACATGCAGGCCCGAGATCACCACCAGATGCGTGGTACCGCTGGCATTGAGCAGATTCCAGTCCGTCTGCTGCAGTCGCTCGCCGGCACCCAGGCTCAGGGCTGCCAGCCAGCGCATCGCACGGGGCTCCAGGTCCCGGGCATCGAGATGCGTCAGCGCCCGGCGCCGTAGCGAAGGTCCCGCCGCCGCGAGCCGCCGGGCGGCCGGTTCGCGGCGCACGTAGCCGGTGGCCTGGATACCCTCACGCCACAACCAGGCGCGGTAGTCGAAGGCGTGGGGGTTGGCGAAGCCGGCCGGCGGCCGCAGGCGTACGGTAAAGGCCCAGCGCTCACCGGGCTGGATCTCCGGCGCCTCGAAGGCGCTGAGCCGCAGCCGGCGCAGGTCGTCGCAGGGCAGTCGCCCCGCGGCGTCCGGGCTACAGGACTCGACGGCGACCAACAGCCGCGTCAGCCGCTCCTCCCGAGACACCGACAGTATCCGGGCTTCCACGGTGAGGTCTTCGCGGGTCAACCCGGCCGGCAGTTCGGCGCCGCGTGCCAGCAACAGCGTCATGGTGACGCAGGTCAGCGTCGCCGACGACAGCAGCAGCCCCGGCCGGCGACTGGCCAACGCCAGCAGCAGCGCCACTCCCAGCGCCTCCGCCAGGCCCGGCGGTGCATGATGCCCCAGCAGCACCCCGCCGAGGGCGGCGAGCGCCAGGGGGATGGCCAGTCCGAACGGCATTCCCTTGCTCCTGCATCGACCGCCACCGGAGACCGGATGACGGCTCTGCCCTGCCAGCCGAACGTTGGGGGGCTGACATGGCGAGACTCATGGCTTGTATGGATAATAGCCTGGGTCCCGAAGCAGCGAGCCGACGACATGCCGCGCAGATTCCTGCAGCGCTACATGCCCCACCCCGACACCCTTCGGCGCCAGCGCTCGCTGCGTTTCATGGGCCACCTGATCGGCAACCCCTCGCTCTGGGTACTGTCGCGGCGCAGCGTGGCCAACGCCTTCTCCGTGGGACTATTCAGCGCCATGCTGCCGATTCCCTTCCAGATGGTGGTGGCCGCCTTCGGCGCCTGGCTGCTGCGCTGCAACCTGCCGCTGTCGGTGGGTCTGGTGTGGATCACCAATCCTCTGACCATGCCGCTGATCTTCTACGGCAACTATCGGCTCGGCGCCTGGTTGATGGATACCCCGGCCCGGGAGGCGCCGAGCCGGTTGTCGACACGTTGGATCGCCGAGCAGATGACCGACATCCTGCCGGCGCTGGCCGTGGGCTCGGTGGCCACGGCGGTCGTCATCGCGATCCTCGGCAACGTGATGATCCGTCTCATCTGGCGCTGGCAAGTCTCGCGCAGCTGGAAGCAGCGCGCCCGGCGCCGGCGCCAGCGACGCCGCGATACCCGGGAAGACTGACCGGGCTCCTACGACGGTGGCCGGTCCCTCGGGCCGGCCACGCCGGATGACGCGTGGGTCAGGACGCGGCGTCCTGCTGGGTGAGCCGCCCTTCGTCGAGACGCAACACCCGGTCCTGATGCGCGGCCAGGGCCGGATCATGGGTCACCACCACGAAGGCACAGGCGGAGTCACGCGCCAGCTCGTCCATCAGCGCCAGGATGCTGGCCGCGGTGTGCTGATCCAGATTGCCGGTGGGCTCGTCCATCAGCACCAGGCTGGGATCGGTGACCAGGGCCCGGGCGATGGCGACCCGCTGGCGCTCGCCGCCGGACAGCTCGCCGGGCTTGTGGTCGGCGCGCTCCGCCATGCCCACCCTGACCAGCAGCTCCCGGGCCCGGGCCTCGGCGGCCTTCTTGCGTTGACCGCGTACGATCAGCGGCAGGGCGGCGTTCTCCAGGGCGGTGAACTCCGCCAGCAGGTGGTGAAACTGGTAGACGAAACCGATGCGGCGATTGCGGAAGCGCCCCAGGGCGGCATCGCCCAGATCATGCAGCGACTCCCCGGCGATGCGCACCTCGCCCCGGCTGGGGCTGTCGAGCCCCCCCAGCAGGTTGAGCAGCGTGGTCTTGCCGGAACCGGAACTGCCGACGATGGCCACCCGCTCGCCGGCATGGACCCGCAGCTCCAGGCCATCGAGCACGGTGACATCCTGGGGCCCCTCCCGGTAGACCCGGGTCAGATCGTGACACTCCAGCATCGGCTGGGCGGTGGCAGCACTTGGCGCGGCGGACATCGGCGTCTCCTTGTGCGGGTCCTGATGGGTACGCGGGTGGAGGCTCGACTCATTCATAGCGCAGCACCTCGGCCGGCCGGACCCGCGCCGCGCGCCAGGCGGGATAGAGGGTCGACAGGAAGGTCAGGACCAGGGCGGCGGCGACGATGTCGCGCACATCGGCCCAGTGGAGCCGGGACGGCAGGTCACTGATGAAGTAGACGCCAGCATCGAGGAACTGGATGCCCAGCGCCGACTCCACCCAACCGATGAGATCCGCGATGGTCAACGCCAGCAGCACGCCGAGGCCCACCCCGACGAGAATCCCGATCGTGCCGATGGCCAGGCCCTGGACGATGAAGATGCCCATGATCGAGCGCGGCGTGGCGCCGATGGTGCGCAGGATGGCGATGTCGGCGTGCTTGTCGGTGACCACCATCACCAGGGTCGAGACGATGTTGAAGGCCGCCACGGCGATGATCACCGTGAGCAGCAGCGCGATCATGCGCTTCTCCATCTGAATCGCCTGGAAGAGGTTGCCGTGGGAGAAGGTCCAGTCGATGCCGCGGTAGTTCGGGCCGAGTTCGTCGATGATCGCCCGGGTCTCGCTGCCGGCCAGGAAGAGGTCATCGAGTTCCAGGCGCAGCCCCCCCACGGCATCGCCCAGGCGGGCCAGCGTCTGCATGTCCTCGATGTTGGCATAGGCCAGGCTCGCATCGAGGTCGGCACCGACATTGAAGATGCCGCTCACGTTGAAGCGCTTGAGGCGGGGGAAGACCCCGGCCGGGGTGATCGAGGCCTCGGGCACCAGCAGGGTCACCCGGTCGCCCACACCGACACCCAGGCGCCGGGCCAGGATCGAGCCGAGCACGATGTTCCACTCGCCGGGTTCAAGATCCGCCAGGCTGCCCTGGCGCATGTGATGGCCGATGATCGAGACGCGATCCTCCCACTCGGGATCGATGCCATTGACCATGGCCCCCTCGTTGCGACCGCCCACCGAGAACATGCCCTGCTGCTCCACGTAGGGCGCGGCACCGATCACCCGTTCGCGTTCCATCAGCCGGTCGGCCAGCGATCGCCACTCGGTAAGCCCGGCGGGCGATTCGATCTTGGTATGCGGCACCATGCCGAGGATCCGGGTGCGCAATTCATGGTCGAAGCCGTTCATCACGGACAGCACCAGGATCAGCACCGCCACGCCCAGCATCAGGCCCAGCATGGAGGTCAGCGAGATGAAGGAGATGAAGTGGTTGCGGCGCTTGGCGCGGACATAGCGCAACCCGATCAGGAAAGGCAGGCGGTCGAGCATGGTGTCGTTCCTTGTCAGCGGGGGCTCATGGTACGTTTTTTTGCACGAGACTGCATCGGTCGGCGGTGCGGATTCCCCGGTGCTTGCAACATTGCCGTGCTGGCCCTACATTTCGCCGGCCACGATGTTCCACTCGACGAGACTCAGCCCCATGGCCGATCGCCTGCTTCCCGAATGGCATCCCCAGGATGCCGTGCAACTGACCTGGCCCGGCGCCGACAGCGACTGGGCCCCGATGCTCGAGCGCATCGAGGCCACCCTCGAGGCCATGGTGGTCGCCATCGCCCGCTACCAGGACGTGCTGATCAGCGTCCCCGACGGCGCCACCCGAACCCATCTCCGGCGGCGACTTGCCTGCCTGGGCGTCGATGCCGCACGCCTGCACCTGGTGGTGGCGGCGGCAGATGACACCTGGGCCCGTGACCACGGCCCCATCGCCGTGGAGCGCGACGGCCGGGTCGGGCTGTACGATTACGTCTTCACCGGCTGGGGCGGCAAGTTCGCGGCATCTCGGGACAACACCCTGACGACGCGCCTGGCCGAGGCCGGGGTCTTCGCCTGCCCGGTGACGGCCCGGGACCTGGTGCTCGAGGGCGGGGCCATCGATACCGACGGTCAGGGCACCCTGCTCACTACCGAGGCCTGCCTGCTCAACCCCAACCGCAACCCGACATTCGACCGCGCCGCCATGGAGGCACGACTGCACGCCGACCTCGGCATCACGCGGGTAGTGTGGCTGGCCAACGGCCACCTCGAGGGCGACGACACCGACAGCCATGTGGACACCCTGGCGCGCTTCTGCGACCCCGGCACCATCGCCTACGTGCGCTGCGACGACGAGGCCGACCCCCACCATCCGGCGCTGGCCGCCATGGAAGCCGAACTCGAGGCCCTGCGCCGCATCGACGGTGAGCCCTACCGGCTGATCCCGCTGCCCTGGCCGCGCCCCTGTTTCGATCCGGTGGACGGCCACCGGCTCCCGGCCACCTACGCCAACTTCCTGATCATCAATGGCGCCGTGCTGGTGCCGGTCTACGGTGACGCCGCCGACACCCGGGCCCTGACCGCGCTGGCGGGCGCCTTCCCCGATCGCGACATCGTGCCCATCGACTGCCTGAGCGTGCTCCGCCAGCACGGCAGCCTGCACTGCCTGACCATGCAGCTGCCCGCCGGCAGCCTCGCCCGAGCGAACGTACCCTGACACCCAGGGTCTCAGACCCGAGGAGAGCCCTTATGACCCGACACCTGAAGGTTGGCTTGGTGCAGCAGCCCGCCTGGCCCGACAAGGCCCGCAGCCTGGCCGAGAGCGAGGCCGGCGTGCGTGAGTTGGCCGCCGCCGGGGCCGAGCTGGTGATGCTGCAGGAGCTGCATGCCACCCACTACTTCTGCCAGTACGAGGACACCGAACTGTTCGACCTGGCCGAGCCCCTGGACGGCCCCACCGGCACCCGCCTGGCGGCGCTGGCCGCGGAGCTCGACATCGTGCTGGTGGGCTCGCTGTTCGAGCGCCGCGCCCCCGGGCTCTACCACAACACCGCGGTGGTCTACGACCGCCAGCTTGGTGCCGTGGGCCACTACCGCAAGATGCATATTCCCGACGACCCGGGCTTCTTCGAGAAGTTCTATTTCACCCCCGGTGACATCGATGTCGCTCGTGGCCAGGGCTTCGAGCCCATCGACACCTCGGTGGGTCGGCTCGGCCTGCTGGTGTGCTGGGACCAGTGGTATCCGGAGGCGGCACGCCTGATGGCACTCGCCGGTGCGGAGCTGCTGCTCTACCCCACCGCCATCGGCTGGCATCCGCCCGACGACGACGCCGAGAAGAAGCGTCAGAAGGAGGCCTGGACGCTGGTCCAGCGCAGCCACGGCGTGGCCAACGGGGTGCCGGTGATCGTCGCCAATCGGGTCGGCCACGAGCCGGACCATTCGGGCGTGAGCCCGGGCATCGACTTCTGGGGAGGCAGCTTCATCTGCGGCCCCCAGGGCGAACTGCTGGCCCACGCCGGGGTCCAGGCCGAGCGGCTGCTGGAGACCCTCGACATGACTCGCTGCGAAGAAGTGCGGCGCATCTGGCCGTACCTGCGCGACCGCCGGATCGATGCCTATGGCGACCTGACGCGACGCTACCGAGACTGAGCGGTCGGGCCCCACGAGTAGTAGCTCGACAGTGGCAGTACGTTCGCCGAGAACGACGCCGAGGCCGCCCTATGGGGTCAACCCCGGCCGAGTTACCTGACCTGTCATAGTGCACCTTGCGAGCAGATTCGACGCCGCCGGGGTCTGACCCCATAGGGCCTCCCAGCGCTGGCTGCCCGCCACGGAGTCGACCCAACCAGCTGATTTCTCATCAATGCTTGTGAAGAACCCCCGCCGGCCGACGGGGGTTCTTCTTCAAGCTTCCAGCTTCAAGCTCTATTTCCAGAAATCGCGAATCGAGGCGATGCCCTGGGCGCCCACGGCACGGGCGTGATTGGCGTCGAAGCGGGTCATGCCACCCAGCGCGAAGACCGGCATGGCGGCGCGCTCGACCAGCTGCTGGAAGTCGTGCCAGCCCATGGGCGCCACTTCCGGGTGCGACGGCGTGGTGCGCAGCGGCGAGAGGGTCACGAAGTCGCAGCCCAGGCGGGCGGCCTGGGCCAGCTGGGCGCGATCGTGGGTGGAGGCGGAAAGCCACTTGCCCTCGGCGATGGGGCGGCGCTCCAGCGACATCAACCGCTCGCTGGTGAGATGAATGCCGTCGGCGTCGAGGCGCTCCAGCAGTTGCGGCTCGGCGTTGAGCAGCAGACGCGCCCCGAAACGGCGACACAGCGCCAGCGCCTGTTCGGCGCGCCCCAGATAGGCCGCCTCGCCCAGGATCTTGGCCCTCAACTGCACCAGGCGCACCCCATCCTCGACCAGCGCCCGCTCCAGTCGCTCGAGGAAGAGCCCCTCGTCGTCCTCCTCGGCGGTGATCAGGTATTCGGTGGGCAGCATCACCGCCCGCAGGATCGGCAGGTTGGCCGCCGGGAACGGGTAGTTGACCAGCTCCGCCATGGGCACCCAGCGCACCGCCTGCCCCTCGCGACCGAAGGGTTCGCCGGAGAACTCATGCACCTGCCATACGTCCAGCAGGATGTGCTTGTCGGAGTACTCGTGGTGGATGCGTATCAGCGGTTGGGCGCGCTGGATCTCCACCCCCAACTCCTCGTGCAGCTCGCGCTTGAGCCCCTCGAGCCCGGTTTCGTAGGGCGCCAGCTTGCCGCCAGGAAACTCCCACAGGCCGCCATGATCGACGTTGGACGGCCGACGGGCGAGCAATACCTCCCGCCCGTCGGCACTGATGATGGCGGCGGCCGCCACATGCACCCTTCTCTTCACCATTGCGTTCATTCACCCTTCCAACTGGTTCGCGCGGGCCGGGGCACTGCGCGGAGTCTCTGTCTGGCTATTGGCCGCCATCGCCGCCCGTCAGCTGCGATAGTCGGCGTTGATGCTCACATACTCGTGGGAGAGGTCGGAGGTCCACACCGTGGCCGCCTCCTCGCCGCGTCCCAGGTCGATGCGGATGACGATCTCCTCCCGCGCCATCACGGCACTGCCCGCCTCCTCGGTATAGCCGCCGGCACGGCCGCCGTTCTCCACCAGCCGCACCTCGCCCAGGTCGATGGTCACCCGCGACACGTCGAAGTCGGTGACCGGGGCACGCCCCACCGCGGCGAGGATGCGCCCCCAGTTGGCGTCTGAGGCATAGAGGGCGGTCTTGACCAGTGGCGAATGGGCCACGGTGAAGGCCACGTCCAGGGCCTCCCGGCGGCTAGTCGCCGAACTGACCTGCAGGGTGACGAACTTGGTTGCCCCTTCGCCGTCGCGGATGATCGCCTGAGCCAGTTCGGTCATCACCCGCTGCAGGCCATTGCGGAACACCGCAATCTGCTCCTCGCTGGCCACGGCGGCCCCCCGTCCGGTGGCGATCAGCATGCAAGCATCGTTGGTGGAGGTGTCGCCATCCACGGTGATGCAGTTGAAGGAGCGATCCACGGTCTCGCGCAGCAACGACTCCAGCAGCGGCTGCTCGATGGCGGCGTCGGTGGCCACGAAGGCGAGCATGGTGGCCATGTTGGGCTGGATCATCCCCGACCCCTTGCTGATGCCGTTGATGGTCACGCGGCTGTCGCCCAGTGCCAGGGTCACGCTGGCGCCCTTGGCGCGGGTATCGGTGGTCAGGATGCCCTCACCCGCCGCGCGCCAGGCCGCGCCTCCCTCATCGAGCGCCTCGAGCGCGCCCGGTAGACCGCCGAGCAGCCGCTCCATCGGCAGCGGCTCGCCGATCACCCCGGTGGAGAACGGCAGCACGCGCTCCGCGACCACGTTCCCCAGCTGCGCCAGCTCGGCGCAGCTGGCGCGGGCATCGCGCAGGCCGGTCTCGCCGGTGCCGGCGTTGGCGTTGCCGGTATTGATCACCAGATAGCGCGGCCCTTCATCGCGTGCGACACAGGCCGCCAGATGTTCCCTGGCCACGGTCACCGGGGCGGCACAGAAGGCGTTGCGGGTGAAGGAGCCTGCGACCCTGGCCCCTTCGGGAATCTCGATCACCACCAGGTCACGACGGCCGGGCTTCTTGATGCCCGCCATGGTCGTTCCCAGGCGCAGGCCCTCGATCGCCGGCATCGCCGGGAAACGCGCTTCCCCCACTGCCATGGTCTTCTCTCCTGTCTGGAATCCGCTTCGAGCTTCGAGCTTCGAGCTTCGAGCTTCGAGCTTCGAGCTTCGAGCTTCGAGCTTCGAGCTTCGAGCTTCGAGCTTCGAGCTTCGAGCTTCGAGCTTCGAGCTTCGAGCTTCGAGCTTCGAGCAGCATGGTGTCCTCTGACTCGAGTCTCGCAACACTTGGCCCGTGGCCCGTGGCCCGTGGCCCGTCAGCTCAGCTTGCCGCAGCACTGCTTGTACTTCTTTCCCGAACCGCAGGGACAGGGGTCGTTGCGGCCGACCTTGGGCCCTGCCCGGCGCAGCGGCCGGCCATCGGCACCCGGCGGCACGGCGGCACCTGCACCCGCTTCGCTGCCGGCGACCTCGGGTGCATCGTGACGGCTGTCGGCGGACGCCTTCTCCCGCTCCAGGGCCGCACGGCGCTGGCGTTCCAGTTCCTCGACCTCCTCGGGACGACGCACCTTCACATGGCTGAGAATACGCGTCACGTCGGCCTTGATGTTGGTCAGCAGGGACTGGAACAGCTCGAAGGACTCGCGCTTGTACTCCTGCTTGGGGTTCTTCTGTGCATAGCCCCGCAGGTGGATGCCCCGCCGCAGGTGATCCATCGACTGCAGGTGCTCCTTCCAGCGGGTATCGAGCACCTGCAGCATGACCTGCTTCTCGAAGCGCCGCATCAGCTCGACACCGGCCTCCTCGACCTTGCCCTGGTAGGCGTCGCGGTGCATGGTCTGGAGTCGCTCGCGCAGCTGTTCCTCGTGGAAGCGCTCGTCCTTCTCGGACCACTCGACCACCGGCGCCTCGAGATTGAACTCGCTGCGCAGATGCGCCTCGAGTCCCGGCAGGTCCCACTGTTCGGGCAGGCTCTGCGGTGGCACGAACTCGCTGATGGCGAGATCCAGCACCTCCTCGCGGATACCGCTGACGGCGTCGGAGACATCGTCGGAGGCGAGGATCTCGTTGCGCTGTTCGTAGATCACCCGACGCTGGTCGTTGGCCACGTCATCGTACTCGAGCAGCTGCTTGCGGATGTCGAAGTTGCGGCTCTCGACCTTCTTCTGGGCCCGCTCCACGGCATTGGAGACCATCTTGTGCTCGATCGCCTCGCCATGCTCGAGTCCCAGGGCCTTCATCATGCGCTGTACTCGGTCGGAGCCGAACAGACGCATCAGGTTGTCTTCGAGTGACAGGAAGAAGCGTGTGGAGCCCGGGTCGCCCTGACGGCCGGAACGGCCACGCAGCTGGTTGTCGATGCGCCGCGACTCGTGACGCTCGGAACCGACCACGTGCAGGCCACCGGCGGCCAGCACCGCCTCGTGTCGCGCCTGCCACTCGGCCTTGAGCGTCTCGATCTGCTCCTTGCTCGGGTTCTCCAGCCTGGCCGCCTCGGCCTCCCAGTTGCCGCCGAGCACGATATCGGTACCGCGGCCGGCCATGTTGGTGGCGATGGTGATGGCCCCGGGGCGACCCGCCTGGGCGATGATCTCCGCCTCACTCTGGTGTTGCTTGGCGTTGAGCACGTTGAACGCGAGTCCCGCCTGCTTCATCAGGCCGGCCAGGTATTCCGAGGTCTCGATCGAGGCGGTACCCACCAGCACCGGGCGTCCGGCCTCCGTTTGCACCCTGACGTCCTCGATGATCGCCTCGAACTTCTCCTCGGCACTGAGGTAGACCAGATCGTTGAGGTCCTGGCGCACCAGCGGTCGGTTGGTGGGGATCACCACGACGTCCAGGCCGTAGATCTGGCGGAACTCGAAGGCCTCGGTATCGGCGGTGCCGGTCATGCCGGCCAGCTTGTCGTAGAGCCGGAAGTAGTTCTGGAAGGTGGTGGAGGCGAGTGTCTGACTCTCGCGCTGCACGGCCACGCCCTCCTTGGCCTCCACCGCCTGGTGCAGACCCTCGGACCAGCGCCGGCCCGGCATGGTGCGGCCGGTGTGCTCGTCGACGATCACCACCTGGCCATCCTTGACGATGTAGTCGACGTCACGGTGGTAGAGATGACGCGCCCGCAGCGCCGAATGCATGTGCTGCAGCAGGTTGAGGTTCTGGGCCGCATAGAGGGAGTCCTCGGCGCCGAGCAGTCCTTCGGCCCGCATCAGCTCCTCGATATTGTTGTGCCCCTCCTCGGTGACCTCCACCTGTTTCTGCTTCTCGTCGAGCAGGAAGTCACCGCTGGGCGGCGCATCCGGATCCTCCGAGACCTCGCCCTTGACCAGGTTCAACGCCAGGCGGTCGACCACCTGGTAGAGCTCGGTGTTCTCGTCCACCGCTCCGGAGATGATCAGTGGCGTGCGCGCCTCGTCGATCAGGATCGAGTCCACCTCGTCGACGATGGCGTAATGGAGCTCCCGCTGCACCTTGTCCTCGAGAGAGAAGGCCATGTTGTCGCGCAGATAGTCGAAGCCGAACTCGTTATTGGTGCCGTAGGTGATGTCGCAGGCGTAGACGGCACGCTTCTCTTCGGCGGTCTGGCCGGCGTAGATCGTGCCCACCGACAACCCCAGGAACTCGTAGAGCGGACGCATCCACTCGGCGTCGCGACGGGCCAGGTAGTCGTTGACCGTGACCACGTGCACACCCCGGGCCGGCAGGGCATTGAGATAGACGGCCAGGGTCGCCACCAGGGTCTTGCCCTCGCCGGTCTTCATCTCGGCGATGCGGCCGCGATGCAGGGTCATGCCGCCGATCATCTGCACATCGAAGTGGCGCATGCCCATCACCCGCTTGCTCGCCTCGCGCACCACGGCGAAGGCTTCGGTCAGCAGGTCGTCGAGGCTCTCGCCGGCCTCCAGGCGCTGACGGAACTCGTCGGTACGCGCCTTGAGTGCTGCATCGTCCAGCGCTTCGAATTCCGGCTCCAGCGCGGTGATCTGCGCGACCTGCCGGGACATGCGCTTGACTTCGCGGTCGTTCTTCGAGCCGACGACCTTGCGTAACAGGGAATTGATCATGAAGGGTCCAATAATCTGCGTGTGGCATCGTGCCGGCCCCCGCAGCGGCCGGCCATTCAATCGGGTTTCAGCTTGCCCACGCAGCGGGCGGGCCTCGGCGCGTCAGGACGTCATGGCCGGCGGTGAGGCGACGCGGGACCGGCGATATACGGTGCCTCCCGCCGCGAGGCAGCGGCGGGAGGCGACCGGCGCCAGAGGGCCAGCGCGTCAGGGCGCGGCGAGCCTTGAGCCGCGAGCTGGCGCGGATCAGGGCCGGCGCCAGGATGCTGATCTGAGCGATCCGCTCGACGTGACGCAGGCTCTCGACCTGCGCCAACCCGGCCGGCAGCAGGCAACCCACCAGCAGGCCGGCCAGCCACCAGCGGGCCGGGCGGCGCACCACCGCGGGGCGGCGGCCGCGGGCGGCGTGGCGAGGGGTGGACTGGACGGAGGGCATGCTGTCGACGAACTCCCGAGCGTGCTAGGCTCTCGCTGTTGACCGGTCGCCGCCCCAGTGGTGCGGCCGGATACGGAGAATCAGGGGAAGATCCCGAGAAACAAGCCCATGAGTATAAAGGTTAAGCGCCCCAGAGCACAGCCCATGTCCCGGCTACTGGACGGCAGTGGCGAACTCGGCTCGCTGATGCGCACGGCACGCCTGATCGAGCGCGCCCAGCGCCATCTGCGCGACCACCTGCCCGGGAAGGTCCGCGACCACCTCCATGTGGGCGGCTATCGCGAGGGGCGCCTCACCCTGATCACCGACCGTGCCGTCTGGTTGACCTGGCTGCGCTACGAGCAGCGCCGCCTGCTGGCACTGTTGCATCAGTTGCCCGGCTTCGAGGCGGTGACCGGCTTCCAGTTCAAGGTACGCCCGGTGCGACCGGCCAGCGCACCGCTTCGCCAGGTCCGCCAGCTCCCCGCCCGCGCCGCCGACGAGCTCTCCAGTTGCGCCGCCGACGTCGAGAACCCGCGCCTCAAGCGCGCGCTGGAGCGCCTGGCCTCCCACGCCGAGAAACCCTGATCCGGACGTCGACGACCACCGGAACACGACGACGCCGCCACCCGATCGGGTGGCGGCGCCCTGTCTT
This sequence comes from Halomonas sp. LMYGS-3, assembly GCF_059509875.1. Lineage (NCBI taxonomy): Bacteria > Pseudomonadati > Pseudomonadota > Gammaproteobacteria > Oceanospirillales > Halomonadaceae > Halomonas > Halomonas sp. LMYGS-3. The sequence continues at coordinate 157,217 of NZ_JCAKFQ010000002.1, read as the reverse complement.
GCCTGGCTGCGGGGACAGCGAACGCGGATCAGGCCATGGCCGGTGCCGAGTAGGAGATCGGGGCGATCTCGGCCTCGTCCTCGAAGGTAACCAGCTCATAGGCATCGGGCTGGGCCAGTAGCGCCCGGCAGAGATGATTGTTGAGGGCGTGGCCCGACTTGATACCGCGGAACTCGCCGATCAGGCTATAGCCCAGCTGGTAGAGGTCGCCGATGGCGTCGAGCACCTTGTGCTTGACGAACTCGTCGTCGTAGCGCAGGCCGCCTTCGTTCACGATGCGGTAGTCGTCGACCACGATGGCGTTGTCGAGGCTGCCGCCCAGCGCGAGGTTGTTGGAGCGCAGGTACTCGAGGTCGCGCATGAAGCCGAAGGTGCGCGCCCGGGAGACCTCCTTGACGAAGGAGGTGGTGGAGAAGTCGACCATGGCGGTCTGCTTCTGGTCCTCGAAGACCGGGTGGTCGAAGTCGATGGCGAAGGAGACCTTGAACCCCCGGTGGGGCAGGAAGATCGCCTCCTTGTCATCCTCGCGCACCGCGATCTCGCGTTTGATGCGGATGAACTTCTTGGGCGCGTTCTGCTCGGCGATGCCCGCCGACTGGATCAGGAAGACGAAGGGACCGGCACTGCCGTCCATGATCGGCACCTCGGGGGCACTGACGTCCACGTAGGCATTATCGATGCCGAGGCCGGCCAGCGCCGACATCAGGTGTTCGACGGTGGCGACCTTGGCGCCTCCCGCGGAGAGGGCGGTGCACAGGGTGGTATCGGTGACGTTCTCGGCACGGGCCGGAATTCGCACCTCGGGGTCCAGGTCGGTGCGCACGAATACGACGCCGGTATCGACCGGAGCCGGCCGCAGGGTCAGGTAGACCTTCTTGCCGGAGTGCAGGCCGACGCCGGTGGCGCGGATGACATTCTTCAGGGTACGTTGTCTGATCATGGGCAGTGGCCAGGCAGTTGTTGATTATCAAACACCGTTCACTATAACACCGAACGAGTGTTTCAACAAAAAAACATCACCCGACCCTGCCGATGCCGTCGATAGCGCACCTCAATCGGCCTGACGACGCAGGAAGGCCGGAATGTCGAGGTAATCATCGAGCTCCTGAGACTTGCGCTTCTCGGGGCGGGGCTTGGCGGCCTCCTCGGGTTCGGCCACCCTGGCGGTGGCCTGCTGGCGCATCGCCGCCGGCTGCTGGCGCTGGCGATAGTCACCCCCCTCGGCACGCCGCACGGTCTCGCGGGCCGGAGCGGCCTTCTGCTGCTGCCGACCTTCGAGGCCCGCGGCCACCACGGTGACCCGCAGCTCGTCGGTCATCTCCATGTCGATGGAGGTACCGACCACGATGGTGGCGTCCTGGGAGGCGAACTCCTGCACGGTGGCCCCCACGTCGTTGAACTCGCCGATGGAGAGGTCCGGGCCGGCGGTGATGTTGACCAGGATACCGCGGGCGCCGTGGAGGTCGATGTCCTCGAGTAGCGGGCTCCTGATCGCCTTCTCGGCAGCCTCGCGGGCACGGTTCTCGCCGGTGGCGCCACCGGTGCCCATCATCGCCATGCCCATCTCGGACATCACGGTGCGCACGTCGGCGAAATCGACGTTGATGATTCCCGGGCTGGTGATCAGCTCGGCGATGCCCTGCACCGCGCCGAGCAGCACGTCGTTGGCGGCACTGAAGGCGGTGAGAAGGCTGGCGCTCTTGCCCAGCACCGAGAGCAGCTTCTCGTTGGGGATGGTGATCAGGGAGTCGACATGCTCGGAGAGCTCCTTCATGCCCTCCTCGGCGGCGCGCATGCGCTTGGGGCCCTCGAAGGGAAAGGGGCGGGTCACCACGGCCACGGTCAGGATACCGAGTTCCTTGGCCACCTGGGCCACCACCGGGGCCCCACCGGTGCCGGTACCGCCGCCCATTCCGGCGGTGATGAATACCATGTCGGCACCGCCAAGCAGTTCGGCGATGCGCTCTCGGTCCTCCATGGCGGCCTGGCGGCCGACATCGGGGTTGGCCCCGGCGCCGAGCCCCTTGGTGATCTCGCTGCCGAGCTGGAGTACGGTCTTGGCCGCGACCCGCTTCAGGGCCTGGGCGTCGGTGTTGGCGCAGATGAACTCCACGCCCTCGATGTTGCTCTCGACCATGTGGTTCACGGCATTGCCGCCACCACCGCCGACACCGATCACCTTGATGACCGCACTGCTTGAGGGTGCGCTATCTACCAGTTCGAACATATGCCCCGTCTCCTGGACCGCGTCGGCGGCCCTGTCAGAAATTTCCTTTCAACCAGCCCTTCAGCCTTTCCAGCGCCGGAATCCCTTCCTTGAATCCCCGTCGGGAGGCGTCTTCACGCCTCGGCTGCACCGGGATCACGCCACCTTGTGTCTGTCGACTCAGCCCCTGCCGGGCCTCCCGCAAAGCGTAATGTAGCAAACCGACCCCGGTCGAATAAATCGGGTTGCGCACCACGTCGGCAAGCCCCCGCACGTTCTGAGGGCAGGCGATACGCACCGGCATGTGGAAGATTTCTTCCGCCAGTTCCACCACACCCTCCATGCGCGAGGTACCACCGGTCAGCACCACGCCGGCCGCCACCAGGTCCTCGTAGCCGCTGCGCCGCAGCTCGTCACGAATCAGCGTGAAGAGCTCCTCGTAGCGCGGCTCGACCACCTCGGCCAGGGACTGGCGGGAGAGATCCCGCGCCGGACGATCGCCGACACTCGGCACCTTGATCATCTCGTCGCTGGCCGCCAGTTGGGTCAAGGCGCAGGCATACTTGACCTTGATCTCTTCGGCATATTGGGTCGGCGTACGCAGCGCCATGGCGATGTCGTTGGTGACCTGGTCGCCGGCGATGGGGATCACCGACGTGTGGCGGATGGCGCCCTCGGTGAAGACCGCGATATCCGTGGTACCGCCGCCGATATCGACCATGCAGACGCCCAGTTCACGCTCATCCTCGGTGAGTACCGCATGGCTCGAGGCCAGTTGCTCGAGGATGATGGCATCGACCTCCAGGCCGCAGCGCCTCACGCACTTCTCGATGTTCTGGACCGCATTGAGGGCGGCCGTGACCAGATGCACGCGCGCCTCGAGCCGCACCCCCGACATGCCCAGCGGCTCGCGGATGCCGCCCTGGGTGTCGATGGAGAACTCCTGGGGCAGTACGTGCAGCACCCGCTGGCCTTCGGAAATCGCGCGGGCGCGGGCCGAGTCGATGACACGGTCGATATCGGAGGGTGTCACCTCGCGCTCCTTGATCGCCACCACGCCATCGGAATTCATTGAGCTGATATGGCTGCCGGCCACCCCGACATAGACGGAATGGATATCGCAGCCGGCCATCAGCTCGGCCTCCTCCACGGCACGCTGGATCGACTGCACCGTGGACTCGATGTTGATCACCACGCCCTTCTTCATGCCCCGGGAGGGGTGTGAGCCGATACCGGCGATCTCGATTCCGCCATCATCGGTGGGTTGGCCGACGATCGCCACGACCTTGGACGTTCCGATATCCAGCCCGACTACCATATTGGACGCATTGGATGGACCTGCCATGAGTCGGGGAGTCTCCTCGTACCTGGCCCACAAATAAGAGGGCGTTTAATCCTGAAAAACAAGTCTGGAGCAATTATAGGAACAACTCGGGTTGATCCACCAGCCCATTACGAAAATCAAACTTCACGATACGGCGATTTTGCCGTAAAAGAAACACCTTGCTCCCTTGCGGCGCGCGCATCCTCGGGAAAAAAGATCTCAACTCCCCTCGTCTTCGCTCTCCCCGACAGGCTCGGTTTCTCCATGCCAGGCCACGGCGACACCATTGGGATATCGCAGGTCGATGTAGCGGATATGCGACGCCTGGGAACCGAGCTGTCGCTGCCAGGCGGCAGCCAGACGCGCCAGACGCGCCTCGCGATCGTTGCGCCCCAGCATCACCCAGACCCCATCGTCGAGCTGGAAACGCCAGGCCCCTCGCGGTTCGAGGCGCAGTTGGGTCATCTCGAGTTCCAGGTCGGTGAAGCGCGACGCCAGGCGCCGATGGTAGGCGAGTACCTCGGCCCCACTGCCCGCCGGACCCGCCAGATCGGGCAAGTCGCCGGGCGGCGACACCGGCCCGAAGGCGAAGGGCTCTCCCTCGGGATTAAGCAGGTAGTCGTCGTTCCAGCGCGCCACCGGCACCTGTTCGATGAGCTCGAAGGTCAAGGCATTGGGCCATTCGCGACTGACGCGGACCTCGGCCAGCCAGTCGATCGCCAGGGCACGATCACGCAGATCACCGAGGCTTACCGAGAGCCAGGTCTGGCCCTGGATCAGCGGCGCCAGTTCGCTGCGTAGGTAGTCGGCACTGACATGGTGGAGTTCACCGCGGATCGAGACCCGTTCGATGGGACGGTCGAGCCACAGCCACAACGCACGACCGCCGGCGCCGAGCAGCAGCACCAGCAGCATCACGCCGACCATCCCACCCCGGCGGGTCATGCCCGGTCGCACCCTGCACTGGCGAGAATGCGCAGTACCAGCGCCTCGAAGTCGATGCCGGCATGGGCCGCCGCCTGAGGCACCAGGCTGTGGTCGGTCATTCCCGGCGAGGTGTTGACCTCGATCAGCCAGAAACGCCCCTCGCCGTCGCGCATCACGTCGACCCGTCCCCAGCCCTTGCCGCCGATCGCCTCGAAGGCCTCGCGGCAGAGCCCGGCGAGTTCGTCCTCCTCCTCGCGGGAGAGGCCACAGGGCAGGTGGTAGAGGGTATCGTTGGAGAGGTACTTGGCGTCGTAGTCGTAGAAGCCGCCGGGGACCTCGACGCGGATCGCCGGCAACACCTCGCCGTCGAGCAGCGATACCGTGTATTCGTCGCCCTGCACGAAGCGTTCGGCCATCACCCGGGCGTCGAAGCGCGCCGCTTCCCGATAGGCCGCCTCCAGCGCCGCGGGGCCGTCGACGATGCTGATGCCCAGCGTCGAGCCTTCGTGCACCGGCTTGACGATCAATGGCAGGCCGAGCTGCTCGACCACCGCCGCCCAGTCGGCCTCGGGACCGAGCATCACCGACGCCGGGGTGGGCAGACCCAGCGCCTGCCAGACCAGCTTGGTGCGTTGCTTGTCCATGCCCAGAGCCGAGGCCAGCACGCCGCTACCGGTGTAGGGAATGCCGAGCAGTTCCAGCGCCCCCTGCAGGGTACCGTCCTCGCCGCCGCGGCCGTGCAGGGCGATAAAGACCCTGTCGGGCTTCAAGGCTGCGAGCCCCACCAGCCCCCCCTCGGCGGGATCATAGCCGGTGGCATCTACCCCGGCGTGCTGCAGGGCCGCCAGCACCGCGGCACCGCTCTTCAGCGACACCTCACGCTCGGCGGAATCGCCGCCGTAGAGCACCACCACGCGCCCCGGATCGCTGCTGCCCGCCCTCATAGCTCGACCTCATCGAAATTCAGCTGCTTCTCGGCCAGGCGCAGGGCGATGCCACCCACGTCGCCCGCCCCCTGGGTGATCAGGATATCGCCGGGACGCAGCACCCTGGCCAGCAGGCCGGGCAACTCGCCCTTCTCCTGGACGAAGATCGGGTCGACCTCGCCGCGCTGGCGGATCGACCCGGCCAGGGTGCGCCCGTCGGCACCGGGAATCGATGCCTCGCCGGCGCTGTAGACATCCAGCAGCAGCAGGATATCGACCTCCGCCAGCACGCGCACGAAGTCCTCGTAGAGGTCACGGGTACGCGAATAGCGGTGGGGCTGGTAGACCATCACCAGGCGCCGCTCGGGCCAGCCGGCCCGCACCGCCCGGATCACCATCTCCACCTCGCGGGGGTGGTGGCCGTAGTCGTCGACCAGCATCACCTCGCCGCCGCCTTCCGGCGCCGGGAAGTGGCCGTGGACCTGGAAGCGCCGCCCGACGCCGGCGAATCCGGCCAGCCCTCCCAGGATGGCCTCGTCGGCGACCCCGGCGTCGGTGGCCACCACGATCGCCGCCATGGCATTGAGGGCATTGTGGCGCCCGGGCATGGCCAGCCGCACCGTGAGAGGAGCCAGGCCACCGGGCCGGCGAGCGATGAAATGCACCTCACCGGCGCGCTGTTCGAAGTCCTCGATGCGGTAGTCGGCATCCTCGCTGAAGCCGTAGGTGACGAACTGGCGATGCACCCGGTCGAGCAGGCCGCGCACATTGGCGTCGTCGATGCAGAGCACGGCGAGGCCATAGAACGGCAGGTTGTGCAGGAACTCGATGAAGGTGCCCTTGAGCTTCTCGAAGTCGCCGCCGTAGGTGGCCATGTGATCGGCATCGATATTGGTGACGATCGAGACCATCGGCTGCAGGTGCAGGAAGGAGGCGTCGGACTCGTCGGCCTCGGCGACCAGGTAGTCGCCCGCCCCCAGCCGCGCATTGGTACCGGCGCTGGTCAGTCGGCCGCCGATGACGAAGGTGGGGTCGAGCCCGCCTTCGCCGAGCAGAGTGGCGGTCAGGCTCGTCGTGGTGGTCTTGCCGTGGGTGCCGGCCACGGCAATGCCGTGGCGAAAGCGCATCAGCTCGGCGAGCATCTCGGCGCGCCTGACCACCGGCACCCGGTGGTCGTGGGCCCAGCGAATCTCGGGATTGGCCTCGTCCACCGCGGAGGAGACCACCACCACGTCGGCGCCGGCGACATTGTCGGCGCCATGGCCGATGGCCACGTGGATGCCGCAGTGGCGCAGTCGCACCACCACCGGCGAGGCGTTCAGGTCGCTACCGCTGACGTGGTACCCCTCATTGGCCAGCACCTCGGCGATGCCGCACATGCCGGCACCGCCGATGCCGACGAAATGGATGTGCCGAATACGGCGCATTCCCAATCCCCGGCCGTGGCTCGGGGGGACGGACGGGCCGGCTACCGGCCCGGGTGTGCTATCGCTCAAAACCTGTCTCCATGCAGCCGGCCACCAGGCGCTCGACGGCGTCGAGGTGCGCACAGGCTCGCGCGTGCGCGCCCATGGTGGCAAGGGTCTCGGGGTTCAGCAACGTCGCCAGGCACTCGGCCAGCGACGACGCCGTCAGTTCGGACTGGGGCAGCAGCTCGGCGGCCCCGTGGGTTACCAATGCCCGGGCGTTGGCGGTCTGGTGGTCGTCCACCGCATAGGGAAAGGGAACGAAGAGCGCCGGCTTGGCCGCCGCTGCCAGTTCGGCCACGGTGAGCGCCCCGGCGCGGCAGACCACCAGGTCGGCCCAGTCGTAGGCCCCGGCCATGTCGTCGATGAAGGCCGTGACCTCGGCCTCCACACCGCAAGCGGCATAGGCCTCCCGGGTCGCCGCCTCCTTGTCGCGACCGGCCTGATGGCGCACCGCGGGACGACGCGCCGCGGGCAGGGTGGACAGCGCCTCGGGCAGGGTGTCGTTGAGTGCCCGGGCCCCCAACGAACCGCCCACCACCAGCAGGCGCAAGGGCCTGTCCATCATCTCGCCGGCACGCCTCGGCCGCTCGCCCAGCGCGGCGATCTCGTCGCGCACCGGGTTGCCAATCACCTCACCGCGTCCGAGGAAGGCCTGGGGAAAGGCGGCGTAGACGCGCCGGGCCAGTCGCGCCAGGGCCTTGTTGGTCAGGCCGGCTACCGCGTTCTGCTCATGGATCACCAACGGCCGGCGCGATAGCCAGGCCGCGAGCCCACCGGGCCCGCTGGCGAACCCTCCCAGGCCCACCACCAGCTGGGGGTCATAGGCGCGGATGATGCGCCAGGCCTGCCAGATGGCCCGGGTCAGGTTGAACGGCGCGAGCAGCCAGCCGGCGGCGCCGTTGCCCCGCAGGCCCGCCACCGCGATGCGGTGCAGGGGAATGCCGGCCTCGGGGACCAGGCGATTCTCGATCCCCCGCGGGCTGCCCAGCCACTCGACCTCGATCCCCTCGGCCGCTAACCCCCGGGCCAGCGACAGGGCCGGAATCACATGGCCACCAGTGCCCCCGGCCATGATCAGGGCACGACGCCCCGGACGCTTGCTCACTGGACCGCTCCTCGCTGGTCGAGACGGGATTTGCGGTGCGGGCCGGGCCCCTCTCGCGGCGCGGTCGGTTTCGACCGGCGCGCCGCCTGGCGGGTCTCGATGTCGGCCCGCAGCAACAGCGCCATCATCACGGCGCTGACCAGCAGGCTCGAACCGCCATAGCTGAGCAGCGGCAGGGTCAACCCCTTGGTGGGCAGCATGCCGGTGCTCACCGCGATGTTGATGAAGGCCTGGGCGCCGATCACCAGGGCGATGCCATAGCTCAGGTAGGCGGCGAAGGGCAGCCTGGCCAGCTCGGCACGCCGGCCTACTGCCATGGCGCGCCAGATCAGCAGGGCAAAGAGCCCGACCACACCGATGGCGCCGAACAGGCCGAGCTCCTCGGCCAGCACGGCGAAGACGAAGTCGGTATGGGCCTCGGGCAAGTAGAAGAGCTTCTGCACGCTGTTGCCGAGCCCCATGCCCAGCCAGTGGCCTCGCCCGAAGGCGATCAGGGCCTGGGTCAACTGGTAGCCGCTGGCGAACTGGTCCGCCCAGGGGTCGGCGAAGCTGGTCAGGCGAGCCAGGCGATAGGGTTCGGCAATCGCCACGTAGAAGCCCGCCACCCCCACCAGGCCCAGCAGCAACACGAAACGCCCCCAGGGCGCCCCGGCCAGCAACAGCATGCCCATCACGCAACCGGTCATCACCACCACGGCACCGTAATCGGGCTCGAGGATCAGCAGCAAGGCGACCAGCGCCATCACCAGTAGCGGGCGCAGGAAGGCCCCCCACTGCTGCCTCACCTGGGGCAGGAAACGCTCCAGGTAACCGGCCATGTAGACGATCAGGCAGAGCTTGGCGACCTCCGAGGCCTGCAGGTTGAAGGGCACCCCGGGAAGCGACAGCCAGCGCTTGCTGCCGTTGATCTCGCGCCCCACCAGCAGCACCAGCACCAGCAGGGCGATCCCCACCAGCAGCAGCAGCGGGCCGTTGGCCTTCCACCACAGCAGCGGCACCCGCAGCACCAGCGCCGCGGCCAGCAGCGCCAGCAGCAGGAAGGCACCGTGACGGATACTGAAGTAGTAGGCGTTGCCGGTCAGGCTCGAGGCGACCCCGGTGGACGCCGAGGTGACCATCACCCAGCCGATCAGCATCAGCGACAGGGCCGCCAACAGCAACCAGCCATCGAAGGGCTGGTCGTGGGTGGAGAGGCGCTCGCGCCAGCGGGCCAGGCGTTTCATCGCCCACTCCCCGCCAGGCGCTGTACCCAGCGACGGAACGCTTCGCCCCGCTCCTGATAGTCGGCGAACTGATCGAGGCTGGCACAGGCCGGCGAGAGCAGCACGCAGTCGCCGGGTTCGGCGAGTTCGGCGCTTCGCGCCACGGCGGCTTCCAGGTTCTCCACCCGGATCACCGGCACTCGGCCGCGCAGCGCTCGCGCCAGGTGCTCGGCGTCCCGTCCGAAGAGGACCGCCGCGCGGCCGTAGCGGGCCAAAGGCTCGGCCAGCGGCCGGAAGTCGGCGCCCTTGCCCACCCCGCCGGCGAGTAGCACGAGCCGCCCCTCGAGGGTCGGGCCAAGCCCCGCAATGGCGGCCAGGGTGGCCCCCACATTGGTGCCCTTGGAGTCGTTGATCCAGCGCACCCCGCGGACCTCGGCCACCAGTTCGCCGCGGTGCGGCAGACCGGGGAAGCGGCGCAGCACGCGGCACATGGCGTCGACCGGCAGCGCGAGGTGGCGACCCACGGCCAGCGCCGCCAGGGCATTGGCCTGGTTATGGCGCCCCGGCAGGCACACCTCGCCGGCGGGCATCAGCGGCTCGTCGCCGCGCATCAGCCAGTCGCGCCCCTCACGGCGGCCGATGCCCCAGTCGCCGGCCTCGGGGGCGCGGGTGGTGAAGCGATCCTGCGCCGGCAGACGGGTCTCGGGCCAGGTCATGGGATCCTCGGCGTTGATCACCCCATGGCGAGCGCCACGAAAGATCCTGAGCTTGGCGGCACGGTAGCCGACCATGTCGCGGTGGCGGTCGAGGTGATCCTCGGAAAGGTTCAGGAAGACGGCGCTCTCGGCCCCGAGCCACGGTGTGAGCTCGAGCTGGAAGCTCGAGAGCTCGAGCACGTAGCAATCGGCGTGGGGCGCGTCGTGGAGCAGGTCCAGGGCCGGGATCCCCAGGTTGCCCCCCACCGCCACCCGGCGGCCGGCTTCCCGGGCCATCTCGCCGATCAGGGTGGTGACGGTGGACTTGGCATTCGAGCCGGTGATAGCGACGATCGGCGTGCGACAGGCGCGCACGAAGAGCGCGATCTCGCCCACCAGCAGCGGCTCGCCGGTGGCCTCGCGGGTACGCTCAGCGAGCTCGGCCAGTCCCGGGGTACGCGGATCGACCCCCGGGCTGAGCACCACCTCCTCGGCCGCGGAGAGGTCGAGGGCACTCAGCGGCCCGCAGTGGATCTCGACCCCCGGATGGGCGGCACGAAAGTCATCCAGCCCGGGCGGCGACGCCCGGGTGTCGGCGACCATGAAGGGCGTGCCCTGACGCGCCAGATGGCGACAGATGGCGCGACCCGAGATCCCGAGCCCGACCACCAGCGTGACTCCCTTCGGCACCTTGACCATGGTTGGCTCCTGCGTAAGGCGTTGACGATCACCCCCCGCGGGGCACTGCGAATCCGTTCAGCGAACCTTCAGCGTGGCCAGGCCGATCAGCACCAGGACCACGGTGATGATCCAGAAGCGCACGATGACCCGCGGCTCCGGCCAGCCCTTGAGCTCGTAGTGGTGATGCAGTGGCGCCATGCGGAAGATCCGCCGCCCGGTGAGCTTGTAGGAGCCCACCTGGAGGATCACCGAGACGGTCTCCATGACGAAGATACCGCCCATGATGAACAGCACTATCTCCTGACGCACGATCACCGCCACCACGCCCAGCGCCGCGCCCAGGGCGAGTGCCCCGACGTCGCCCATGAACACCTGGGCCGGGTAGGTGTTGAACCACAGGAACCCCAGCCCGGCCCCGGCGATGGTGGCGCAGAACACCGCCAGCTCGCCGGCACCGGCGATGTTGGGGATCTGCAGGTAATTGGCGAACACCGCGTTGCCGCTGGCGTAGGCGAAGACCGCCAGCCCCATGGCCACCAGCACGGTGGGCATGATCGCCAACCCGTCGAGGCCGTCGGTGAGGTTGACCGCGTTGGAGCTACCGACGATCACCAGGTAGGTGAGCACCAGATAGAACACCCCGAGCGGCAGCACGATGTCCTTGAACAGCGGCACGATCAGGCTGGTCTCCGCCGGCTCGACCGCGGTGACGTAGAGCACGGCGGCGGCCGCCAGGCCGATCACCGACTGCCAGAAGTACTTCCAGCGTGCCGGCAGGCCGCGCGGGTTCTTCTCCACCACCTTGCGGTAGTCGTCGACCCAGCCGATGGCCCCGAAGCCCAGGGTCACCGCCAGCACGATCCACACATAGTGGTTGGCGAGGTCCCCCCACAGCAGGGTGCTGACGGCGATGGCCATCAGGATCATCGCGCCCCCCATGGTCGGGGTGCCGGCCTTGGAGAGGTGCGACTGGGGGCCGTCGTCACGCACCGCCTGGCCGATCTGGCGCTCCACCAGGCGGCGGATCATTACCGGCCCGAGCCACAGGCAGAGCACCAGGGCGGTGAGGGTCCCCAGGATCATGCGCAGGGTCAGATAGTTGAAGACATTGAAGGCGCTGAAGAATTGCGCCAGTAGATTGGCCAGATAAAGCAGCATGTATCGCGTTCACCTTGATGCATCCGCGCGCAGTGCGGCAACCACCCTTTCCATGCCGGCACTGCGCGACCCCTTGACCAGCACGCTGGCCCCTGGCGGCAGATGGTTGAGGACGTGGCGCGTCAGCGCCTCCCGATCGTCGAAGTGGCACCCACCCTCGCCGAAGGCGTGGCTCGCCGGCCGCGCCGCTTCGCCGTAGGTGCCGAGGAAGTCGATCCCCAGTTCCCGCGCATGGCGTCCGATCTCGGCGTGCAGCCGGTCGGACGCCTCCCCCAGTTCGCCCATGGCGCCCAGCAGGCACCAGCGCGGCCCGGGCAGCGCCACCAGCAGCTCGAGCGCCGCCCTCACCGCGCCGGGGTTGGCATTATACGTATCATCCAGCAGTCGTGTGGCGTTGATCCCCTCCATCACGGAGAGCCGCCCGGGCATCGGCGCCACCGCGGCGAGGCCGACGAGCACATCGGCCTCGTCGAGGCCCATGGCCAGCGCGGCCGCGGCCGCGGCCAGGGCGTTCGCCACGTTGTGGCGCCCCAGCAGGGCGAGCTGCACGCGGCCGAGGTCACGCCCATCCACGACAAGCGTGAAAGCATAGCGCCCGAGAGCGTCGCAGGCCAGCGCGGAGGCCGTGACCCGGGCCCGCCCCTCCAGGCCGAAGTCGAGCACCTCCCTGGGCGCGGCCAGCCGCGCCCAGGTGGCAAAATAGGCGTCGTCGCGATTGAGCACCGCCACCCCATCGGCAGCGAGCCCGACGAGGATCTCCGCCTTGGCCTGGGCGATGCGGCCGGTACCGCCGAACTCGCCCACATGGGCGCCGGTGACATTGGTGATCACCGCCACCCGTGGCTCGGCCAGCACCGCGGTCCAGGCGATCTCGCCGAGGTGGTTGGCCCCCAGCTCCACCACCGCCTGGCGATGACCGTGCGCGAGTTCTAGCAGGGTCAGCGGGGCACCGATGTCGTTATTGAGATTGCCGCGGGTCGCCAGCGTCGGCCCGCGGCGGGACAGCAGCGCCGCGAGCAGCTCCTTCACCGTGGTCTTGCCGCTGTTGCCGGTCACCGCCACCAGCGGGCCACCCCAGGCACGACGCCGTGCCCGGCCGAGCAGCCCCAGGGCCAGCCGGGTGTCCGCCACCACCAGCTGCGGCAGCGGGTCATTCACCGATCGCTCCACCTCTCTCTCGACCACGGCCGCCACGGCGCCGCCCTCCCGGGCCTGGTCGAGGAAGTCGTGGGCATCGAAGCGCTCGCCCTTGAGCGCCACGAAGAGGCAACCGCGCACCAGCCGACGGGTATCGGTGACGATGGCAGTGATCGCGAGGTCCTCGGCCGGTGCCGGCAGCCCCAGGGCGTCCGCCACCGCGGCCAGGGTAGACAGGCCGGCCTGGCTCATGGCACTCCCTCCTCGCCAGCCTGCCCCGCGCGGGCCACCAGGGCCCGCTCGGCCGCGTCGAGGTCGGAGAAGGGGTGACGCACCCCCGTGATCTCCTGGTAGGTCTCGTGCCCCTTGCCGGCGATCAGCACCACGTCGTCGGCACCGGCCTCGGCCAGCACGCGGGCGATCGCCTCGGCTCGCCCCCCCAGCTCCCAGGCGCGTGTGCGCGCCGCATCCGACAGTCCGGCGAGCATCTGGCCGCGGATCGTCGCGGGCTCCTCGCCGCGCGGATTGTCGTCGGTGACCACCAGGCGATCGGCATGGCGCTCGGCGGCGGCCGCCATCAGCGGGCGCTTGCCGGCGTCGCGATCGCCGCCGCAGCCGAACAGGCACCACAGCCGGCCGTCGCCCGGCAGGTGCGCCGCCAGTGCCGCGAGGGCGCTCTCCAGGGCATCCGGGGTATGGGCGTAATCGATCACCACCGTGGGGGCACCCGGACGGACGAGCGCCTGCATGCGCCCCGGCACCGGTGTCAGCTCGCCGGCGGCGGCGAACAACGCCTCCAGCTCGTGGCCGAGTCCGTAGAGTGCCGCGATGGCGAGCAGGACGTTGTCGAGGTTGAAGCGCCCCAGCAGCGGCAGCTCGAGAATCCGCTCGCCCTCCGGCGTGGCGACCAGCGCCCGCTGTCCGGCGTCGTGGGGCTGCCAGTCCACGACCCTCAGGGTCACCGCCTCGTCCTCGCCGATGGCCAGCACCCGGACGCCGGTGCCAAGGCCCGCCAGCATCAGCCGGGCCAGCGGGTCGCCGGCATTGACCACGGCGAGTTCGAGCTCGGGCCGGCGGAAGAGCCGTGCCTTGGCCGCGGCATAGGCGGCCATGCTGCCGTGGTAGTCGAGATGGTCGCGGGTCAGGTTGGTGAAGAGCGCCGCGGTGATCCGGCAGCCCTCCAGGCGCCCCTGCTCCAGGGCATGGGAGGAGACCTCCATGGCCACGCGCCGGACCCCGCTCGCGGCGAGTTCGCCGAGCGACGCCTGCAGGGCCAGCGGCCCCGGCGTGGTCAGGGCGCCCTCGCGCAGCGCGCCAGGACGGCCGTGGCCCAGGGTGCCCACCAGGCCGGTATCGACACCGAGGGCCCGGCTCAGCTCGGCCAGGTAATGGGTCACCGAGCTCTTGCCATTGGTACCGGTCACGCCGACCAGCTCCAGGTCGGCGGGCACGACGAAGAGCTCGCGCCCCAGCTCGCCGAGGCGACCGCGCAGCCCATCGAGCGACACCACCCGCGGGTCGGCCGGCACGGCCGGCGGCTCACCGGCCTCCCGATGGGCGAGCACCAGGGCGGCGCCGGCCTCGAGGGCCGCGGCGACGAAGTCGCGGCCATCGCTCGCCACACCGGGCACGGCGACGAAGACATCGCCGGTGGCCAGGCCACGGCTGTCCATGGACAGGCGGAGCGGACGCTCGCCCAGCCGGGGCAGCTCGACCCCGGGCCACCCCTGCCTCAGGGTCGCGACCAACCGCGCTGCATTCACCTGCATGAACTTCCCCTCCCCTCGCTCGGATACATGGTCGACCTCAGCGGGCCCGCTGGTCGGGCGGCACGTCGAGCAGCCGCAGGGCGGCGCCGGTGACCCGCGAGAACACCGGCGCCGCCACGGCGCCACCGTAGTACTCCTCGCCCCGGGGGTGATCGATCATCACCACGGTGACGATGCGCGGATCCGACACCGGCGCGATGCCCGCGAACAGGCTGCGATAGACGTTCTGCTGGTAACCACTGGCCGCGGTCTTGCGCACCGTGCCGGACTTGCCGGCCACGCGATAACCGGGAACGCCGGCACGACGACCGCCGGTACCCGGCTGAACCGACTCCTCCATGATCCCCAGCAGGTCGTGGGCCACGTCGGGCTCGATCGCCGACAGGCCCGATGGCGGCGTCGACAGCTTGAGCAGCGAGGGGGGCATCCTGACGCCGCCGCTGGCGATGGCGGTATAGGCGCTGGCCAGTTGCAAGGCCGAAACGGAGAGACCATAGCCGTAGGAGATCGCCGCCCACTGGCTGCGCGACCAGCGGACCGGCGCCGGCAGGCTGCCGGTGGACTCGCCGGGGAAGCCGGTCTCCGGACTCTGGCCGAAGCCGAGCCGCCGATAGAGCTCCGGCACCACGGGGTCATCGAGCTCGAGCACCAGCTTCGACATGCCGATGTTGGAGGACTTCTCGAGGATCCCGGCCAGGGTCAGTTCGCCGTAGTTGCGGATGTCGCGGATGGTGAAGCGGTCGATGCGCATCCAGCCGGGCGAGGTGTCGACGACGGTGTCACGATCGAACCGGCCACTCTCCATGATCGCCGCCATGGCCAGGGGCTTCATCACCGAACCCGGCTCGAAGACGTCGACGATGGCCTGGTTGCGCAACCCCCTGGGGTCGAGGCCGGCACGGTTGTTGGGATTGTAGGAGGGCTGGTTGGCCATGGCCAGCACCTCGCCGCTGCGAGCATCCATCATCACCACCACGCCGCCATCGGCCTCATGCTCGGCCACCGCGGCCTTGAGCTCACGATAGGCCATGTACTGCAGGCGCTGATCGATCGAGAGGGTGAGGTCGCCGCCGGGGCGTGCCTCGCGCAGCAACTGCAGGTCGCGCACCAGGCGACCACGCCGGTCCTTGAGCACCCGCCGCTGCCCGGGGGTCCCGGCGAGATGCGGCTGGTAGGCGAGCTCGAGGCCCTCCTGGCCGGCATCGTCGACGTTGGTCACCCCCAGCAACTGGGCGGTGACCTCGCCAGCCGGGTAGTAGCGCTTGTACTCGTTCTGGGCATAGACGCCGGGAATCCGCAGGCCCAGTACCCGCTGGGCCGCCTCCGGCGTCATCTGGCGGCGCAGGTACATGAACTCGCGTTCGCTGAAACGCGCCAGGCGCGCCTCGAGGCTATCGAGATCGGTCTCCAGGGCGCGGGCCAGCATCAGCCGCTGGATACTGTCCGCGGGCAGCTCCTGGGGGTTGGCCCAGAGCGTCACCACCGGCGTGGAGATGGCCAGTGGCTCGCCGTTACGGTCGGTGATCATGCCGCGGTGGGCAGGAATGGTGTCGGTGCGCAGGGTACGGGCATCGCCCTGCCCCAGCAGGAAGGGACGATCGACCACGTGCAGGGTGACGATGCGCCCCCCCAGCAGGCCGAGACCGACCACCACCAGCAGCAGCACCAGGCCGTAACGCAGCCCGCCCAGCGGGGCCATGGGCGGCGGCCGGCGCGGCGTCACGCCGCTGCGTACCTCGGTGCTCATGGGCGGATCACCTCGACCTCGTCGATGTCGGGCAGACGCATCTCCAGACGCTCCACGGCGAGGCGCTCGATGCGGGCCGGCGACGACCAGGCGCTCTCCTCGAGCAGCAGCTGGCCCCACTCGGTCTGCAACTGGTTCTGCTCACGCTCGAGCTGCTGCAAACGGCCATACTGCTCGCGGGTCAGGTGGCTGGCGGTGATCACCGCCAGGGCGCTGACCAGACAGGCCACCACCAGCAGGATAACGGCCAGCAGCAGGCCCGACCCGAGCCTCAGCCGGCCGAACGCGGATGCCGTCGCGGGTCGTCCCTGGACCATGACGCCTCCTCAGTGCCGCTTGCGTGCCACGCGCATCACCGCACTGCGGGCACGGGGGTTGTCCTCGACCTCGGCGGCCGTCGGGCGCTGCGCCTTGCCCAGGGCCTCCAGGCGCCGCTCGAGCTGGTCGTCGCGGACCGGCACGCCGCGCGGCAGATGGGTATCGCCACGCACATGATGGCGAATGAAGCGCTTGACCCGGCGATCCTCCAGCGAGTGGAAGCTGATCACCACCAGGTGGCCGCCCGGGGCGAGCGCCTCGAGCGCCGCCTCCAGCGCCGCATCGAGCTGCTCGAGCTCGCCGTTGACCTGGATGCGCAGCGCCTGGAAGACGCGGGTCGCGGGATGCTTGCCCTTCTCCCAGGCGGGGTGGGCGGTCTTGACCACCTCGGCGAGATCCACCGTGCGGGTGAAGGCGCGCTCGGCGCGACGCGCGACGATGGCCCGGGCCAGGCGCCGGGCGTAGCGCTCCTCGCCGTAGGTCTTGAAGACCCGGGCGATCTCGGCCTCCTTCGCCCGGGCCAGCCAGTCGGCGGCGCTCTCGCCGCGGGTCGGGTCCATGCGCATGTCCAGCGGGCCGTCGCGCAGGAAGCTGAAGCCGCGTTCGGGATCGTCTAGCTGGGGCGAAGAGACGCCGACATCGAGCAGGATACCGGCCAGCCGCCCCTGCAGGCCGTGACGGCCGGCGACCATGCCGAGGCGGGCGAACTCGTCCTGCTCGATGGTGAAGCGCGGGTCCTCGATACCGGCCGCCTCGGCGATCGCCTGGGGGTCGCGGTCGATGGCCAGCAGGCGCCCTTCCGGGGCCAGCCGACTCAGGATGGCACGAGAGTGGCCGCCGCGCCCGAAGGTACCGTCCAGATAGGCGCCACCCGGATCGTGCACCAGGGCCTCGACGGCGCCGTCGAGCAGTACGCTGGCATGGCGGAAACCGCAGGTGGCGTGTTCAGGAGCGGGTGACGGCATGCGCTTCTCGATCGGCAAGCTGGAGGGGCGGACGCGCCGCAAGGGTTCAGGAGTGGGAGTCGGCCGATAAGCCGGGTTCTGTCGTGGACAGTCATTCATCTAGGGGCCGCGTCACCACGGCCCTCGAGCAACCTACCCGAACCCGACGCGGGCCACGCCATGGGGTTCCTATTTGGTCTTGCTCCGAGTGGGGTTTACCTTGCCACGCACTGTTGCCAGGCGCGCGGTGCGCTCTTACCGCACCCTTTCACCCTTGCCGGCCTCCCGAAGGAGACGTAGGCGGTCTGCTCTCTGCTGCACTTTCCGTCGGCTCACGCCGCCCAGGCATTACCTGGCACTCTGCCCTGTGGAGCCCGGACTTTCCTCCCCTGGCCCGATCCGAGAACCGGGACCAGCGGCGACTGCCTGGCCAACTCCCGCGGCAAGCATACCAGCGCCTCGCCCCCCCCTCAATCCCCGTCCTTGAGCGCTTGCGCCCTGGCGTACCAGGTCTTCTTGCCGCCCCCCAGCACCCGGGCGGCCACCGCCGCGACCTGCTTGACCCCCACCCCCTCGGCCAGCATCGCCCCGAGCAGGGCGTCGGCGTCCACCGCGGCGGTGTCGCCGTCGTCGCGGGGCGCGGCACCGGCCACCATGATCACGAACTCGCCGCGGGCCTGGTCGGGGTCGACGGCCAGGCGCTCGAGCAGTTCGGCCGCCGTGCCGTCGAGGAAGGTCTCGAAGGTCTTGGTCAGCTCACGCGCCAGCACCAGCCGACGACCGCCCAGGCAGGCATCGAGGTCGGCCAGGGTATCGCGAATGCGATGGGGGGACTCGTAGAAGACCAGGGTCTCCTCGCGCCTCGCCAGCGCCTCCAGGCGGCTGCGACGGCCACCCCCCTTCGCCGGCAGGAAGCCACTGAACAGGAAGCGGTCGGTGGGCAGGCCCGCCGCACAGAGGGCCGCGACCAGGGCGCAGGGGCCGGGTAGCGGCACGATACGCCGGCCCCGGGCACGCAGCTCACGCACCAGCACGAACCCGGGATCGCTGATCAGCGGCGTGCCGGCATCGCTGACCAGGGCGATCGAGTCACCCGCGGCGAGCCGCGCGTCGAGCGCCTCGACCCGGGCCGCCTCGTTGTGCTCGTGCAGCGAGAGCATCGGCACCGAGAGCCCGAGGTGGCGCAGCAACCGGCCACTGTGACGGGTGTCCTCGGCGGCGATCAGCGCCACCTCCCCCAGCACCCTGGCGGCCCGGGGACTCAGGTCCTCCAGATTCCCAATCGGCGTGGCGACCACGTACAATGTGCCAATACTCGAGTCAGACATGTCGTCTCCCCTGGCGCCCTCAGGACAAGGATGGATTCATGCGGAAACTGCCCCGCGGCCCCCTGGCCGCCGCGCTCCTGGCACTGCTGCTGGCCGGCTGTGCCTACCAACCCGGTATCGTCGAGCGCATGCCCGACGACGATCCCGGCCGCCTGCTCGAGCAGGCCCAACAGCAGGCGCCCGAACAGGCTGCCCTGACCCGGCTCGAGGCGGCCGACATCCTAGCACGCCAGAGGCAGCGCACCCAGGCGCTCGAGATCGCCAGCGACATCGACGACGGCCTGCTCCCCGACCAGGCCAGGGCACGCTGGGCGCTGCTGCTCTCGGCATTGGGCGAGGAACTGGACGATCCCTGGGCGGTGATCCGGGCCGGCCAGGACCTCGACGCCCTCGACCTCTCCCCCGACCAGGCCGACACCCTGCGCCAGCGCCTGGGGCTGGCGCTGCTCGAGCTCGATGAGCCCCGGGCCGCCGCCGAGACGCTGCTGCGCGCCCAGGCCGACACGGGCCGCGAGGCGCTCAACGACCCGATCTGGAAGGCCCTCTCGCGCCTCGATGGTCGCGAACTCGCGGCGCTGCGCGACGGTGCCGACGATCTCACCCTGGGCTGGCTGTCCCTGGCCGAGCTGGCGCGCGGCAGTGCCGACGACCTGGAGCGCCTGTTCGGCCGCCTCGACGACTGGCGCGAGCGCCATCCGCAGCACCCCGCCGCACGACGCCTGCCCGCCGACCTGCTGGCCCTGCGCGAGCTGCGCGGGCTGGAGGTCGATCACATCGCCGTCTTCCTGCCCGAATCGGGCCCGCTGTCGGGCGTCGCCGGTGCCATCCGCGAGGGCATGCGCATTCACCACCTCAACGCCGCGAACGGTGGCAGCAGCGCCCGCCTGAGTTTCCTCGACGCCAGCCGCGGCAGCCTCGAGTCCCTCTATCGCGAGGCCCAGAACCGCGGCGCCCAGGTGGTGGTCGGCCCGCTCGACAAGGACCAGGTGACCGAGCTCGAGAACCTCGACAGCGTGCCGCTGCCGACCCTGGCGCTCAACTATGGCCATGGCGAACGCAACCGGGCCCGGGGGCTCTTCCAGTACGGCCTCTCCGCCGAGGACGAGGCCCGCCAGTCGGCGCGCCGTGCCTGGCAGGACGGTCACCGCCGGGCGGTGCTGATGGTGCCGGACAACGACTGGGGCCGCCGGGTCGGCGAAGCCTTCTGGAGCGAGTGGCGCGAGCGTGGCGGCGAGGTCACCAACGCCGTGCGCTACAACCCGGAGAGCAGCGTCGCCAATGCGGTGCGCCCGGCGCTGCGCGTGAGCGGCGAGCGCGCGCAGCTGCGCGACATCGACATGCTGTTCCTGCTGGCACTGCCCGAATACGCTCGCCAGGTCCCCCCTACCCTGGACTACTACTACGCCAGCGGCCTGCCGATCTACGCCACCTCGCACCTCTTCGAGGGGCGCCTGCAGCCGCGGCTGGACCACGACCTCGACGAGGTCCTGTTCATCGACATTCCCTGGCAGATCCCCGATGCCGCGGTGGGCGGCGAGGATGCCCTGCCCTTCACGGCCAGCTACCGCCAGCTGCGCGAGGAGTCCGACCCGGCGCTGTTCCGGCTGATGGCCATGGGGGTCGATGCCTACGAACTCGCCCGACGCCTGCCGCAGTTCCAGGCTGTGCCGAACAGCGAGCTGTTCGGCGCCACCGGCACCCTGCGCTCGCGGGACGACGGCCGCATCCAGCGCCAGTTGCCCTGGGCCCGCTTCGAGAACGGCGTGCCTCGCCCCATCCTGATCCCGGGGCTGTTCGACTTCGACTCCCGGGACAATGGCCACCGGGGCGATGGCGCACGCGGCGACGGTGACGGCGACTGATGGCCGGCGCCCGTGACGCCCGGGCCCGCGGCGGCGCCATCGAGCGCCTCGCCGCGGCCTGGCTGGTCGACCAGGGTCTCGTCCTCGAGGCAAGCAACCAGCATGCCAAGGGCGGTGAGATCGACCTGGTGATGCGCGACGGCGAGGCGCTGGTGTTCATCGAGGTTCGCCACCGCGCCGATACTCGCCACGGCCACCCGCTCGAGACCGTCACCGCCTCCAAGCAGCGCCGCCTGATCCGGGCGGCGCGTTTTTATCTCCAGCGCAACGGGCTATCATGTCCCTGCCGTTTCGACGTGCTGGCCGTGACCGGCCAGGCCCCGGCCCTCGACTTCCTGTGGGTGCAGGGCGCCTTCGACGCCTTCTGACCGG
This sequence comes from Halomonas sp. LMYGS-3, assembly GCF_059509875.1. Taxonomy (NCBI): domain Bacteria; kingdom Pseudomonadati; phylum Pseudomonadota; class Gammaproteobacteria; order Oceanospirillales; family Halomonadaceae; genus Halomonas; species Halomonas sp. LMYGS-3. Next base: position 136,047 of record NZ_JCAKFQ010000002.1, on the reverse strand, counting down.
CCAAGCCAAACTGCCCCTCCAGGCCAAAGAACCAGGATCAGGAACCCAGCATGGATTTCCAGCAGCGAATTCTCGGCCACTTCAACGCCAGCATCGACACCAAGACCTACGCCAGCGAAGTGCTGCCCCCCTTCATCGAAGTGGCCAGCCAGATGATGGTGCAGTGCCTGGTCAACGAAGGGAAGATCCTCGCCTGCGGCAACGGCGGCAGCGCCGGCGACAGCCAGCACTTCTCTTCCGAACTGCTCAACCGTTTCGAGCGCGAACGCCCGAGCCTGCCCGCCCTGGCCCTGACCACCGATACCTCGACGCTGACCTCCATCGCCAACGACTACAGCTACAACGAGGTCTTCTCCAAGCAGGTACGCGCCTTGGGACAGCCCGGCGACATCCTGCTGGCGATCTCCACCAGCGGCAACTCGGCCAACGTGATCCAGGCCATCCAGGCGGCCCACGACCGCGACATGACGGTGGTGGCGCTCACTGGCCGCGACGGCGGTAACATGGCATCGCTGCTCGGCCAGGACGACTGCGAGATCCGCGTACCGGCCACCTCCACCGCCCGCATTCAGGAGGTTCACCTGCTGGTGATCCACTGCCTATGCGACCTGATCGACGAACAACTCTTCGGCGCAAGCGAGTAATTCCCATGACCAAGAAGTCCCAGCTCACCCCCCTTCTGCTGACCCTGGCGCTCGGGTTCGCCGGCTGCACCACCGTTACCGGTGTCACCAACCCCGGCACCATCGGCGAGAACTACCGCGAACGCACCCTCGGCACCAAGGTCGAGGACGAAAGCATCGAGACCAAGATCGGTCACAACCTGCGGCGCACCGATGCTCGCCTGGGCGACGCTCGCATCAATGTCGACGCCTACAACGGCGTGGTGCTGCTGACCGGCCAGGTGCCGAGCGAAGAGCTGAAGAACAAGGCAACCGAGGTCGCCGGCGAGGTGCGCAACGTGCGTGAAGTGCACAACGAGCTGACCGTAGCCGCCAACCTGCCGGCCAGCCAGCGCCTTTCCGACACCTGGCTCAATACCCGCATCCGCGCCAACCTGGCCGGCAACGAGTCGATCGACTCGGGCCGCATCCGCGTGATCACCGAGAACGCCAGCGTCTACCTGATGGGTATCGTCAGCCGCGCCGAGGCCGATCGCATCGTCGAGGCGGTGTCGCGAATCGGCGGCGTGCAGCGCATCGTCAAGGTGTTCGACTACCTCGACTGAGGCGGCTCCCCCCTCCCTGGAATGCGAAACGGCAGGCCCGAAGGCCTGCCGTTTCGTTTACCACTCTCGTCTCATTGTGCTCATGCTCACGCACGCTGCTCGCGCGCCCGACTACTTGATGACCCGCAGCGAAGGACGCCCCTTGCGGGGACGCGCCTCGTCATCCCGCCCCTCCGGGGGCGGCGACTCGGCCTCCTCGTCGCTGCTCGACGCCTCACTCTGGACGCCGGAAAGCGCAGGCCCCTCGTCGTCGGCCGGCTCCACAGCCACCGGCATCACCGGCTCGTGGCCGAACACCATGCCCACGCCGTTCTCGCGGGCATAGATCGCCACCAGTGCCGAGATCGGCACCATGATACGCATCGGCTGGCCACCGAAACGGGCACTGAATCCCAGCGCCTCGTTTTCCATGAACAGATCCCGCACCGCGGTAGGCGCCATGTTGAGCACGATCTGGCCGTTCTGCACGAACTGACGCGGCACCTCGACGCCCGGCTGCTCGGCATCGACGACGATGTAGGGGGTGAGCTCGTTGTCCAGCAACCACTGATACAGGGCTCTGGCGAGATAGGGGCGGCTCGATTGCATCATCTTTGCCCTCCGGCTTCAGGGAGCCCGGCCCTCTGCCTGGGGCCCGGACTCGGGTTCAGGGACGCATTTCGCGTTCGCTTTCGCTCAGCGCGGCCTTGAAGCCCTCACGGTCGAACAGCCGCTCCATGTAGCTGGTCAGCGGCTTGATCTGCGGCTCCGGCAACTCGATGCCCAGCACCGGCAGGCGCCAGAGGATCGGGGCCAGACAGCAGTCGACCAGGGTGAACTCCTCGCTCATGAAGAACGGCATGTCCTCGAAGATCGGCGAAATGCCGATCAGGCTCTCGCGCAGCTCCTTGCGCGCCCGCTCGGCCTCCTTCCTGGGGGCACCGAGGATCTGGTCGACCAGCGGACACCATTCGCGCTCGATGCGATGCATCCACAGCCGACTCTGGGCCCTGGCCACCGGGTATACCGGCAGCAGCGGCGGATGGGGGAAGCGCTCGTCCAGGTACTCCATCATCACCTTGGATTCATAGAGCACCAGATCCCGGTCAAGCAGCGTGGGAACGCTGTTGTAGGGGTTGAGGTCGGCGAGCTCCTCGGGGTGCTGCTCGTCGGTGACCTCGACGATATCGACGGCCACGCCCTTCTCGGCGAGCACGATGCGCACACGATGACTGAAGTGGTCATCGCCCCCGGAGTAGAAGATCATCGACGACCGCTTGGCCACTACACCCATGAAACAATCCTCGCATCAGTTCGAACCGGAATGATAACACGACAGCCCCCGCCTTGAGGGGGCCGAGCACGAACCACCTTGCATGAACCACAGGGGGCGCATGGCCTCCGGCCACACGCCCCCGGTCATGTCCGTCGGCGACGGATCAGTGGATGTCGCGCCAGTACTCGCGCTTGAGCAGGTAGGCGATGACACCGAAGATGAAGATGAAGATCAGCACCTTGGGTGCCAGCGTCTGGGCATGCAGCTTGGACGGCTCGCCGACATAGACCAGGAAGTTGGTCAGATCGTAGACCGCTTCCTCGAACTCGTCGGGCTCCATCGCGCCAGGCCGGGTCACCTGCAATACCTCGCAGGACTGATACTTGCCGCTCAGCGGATCGAGCTCGGCGCCCTCGATGGGACGGTCGACCTCGGCACAGACCTTCTCCTGCACGCCCTGCAGCGGCTCGAGCACGTTGGGCATGGCGACCATGTCGAACACGGTGTTGTTGACGCCGGTCGGACGGCTCGGGTCCTTGTAGAAGCCCAGCAGGTAGGAGTAGATCCAGTCCCCGCCGCGCAGGCGACCGTGCAGGGTCAGATCGGGTGCCGCGGCACCGAACCAGTTGCCCCCGTCTGCACGGCTCATGGCGGTATGCATCTGGTCGTTGAAGGCCAGATCCGACGAGAAGATCAGGTTCTGCTCGACCAGGTCCTGCGGCATGCCGAAATCCTCGGCGGCACGTGCGAAGCGCTGGTGCTCCAGGGAGTGACAGCCCATGCAGTAGTTCACGAAGAGTTGCATGCCACGCTGCAGCGATGCCTCGTCTCGCAGGTCCGGTGTCATGGAATGAGGCACGTCTTCCGCCGGGGCGGCCATCGCCGCGAAGGGCACCAGCGCGAAGAGCAGTGCGAACAGTTGCTTTTTCATTAGCCAGTCACCCTCTCCGGAACGGGTTTGGTCTTCTCCAGCCGGGTATAGAGCGGCATCAGCAGGAAGAAGGCGAAGTACAGGGCAGTGCAGAGCTGCGCCACGGCGGTGCGCAGCGGCGTGGCCGGCAGCGCACCGAGGATGCCCAGGATCACGAAACTGACCGCGAACAGCGCCAGCATGACCTTCGACATCCAGCCCTTGTAGCGCATGGAGCGCACCGGGCTGCGGTCGAGCCAGGGCAGCACGAAGAGCACCGCGATGGCGCCGCCCATGAACAGCACGCCCAGGAACTTGGCGTCGAGCCCGAAGAGGTCGAAGGTGATGGCACGCAGGATCGCGTAGAAGGGCGTGAAGTACCACACCGGGGCGATATGATCCGGCGTCACCATGGGGTTGGCCGGCTCGAAGTTGGGTCGCTCGAGGAAGTAGCCGCCCCCCTCGGGGAAGTAGAACACCACCACCGCGAAGACGAACAGGAAGACCGCCACGCCGACGAGGTCCTTGACCGTGTAGTAGGGGTGGAACGGGATGCCGTCCAGCGGCTTGCCGGTCTCGTCCTTCTTGGCCTTGATGTCGATGCCGTCGGGGTTGTTGGAACCGACCTCGTGCAGGGCGATCAGATGCAGCACCACCAGCGCGAGGATCACGATCGGCAGCGCCACCACGTGCAGGGCGAAGAAACGGTTCAGGGTGATGCCGGAGATCAGGAAGTCACCGCGCACCCACTGCGCCAGATCCGGGCCGATGAACGGGATCGCCGAGAACAGCGAGATGATCACCTGCGCCCCCCAGTAGGACATCTGGCCCCAGGGCAGCAGGTAGCCCATGAAGGCCTCGGCCATCAGTAGCAGGTAGATCGCCATGCCGAAGATCCACACCAGCTCACGGGGCGCCTTGTAGGAGCCGTATAGCAGGCCGCGGAACATGTGCAGATAGACGACGACGAAGAAGGCAGACGCACCGGTGGAGTGCAGATAGCGAATCAGCCAGCCGTACTCCACGTCGCGCATGATGTACTCGACAGAGGCGAAGGCGCCCTCGGCCGAGGGGTTGTAGCTCATGGTCAGCCACACGCCGGTGAGGATCTGGTTGACCAGCACCAGCAGCGCCAGGGAACCGAAGAAGTACCAGAAATTGAAATTCTTCGGTGCGTAGTACTTGGACAGGTGGTCCTGCCACATCTGGGTGGCGGGAAAGCGGTCATCGACCCAGCGCATGAAGCCACGCTCCGCCTTGACGCGATTCGGGTTACCCATCAGGCAGTCTCCTCGTCTTCACCGACGATGATGTCATCGTCTTCAAAGCGGTACGGCGGAACCTCGAGGTTGGTCGGGGCCGGCACATTGCGGAACACCCGCCCCGCCAGGTCGAAGAAGGAGCCGTGGCAGGGGCAGAAGAAGCCGCCCGGCCAGTCATCCATGTCGACGGCATCCGGCTCCGGTCGATACAGCGGCGAGCAGCCCAGATGGGTACAGATACCGATCAGCACGCCGATCTCGGGACGCACGGAACGCAACGGCCCGCTGATGTAGGCTGGTTGCTGCGGCTCCCGGGACTCCGGGTCGGAAAAGCGTGCCGGGTCGCTGTTCTCGGTCCGCTCGATCATCTCGGGGGTGCGGCTGATGACCCACACCGGACGCCCCCGCCACTCGACGGTCATGCGCTGGCCCGGTTCGAGCTTGGAGATATCCGCTCGCACCGGCGCACCCGCCGCCCTTGCCCTGGCACTGGGCTGCCAGGAAGCCACAAAGGGGACCGCTACCCCGACGGCACCCACCGCACCCACAACGGTGGTGGCACCCACGAGGAAACGGCGCCGACCCTTGTTCACGCCGTTGTCTGCCATTTTCAGGTTTCTCCCATCAGCTGAACCGTCGTTCCATCACGGTACGGACAGTAGCGCGTCCCGCGACCACGGATGTCAAATGCGCACTATGGTAAAAAATCGTGACGCCCCGCACAAGGACAAGCTCCCTTGACCAAGGTGGAAGGTCGACGGCAAATTATTGATCGGAATAAAAAAACGCCCAGGCCACTGGGCCCGGGCGTTTTTTCGCAGTCGCTGCCGCTTAACGCTTGGAGAACTGCGGACGGCGACGCGCCTTGCGCAGGCCGACCTTCTTGCGCTCGACCTGGCGGGCGTCACGGGTGACATAGCCGGCTTCGCGCAGCTGGCCGCGGAAGTCCTCGTTGTACACCATCAGGGCCCGGGTGATACCGTGACGGATGGCACCGGCCTGGGCCGAACCACCACCCCCCTTGACGGTGACGAAGACGTCGAACTGGTTCAGGGTGTCGGTCAGCTCCAGCGGCTGACGAACCACCATGCGGCCGGTGACGCGACCGAAGTACTGGTCCAGCTCACGGCTGTTGACGGTGATCTTGCCGGTGCCCGGCTTCAGGAAGACGCGAGCGGTAGAGGTCTTGCGGCGCCCGGTTCCGTAATACTGCTGTGTCATGGCGAAGACTCCCTCAGATGTTCAGTTCTTGCGGCTGCTGGGCAGCATGCGGATGCTCGGTGCCGGCATAGACCTTGAGCTTGGTATACATGGCACGACCCAGGGGACCCTTCGGCAGCATGCCCTTGACGGCGGACTCGATGATGCGCTCCGGCGCGTACTCGACCAGCTTGTCGAAGGTCATGGAGCGCAGGCCACCCGGGTAGCCGGTGTGGCGATAGTAGGTCTTGGCCTTGGCCTTGTTGCCGGTGACCTTCACCTTCTCGGCATTGATGACGACGATGTAGTCGCCGGTGTCGACATGCGGGGTGAATTCCGGCTTGTGCTTGCCGCGCAGGCGACGAGCGATTTCGGTGGCCAGACGGCCGAGCGTCTTGTCCGTGGCGTCGACGACGTACCAGTCGCGCTGGACGGACTGCGGTTTGGCAGTGAACGTCTTCATGGAGGTATCACCAGATCGATGTATTGGGTCCTGCCGCCGGAACGCCCGGCATGGGACCATCCCTATTCTTCTTGGTTGCCCCGCCTGCCCTCAGGCATCGGCGGCACAACGGTCGAGCGAGCGCGCATTCTACACGACTCTCGGTGGGCAAGGGAAGAGCTGCGGGCCAGGGCTATCGCAGGCAGCAGCATCGCTCGGAGCTGCTCCGTCGACAAGCCTGCGAGGAGGCGCTGTGAATACCTCCCTGTACGCTACCGACGCCATCCCTGGCGTAGGACCTCCTCTTCGGCTTGTCCCCGGCGCCCCTCGCTATGGGCAACTGCGATTGCCCTAGGCTGCGGGCAGTCTTCGCTGTTACGAATCAGCTGCCCACCGCTCGAAGCCCGTTCGGGTCACGGCTTGTGCGGCAGCGCCAGGTACTCGTGCGACTGCATCTCGTGCAGGCGCGAGAGGGTGCGCTGGAACTCGAACTCGAGGCGGCCGTCGGCGTAGAGTCCCTCGGCCGGGGCCTCGGCGGACATCAGCAGCTTGACGCCGCGGTCGTAGAACTCGTCGACCATGTTGATAAAGCGCCTGGCCTGGTCATCCGTCGCGGCATGCATCCGGGTCACGTTGGAGACCAGCACGGTGTGGAACTCCCGGGCCAGCTCGATGTAGTCGTTCTGGCTACGCGGCCCATCACACAATTCCCTGAACTCGAACCACACCACGTCGTCATGCAGGCGCCGGGCATGCAGCACGCGGTGATTGATCTCGAGGGACACGCCCGCCTCCCCCTCGTGGCCGGCGATCTCGCGAAAGCTGCGGGCGAGCTCGGTCTCGGCCGCCTCGTCCAGCGGCGAGTGGAAGATCTCGGCGCGCTCCAGGGCGCGCAGACGATAGTCGATGCCGGAATCGACGTTGACCACCTCGCAGTGACGCTTGAGCAGGTCGATCGCCGGCAGGAAACGGGCCCGCTGCAGACCATCCCGGTAGAGGTCGTCGGGCACGATGTTGGAGGTCGCCACCAGCACCACGCCGCGCTCGAAGAGCGCCTCGAGCAGGTTGGCCAGGATCATGGCATCGGTGATGTCCTTGACAAAGAACTCGTCGAAGCAGATCACCCGGGCCTCGGCGGCGAACTTGGCGGCGATCAGCCTCAGGGGATTTTTCTCGCCCTTGTAGTGCTCGAGCTCGTTGTGCACCCGCTGCATGAAGCGGTGGAAGTGGGTGCGCATCTTGTCGGGGAAGGGCAAGGCGTCGTGGAAGGTATCGACCAGATAGGTCTTGCCCCGCCCCACGCCCCCCCAGAAGTAGAGGCCAGACACTTCGGGCAAGGCGGGCTCGCCCTTCTCCTCGCGCTTGCCGAACAACCCCGCCATGCGCGACTTCAGCCCCTTGCCGGCGAGCACCGCCCGGGGCTGGGTGCGCGGCCGGGCGACCAGCTCGTCGAAGAGCCGCTGCAGGTGTTCCACGGCCCGCTCCTGGGCCGGGTCATGGTGGAAGTCGTCACGCTCGAGGTCGGCACGGTAGCGAGCCAGCGGCGTGACGGGACGGCGCGCGTCGCGGGATGCTGGCAGGGTTGGCGATGCACTCATGGGAAGTCTGTGGCCTGCTCGCGGCTTCGATGAGCATCGCATTATACGCGCCTGGCCGGCGCTTCGCATCGCCGCCGCCGCGTTGACCCGGCGCGCGACCTCGGCCCTATAATGGGCCACCGGGCTAACCCGCCCTCGACACCGATCCGGCTCGCGCACCGGATCGTCCGACAGCCGCAGGGAGAGACACGTGGACGAAAGCAACATCAACTGGGTGCTGGCGATCGCCAGCCTGCTGGCCGGCATCGGCATCGGCGCGCTGGGCTATCACCTGCTCAATGCCGGCGCCGGGCACCTGCAGAAGCTGCGTCAGCGCCTCGCGGAGCGCGACCGCGAGCTGGCTGCCCTCAAGGACGGTATCGACGATCACTTCTCCGCCATCACCGGCCTGGTCGAGAATCTCCAGCGTGACAGCGACGCCCTGGCGCGCCGCCTCGAGGAGAACACCGCCACCCTCGGTGGTCATGGGCGAGCCCCGCGCAGCCTGGAGATGACCCTGGCGGCCGAGGAGCAGGCGGCCAACGAGGAGTATGCGGTCCCTCGCGACTACGCCGACGGCACCCGCGGCACCCTCTCCGAGGATTTCGGGCTCAAGAACAACGAGGCCACCCCCCAGCCTCCCCGCTACTGATCACCGCCTCGCGTCGCCTCCCCCCAAGACAGCACGCCCGGCGCCTTCAGGCCGGGTTGTCGATATCGACGAAGCGATGCTCCAGGCCGAACTCGCTCGCCAGCCACTCCCCCAGGGCCTGGACCCCGTAGCGCTCGGTCGCATGATGGCCCGCCGCCAGGTAGTGGATGCCCAGCTCCCGGGCCAGGTGGGTCGTGCGCTCGGAGATCTCCCCAGACAGGAAGGCGTCGGCCCCGGCCTCGCAGGCGGCGGCGATCATGTCCTGGGCGCCACCGGTGCACCAGGCGATGCGACGGATCTCGCCGCCTCCCGGCACCTCGATCAGCAGCGGCTCGCGCGCCAACCGCTCGCCCACGTGGCGGGCGAGCCCCGGGGCATCCAGGCCGGGCGGCGGCGCCCCCATCCATAGCAACCCCTCACCCGGTTCGCCATCGGCACAGCCCTCGACGCGAAAGTCCAGGCGCCTGGCCAACACGGCGTTGTTGCCCAGTTCCGGATGGGCATCCAGCGGCAGGTGGTAGGCCAACAGGTTGATGTCGTTGAGCAGCAGGGTGCGGATACGGCGCTGCTTCATGCCGGTGATGGCCACCGGCTCGTTCTTCCAGAAGTAACCATGGTGGACCAGCAGCAGGTCGGCCCGCCAGGCCACTGCTTCGTCGAGCAACGCCTGGCAAGCGGTCACGCCGGTCATCACCCGGTTCACCCGATCTCGACCGGCCACCTGCAGCCCATTGACGGTGTAGTCCCTGAAGCGGCCGGCATCGAGCAGATGGTCGCAGGCGGCGACCAGGTCGTCACGGTTCATTCGCACCTCCGGGCATCGGCGTATCGGCAATGTTACACTACCGCCATTGTATCGGCCGCGGCCCCGAGTCGCGACCGCACCGCGAGTAAGGAATCACCCCGCATGCGACGCAATCTGCTGCCGTACGTCTGGCCCGTCCTCATCGGCGTGCTGCTGGCCATCGTGCTGCTCAATGCCTTCCCGCAGTTGCTGGGACGTCCCGAGACACCGGCGACCGCGCTGCAACCCCCGGTCTCGCCGACCACGGTCGACGCACCCTCGGAGGAGACATCACGCCCCTCCCCCGAACTGCGCCAGGCCGCCCCCCTGGCACGCCACCAGGGCCCGGTCAGCTACGCCGAAGCGGTGGAGCGTGCCGCACCGGCGGTGGTCAACATCTACTCCTCGCGCGTGGTCGAGCGCGAGCAGCATCCGCTCATGTCGGACCCCTTCTTCCGCCAGTTCTTCGGCGACGACATGCCCGCTCGGCAACGCATGCTCTCGAGCCTGGGCTCCGGCGTCATCGTCAGTGGCGACGGCTACGTGCTCACCAACCATCATGTCATCGGTGGCGCCGACCAGATCCAGGTGGCCCTGCGGGATGGCCGCGAGACCCTCGCCGAGGTGATCGGCACCGATCCGGAGAGCGACCTGGCGGTACTACGCATCGACCTGGAGAGCCTGCCGGTGATCGAGCTGGCCGACTCCGCAGGCGTGGCGGTGGGCGACGTCTCGCTGGCCATCGGCAACCCCTTCGGGGTGGGCCAGACCGTGACCATGGGCATCATCAGCGCCACCGGACGCAGCCACCTGGGGCTGAATGCCTACGAGGACTTCATCCAGACCGACGCGGCGATCAACCCCGGCAACTCCGGCGGCGCCCTGGTCAATGCCGAGGGCGCCCTGGTGGGCATCAACACCGCGATCTTCTCGCGTTCCGGCGGCTCCCAGGGCATCGGCTTCGCGATACCCGCCAACCTCGCCCGCAACATCCTCGAGGAACTGGTGACCCAGGGGCGGGTGATCCGCGGCTGGCTGGGCATCGAGGCCCAGGAGTTGAACCAGGAACTGGCCGCTTCCTTCGGCCTCCAGGCCCCCCGCGGCGTGGTGATCGCCGGCGTGGTCCCCGGCGGCCCCGCCGCCCTGGCCGGGCTGCAGCCCGGCGATATCCTGCTGGCGGTGGACGGACGCCCGATCCTCGACGCCCGGGTGGCGATGAGCGACATCGCCGCCATCGAGCCCGGCAGCGAGCTGCCGCTGACGGTGATCCGCGGCGGCGAGTCGATGGAGGTCACCCTGGAGGTGGGTGAGCGCCCCACACCGGAACCGCGCCGGCAGGAGCCATGATGCTGAACCCTGCCACCATATTAGCTCCCACCGGAGAATCATGACGTTATCGGCAGACCTTGTCTTTGGGTCTGCTTACCGCCCGAGGGCATTGAGCCCTGGCCTGTCCCTGCCCCTTCCTTTTTCTGAGCGCGGCCAGAGCAGCCAAGTCAGAGCGAGCCCTTGCAAGAGCGCCACCAAACCCAAGCATACGCGGTAACCCATGGAGGAATACCCCACCCCAGGTCCTTCACCCCAGAATTCGATCACGATCCCGATGCCCCATTGCAATAAGAAGGCACCGAGGAAAACCATCAGATTCAATGCGGTGATCACCCTACCCATCAACTCGGCTTCGAACCGTGGGGTAATGACCGCATATAGCAAGGAGCCAGCAGAACCACATAAACCGAACATCAACCAGGCAGGCAGTACACTCCCTGCAGGCTGCCAAGTCAGTACCATGACTGACAGCATAAAGAGCGCGAGGCCAACGCCTGCCACCGTCATGGAACGGAACCCCAGCCGTCCCAGCCTCTCTGCCAGAGCTCCCCAGGCGATGAAGCCGATGGTGGCCGCGAATGCCAACAGAAGCAGATGTTGAGCGACGGCATTACGGTCCAGCCCTGCAACATCACGCAACCACGGCCCGGCCCAGAGCCCCTGGACTGCCATGGGAGCCGCAGGAAACACCATCGCGGCAGGTGCGAAGCGCCAGAACACCGCGCTGCGAAGAATGCAGGACAAGCCAGCGATCTGCTGATTCAACGGCTCGGCCCTGGCTATGCCCGCTCTCTCCGGCACCACCCGCCAGAGCACGGCAGCCACCACGACACAGACAATCGCCAGCATCGCGAACAGCACGCGCCAGGTGGTCACACCAAGTATGGCCTCCACGGGAGCTGTGGCCCCCATCGCACCAAGCCCGCCGCAAGCCAGCATATACCCATTGACGAGGGGTAGTCGCTGTGGATCGAACCACTGCGCAAAGGCCTTGAAGCCTGCCATCAAGCAGGCAGAAACCCCCAGACCGATCAAGGCCCGGCCAACACTCAGCGTCGCCAGTCCCTCCCCCATAGCGAAAACCAGGGCTCCAACTCCTGCGACCAGCAGAAGAAACGCCTCTACACGGCGCGGGCCAAAGCGATCCAGAAGCAAGCCCAGGGGCAACTGAAAACACGCGAAGGCAAGAAAGTAGAACCCCGTCAGCAAGCCAAGCTGATCAGCACTCAAGCCAATATCAGATTCCAACTCACTGGCAACTACGGCATTGATGTTACGAAACAGGTAGGAGAGAAAATAGCCGGCAGCGAAAGGGAGGAACACCCGGGAAAAGCGATTCGTCAGAATAGCCGAGTCTGCCTGTACATGATTTTGCAACTGGGCCTCCTCCCGTCAGAGTCTCCCCCTGGACGGCGGCGACCGACCGCGCATCGGCCGCCGCTGACTACGCTCACTGCTTCACAGGTAACCGAGTTCGTCACAGGCGCGCTCGGCGCCCTCATGCAACGGAAACCTTCCGGTATCGTGACAGACTTCCTCAGGGTAGAATTCACTCATGGATTTGAGCGCATTGCGCATAGTGGAAGCGTTCTCCAGCACGGATTTTGTCAATTGATAGGCCAGATCTTCATCCATGTCCTCATGCACGAACAGCACATGGTCTACCGATGCCGTGACGAACGGCTCTTCCAGGCTGTCGTAGAACTCGGCCGGATGGTCGACCTTGATATACCCACCGTAACTGTCGATAACCTTGTCAACGGCCTCCTCCTCGATTTTCAACCAGGTGAGATCCCTGACAGATGCGTCCATATCCAGCATGAAGGCTGCAGGCGCACGTGTCATCACCATCGACACATCGACATGTCCATCGATCATCAGCGAGGAGTGCTCGGCCTGAGGGTTGAACGAGACATTCCCGCCCCACTCTTTCAAGTCATCGAAGGTAACTCCATACGCTTCCAGAAACCGCCGACCAGTCAGTTCACCGGGGTTGCCTCGCTGAAAAAAGGCCCAGCGCAGCGCCGGCTTTTCATCGAGCAGCTCGCCAACCGTCGTTACCCCGTCGGGCAAGGCGCTACCACGGATCATGAAGGCGGAGTGGCTAAGCGCATTGAACCGCACCAGCGCCCGCAGGTTTGTCAGGCCATCTGGTGCCCGATCACCGATATCTCCCGTTCCCGCCATGGCATCCGCCGTGGTAATAGTATCTGTGATACCGATCGCCTCGTTCGGAGCCCCTCTCGATATATGGAACGGATTGGTCGTACCCCCTCCCGAAACCGCCGAGATGTTCAAGCCGTCGATTGTATTTTCCCAATCCGATATCCACACCGACATGACCTCCATATAAAGACCGCCAACGGAGCCGGCATATGCCGTCATATCGATGTCTTGGGCCATCACCCGGTCGGTGCCTGCCATGCCGGTCGCAAACAACAACCCGGCTGCTGCTGACGCGTATTTCATGTTTTTCATAACGACTCCAATCGATTTGTAATTGTTTCAAAAAATCAAGGTGAACCATTCACGGATGAACCATGCACCTTCCTTTCGTCATACCACTGCCACGACAGCACCAGTCCGACAGCCAGTGCTGCCAGCATATCCGTCCATAGCGTTGGCATGACAATGGCCAACAACGAGGCACCCAGGAGTGCTCGCTGCACCATATTCAGTCGATGAAGGAACCAATCGGACATCAACACCACGAGGCCGATGACCGCAACAGTCGTGCTGATGAAGACCTGAAGACCGAACCATAACCCATGTTCCCCAAGATTCAGCAGCGTTGGGTTATATGCGATCACGATCGGAATCACATACGCAGGCATGCCGAGCCGGAGGCCGCGCATGCCGGCACGAGTGAAGCTGCAACCAGCGATCGAAGCTGCCGCGAATGTTGCCACGCAGACAGGTGGAGTAATGTTCGCGGTCAACGCAAACAGGAAAATGATCATGTAGGCGACAAAGGGTTCAATACCGAACTCCATGAGCGCAGTCGCGCCGAACAGGGAGGCGATGAGAAAAGCGCCAGTCACTGGCATCCCGAAGCCGAGCACGATCGTCATGGCTCCGACAATCAGTAACGCCGGGAACATATGCCCCCCACTCAGGTCAACAAGGAGTCCAGTTATCTGATAGGGAACGCCCGTCATCTCCAGGATCGCAATGCCGATCCCGGCACAGACCAGCACGATGCCAATCGAGACGATACGTTTCATCGTGGAAACGGTCGCCTCCACCAATTCTCTAATCCCCATTCTCGTTTCACGACGCAACCAGCTGATGGGAATGACGGACAGAGTCGCAACCGTCGCGGCGAAGTATGGCGTATACCTCATGACGAGAAGGGCGATCAGGATCACCAGAGGCAGGGCCAGATGCCAGTAGCGTGACAGCACGGTCCAGATACTGATCTGTTCCCCTTCTGGCTCATACACGCCAATACCTGCCTTGTTCGATTCGATATGAACTGCAAAGTACAACGCAAAGACATAGAAGAAGGAGGGAACCAGTGCAGCCACGGCGACATAGGCATAACTGACACGGCTGAACTCGGCGACAATGAAGGCGGCAGCCCCCATCACCGGCGGCAACAACTGCCCCAGTTGAGAGGCACAGGCTTCCGTGGCCGCCGCGAACTCCCTACGATAGCCGGCCCGCTTCATCAGCGGGATCGTGACCGCCCCCGTCGCATAGACATTGGCCGCCCCACTTCCAGTCAACGCACCGAAGATCACGCTGGCAATCACCGCGGCCTTGCCGGGCCCCCCTCTCCGACCACGAGTCATGGAGATGATGATCTGTGAAAGAAGTCGCTCTCCCCCTGCTGCCTGCAGGAAGGCGCCAAAGGCGATGAACATGAAAACTATCGACAGTGAGAGCGACGCGAGCGATCCGTAGACACCCGTCGAGGTCAGAAAGACATGATCGAGGAATTTTTCGGCACCGGCTCCCTGGTGGCGAAGAATACCCGGCAAATACGGGCCGAAGAGAGTAAAGGCACCGAATGCCACGATGATGACCGGGAGCACCAGGCCCACCACCCGTCTCGCCAGTTCGATGATAAGTGCAATGGTAACCACCCCCACGATCCAATCCCCCGTGGTCAGTGGATCCAGATAGGCCAAGCGCTGAGTGATACGCTCGTAGTCGTTCAGCACATACACGGCTGAAACGATCCCTAGAGTCGCCAGAACCCAGTCGAACCAGTGAGGTACGTGAGACGGTGCTTCTGCACCATCGTCCACTGCGGCGTTCTTGGGAGCCCTGAAGGGAAGAAGGAGAAACCCCAGGAAAATGAGTGCACTGACATGGATCGGCCGGACCATCATCGGCTCGGGAACGCCTGTCAGTGAAATGTAGAAGTGATAGATGGCAACGACCAGCATCACTGCGGTTACGATTCGCACGCCAACCGACATCTTGTTATCCTCCCCTCGTGGTAATCGGCGAACACCACAGCTGCTGTGCACTCGCGGCTCTTCTATCAAACAGCAGATCGCCACCTCTCAACCTCTCTACGGAGCAAGCTGCTGTTCGGGGGCATATTGGCTTGGTAACATAGTGACGACGGCCTCGACCCACTCACAACGAGGCCGTCGCCACACCGGCCTAGGCGATTTCCGCCGCTTTCAATGGCATGTCCATCTTGCGCAGTATCTCCTGCACTTTTGCCACATCCACATCCCTGACGCTGGTTCCCGAAGCGATCGCGACTGCGGCGGCGACACCAGCAGCCTGTCCCGTGGCCATACAGGCTGGCATGTTACGTGTACGGCCATGCGCCACATGGTCGGCCGAGATGCAGCGCCCAGCCACCAGCAGCTGATTCACTTCAAGGGGTACCAAGCAGCGATAGGGAATCTCGTAGGGCCCAAGGCCCTGGAAGTCAACATCAGACCCCTTGACGTCATGAACATCCATGGCGCAGTTATCGGCGCCGATGGTGTCCTCGAACGGTACGCAATCTATGACATCCTGGCCCGTCAGCAAGTACTCCCCGCGGATGTGGCGGGTTTCACGCACACCGATCACGGGTGCGATCTGACCGATGTGCGCGTTCTCGAAGCCCGGGATCTTCTCGACTAGAAAGGCCGTATAGGCCTCTATCTGACGATAGATCTCGAGCATTGCGTCGCTCATCTCCAATGGTGACAGGCCATCCACGCCGAGAACTCGCGTGGCGTTTACATAGAGCACGCCATTAGCGGTCTTCAAGGTGATGTTATCGCGTTGTAGCTTGACACCCTTTTCTTCCTGATAGGCCCTGATGAGATTATTGAAACCCGTCAGCCACAGACCGTAGTCCAGATCCTCATCATTCTCGGGTAAGGCTCGCGCCGGGACCTCGTCCGGGTTGGCCTTGGCCCATTCCGCCAAGCGCTTGACGTTCACGTTAGACAGTGTGAAATACATAGAAACGGGCTGTACAGCATGCGCGTCCCCATCGCCAAGAACGTAGGGTGCGCCGGCGGCAGCCGCCACGTCAGCATCTGCCGAACAGTCGACCACGACCTTGGCGCCCACATACTGGCGACCGCCCTTGCCTTCGATGATGACGCCGGCAACATCACTCCCCTGCATGACCGGCGCCGACACGACTGTCTCGAAGAGCACCCGCACCCCCGCTTCATGCAGCAGGCGTGTCAGCAGCATTTTCATGATTTCCGGATCACAGGGCGAGGCGATCTTGACGTCTTTCACCTTGGTGGTGGCGACATAGTCGGCACCCACGCCGCCGACCGAACGCGCCAGGTTCCATAGCTCGAGGGGGAGACCGCCCGACAGGACGCCCGAGGGCTTGGTGTTCAGCCCCAGAGTCATGTTGCCGCCAAGCGAACCGAAACGCTCGATCAGGACCACGCTACGCCCTTGTCTGGCTGCCGCCAGCGCAGCCATCGGGCCCGTAGTGCCCCCACCGACCACGACGATGTCGGCCTCGAGCAGGCACGGGATTTCGCGAGCGGGTTCGGTTATGTTCGGCAGATTGTTCGACATCTCTTGGCTCTCCTGTTCTGACCCTGGCGTCAACGGCTTGACCGTGACCAGCGAGGCTCAGCATTTGATTCATATACGTAACGATGATTCTCATGCGTAACTATGGTAGGCTATCCTGGAGTTGTCAAATACACCAGATCACTTTTGGGCAGTGCTTGCTTCAAGCGATCAGCTGCCCGATGCTTAGCGCTGGAAGCGAGATGCTGATGGAGAGACCAAACGTGGATGACAAGCCAGCCGGGGCCAACCGGAACTACATCGTGCCGGGGCTTCGTCGGGGGCTCGCCGTACTAGGGCTATTCGGCCGCTCGCGGCCAACCATGCGCGTTGCGGAAATCGGCCGGGAACTGGGCCTGCCCCGCGCAACCGCCTTTCGTCTGGTTTACACCCTCGAGACCGAAGGCTACCTGCTGCGTGGCAAAGACTCGGTGACCTATAGCCTTGGCCCTCGGGTGTTGACGCTGGGCTTCGACTACCTGCACTCTCAGGAACTGATCGAAGTGGCGGGGCCGCTACTCGACGACCTCAGAGACAGGGTGGGGGCCAGCACCCATATGGGATTGCTGGACGGATGCGATGTCCTGTACGTGTATCGCGCTCCATCCCACCAACGCCTGTCGAGCAACCGCCGCGTGGGTTCCCGCCTCCCGGCCCATTTTTCTTCCCTCGGCAGGGCCATGCTCTTGGATCTGTCGGATGAGGAACTAGCCGAATTATATGATGCCAATTACGACTTCCATGCCTTGACTCAGGATGGACCTGGCGATCTGGACGAATTGAAGCGCTGTCTCGCAGAAGAACGGCAACGGGGCTATATCGCCGGATCATTCATCGGTGACGGCATCATCAGCGTTGCGGCACCGGTACGGGATGCATCCGGGCGCGCCATTGCCGCGATCAATGTCTCGGATTACGAATCGCTGCCGTGCATGGCAGACCTCCACGGCACGCTGAAGGACAATGTGTTGAACACCGCCGCCGATATCTCCCGCTATCTTGGCCATAGCGTGACACCGCGCCATGCAAGCACTGCCCGGGGACTTCGGGTGGAGGGTGGTAGCTAGGCGCACCATTGTGGAGACTCGCTCGGGAGCATGGCTGCCGAGGTCTGCCTGCATCTCGATGCTGCGCCACTAGCCCTTGATACGGTACTCGGCCGACCGCGCATGAGCGGTCAGCGACTCGCCCCGAGCCAGCACCGAGGCAACCCTGCCAAGCTCCGAGGCCCCCTGCGACGAGCAGTGAATGATCGAGGAGCGCTTCTGGAAGTCGTAGACCCCCAGCGGTGAGGAGAAGCGCGCCGTGCCTGAGGTGGGCAGGACATGATTGGGCCCGGCGCAGTAGTCCCCCAGCGCCTCGGCGGTATAGCGCCCCATGAAGATGGCACCGGCATGTCGCACCTCGGGCAGCCAGCTTTCCGGATCGGCCACCGACAGCTCCAGGTGCTCCGGGGCGATACGATTGATCAACTCGGCCGCCTCGGCCCGGTCGCGGCACTGGATCAGCGCCCCCCGACCGGCCAGCGACGCGCGCACGATGGCTTCCCGCTCCAGGGTGGGCAGCAAGCGCTCGATGGCTGCCTCGACGGCATCGAGATGCGCGCCGTCCCAGCTCACCAGGATCGCCTGGGCGTCCTCGTCGTGCTCGGCCTGGGAGAACAGGTCCATGGCCAGCCAATCGGGGGCGGTGCCGGCGTCGGAGACCACCAGGATCTCCGAGGGGCCGGCGATCATGTCGATTCCCACCTGGCCGAATACCGCCCGCTTGGCCGTGGCCACATAGATATTGCCGGGCCCGACGATCTTGTCGACCCGTGGCACCGTCTCGGTGCCGTAGGCCAGCGCCGCCACCGCCTGGGCTCCGCCGATGGTGAAGACATGGTCGACGCCGGCCAGGTGGGCCGCCGCCAGCACCAGTTCGTTGAGCACGCCGTCCGGCATCGGCACCACCATCACGATCTCGCGCACCCCGGCCACGTGGGCCGGGATCGCGTTCATCAGCACCGAGGAGGGGTAGGCCGCCTTGCCGCCGGGCACATAGATGCCGGCACGATCCAGCGGGGAAACCTGCTGACCCAGCACGGTGCCGTCGGCCTCGGTGTAGTGCCAGGACTCGGGCTTCTGGCGCTCGTGGTAGAGACGGATGCGCTCGGCAGCGGCGGCCAGGGCCTCGCGCTGCTCGGCGGGCAGCCCATGGAAGGCCTGCTCGAGACGCGCCGGCCCCAGGGTCAGCTCGGCCATGGAGGCGACCGACAGGCGGTCGAAACGGTTGCTGGCCTCGACCAGCGCCGCGTCTCCACGGGCCTTAACGGCGGCAAGGATCTCGTCGACGCGATGCTGCACCCCGGCATCGGAAACGCCCTCCCAGGCCAGCAGGGCGCCCAGGCGGTCGTCGAAGTCGGCGTCACCGGTGGCGAGGCGGGCGATGCCGGAGGCGAGGGTCTTGGTCATGGGTGCGACTCCCGTGGCTATCGGGTTGAGGCGGTACGGCTATCGCGACGCGTGGCCACGGCGTTGCCGAGGCGCTCGATCAACGGCTTGAGCCGGGCGTGCTTCATGGTCATGGCGGCCTTGTTGACCACCAGCCGGGTGCTGATCGGGGCGATCAGTTCGCGCGGGGCCATGCCGTTGGCACGCAGGGTGTTGCCGGTGTCGACGATGTCGACGATCTCGTCGGCCAGGTTCATCAGCGGTGCCAGCTCCATGGCGCCGTAGAGCTTGATCACCTCGGCCTGGATGCCCTGCTCGGCGTAATAGCGGCGGGCGACGTTGACGAACTTGGTGGCCACCCGGCGGCGGGCCCTGGCCGGCTCGGCCCCGGTGGGACCGGCGGTCATCAGCCGGCACCGGGCGATCTCCAGGTCGAGCGGCTCGTAGAGCCCCTCGGCGCCATGCTCGAGCAGCACATCCTTGCCCGCCACGCCGAGGTCGGCGGCCCCCAGTTGCACATAGGTGGGGACGTCGGTGGCGCGCAGGATCACCAGCTTGACGTCGGCCAGGTTGGTATCGAACAACAGCTTGCGGCTGGCGCCCAGGTCCTCGGCCGGCATGATGCCGGCGTCGGCCAGCAGCGGCAGCGTCTCGCCCAGAATGCGGCCCTTGGAGAGGGCCAGGATCAGTTGTTTGCTCATGCTCTCGCCTGTAATGGGAAGCAGCGTCGAGTCACTAGCCGGGAATCCGCCGGATATTGGCGCCCAGCAGCTGCAGCTTCTCTTCGATGCACTCGTAGCCGCGATCGATATGATAGATGCGATCGACCAGGGTCTCGCCGTCGGCCATCATCGCCGCCACCACCAGCGAGGCGGAGGCACGCAGGTCGGTGGCCATCACGGGAGCGCCGGAGAGCCGCTCGACCCCGGTGATCACCGCGGTATTGCCCTCCAGGGCGATCTTCGCCCCCATGCGATTGAGCTCCTGGACGTGCATGAAGCGGTTCTCGAAGATGGTCTCCACCACCCGGCCCGTCCCCTCGGCCACCGCGTTGAGCGCCACGAACTGCGCCTGCATGTCGGTGGGAAAGGCGGGATAGGGGGCGGTGCGGACGTTCACCGCCCGCGGCCGACGCCCGCCCATGTCCGCCTCGATCCAGTCGTCACCGCTGGTGATGGAGGCCCCCGCCTCCTCCAGCTTGGCCAGCACCGCCTCGAGGATATCGGCACGCGTCTTGCGCACCCTGACCCGCCCGCGGGTCACCGCCGCGGCCACCAGGAAGGTGCCGGTCTCGATCCTGTCGGGCATGACGTCGTGGTAACAGCCGTGCAGTCGCTCGACCCCCTCGATGGTGATGGTGTCGCTGCCGTGGCCGCGAATCTTCGCGCCCATGGCGATCAGGCACTCGGCCAGATCCACCACCTCCGGCTCCCGGGCGGCGTTCTCCAGCACCGTGGTGCCCTCGGCCAGGGTTGCCGCCATCAGCAGGTTCTCGGTGCCGGTCACGGTCACGGTGTCGAAGAAGACAGTGGCGCCCTTGAGACGACCATCGACCCGGGCGCGAATATAGCCACCCTCGACGCGGATCTCGGCACCCATCGCCTCCAGGCCGCGGATGTGCAGATCCACCGGCCGCGAGCCGATGGCACAACCGCCGGGCAAGGACACATCGGCGTGCCCGAAGTGGGCCAGCAGCGGTCCCAGCACCAGGATCGAGGCGCGCATCTTCTTGACCAGCTCGTAGGGTGCATCGCAGTGACGCACCTGGGCACCGTCGAGCTGGATGGTCATCTTCTCGCCCATCACCGGCTCGAGGCCGAGGTGGCCGAGCAGCTCCAGGGTGGTGGTGATGTCCTGCAGGTGTGGCAGGTTGCCGATGGTCACCGGCTCGTCGGCCAGCAGGGTGGCGCAGAGGATCGGCAGGGCGGCATTCTTGGCACCGCTGGCCCAGACCTCGCCGTCGGCAGGGCCATTGCCGGTAATGATCAGTTTGTCCATGAAGGCTCGCCTGTCAGGCGCTGGCGTTTTCCGGCGCGTTCTGCCACTGCGCCGGCGTATAGGTCCTGATGCTCACCGCATGCAGCTCACCCGAGGCGATCTCCTCGGAGAGCGCGCCATAGATCAGTTGCTGGCGCTTGACTGGCGACAGGCCGTCGAACACCTCGCCCACGGCTACCACCTGGAAGTTGCAGCCTTCGCCCTGGATGTGGAACTCGCAGTCGTCGATGCGGGCCTCGAGCAGTGCCTTGACCTCACTGGGTTGCATGAACGGGAACTCCTGTGATGCATGAAGATGTGAGGCCACCGGTCGCGGGACGACCGGTGGCAGGGATCGGGAATTCCGACATGGTAAAGAAAAGTGCCGCACTTGGCGATGCCGGTTACGCCCGTCGGGTGGCGACGGCACGAGGCTCAGGCGGCTTCGCCCAGCGGCAACAGACGATCGAGGCCGGCCAGACGGGTCAGGCGGGTCAGCGCAGCCGAGAGCCTCACGACGCGCACCTCTAGGCCGGCGCCGCGCGCGCGACGGGTCCACTCCAGCAGCACGCTGAGCGCCGCACTGCTGACGCCCGCCACCCCACACAGGTCGAAATCGACCCGGGTCCCGGCCGGCTGTTCGGCGAGCCAGTCACTGCCCGTGGCGGCCAGCAGTGCGGCCACATCGAACCCTACCTCGCCACTCACCGCCAGCCCCTCTGGGCCGGCGACCAGGCGAACGCCCGAGCGATCGAGCAGCAGGCTCATGCGCTACCGCCCTCCTCGAGCTCCTCGACAGCGATTTCCGGTGCCCAGCTATCGATCACGGCGTCATAGTCGCGGCCGTGGTCGCGCATGGCCTGATCGAACTGGTTGCGGAAGGTCAGCCCGAGATTGATGCCATTGACGATGACGTTGACCACCTTCCACTGGCCGTCGCTCAGGCGCAACGAATAGCTGACCGGGTAGACGGTCCCGTCGGCGGCCACCACCTCCATGGCCACGCTGGCCTGGTCCTCGTGACGCTGGGGTCGCTGGTCGTTGAGTACCCGCAGTTCCCGATAATCGAAGGTCACCAGCCCCCTGGTGTAGGTGTCGATCAGTGTCTGGCGGAAGGTGCCGACGAAGCGGGAACGCTGCTGGGGACTGGCATTCTGGAAGTAGCGCCCCATGACGCTTGCCCCGATATAGCGAAAGTCGGCGATGTCGTCGAGGCTGTCGTCGACCAGGGCCTTGAGCTCATCGACATTGTCGGCGAAATAGTCGCGGCGCCCCTCGATCTGTCCCATCAGCTCGTCGATGCTGTCGCGGATCACCTGTTCGGGTGCGCGCTCGGGTGCCGCCTGGGCCGACAGGGAAACGAGGGCCAGGCAGAAGCCGAGCACCACCAGGCGAAGGGAAACAGGCAGGAAAGGCATCATTACATCTCCTCGAACGAATGCCGTGAACGACCAGCGCCAGACGCGGCTCAGTCGCTGACCATGTTGGACACGAATTGCTGAATGAGTTCTTCGAGCACCACCGCCGACTGGGTGTCACGAATGGTGTCGCCGTCGGCCAGGGTCTCGGGGTCACCGCCCACCGAGAGCCCCACGTACTGCTCGCCGAGCAGCCCGGAGGTGAGGATCGCCGCCGTGGTGTCCCGCGACAGGCGCCCCTCCAACTGGGCATCGAGCTCGAGGACCACCCGGGCATCGTACCAGTCGGTGTCCAGCTGGATGGCCGCCACCCGCCCCACCGTAACCCCGGCCATGGTGACCCGTGCCCGCGGCTTGAGGCTGCCGATATTGGCGAAATTGGCCTCGAGGCGGAAGGTATCGCTGGGGGCATCGAAAGTGAGGCCGCTGACCCGCAACCCGAGGAACACCAGCCCCAGGATGCCGGCCAGCATGAACAGCCCGACCCCCAGCTCCATCATCTTGCTGCGCTTCATGGTGTTTCTCCGCACATCGACTCTGTACTCCAAACCATCAGGAAAGGCCCCCGAACATGACGGCAGTAAGCACGAAGTCGAGCCCGAGCACCGCCAGCGAGGAGTAGACCACGGTCCGGGTGGTGGCCCGGGAGATGCCCTCTGCGGTGGGCACCAGGTCGTAACCCTGGAAGACCGCGATCCAGGTCACTACCAGGGCGAACACCAGGCTCTTGACCATGCCGTTGCCGATATCGTCGATGAAGTCGACGCTGGCCTGCATGTTGCCCCAGTAGGAGCCCTCGAAGACGCCGAGCCACTCGACGCCGACCAGGTAACCACCGTAGACCCCGACCACGCTGAAGCCGATGGTGAGCAGCGGCAGGGCCACGAAGCCAGCCCACAGCCGCGGTGCCACCACCCGACGCAACGGGTCGACGCCGATCATCTCCATGCTGGTGAGCTGCTCGGTGGCCTTCATCAAGCCGATCTCGGCGGTCAGCGCCGAGCCGGCCCGCCCGGCGAACAGCAGCGCCGCCACCACCGGGGATAGCTCGCGCAGCAGCGATAGCGCCACCATCTGACCGAGCGCCTGCTCGGCACCGAAGTCGACCAGAAGGGTATACCCCTGCAGCGCCAGGACCATGCCGATGAACAGCCCCGACACCAGCACGATGGCCAGCGACAGCACGCCGACGAAATGCATCTGCCGGACCCACAGAACCCACCCCTCCCGGCTGGGCATACCTACCGCCGACTGAGCCATGAAGATGCCGGCCCGGCCCAGCGCCTCCAGCAGCTCGCAGCCGCGACGCCCCAGGTGGACGATACGCCCGATCATCGCGCCACCCCCGGGCTGAGGATGTCGGTGAAGAAGTCCACCGCCGGATAGTGGAAGGGGACCGGCCCATCCGGCTCGCCGTGGACGAACTGACTGACCCGGGGGTCCTGGTCGACGTCGAGCCCCTCCGGGGTGCCATGGGCCATCACCCGGCCGTCGGCGATGACGTAGACGTAGTCGGCGATCGTCAGCGTCTCCTTGATATCATGGGACACGACTACCGACGTCAGCCCCAGGGCTTCATTGAGCCGCTTGGTCAGCTGGACCAGCACGCCCATGGAGATCGGATCCTGGCCGACGAAGGGCTCGTCGTAGAGGATCAGCTCGGGGTCCAGGGCGATGGCCCGGGCCAGCGCCACCCGCCGCGCCATGCCCCCGGAGAGTTCGGACGGCATCAGCTCGCGGGCACCGCGCAGCCCCACCGCCTCGAGCTTCATCAACACCAGGTCGCGAACCATCGATGCCGGCAGGTCGGTGTGGACCCGCAATGGAAAGGCCACGTTCTCGTAGACGCTGAGGTCGGAAAACAGCGCACCGCTCTGGAACAGCATCCCCATGCGTCGACGCATGGCGAACAGCGCCTTGCGCGACTGGCGATGCACATCCTCGCCGTCGATGCGCACGCGGCCGGCATCCGGGTGGAGCTGCCCCCCGATCAGCTTGAGCAGGGTGGTCTTGCCGGTACCGCTGGGTCCCATGATGGCGGTGATCTTGCCGCGATGAATCTCCAGGTCGACACCACGGAAGATCTCCTTCTCGCCTCGTGAGAAGTGCAGCCCCTCCACCACCACGAAGGGAGTGTCGCTCATCGGTTCGTGTCCCTCGGAAAAATTATCGAACATCGTATCCTAACCACCCCGCATCACGCCACCATCGGTGCCCGCGGCTTGCACCGTGCCGACTGAAACCGTTTAATGGGCGCCCTTCCGCCCTGGCCAAGGCCGTATCCGCCATGCTCGTTCCCCTCATCGTCGTGCTGCTCGGTTTCATCGCCCTGCTGTGGAGCGCCGAGCGCTTCGTCGGTGCCGCCGCCGCTACGGCCAGGCGTGCCGGCATGAGCACCCTGCTGGTGGGCATGACCATCGTCGCGCTCGGCACCTCGGCACCGGAGATCGTGGTCTCGGTGATGGCCTCGCTGGATGGCATTCCCGATCTCGCCACCGGCAACGCGCTGGGCTCGAACATCGCCAATATCGGCCTGGTCCTCGGCGTGACCGCCCTGGTGGTGCCCATCCCGGTGCGCTTCTCCATCGTGCGCCGCGAGCTGCCGCTGCTGCTCGGCGCCACCGGCCTGGCCGGCTACTCGCTGGCCAACGGCATCCTCGGCCGCTTCGATGCCCTCTTCCTGGTGCTGCTGCTGGTGTTCAGCCTGTGGTGGCTGGTCCGCGCCGACACCCCCGACGCGGTCAGCGACGCGCCCGGGGAGATTCCCGACATGCGCCTCCCCCGTGCCCTGCTGTGGCTGGTGGTGACCCTGGTGATCATGGGCGTCGGCTCGCGGGCCCTGGTGTGGGGCGCCAGTGAACTGGCGCGCGGCATCGGGGTCAGTGAACTGGTCATCGGACTGACGGTGGTGGCCATCGGCACCAGCCTGCCGGAACTGGCCGCCTGCGTGGCCAGCGCGCTGAAGCGCCACCACGACATCGCCATCGGCAATGTGATCGGCTCCAACCTGTTCAACATGCTCGCCGTGCTCCCGGTGCCGGGCATGCTGGCCCCCGGGCCCATCGACCCGGTGGCCGGCGAACGCGACTACCGGGTCATGCTGGCCCTGACCCTGGCACTGGGCATGCTGCTGCTGTGGCAGCGCCACGGCCGCCTGGGCCGGCTACCCGGCAGCCTGCTGGCGCTGAGCTATGCCGGCTACCTGGTCTGGCTCGGCATCGCCAGCCTCGCCGCCGACGTTCCGGCCCCTTGAACGGGCCTCCACGGACCTTGAGTGAAACGCAGCAACGGGCAACAATCACCGCCATGACGACAGACACCTCACCCACCGGCGGCTCGCCGCTACGCGACAGTGCGCGACGCACCCTGCAGCTGGAACAGCAGGCCATCGCCGCGCTCGTCACTCGCCTCGACGAGGGCTTCGACCGCGCCTGCGAGCTGATTCTCGCCTGCCGCGGCCGGGTCGTGGTAACCGGCATGGGCAAGTCCGGCCACATCGCCGGCAAGATCGCCGCCACCCTGGCCAGCACCGGCACCCCCGCCTTCTTCGTGCATCCCGGGGAGGCCAGCCACGGCGACCTGGGCATGATCACCCCCGGCGACGTGGTGCTGGCGCTCTCCAATTCCGGCGAGACCGCCGAGGTCACCGCCCTGCTGCCGTTGCTCAAGCGCATGGGCACACCGCTGATCAGCATGACCGGACGCCCCGGCTCGACCCTGGCGCGCCATGCCGAGGCCCACCTCGATGCCGGCGTCGAGCGCGAGGCCTGCCCGCTGGACCTGGCGCCCACCTCCTCGACCACCGCGGCGCTGGTCCTGGGCGACGCCCTGGCCGTGGCACTGCTCGAGTCCCGCGGCTTCACCGCCGAGGACTTCGCTCGCTCGCACCCCGGCGGCAGTCTCGGCAAACGCCTGCTGCTGCGGGTCGGCGACCTGATGCACCGCGGCACCCGGCTGCCCTCGGTGCCACTCGGCAGTCCACTGCGCGACGCCCTGCTGGAGATCACCCGCCAGGGACTCGGCTTCACCTGCGTGGTCGACGACGACGGCCGCCTGTCCGGGGTCTACACCGATGGCGACCTGCGTCGCACCCTGGACCGGCACAGCGACCTCTCCGCCCTCAGGGTCGACGACGTCATGACCCGGCCCGGCAAGCGGGTCACCGCCGATATCCTGGCGGCCGAGGCGGTCCGCATCATGGAAGACAACCGCATCACCGCCCTGGCCGTGATCGACGATGACAACCGGCCGATCGGCGCCCTCCACATGCACGACCTGCTCGCCAGCGGCGTGATCTGATGCCTTTCTCACCCAAGGAGTCCTCATGACCCTCGATTCCCCCCTGCTCGATCCCCAGCTGGTGGACCGGCTGCGCCGCGTGCGCCTGCTGGCCCTGGACGTGGATGGCGTCCTCACCGACGGCCGCCTCTACTTCCAGGCCGACGGCATCGAGATCAAGGCCTTCCACACCCACGACGGCCATGGCATCAAGCTGCTCAAGCGTGCCGGACTCGAGGTCGCACTGATCACCGGCCGCGACTCGCCCATGGTCAGCCGTCGCGCCGCCGCGCTGGGCATCAAGCACGTCTATCAGGGGGTCGAGAAGAAACTGCCCATGCTGCGTGAACTCTGCACCCGCCTCGGCCTCGAACTGGACCAGGTCGCCTATTGCGGCGACGACATGCCGGACGTGGGCGCCATCGAGCGCGCCGGTGTCGGCATCAGCGTCCCCGGCGCCCCCTCCTACATCCGCAAGCACGCCGACTGGGTCACCGAGAGTGCCGCCGGCCACGGTGCGGTGCGCGAGATCTGCGATGTCCTGCTCCAGGCCCAGGGGCATTGGGATGCCGTGCTCGACACCTACCTGCACGGAGCCGACTGAGGTCATGGCGCTGCGCCTGCCGCGTCCTTCCTTCCGGGTCTGGCTGTTCCTGCTGCTGCTGGTCCTGGGCGGCGTACTCGCCCTGCTCGACCAGCGCGCCCCCCGCGAGCCCGGACCGGTCCCCCGCCATGAGGCCGGCGAACCGGACTATTACCTCGAGGGGGCCCGCCTGACCCGCTTCGACGCCGAGGGCCGGGCGCACCAGCGCCTGGACACCCCGCGTCTGGTGCACACCCCCCATGACGACATCACCCGCCTGCAGGCCCCGGTGGCGCGACTGATCGACAGCTCGGGGCGCATCTGGTTCGGCTACGGCGAGGTCGGCACCCTGGGCGCCGGCGGCAATCCCCTGACCCTCTCCGGCGACGCCCGCCTGCACGCCCCCGAGGAGCGCTGGCAGCTCGACACCGACATCCTGCACTTCGACGCCGATACCGGCCACGCCTGGAGCGATACCCCCGCGCTGTTGCGTCAACCGCCCCAACGCATGAGCGGCGAACGCTTCGACGCCTGGATCCATGACAATCGCGCCCGCCTGACCGACAATGTTCGCGGTCACCATCCGCCCGAGACGCAAGCTCCCACCGACAAGGATCCCGAGCCATGATGCGACTGCCCTCTGCCTCCCTGCTGGCCCCGGCACTGCTCGGACTGGCATTCACGCTCCTGGCCCTGTCCCCCTCCTCGACACTGGCCCTCGAGGGCGACGCCAGCGCCCCCATCGAAGTGGAAGCGGACCGACTCGATCTCGACGACCGTGCCGGCACCGCCATCTATACCGGCGACGTGGACATCCGCCAGGGCAGCATGCAACTGACCGGCGACCGGGTCGAGATCCGCCGCAACGCGGCAGGCGAGCTCTCCCACGCCATCGCCACCGGCGAGCGCGCCTATATCGAGCAGCGACCCGCCCCGGACGAACCCCTCGTGCGCGGCTGGGGGCGCACCATCGTCTACTACGTCGCCGAGCGACGGGTGGAACTGATCGACCGTGCCGAGCTGCACCAGGGCGGCGACACCTTCGATGGCGGCTACCTGGAGTACTTCCTCGACCGCCGGGTGGTCCAGGCACGCGCCGAGGCCGAGGGTGTCCAGGAGCGCCAGCGCGTACGCATGACCCTGCAGCCCGAGCAACAGTAAGGGACGACATGAAGACACTTCGCGCCAGCCACCTGGCCAAGAGCTACAAGCGCCGCCGCGTGGTCCAGGACATCAGCCTGGCCATCGGCCAGGGCAGCATCGTCGGCCTGCTCGGCCCCAACGGGGCGGGCAAGACCACCTCCTTCTACATGATCGTCGGCCTGGTACGCGCCGATGCCGGCGAGGTCCACATCGACAGCCTCGACCTGTCGAAGGCGGCCATGCATGAGCGGGCGCGAGCCGGGATCGGTTACCTGCCCCAGGAGGCCTCGATCTTTCGCAAGCTCACGGTGGCCGACAACATCATGGCGATCCTCGAGACTCGCCAGGACCTCGACCGTGCCGGCCGCCAGGCACGCCTGGAAGAACTCCTCGCGGACTTTCACGTCACCCATATCCGCGATAATCTCGGCATGAGCCTCTCCGGGGGCGAGCGGCGGCGCGTGGAGATCGCCAGGGCACTGGCCACGGAACCCGCCTTCATCCTGCTCGACGAACCCTTCGCCGGGGTCGACCCCATCTCGGTAGGCGAGATCAAGGGCATCATCCGCCAACTGAGGGCTCGCGATATCGGCGTGCTGATCACCGACCACAACGTGCGCGAGACCCTCGACATCTGCGATACCGCCTACATCGTCGGCGACGGCCAGATAATCGCCGAAGGCAATGCCGAGGCGATCCTGACCAACCAGCGGGTACGGGAAGTGTATCTTGGCGAAGACTTCCGCCTCTGAAGCATCACCGCAACTCTCTGATATAACGATTATTATACTCATACGGCACAAAGTTTGCCGATGGCACGCTTATTGCTAATAAAATGCTTGCAAGACGATCGACGGCGGACTAGGGTGGGAGTTTTCGGCGAATGAGCACACACTTCTCATGGCCATGAAAGCATCCCTGCAACTGCGCGTCGGCACCCAGCTGACCATGACGCCCCAGTTGCAGCAGGCCATTGCCCTGCTGCAGCTCTCCACCCTGGACCTGCGTCAGGAGATCCAGCAGGCCCTGGAGTCGAACCCCATGCTCGAGCTCGACGACGGCTTCGGCGAGCAGGCGACGAGCGAGGCGCCCGATGACGACTGGGCCAGCGAGATCCCCAGCGAGCTCTCCGTCGACAGCGACTGGTCGGATACCTATCAGGACCTGGCCCTTCCTGCCGGTGGCGAAGGCCCGGATTTCGAACGCCAGGCCGAGGGCCAGAGCCTGCGGGGCCACCTCACCTGGCAACTGGCGATGACCGACCTGGACGAACGCCAGCTGCACATCGCCGAGAGCCTGATCGACGCCGTGGACGGCGCCGGCTACCTGGCCCAGCCGCTCGACGAATTGCGGGACGGGCTCCGCAACCAGGGGCTCGAGGGCCTCAAGAGCCGTGAGGTCGAGCAGGTGTTACTGCGCCTGCAGCAGTTCGAGCCGACCGGCGTCTTCGCCCGGGACCTGCGCGAATGCCTGATGCTGCAACTGGCCGCCCTGCCCGACGATACCCCCCTGCTGCCCCAGGCCCGCCGCCTGGTGCGCCAGTTTCTCGAGGCGCTGGCCGCCGACGACCGACGCCTGCTCAAGCGCCGCCTCGGCCTCGACGACGATGCCCTCGACGAGGTGACCGCCCTGATCCGCTCGCTGGATCCGAGGCCGGGCAGTCGCTTTGCGGAGCCCGACAGCGACTACGTCACCCCCGACCTGGTCGCCCGTCACGACAGCCGCGGCTGGCAGGTGGAACTCAATCCCGAAGCCTTGCCGCGACTGCGCATCCAGCCCGACTACGCGGCGCTGATTCGCCGCGCCGACAAGAGCCAGGATAACCAGTTCCTCAAGAATCACCTGCAGGAGGCGCGCTGGCTGATGAAGAGCCTCTCCAGCCGCAACGATACCCTGCTGCGGGTGGGGCGCGAGATCATGGCGCGCCAGCTCGACTTCCTCGAACAGGGCGAGGAGGCGATGAAACCGTTGATCCTGGCCGATATCGCCCAGGCCGTGGAGATGCACGAGTCGACCATCTCGCGGGTCACCACCCAAAAGTTCATCCACACCCCGCGCGGGGTCTTCGAGCTGAAGTATTTCTTCTCCAGCCAGGTCAGCAACGGCGACGGCGACGCCCACTCGAGCACGGCGATCCGCGCACGCCTCCGCAAGCTGATCCAGGAGGAACCACCGCGCAAGCCGCTCTCCGACAGCAAGCTGGTCGCGCTGCTCGAGGAGGCCGGCATCAGCGTTGCGCGACGGACCGTGGCCAAATACCGGGAGGCCATGGGCATTCCCTCTTCCAGCGAACGCAAGCGGTTACGCTGAGCACGCCGGTGCTTGCAAAACATGCATCACCGGCACGCCTTCGGTCGCGCCCGCGACCTGTATCAGGGCTGTCGTGAGGCGTCCGTCACGGGGGGTTTGCACGGCAGGAAAAAGGGTTACAATCGGGGCACCAATACGAAGGACGAAGGAGCGTGTCATGCAAGTCAACATCACCGGCCATCATGTGGAACTGACCGACGCCCTGCGTGACTATGTGAACGAAAAGCTCACGCGCGTGGAGCGTCACTACGACAACATCACCACCGTGCAGGTAACGCTCTCCGTCGAGAAGGCCCGCCAGCAGGCGGCTTGCACCCTGCACGCCGCCGGTGCCGATCTGCACGCCGAGGCCATGGACGGTGACATGTACGCCGCTATCGACGCCCTCGCCGACAAGTTGGACCGCCAACTGGTCAAGCACAAGGAGAAGGTCCAGGCCCGCGCCCAGGGCGCCGGTGCCCGCTGATCCATCATGACACTCGAAGCCATCCTGCCCCCCGAGCGCACCCTCTTCGGTGTGCCGGGGGGAAGCAAGAAGCGGGTACTGGAATTCTTCAGCACCTTCATCGCCCAGAACACCCCGAGCCTCGATAGCCAGGAAGTCTTCGGCCGCCTGATCGGCCGTGAACGCCTGGGCAGTACGGGAATCGGCAACGGTGTCGCCATCCCCCATGCCCGTGATCCACACTGCAAGGCCCCCATCGCCGGCTTCCTCAAGCTCGCCGAGCCAATCGACTTCGACGCCATCGATGGCGAACCGGTGGACCTGATCTTCGTGCTGCTGGTCCCCGAGGAGGCCGACGATGCCCATCTCTCGTTGCTGGCCCAGGTGGCAAGCGTGATGAACGATGCCGAGACCCGTGGCCGACTGCGCAAGAGCGCCAGCCAGCGTGAGCTCCATGAACGGCTCGTCGAGGCGATCCGACGACAGTCCAGCGCCTGACCGCCCGTCACCGGGCCACCCCGGCCAGCTCAATGACCAGGAGACCCGCCATGCAGCTCGTGATCATCAGTGGCCGATCCGGCTCCGGCAAGTCGATCGCACTGCAGGCGCTCGAGGACCTCGGCTACTATGCCATCGACAACCTGCCGGCCATGCTGCTCGGCCCGCTGGTCGACGAACTCAGCAGCGATCACTCGCCCCACACCTCGATCGCGGTGAGCATCGACGCCCGCAACCTGCCCCATGCACTGGAACGCTTCCCCAGCCTGCTGGAGGAGGTCCGCGCACGAGGGATCGACGGCCAGGTGATCTACCTCACCACCGACGCCCGCATCCTGCTCGAGCGCTACTCGGAAACCCGCCGGCGCCACCCGCTGACGCGGGGCAGCGACATGACCCTGGCCGAGGCGATCGATTCCGAGGAGACGGCGCTGGCCGAGATCCGCGACCTCGCCGACCTGGTGATCGACACCTCACGGCTCTCGGTCCACGAGCTGCGGCGGCGCATCAGCGACCAGGTCGCCAACCACCGGGCCGACCAGTTGACCCTGACGGTGGAGTCCTTTGGCTTCAAGCGCGGCGTGCCGCTCGACGCCGACATCGTCTTCGACGCCCGCTGCCTGCCGAATCCCTACTGGGATCCCCGGCTGCGGCCGTACACCGGCCGCGACGCTGCGGTCATCGAGTTCCTCGACGGCTACCCCCTCGTCGGCGAGATGCATGACGACATCCTGGCCTGGGTGGAGCGCTGGCTGCCCGCCTACCAGACCAGCCATCGCAGCTACCTGACCGTGGCCATCGGCTGCACCGGCGGCCAGCACCGTTCGGTCCACCTGGCCGAACGACTGGCCCACCACCTCGCCGGACATTACCCCAGCGTGCGACT
The DNA here is from genome assembly GCF_059509875.1 of Halomonas sp. LMYGS-3. Taxonomy (NCBI): domain Bacteria; kingdom Pseudomonadati; phylum Pseudomonadota; class Gammaproteobacteria; order Oceanospirillales; family Halomonadaceae; genus Halomonas; species Halomonas sp. LMYGS-3. The sequence continues at coordinate 103,438 of NZ_JCAKFQ010000002.1, read as the reverse complement.
GCGCCATCGCGAGCTGGGCATCCACGCTATCCTCCCCCGGCAGTCGGAGCCGCCACGGGCAGAGAACGACGACGAAGGAACCTGAGGCGTGCCGCAACGCAAGCTCACCCTGACCAATCGGCGCGGCCTGCACGCCCGTGCCGCCACCAAGCTGGTCCAGTGCTGCCAACCCTTCCAGGCACGGGTCACCGTGAGTCATGGCGGCCGCGAGGCCGATGCCGCCAACATCATGTCGCTGCTGATGCTGGCCGCCCCCTGCGGTACCGAGCTCACGATCAGTACCGAGGGCGAGGACGCCGAGGCGGTGCTCGACGCCCTCGAGGCACTCTTCGAGGCCCGCTTCGACGAGGACGCCTAGGCGCCGGCGACGGTCATCTCGTCGATCAACCAGCTGCCGGTGTGGATGCTGCCGCGGGTATCGGTGTCGTCACCGACACCGGTCAGTCCCCGGAACATCGCCTCGAGGTTGCTGGCGATGGTGAACTCCTCCACCGGATGGCGGATCTCGCCATCCTCGACCCAGAAGCCGGCGGCACCGCGGGAGTAGTCGCCGGTCACGCCGTTGACGCCCTGCCCCATCAGCTCGGTGACCAGCACGCCGCGCCCCATGCGCTCCAGCAACGCCTCCCGGGACTCCAGGGGGGCGGCGATGCGCAGGTTGCGCGCCCCGCCGGCGTTGCCGGTGGTCTCGAGGCCCAGGCGCCGGGCGCTGTAGGCCGAGAGCATGTAGCTGGCCAGGCGCCCGCGGTCGATGAAGACGTTGTCACGGGTCTGGACGCCGTCATTGTCGAAGGGGCTGCTGGCCATGGCGCCGCGCTCCATGGGCCGCTCGCCGAGACCGAACCACTCGGGAAAGAGCGGGTCGCCCAGGCGATCGCAGAGAAAGGAGGCCTGACGATAGAGGGCGCCGCCGGCGATGGCGCTCATCAGGTGCCCCACCAGTCCGCTCGCCAGGGTCGGGTCGAACAGCACCGGCAAGCGCCCGGTGGCCGGGCGCCGGGCGCCGAGACGACGCAGGGTACGCCGCGCCGCGCTCTCGCCCACCGCCTCGGGTGCCTGCAGGTCGCGGGGGGCGCGAGCACTGGTGTAGTCGTAGTCGCGCTGCATGCCGCCGTCGTCCTCGGCGATCAGCATGCAGGAGAGCGAGTGGCGACTGCCGCGCTGGCTACCGAGGAACCCGTGACTGTTGGCGTAGACCCGCACGCCCTCGCCGCTGGAGAGCGAGGCACCGTCGGAGCTGCGGATCCCCGCCATGCCACGGCCGGCGGCCTCGCAGGCGAGTGCCAGCTCGATGGCCTGCTCGGGGGTCAGGTCCCAGGGGTGGTGGACGTCGAGGTCCGGCAGCTCGCGCGCCATCAGCTCGGCGGCGGCCAGCCCCGCCGCCGGGTCCTCGCCGGTATGGCGGGCGATGGCCAGGGCCTTCTCCACCACCGCGCGGATCGAGGCCTCGCCGGCGTCGCTGGACGAGGCACTGCCTTTTCGCGACCCGACATAGACGGTCACCGCGATGCCCTGGTCGCGGGAGAGCTCGACGGTCTCCACCTCGCCCTCGCGCACGCTGATGCCGATCCCCTGATCGACGCTGGCCCCGACCTCGCAGGCATCGGCCCCCAGTCGCCTGGCCTGCTCGAGCGCCGCCTGGGCCCGGGATTCCAGCAACACCTGCTGGGCGGCGGCATCGAAAGCCTGTGTCATGCGATTCTCCTCGTCGACCGGCCGTACGGCCGGTGGTCAATCATGATGCATTGCCCAGCCCACCGCGGCGGGCTGATATACTGTGGCCATCCCAGCCTCTAACCGATGGAAGCGGCATGACCCAGGAATCCTCTCGTGAACTGCTTGCCCGGATCACCCAGTCGGACGACGAACCGCCCAGCAAGTCCCAGCTCAAGCGTGAGATGCACGCCCTGCAAACCCTGGGCGAGCGGATCATCGCCATGAGCGAGGCCGAGCGCGCCCGCTTCCCCCTCTCCGACGACCTCCTCGCCGCGGTGGAGGAGACCTCGCGGATCCGCTCCCACGAGGGGCGCCGCCGGCACATGCAGTACGTCGGCAAGCTGATGCGGCGCGAGGACCTCGACGCCATCCAGGCGGTGTACGACGAGATCGAGCAGGAGAAGCTCCGGCGCGACCACGCCTTCCACCGCCTCGAGGCCTGGCGCGACCGCCTGCTCGAGGAGGGCGACGACGCCGTGGAGGCCTTCATCGCCGACTATCCCACCGTCGACCGCCAGGCGCTCCGCCAGTTGATCCGCAACGCCAGCCGCGAGCGTGAACGGGGCAAGCCCCCGGCCAGCGCCCGCAAGCTGTTCAAGCTGGTCCGCGATACGGCGGGGCTGTAGGCCTGGCACCTGCCCGAGCGCATGGCTCTTGTGCCCCTACGCTGGCCATGTTGACGGCATGGCCCCTATGGGGTCAGACCCCAGCCAAGTCGCCATGCCTGTCATCGTGCACCTTTCCCGTCGTACCGGCGCCCGCCGGGGTCTGACCCCATAGGGACCGCCGACGTCGGCGGCCCTACTACAGCGCCTTACGACTGGGTCCCTCCGACGGTCAGCTCGTCCAGCTTCAGCGTCGGCTGGCCCACGCCCACCGGCACGCCCTGCCCCTCCTTGCCGCAGACCCCGATCCCGGTGTCCAGTTCCAGGTCGTGGCCGATCATCGATACCCGGCCCATGGCCTCGGGGCCATTGCCGATCAGGGTCGCCCCCTTCACCGGGGCGGTGATGCGCCCATCCTCGATCAGGTAGGCCTCGCTGGCCGAGAAGACGAACTTGCCCGAGGTGATGTCGACCTGGCCGCCGCCGAAGCTCACCGCGTAGAGCCCACGCTTGACGCTGCGCAGAATCTCCTCCGGGTCGTCCTGCCCGGCCAGCATGTAGGTGTTGGTCATGCGCGGCATCGGCAGGTGGGCGAAGGATTCGCGCCGGGCATTGCCGGTCGGCGCCATGCCCATCAGCCGGGCGTTGAGCTTGTCCTGCATGTAGCCGGTGAGGACGCCGTCCTCGATCAGGGGGGTGTACTGCCCCGGGGTGCCCTCGTCGTCGACGCTCATCGAACCGCGACGGTCGGCCAGGGTGGCGTCGTCGACCACGGTCACGCCCGGCGAGGCGACCCGCTGCCCCATGCGTCCGGCGAAGGCGGAGCTGCCCTTGCGGTTGAAGTCGCCCTCCAGGCCGTGGCCCACCGCCTCGTGGAGCAGGATGCCCGGCCAGCCGGGGCCCAGCACCACCGGCAGCTGGCCGGCCGGGGCATCGACCGCCTCCAGGTTGACCAGTGCCTGGCGCACCGCCTCCTTGGCGAAACGTTCGGCGACGCCCTCGTCGCGCAGCCGCGCCATGGAGTAGCGACCGCCACCGCCGGCGCTGCCGCGCTCGCGGCGGCCGTTCCTGACCGCGATGACGCTGACATTGAAGCGCACCAGGGGGCGGATGTCCGCCGCCAGGGTGCCGTCGCTGGCCCGCACCAGCACCACCTCGTGCACCCCGGTGAGCGAGGCACTGACCTGGGACACCGCGGGGTCGGCCGCACGAGCGATCCGATCGGCCTGCTTGAGCATGGCGATCTTCTCCTCGGCGGTGAGCCCGGAGAGCGGGTCCACCCCGCCGTAGCGACCCTCACTGGCCACCACCACCCGGGGGGCGGCCTCGAGGCGGCTGCCACGGCGTACGATGCCCGATGCGGTGCGCCCGGTCTCGGCCAGGGCCTCGCGGGTGATCTGGTTGGAATAGGCAAAGCCGGTCTTCTCGCCGGCCATGGAGCGCACGCCGACACCACCGTCGATGTTGTAGCTGGCCTCCTTGACCTCGCCGTCCTCGAGCACCCACCCCTCGTGCCAGCTGCGCTGGAAGTAGAGGTCGGCGTAGTCGATGCCCGGGCCCAGGGCATGCCCCAGGCCCGCATCCAGGGCACCGAGATCGAGCCCGCCCGGGGCGAGCAGGATCTCGGCAGCATCTTCGAGCAGGGAGTGATGGCGTGATGTCATTCGGCACTTTCCACGGATATCTGGGGCGAGGTCCAGGGACCCCGCACACGGTAATGAATTCGCGTCACCCGGTCGATGGCGTCGCCGAACAGGCGATCGGCGATGAACAGGGCACCGCCGATCACCGGCGCGCCGGCGATCACGGCGGCCAGTGGCAGATTGCGGCTTACCGGCACTGTGACGCCCAGGCGCTGGTCGAGTTCCCGCCGCGCCAGGTCGACACGGCCGTCCAGGGTGAAGAAGGTGGCCGGCCCATCGACCTCCACCGGCCCACGAGTCTCCAGAATGCCACCATACAGGGTCGCGGCGCCGGTGACACTGTCGAAGGCGGTGCCCTGGCCGGTGACATCGGAGAAATCGAGCCGCAGGCGACGCACCAGGTTGTCGACGTTGAGCAGTCCCACCAGGCGTGCCGACGGCGACTCGATATTGACGAAGCGTCCGTCGCGCAGCAGCACCTCGACGCTGCCGCGGGAGCGCTCCAGGGCGAACTGCCAGGGCGCACCGGGCCAGGCGAGCTGGCTGGTGACCCGGGTCTCGCGATTGCGGATCGACACCGGTTGACCGAGCCGCTCCAGCGCGGTGCCGAGGTCGCGGCCGTCCAGGCTGAGCCGCGCCCGGCTCAGGCTGTCGGCGGGGCCGGCGGCCTCCCAGACCAGCTCGCCCCGGGCCGAGACCTCGCCCAGGGTCAGCCCCAGCGGCGCGATGGTCAAGCGCTCGGAGGTCGCCCGCCAGCGGGCCGTGAGTGGGCCGAAGCGCCGCCCCTGGTACTCGATGTCGGCGACACGCAGGCGGCCGTCGGGCAGCCGCGCGACCCAGTCCGGCAAGGGGGCCGGCTCCGGTGGCGTGGCGATCTCGTCCATCAGCGAGCCACCGACACCGGCCCGATGAAACAGGCCGTCCAGGCTCAGGCGCATCAGTGCGATGTCCAGGGGCTCGGCGAGCTGAGGCCGATAATCGAGCTGTCCCTCGACCAGACTGCCATCCAGCGCCATCCGCCAGCCACTGCCGAGCAGAGGGCGACCGTCAAGGTAGAGCGACCCCAGGCAGCGCCCCTCGTGCTCCAGGCAACTGGTCTCGAGCCCGACGGCCCCCAGCCCCCCGACGAGCCCCCCGTCCATCCCGGCGGTCCGCCCGGCCGCCCCGTCGACGCCCAGCGCCGAGAGCGCCTCGCCCCAGGCGGCCAGATCGAGGCGCGGCTGATAGGCCTCCACCCACCAGCCCTCGCCCCCCGGCCAGGGCGTGACCGGCGGCCGACCCAGCCAGACCTGGCCCTGGCCGATCTCCGACCCGGCGAGCTCCCGCCAGCGCAGGGCCAAGTGATCCCCCAGCCGGCCCTCGAACCGGCCGGCAGTCAGATCCACATCGAGCCGCAGCGGCTCGCGCCGTGCGGGCAGCTTGCCCAGCGGCGCCGGCAGGGCGATGCCCAACCCCTCGAGCGAGCTCGAGAGGCTGAGGGAACTGGCCTGTTCGCCGACCGCCAGACGGCCCTGCCAGGGGAACTGCCCCTCGAGCAGGTCATCGAGCGCTGCCACGCCGGCCCATTGAGCCAGGCCACCGGCCGTGGCGGTCCCGGCCAGATCGAGACCGCCGGCCAGGGTGTCGATCTCGGCACGCACCGGCCCACCGAGCAACCGGCCCTCCATGCGGCCTTCGAGCCCGCCTTCCTCGCCGCGCTGGCGCCAGGCCAGAGGCCCCTTGAGGTTACCGAAGACCAGCTCCAGTGGGCGATACACCAGCCGGTCGAACGCAACCTCGGTGTCGATATCCAGCGCCAGTGCCGCCGGCTCGCCCAGCGGCAGTGCCAACGCCAGCCGCCCCGCGGTGCCGCCCTCTCCCTGCCACGCCTCCACCGCCTCGATGCCCTCCACCGGCATCGCCAGCAGGTAGCGGCGCAGCGCCTCGGCCGAGGCCTCGAGCTCACCGCTCACCTCGAGATGTTCGTCGACCAGCGAGACGCGGCCGTCGCGGGCCTCGACCCCGAGGCTCTCGGCCCGGTCCACGGTCGCCTCGAGCGTGGTGTCCTGCAGGCGCAGACGCCCCTCGAGTGCTTCCAGGGCCGGCCAGTCCGGCGCGAAGGGCAACCGCCCCTCCTCGATGGCGAGTGTCAGGCCGAAGGAGGGGGCGACCCGGGCCGCACCGCCAGCCAAGGGAACATGCAGGCGCAGCGAGCCCTCGGGCACGCGGCCGGCCACACCGCCCCCCAGCCACTCGAGGAGCTCGTCACCCATGATCTCCACCGGCAACCAATCGAGCAGCGGCGTATCGATGGCGTCCGCGTCCCGGAAGCCGAGCGTCAGCCCGAAGCCCCCCCGTTGTCCGCCTCCCACCGAGAGGCCGAAACCGCCCTCGACCTCGGCACCGTTCCAGCCCGCCCTGAGGTCACGGCCGCTGACGAAGCTGCGCGGCCCGTCGTAGGACCAGCGTACCTCGCCGCTGGCATGGGAAAGGGTCATGGGGGCGGCAAAGACCTCGGGAAAGTACAGCTCGACGCCGTCACCGCCGACGAAGCTCACCCGCCCGTTCAGGTCCCGGGCCTCGACCCACATGTCGAACGGCCCCCCACCGGGGGCCTGCTCCCAGGGTGAGGCCGCCACGTCGTGCAGCCCCGCCCGAGCCAGCCAGTGGCCGTTGTGGCGCCCCAGCCCCAGCCCGGTCACCCGGCCGCGGGGATCCAGAGTCGCCACCACCCGCGACAGCGCTTCCGGCAGCGGCAGGCGATCGTGCCAGGCGGCCATCGCGCCCAGCTCGAACTCGCTGGTAGTGAGCCACCAGCCGTCGTCCCGGTGACGCAGGTACCAGTGGGTCGGCAGGGCCGGCCCCTCCGCCTCGGCCAGCGCCTCGGGGGCATCCCAGTCGGCGCTGCCGGCATCCCCTTCGAGCCAGGCCTCCCAGCCGTCGTCGCGTCGCAACCACTGGCCGCGCGCCTTCACCGCTTCGAGCACGATGGTACGCAGCTCACCGCCGCTGTCGTCGTGACTCATAGCCAGCAGCGGCACGTCCAGGTCGGCCCGCACATCGACCAGTCGGCCACGGTGCCAGCGTCCCCACAACCGGGCATCGCCGCTGACCGTCTCGAGGCGCAGGGGGTCGTTGCGCCCCAGCACCTCGGCCAGTCCCAGAAGACTGTCGAGCTGCATGTCGGCCTGCAGGGCGGCGCTGAAGTCGCGCAGCCCCGAGGGGCCGGGAAAGATCTCCAATGCCGCCTGCATGGCGAACTGCTCCCCGCCCCGCTCCTGGTCCTCGACGCGCACCTCGCCCTCCAGGTGGGCGTGGCGGGCGTCCCCGGTCATCAGCAGGCGTGGCGCATACAGCACCTCGCGCTTCTCCTGGCCATGCAACACCAGGCGCAGCTCCTCGACCCAGGCGCGCTGACGCAGCAGCAGCCCGACCCAGAAGTCGAGGCGATCCAGGTCGAACTCGATGTCGGGCCTGAGTTCGGGGGGGAGTCGAGCCGGGTCCGGCCAGTGCCAACGCCGCTGGTCGTCCTGATAGAGATGCAGCGTCACCCCCTGCAGGCGGGCATCCCCCACCACGGGGGCGCCCTCGCGCAGGCTGGCCAGGGTATCCAGCCATAGCCGACCGCCCTGGATCTCGATCAGCGGAGTGTGGCCGAGCCCCTCTCGCGAACGCACCGTCACGTCGGCGAGTTCCAGCACCGGGTCGAGCCGCGCCAGGCGGGCGTCGAGTTCACGGATCTGCACCACGGCACCGAAGCGTGCCGAGAGCAGCGCCTCGAGCCGCGGCGTAGCGACCTCGGCCAGGCCGAGCGCCAGCCGCAGCAGGACCAGCAGCAGGGCCAGCAGCGCCAGCAGCACCGCCGCCAGCGTCAGCCCCCAGCGCGACAGCAGGCGAATCCGAGGCATGGGTTTACATCAGCACGATGTCGTACTGCTCCTGGGAGTAGTGGATTTCGACCTGGAAGCGAATGGTCTTGCCGATGAAGGCCTCCAGGTCGGCCACCGCCGCCGACTCCTCGTCGAGCAGCCGATCGACCACCGACTGCGACGCCAGGACCATGTAGGTCTCGGGGCCGTAGGCACGCTCCTCGCGCAGGATCTCGCGGAAGATCTCGTAGCAGACGGTCTCCGGGGTCTTGAGGGTGCCGCGCCCGTGGCAGGTGGCACAGGGTTCGCAAAGCGTCTGCTCGAGGCTTTCCCGGGTTCGCTTGCGGGTCAGCTGGACCAGGCCCAGTTCGGTCACCCCGGTGCACTTGGTCTTGGCGTGATCCCGCTCCAGCGCCTTCTCCAACACCCGGAGCACCTGGCGCTGGTGCTCCGGGTCCTCCATGTCGATGAAGTCGATGATGATGATGCCGCCGAGGTTGCGCAACCGCAGTTGGCGGGCGATGGCGGTGGCCGCCTCGAGGTTGGTCTTGAAGATGGTCTCCTCGAGGTTGCGGTGCCCCACATAGCCGCCGGTATTGACGTCGATGGTGGTCATCGCCTCGGTGGGATCGATGACCAGGTACCCCCCCGACTTCAGCTGCACCTTGCGCCCCAGCGCCTTCTGGATCTCGTCCTCGACGCTGTAGAGGTCGAAGATCGGGCGCTCGCCGGCATAGTGCTCGATGCGTCCCACCGAATCGGGCATGAACTCCTCGGCGAACTCGACCAGCTTGACGTAGTTCTCCCGGGAGTCGATGCGCACCTTCTCGATCTCGTCGCGCATCACGTCGCGCAGGGTCCGCATGAACAGCGGCAGGTCGTCGTAGATCACGCTGGGGGCCGGGGCGGTGACCTTGCGCTCGCTCACCTTGCGCCACAGGCGCAGAAGGAAATGCATGTCGCTGGCGAGCTCTTCGTCCCCCACCCCCTCGGCGGCGGTACGCACGATGAAGCCGCCACTGATCTCCAGCTGCTGCCCGGTCTGCGCCGCCTCGAGCAGGCCACGCAACCGCTCGCGCTCGCGCTCGTCCTCGATGCGCTGGGACACGCCGTGGTGGGGCGAGTCGGGCATGTAGACCAGGTAGCGGGAGGGCACCGAGAGGTGGGTGGTCAAGCGGGCCCCCTTGGAACCGATCGGATCCTTGGTCACCTGCACCACCAGCGCCTGTCCCTCGTGGAGCAGCTGGCCGATGGCGACCTGCTCCTCGGCGGGGGTACCCGGCGGCATCACCTCGTGGGCGTGGATGAAGGCGGCGCGGTCGAGGCCGATGTCGACGAAGGCCGCCTGCATGCCTGGCAACACGCGCACCACCCGGCCCTTGTAGATGTTGCCGACGATCCCTCGTCGCCGCGAGCGCTCGATGAAGGCCTCCTGCAGTACGCCGTTCTCCACCACGGCTACTCGGGTTTCCATCGGCGTCAGGTTGATGAGTACTTCACCGCTCATGCGGAAATCCTTGTCCAGAGGTCTTTGAGAACATTATGACATAGCCCCGTCCTTGAAAGCCCCGCTCCAGATCGGTACGCCTTGACGCACCAGCAGCGCGGCGGTCTCGAACAGCGGCAGCCCCACCACTGCCGAATGGCTCCCCTCGATGCGTTCGACGAACACCGCGGCGAGCCCTTGGATGGCATAGCCGCCGGCCTTGTCGGCGGGTTCCCCGGTGGCCCAGTAGGCCTCGATCTCGGCATCGCCGATCTCGCGCATGACGACCCGGGTCGAGACACATGCCTCGAGCAGGCCCACCGGCCCGCTCACCGCCACGGCGGTGAGCACCTCGTGGTCACGCCCCGACAGCGAACGCAGCATGGCGGCGGCATGCCCGCGATCGCGCGGCTTGCCCAGGATCTCGCCGTCGCGCACCACGGCGGTATCGGACCCCAGGGCCGGTAGCGGCGAGCGACGCGCCCCGGCCAGCGCCTTGGCCCGCGCCAGGCGGGCCACGTAATCGACGGCCGCCTCTCGGGGCAGCGGCGTCTCGTCGACATCCACCGGGCACACCTCGACCCGCACCCCGATCGAGGCGAGCAGCTCGCGGCGACGGGGCGAGGCCGAGGCGAGGCAGAGATGGGAGGTCATCATGCGCTGGTTCACCCCCTCGCCAGCCGGCGGCCCAGCGCTTCGAACAGCGTGGTCAGCCAGGGCCAGAGCACCGCTCCGATCAGCGAAGGGAGCAGGAACGACAGATGAATGGAGAAGGGCCCCAGCAAGGTACGCAGCCACTGTTCGGCGAGCTGAACGGTGCCGAGCAGCACGAAGATCAGCACCGCCTGCTGCACCAGCGAATAGGCCCGGAAACGCGGGAAGACCAGCGCGCAGAGAAAGGCCAGCAACGAGAGAATCAGGGCGTTCTGCCCCAGCACCGCTCCCTCGATCAGGTCGAGCAGGATGCCCAGCGTGAAGCCGTGAAGTACGCCCACCCGCAGCGGTGCCTTCATGCACCAGTAGATCAGCATCAGGCCCAGCCAGTCGGGACGCCAGATCTGCCAGCCATCGGCCAGCGGCATCACCTGCAGGCAGAGGGCCAGCAGCAGGGTCAGCCAGATCCAGATCATGCCGGCAGAAGACGACGTGGGCATCAGGGCTCCTCCTCGCCATTGTCTATCCCCACCAGCCTGCGGGCCGCTGCCCGCGCCTCCGCGGAGAGCTCCAGCTCCCAGCCCTCCTCTTCCGGTATCGGCGGCGGGGGCGGCGGGAAGAGCAGCAGGAAGTGGCGCGAGCGCTGCAGCTGGGCCACCGGAGTGGCGGTGACCCGAGCGAAGGGCTGGCCGGGATCGTGGACCACCTCGGCGACACGGGCCACCGGATAGCCGGCAGGAAAACGGCCGGCCAGCCCCGAGGTGACCAGCAGGTCGCCCTCGCGGATATCGGCGGTATCGGGCACGTGCAGCACGTTCAGGCCGTTGTAGTTACCGGAGCCCTGGACGATGAAGCGCAGGCCATTGCGATTGACCTGCACCGGTAGGGCATGACTGGCGTCGGCCAGCAGCAGCACGCGACTGGAGTAGGCCGAGACCGCGGTGACCTGGCCGACCAGCCCCGAGGCGTCCATCACCGGCTGCCCCACATAGACGCCGTTGCGGCGCCCACGGTCGATCACCATCTGGTGGGAGAAGGGATCGGCGTCCAGCGACAGCAGTTCGGCGGTGATGAAGGGCACGTCGTTGCGGCTGGCTGCCGACAGCAACTCACGCAGACGCACGTTCTCGGCGGTGAGGCTGGCCATGCGCTGCACCCGGTGCGACAGGGTCAGGATCTGCTCGCGCAACCGACGGTTCTCCTCCACCAGTGCCCGCTGGTCGGAGAGCGCCAGCGAGCCCCAGTTGAGGACGTCGCTGGGCAGACTGACCACCCACTGAATGGGAGCCACCAGGGTGGAGAGTTGGGCGCGGACGTCTTCCATGCGTGTGAAGTGCGTGTCGACGAACATCAGCGCGGACGCCGCCAGCGCGCACAGCAGCATGCGATAGACGGGCAGCGGTCCGTGCGAGAACAGCGGTTTAATAATCGATTCCCCCGCACCAGGCCTGCGTCCTGCTTGGAACCTCAGTCGCTGGACAGCAGTTCGAAGGTATGCTGGTCGATCATCTCCAGGGCCTTGCCGCCGCCCCGCGCCACACAGGTCAGCGGGTCCTCGGCGACGATCACCGGCAGCCCGGTCTCCTCGGCGATCAGCTTGTCCAGGTCGCGCAGCAGGGCGCCGCCACCGGTCAGCACGAGGCCACGCTCGGCGATGTCGGACGCAAGCTCCGGGGGCGACTGTTCGAGGGCGTTCTTCACCGCCGAGACGATGGAGGCCAGCGTCTCCTGCAGGGCATCGAGGATCTCGTGGGAGTTGAGGGTGAAGCTGCGCGGGATGCCCTCCGCCAGGTTGCGACCGCGCACGTCGATCTCGCGCAGCTCGCCGCCCGGATAGGCGCAGCCGATCTCTTCCTTGATGCGCTCGGCGGTGGCCTCGCCGATCAGGCTGCCGTAGTGGCGACGCACGTAGGCGGTGATGGCCTCATCGAAGCGGTCGCCGCCGACGCGGATCGACTCGGAGTAGACCACGCCGTTAAGCGAGATGATGGCGATCTCGGAGGTTCCGCCGCCGATGTCCACCACCATCGACCCCTGGGCCTCCTCGACGGGCAGGCCGGCACCGATGGCCGCCGCCATGGGCTCCTCGATCAGGAACACCTCGCGGGCCCCGGCCCCTTCGGCCGACTCCTTGATGGCACGACGCTCGACCTGGGTCGACATGCACGGCACGCAGACCAGCACCCGCGGGCTCGGGGTCAGGAAGGTGCTCTGGTGTACCTTGCGGATGAAGTGCTGGAGCATCTGCTCGGTGACGGTGAAATCGGCGATCACCCCATCCTTCATCGGACGAATGGCGGTGATGTTACCCGGGGTACGGCCCAACATGCGCTTGGCGTCGGAACCGACCGCGGCGACGCTGCGCATGTTGCCGGACTGGCGGATCGCCACGACCGACGGTTCATCGAGCACGATGCCGCGACCGCGCACGTAAATCAGCGTATTGGCCGTCCCCAGGTCGATCGACAGATCGCTGGAAAACAGCCCCCTCAAGCGTTTGAACATGGAAGTCGTTACCTAGTGCAGTCCGGGAACCCTATGCGGATGCAAACGGTATCACCGCGGCCCCCCAGCGGCAAGCGAAAGGCCCCGCCACGAGGCACCATCGACCCTGCCAGCGAGGCGCCGGATGTGGTACCTTTTGCGGTCATTTCCCTGACCCACCCCGTTCGAGGAACCCTGATCATGGCGCTTGAACACGCACAGGTGATGCGGGCCGCCCAACTGGCCCGACTCGGCCTGAACGACGACGAGGCGGCCCGCTACGTGGACGACCTGGGCCGCATCCTGGCGATGGTCGATCAATTGCAGAGCCTGGACACCGAGGGCGTCGCCCCCCTCGCCCACCCGTTGGACGCCACCCAGCGCCTGCGCGCCGACGAGGTCACCGAGCCCAACCGCCGCGCCGACTTCCAGCGCTGCGCCCCGGCGGTCGAGAAGGGCCTCTACCTGGTCCCCCGGGTAGTGGAATGACCGCCCTCGGCACCTTCCGTTCCCGGCAAGCTTTGACGGAGCCCTAGGCCCATGCATGACAAGACACTCAGCGAACTCGCCGTCGCACTCGAGGCCGGGGAGTTCTCGAGCCGCGAGTTGACCGAGCACCTGCTCGCGCGCATCTCCCGTCTCGACGACGATCTCAACAGCTTCATCAGCGTGACGTCCGAGCAGGCGCTCGCCGCGGCCGAGCGGGCCGATGCCGCCCGTGCGGCGGGCAAGGCCGGCGCGCTGACCGGGCTGCCCCTGGCGCTCAAGGACATCTTCTGCACCGAGGGCGTCAAGACCAGCGCCGGCTCGCGGATGCTCGACAACTTCGTCGCACCCTATGACGCCACCGTGGTGGAGAAACTCGCCGCCGCCGGCACCGTGAGCCTGGGCAAGACCAACATGGACGAGTTCGCCATGGGCTCCTCCAACGAGAACAGCCACTACGGGCCGGTGAGGAATCCCTGGGATGCCATGGCCGTGCCCGGCGGCTCCTCCGGCGGCAGCGCCGCCGCAGTGGCGGCCGGCCTGGTGCCTGCCGCCATGGGCACCGACACCGGCGGCTCGATCCGCCAGCCGGCCGCCTTCTGCGGCATCACCGGGCTCAAGCCCACCTATGGCCGGGTCTCGCGCTACGGCATCATCGCCTACGCTTCGAGCCTCGACCAGGCCGGGCCCATGGCCCGCACCGCCGAGGACTGCGCCCGGCTGCTGGGGGCCATCGCCGGCCATGACCTGCGCGACTCCACCAGCGTCGCCCGCGGCGTACCCGACTACACCGCGGAGCTCGAGGCGCCCCTCACCGGGCTGAAGATCGGCCTGCCACGGGAATACTTCGGTGACGGTCTCGACCCGGCGGTGGAACAGGCCGTCCGCGAGGCGGTCAAGGTCTACGAGTCGCTGGGCGCCAGCGTGCGCGAGGTGAGCCTGCCGCACACCCACTACGCCATCCCGGCGTACTACGTCATCGCCCCGGCGGAGGCCTCCTCCAACCTGTCGCGCTACGACGGCGTGCGCTTCGGCCACCGCTGCGAGGCCCCGACCGACCTGATCGACCTCTACGAGCGGTCGCGGGCCGAGGGCTTCGGCGAGGAGGTCAAGCGACGCATCCTGATCGGCACCCACACCCTCTCCGAGGGCTTCTTCGATGCCTACTACAAGAAGGCCCAGCAGGTCCGCCGCCTGATCCGCGAGGACTTCCTCGACGCCTTCGAGGAGGTCGACGTGCTGATGGGGCCCGCCTCGCCGACCCCGGCCTTCGACCTGGGGGCCAAGAAGGACCCGGTCTCCATGTACCTGCAGGACATCTACACCATCGCCGTCAACCTGGCCGGCATCCCCGGCATCAGCGTGCCGGCCGGCTTCGTCGGCCGCCGCCCCGTGGGCCTGCAGATCCTGGGCACCCACTTCGCCGAGGCCCGCCTGCTCAACGTCGCCCACCGCTTCCAGCAGGCCACCGACTGGCACCGCCGCCGTCCGGCCATCGCCGAGGAGACCGTCTGATGCAATGGGAAACCGTGATCGGGCTGGAGGTGCACGTCCAGCTCTCCACCCGCTCCAAGATCTTCTCCGGCGCCTCCACCGCCTTCGGCGCCGAGCCCAACACCCAGGCCTGTGCCGTCGACCTGGGCCTGCCCGGCGTGCTGCCGGTGCTCAACGAGGCCGCCGTGGCCATGGCCGTGCAGTTCGGCCTGGCGATCCACGCCGAGATCCCCGAGGTCTCGGTGTTCGACCGCAAGAACTACTTCTACCCCGACCTGCCCAAGGGCTACCAGACCAGCCAGATGTACCACCCCATCGTCGGCGCCGGCGAGGTCGAGATCACCCTCGACGACGGCAGCACCAAGCGCATCCGGGTGCATCATGCCCACCTCGAGGAGGACGCCGGCAAGTCGCTGCACGAGGACTTTCATGGCATGACGGGAGTCGACCTCAACCGTGCCGGCACCCCGCTGCTGGAGATCGTCTCCGAGCCGGATCTGCGCTCGGCCCGGGAGGCCGCCGCCTACCTCAAGGCGATTCATTCGATCGTCACCTATCTGGGGATTTCCGACGGCAATATGGCCGAGGGCTCGATGCGCTGCGACGTCAACGTCTCGGTGCGCCCCAGGGGCCAGGAGACATACGGCACCCGCGCCGAGATCAAGAACGTCAACTCCTTCCGCTTCGTCGAACGCGCCATCGCCTTCGAGGTGGAGCGCCAGATCGAGCTCCTCGAGGACGGTGGCCAGGTCGTGCAGGAGACCCGTCTGTTCGACCCCGACCGCGACGAGACCCGCAGCATGCGCACCAAGGAGGAGGCCAACGACTACCGTTACTTCCCCTGCCCCGACCTGTTGCCGGTGGTGCTCGACCGGGCCTACGTCGACCACCTGCGCGACAACCTGCCGGAGCTGCCCGCCGACAAGCGCGCCCGCTTCGAGAACGAGCTGGGCCTGTCTGCCTACGACGCCGGGGTGCTCTCGGCCAGCCGGCAGATGGCCGAGTACTTCGAGCGGGTCAAGGACGTCTGCGGCGATGCCAAGCAGGCCGCCAACTGGGTCCAGGGCGAACTCTCCGGGGCGCTCAACCGGGAGGGCCTGTCGATCCAGAACAGCCCTGTCTCGGCCGAGACGCTCGGCGAACTGGTGGCACGGGTGATGGATGACACCATCAACGGCAAGGCGGCCAAGCAGGTCTTCCAGGCCCTGTGGAACGGCGAGGGCAGGAGCGCCGACGAGGTGATCGCCGCCAAGGGCCTCGAGCAGGTCACCGACAGCGGCGCCATCGAGGCGATGATCGACCGGGTGATCGCCGAAAGCCCGGCCCAGGTGGCCCAGTACCGCGATGCCGAGCCGGACAAGCGCGGCAAGATGATCGGCTACTTCGTCGGCCAGGTGATGAAGGCCTCGCGCGGTACCGCCAACCCGCAGCAGGTGAATCAGCTTCTCAAGGAGAAGCTCGACGCGCTCTGCTGAGACGCGACGGCACGGGCGTTCCGGTAGACGCCCCTCCGTCAGGACAATGATGAGGAAATCCGGATGTCCGACGATGTGGGCGCCCGCCTGCGCGCCCTGCGCACCCTGCGCGGCATCTCCCAGCGCGAGCTGGCCAAGCGCTGCGGGGTCACCCACTCCAGCCTGTCGCTGATCGAACAGGGCAAGGTGAGCCCCTCGGTCAGCTCGCTGAAGAAGATCCTCGACGCCATTCCCATGAGCGTGGGGGACTTCTTCACCATGGACCTGGAGAGCGGCCACCGGGTGTTCTACTCGGCGGAGGAACTCGCCGACGTGGGCTCGGGTGACGTCATCTACAAACTGGTGGGGGCCGACCGGCGCGACCGCGCCCTGTCGTTCATGATCGAGACCTACCCCCCCGGCGCCGACACCGGCCGCGAGATGATCGCCCACCAGGGCGAGGAAGCCGGGGTGGTGCTGGAGGGCGAGATCGAGATCACCATCGGCGCCGAGACCCGCGTGCTGGGCCCCGGCGAGGCCTACTACTTCGAGACCAACGTCCCCCACCGCTTCCGCAACCCCGGCGAGGCCCCCTGTCGGCTGGTCAGCTGCACCACCCCGGCCCGGGCGTTCTGAGGCCGCCATGCTCGAGTGGCTCGCCCGGGCCGACTGCCTCGCCTGGCATCAGCGCCTGGCCAGGCTGCTGCGCGGTGCCGCGGCGGCGGACTTCCCCTTGCGGCTCGACCAGTGCCTGCGCGAACTGGTGCCCTTCGATACCGTGCTGGTCAATGCCTACCGCGGCCGCCGCCGGCCACTGCTGATCCACGACGACTATCCGCCCCAGCGCCGCGAGCAGGGCATCGAGCGCTACCTCAGCGAGGCCTACCTGCTCGACCCCTTCTTCACCGCGGTGAGCGACGGACTCGACCGGGGCGCCCACCGCCTGCGCGAGCTGGCCCCGGACCGTTTCGAGTCCAGCGACTACTATGCCCACTACTATCGGGCCCTGGGGCTGGTGGATGAGGTGGTGTTCTTCGCCCGGGTCGATGACGAGGTGGTTATCGCCGTCTCGCTGGGCTTCGGCACCCAGTCGCCGCCGCTGACCCGCCGTGCCATGCAGGCCTTGCGCCACCTGGCCCCATTGGTGGAGGTGCTGCTCGCGGAGTACTGGAAGTGGCAGGGCGGGCAATTCCAGCAGCGCCTGGCGGAGCAGGAACCGGTGGAGGCCGCCTTCGCCAGCTTCGGCGCCGGCGTGCTCACCGCCCGGGAGCAGGAGATCGTGCGCCTGCTGCTCGCCGGCCACTCCACCAAGTCGGCGGCCCGCGAGCTCGCCATCAGCGACGGCACCGTCAAGGTCCACCGCAAGCACCTCTACCAGCGCCTCGCGGTCTCCAGCCAGTCGCAGCTGTTCCGGCTGTTCCTCGACCACGTGGCGCTGATCTCGCGCCAGCAGAAGGACTGACCCCATACCACGCCGCCAACGCCCGGGGCCGTTGGCGGCCTCCCCTTCATGCCCGGCGCCAATGCCTCAGGGCGTCAGCACCATCCACACGGTCTTCAGTTCGGCGTACTCCGCCATTGCCTGCCAGTCGGCCCTGGTGATGGGGGGCTGAACGGACTCGATGGCACTCCTTGGCTCGCCTCCAGGGTGTTGGCGCGTTCCAGCAGGGCGTCGCAGAGCACTTGGGTGCCGAGGGCGCAGTGCTCCGGGGAGGCGTACTCCGCCTCGTTATGGCTGATGCCGTCGCGGCAGGGGATGAAGATCATCGAGGTGGGGGCGACCCGGGAGACATAGACGGCGTCGTGGCCGGCGCCGCTCATCATGCGGCGCCAGGGCACACCCTGGGCCCGGGCGGCCCGCTCCACGGCGTCGATGCAGCCGGCATCGAAGGCCACCACCGGCGAGGCCCAGATGCGCTCGCTCGCGGTCTCGACGCCGAAGGCCTCGGTGAGGGCGGCCAGCTCCCGGTCGAAGCGCGTCTCCAGGGCGTCCAGCTCGGCCTCCACCACGTGGCGCAGGTCGACGGTGAGACGCACCTCGCCGGGAATCACGTTGCGCGACGGGCTATCGAGCTCCAGGCAGCCGACGGTGACCTTGGTCCCACCGCTGCTGTCCGCCAGGGCATGGCCCTGCAGGCGGTCGATCAGGCGTGCCGCGGCGGCCAGAGCGTCGCGGCGATAGGCCATGGGGGTAGGGCCGGCATGGGCCGGCTGGCCGCGCAGGGTCACGTCGAACCAGCGCATGCCCTGCACCCCGGTGACCACGCCGATGGCCTCGTTCTCCTGCTCCAGCACCGGGCCCTGCTCGATATGCAGCTCGAAGAAGCTCGCCAGGCGCGGTTCGCCCAGCGGCATCTCGCCGGCGAAGCCGCTGGTCACCAGGGCCTGGCCCAGGGTCACGCCATAGCGATCCACCCGCGACAGGGTGTACGCCTCGCTGAACTCGCCGGCGAAGGCCCCGGAGGCGACCATGGCCGGGGCGAAGCGGCTGCCCTCCTCGTTGGTCCACACCACCAGCTCCAGGGGCCGCTCGGTGACGATGCCCTGGTCGTGCAGGGTACGGAACACCTCCAGGCCCGCCAGCACCCCGAGGATGCCGTCGAAGCGCCCGCCCTTGGGCTGGGTATCCAGGTGGCTGCCGGTGGCCACCGGGTCGAGATCGTCACGCTTGCCGGGGCGGCGGATAAAGAGGTTGCCGACACGGTCGACCCGCAGCGTGCAGCCGATCGCCTCGCACCACTCGATCAACAAGCGCCGCCCGGCGGCGTCCTCCTCGGTGAGCGCCAGGCGGCAGCTGCCGCCGTTCGCGGTGGGGCCGATCTCGGCCATGGCCATCAGGCTCGACCAGAGTCGCTGGCCGTCGATGGAAACGCTCATGCAGGTTGCCTCTCTTGTCGTTGTGAAGAGCCGTTGTGAAATACCTGACTCCAACCCTAGTCCGACCCATCGCGGAACCGATATACCCCAATCAGGATATATTCCCCGCTTCCGCCCCCTCGCTAGTCTGACCCTGACCTCAACGCAGCACACTCCAACAACGACATCGGACAAGCGAGGCCGAGATCATGACCACCGCTACCCGTATCCCGCCCCGGACCCTTGATGCCCAGGCGCTGTGGCAGAAGGACAGGGATCATTTCATCCACCCCTTCACCGACTTCAGCGTCTTCCACGACAAGGGCTGCGACCTGATCACCGACAGCGACGGCATCTACGTCTCGGATGCCCACGGCAACCGCTTCATCGACGGCATCGCCGGCCTGTGGTGCGTCAACGTGGGCCACGGCCGCGCCGAAATCGGCCAGGCCATGGCGGAACAGGCTACTCGCATGGCCTACTTCTCCACCTTCAACAACCTATCGAATGCCCCGGCGGCGGAGCTGGCCGCCAAGCTCGCCGAGCTGGCCCCGGCCCACCTCAACCACGTCTTCTACAGCTGTGGCGGTTCGGCGGCCAACGACGCCACCATTCGCCTGGTGCACTACTATTTCAATCGCCTGGGCAAGCTGAGCAAGAAGCGCATTCTGTCGCGCCGTAACGCCTACCACGGCACCACCTACCTGGCGGCGAGCCTGACCGGTATCGAGAGCAACAACTGGGAGTTCGATACCCTCGACCACCTGGTGACCCACCTCAGCGAGGCCAACTGCTATCGCCGCCCGGCGGGCATGAGCGAGGCCCAGTATTGCGACCATCTGGTGGCCGAGCTTGAGGACACCATCGCCGAGATCGGTGCCGAGAATATCGCCGCCTTTATCGCCGAGCCGATCATGGGCGCCGGCGGCGTGCTGATGGCGCCGGAGGGCTACCACGCCCGCATGCAGGCGGTGTGTCGCGCCCACGAGATCCTGTTTATCGCCGACGAGGTGGTCACCGGCTTCGGTCGCCTGGGCCACGTCTTCGCCTCCGAGGCGGTCTTCGACACCCGGCCCGACATCATCAACTGCGCCAAGGGGCTGTCGTCGGGCTATGCGCCCCTGGGCGCCACCCTGATCTCCGACGCGCTCTTCGAGGTGCTGGGTACCCCCCAGCGCAAGGGCGGCGTGCTGAGCACCGGCTTCACCTACTCCGGCCACCCGGTCAGCTGTGCGGCGGCGCTGAAGAATATCGAGATCATCGAGCGCGAGGCCCTCTGCGCGAACGTGCGCGAGGTGGGGCCCTATCTGGAGCAGCAGCTCAAGACCCTGGCGCATCACGAGACGGTGGGCGATGTGCGCGGCAGCCATTTCATGCTGGCCATCGAGAACGTCGCCGACAAGGCCACCAAGGCGCTGCTCCCGGTGGAGGCGCGGGTCGGCGACCGGGTCGCCGCCGAGGCCCAGAAGCGCGGCCTGATCATCCGTCCGGTGGGCCACCTCAACATTATCTCGCCGCCGCTGATCTGGAATCGTGACGTGGTGGATCGGGTGGTGGCCATCCTCGACGAGGCCTTTGCCGCCACCACGGCATCGCTACGCAAGGACGGTTATCTGTAACCCACCGGCAGCCGCCGCATGTATGACTCGGCATTTCCCAGCGGGGCTAGCCATCGTGCAATGGACAACAACAAAGGTTAAAGACCATGTCACACTCTCCTTCGGGCCCGACGGCCCACCTCCAACACTTCGGCAGCGCCACCAAGGGTGGCCTGCTGTTTCTCGGTGTCGTGCTGATTGCCAGCCTCGGCGGCTTCGCACTGTTCGACGGCGACGACTATGGCATCTACAGTCTGCTGCCCACCGCCGTGGTGCTGGGCATGGCCATCATCACCCGCCGCACCATCGAGTCGCTGCTGGCCGGGGCCCTGGTGGGCCTGCTGATGATCGACCCCACCCGGGTGGTCACCCAGGGCTCCGATATCCTGCTCGACGTGCTGGGCAACGATACCGTGACCTGGATCATCCTGGTCTGCGGCCTGTTCGGCAGCCTGATCGCCCTGCTGGTCAAGACCGGCGGCGTGCTGAGCTTCGGCGATGCGATCACCCGGCGCATCCATGGCCGCCGCCAGAGCCTGCTGGCCACCTGGCTGCTCGGCCTGGTGATCTTCGTCGACGACTACCTCAATGCGTTGACCATCAGCGCCTCGATGAAGAAGATCACCGACCGCTTCAATATCTCGCGCGAGAAGCTGGCCTACGTGGTGGACTCCACCGCCGCGCCGATCTGCATCCTGGTGCCCTTCTCCACCTGGGCGGTGTTCTTCGCCGGCCTGCTGGAGGACAACGACGTCGCCGGCAACGGCATGGGCCTCTATATCGAGGCGATCCCCTTCATGTTCTACGCCTGGGTGGCCGCCGCCATCGTGCCGCTCGTCGCCATCGGCGTGATCCCCGATCTCGGCCCGATGAAGGCCGCCGAGGCCCGCGCCGCCGCCGGCCGGCTGATGCCGGAAGGCGTCGACGACAACGCCCTGGAGGTCGAAGACACCGGCGGCAAGCGGCCGCACCTGCTCAACTTCCTGCTGCCCATCGCCACCCTGATCCTCTTCACCTGGTACTTCGAGATCGACATCCTGCGCGGGGTGATCGTGGCGCTGGCCGTGACCCTGGTGCTGATCGCTAGCCAGCGCCTGCTGAGCATCCACGACACCTTCGACACCGCCCTGGAGGGCTTCAAGGCGATGATCATGCCGCTGGGCACCCTGGTGGCCGGCTTCACCCTCAAGGAGGTCAACGACGTCCTGGGGCTCACCGACCATGTGATCGCCACCGTCCAGCCGCTGATGAGCCCGGGGATGCTGCCGGCGGTGGTCTTCGTGACCATGGCCTTCCTGGCCTTCGCCACCGGCTCCTTCTGGGGCATCTTCGCCGTGGCCATGCCCATCGTGCTGCCGCTGGCGGCCAGCATGGACAGCCATATGCCGCTGGTGATCGGCGCCCTGATCTCCGCCAGCGCCTTCGGCAGCCACGCCTGCTTCTACGGCGACTCCACGGTGCTCTCCGCCCAGGGTAGCGGCTGCACCCCCATGGCCCACGCCCTGACCCAGCTGCCCTATGTGCTGATCGCCGCCGCCATCGCCGCCGCCATCTTCCTGTTGGTCGGCCACCTGTGAGACCCGTCATGAACCAGCCAATCCTCGATACCGCCACCGCCGCGGCCACGCCCCGGGCCCAGGGCTTCGCCATGCCCGCGGAATTCGCCCCCCACGACGCCTGCTGGATGCTCTGGCCGCAGCGCCCCGACACCTGGCGCTATGGCGCCAAGCCGGCCCAGCATGCCTTCGTCGCCGTGGCCACGGCCATCGCCGAGAGCGAGCCGGTCTATGTGGGCGTCAACGACGACCAGTACGAGAACGCCCGCCACCAGTTGCCCGCCCCTATCCGCGTGGTGGAGCTCTCCAGCAACGACGCCTGGATGCGCGACGTGGGCCCGACCTTCGTCACCCACCCGGATGGCCGCCTGGCCCTGGTCGACTGGGAGTTCAACGCCTGGGGTGGCCTGGATGGCGGGCTCTACTTCCCCTGGGACAAGGACCGGCGCATCCGCACCAAGATCGCCGAGATGCTGGGGATCCCGCGCTTCGCGGCCCCGGTGGTGCTGGAGGGGGGCGCCATCCATGTGGACGGCGAGGGTACCCTGATCACCACCGAAGAGTGCCTGCTCAACGCCAACCGCAACCCCGAGATGGGCCGCGAGGCGATGGAGCGGGTGCTCCGCGA
Source organism: Halomonas sp. LMYGS-3 (assembly GCF_059509875.1). NCBI lineage: Bacteria > Pseudomonadati > Pseudomonadota > Gammaproteobacteria > Oceanospirillales > Halomonadaceae > Halomonas > Halomonas sp. LMYGS-3. The sequence continues at coordinate 80,930 of NZ_JCAKFQ010000002.1, read as the reverse complement.
CTATCTGGGCATCGAGAAGGTGATCTGGCTGCCGCGCGGCTGCCACCTGGACGAGACCGACGGCCACGTGGACAACCTCTGCTGCTTCGTCGCCCCGGGCCAGGTGGCCCTGACCTGGTGCGACGACGAGTCGGACCCCCAGGCCGCCATCTGCCGGGAGGCGCTGGCGGTGCTGGAGGCCGCCACCGATGCCAAGGGGCGCCGGTTGCGCGTGCACAAACTGCCCCAACCCGGCCCGCTGCATATCGCCGAGGACGAGGCCAGCGGCATCGACCGACTTAGCCACTCGCACCCGCGTCGGCCCGGCGATCGCATGGCCGGCTCCTACGTCAACTTCTACATCGGCAACGCGGTGGTGGTGATGCCCTTTCTGGATCCCGCCCATGACGAGACGGCGCGGGAGATCCTCCAGGGGCTCTTCCCCGACAAGCGGGTGATCGGCGTGCCGGCCCGGGAAATCCTGCTCGGCGGTGGCAATATCCACTGCATCACCCAGCAACAGCCCCGCCCTGCCCTGTCGCACTGAGGCGACAGCTTGTCGGGCCCCGGCTCGTGGGGCATGCTTGGGGCAGGCCCTCCCCCCTCCATCGTGAAGAGACAAGAGGCCAGACGCAGGTGTCCGAAGGGATGTCCTAGCGCCCGTTGCACTCCGGGCGAAACCACGAGCTCCCAAGGAGAACGCGAGATGTTCACGAGATCCCTGATTGGCGCCACCCTGGTGGCTAGCCTCTTTCCCCTGACGGCTCTCGCTCAGGAGAGCGAGCCACCGGAAGCAGAACTCGCCGACGAGGTGGAGGTGGTAGAGAGCGAGCCCGCCGCCACCAGCCAGGCCCTGGAGACCCTGGAGGGGCTGCAGGAGGGCGTGGAGAGCGGCGACATGCCGGAAGCCGCCGCCTTCGGCCTTGAGACCGCTCAGGAGGCAGTCGGCCAGGGCGGTGTCGACGGCCAGGCCATCAGCGATACGGCCAGCGAAGGGCGCAGCACCGAGGCCCGTGATGCGGCCTCCGACCCGGGCAGCGAGACCGCTGCCGGCGCCCGTGATGGGGCCGGCGGCCCGGGTACCGAGAGTGCCGGTGGCCTCGGCGGCGGTGGTGCCGGTGGCGGTGGTAGTGCCGGCGGCGGCGGTGGTGCCGGCGGCGGTGGTGCCGGCGGCGGTGGTGCCGGCGGCGGTGGTGCCGGCGGCGGCGGTGCCGGCGGCGGCCGCGGCTGATCTGCCTCGCGGCAGCCGCCAGGCACAACGAGGCCGGCCCCATGGGGCCGGCCTCGTCATGTCATGGCCATCGGCACGCCTGTCAGGCGAGTGAGATCCACACGCTCTTGAGGTCGGAATACTCCTCCAGGGAGTGGTGGGACTTGTCGCGGCCGTTGCCCGACTGCTTGACGCCGCCGAAGGGCACCGTCTGGTCGCCACCGGCCCAGTTGTTGACGAATACCTGGCCCGACTGCAGCCGGCGCGTCACGCGCATGATGCGGTCGATGTCCTGGCTCCACAGCCCCGCGGCCAGGCCGTAGACGCTGTCGTTGGCCATGGCCACGGCCTCCTCCTCGGTGTCGAAGCCGAATACCGAGAGCACCGGGCCGAAGATCTCCTCGCGGCCGATGGTCATGGAAGGCAGAACGCCGTCGAATACCGTGGGCGGGATGAAGAGCCCCTGGCCCTCGATGGCCTGGCCGCCGGCACACAGCCGGGCGCCCTCCTCCACCCCCTGGCGGATATAGTCGAGGATGCGCCGGTGCTGGGCCTCGTCGACGATGGCGCCCATGAAACTGGCCGGGTCGAGGGGATCGCCCGGCTGCATGGTCTCGGCGGCTGCCAGCACCTTGTCGACGAAGGCCTCGCGGATCGCGTTCTCCACCAAGAGCCGGGAACCGGCGATGCACACCTCGCCCTGGTTGTGGAAGATCGCGGCGGCGGCGTGGCGGGCCACCTTGTCGAGATCCTTGCAGTCGGCGAAGACGATGTTGGGACTCTTGCCGCCGCACTCGAGATAGAGCCGCTTGAGGTTCGACTGGCCGGCGTACTGCATCAGCTGCTTGCCGGTGCCGGTGGAGCCGGTGAAGGCCAGGCAGTCGACCTCCATGGAGAGCGCCAGCGCCTTGCCCACGGTGTGGCCGAAGCCGGGCAGCACCTGGAAGACGCCGCGGGGAAGCCCCGCCTCGCGAGCCAGCTGGGCCAGGCGCAGCGCCGAGAGCGGCGATTTCTCCGAGGGCTTGAGGATCACGCTGTTGCCGGCGGCCAGCGCCGGGGCGACCTTCCAGGCGGTCATCATCAACGGGAAGTTCCAGGGCACGATGGAGGCCACCACGCCCAGTGGCTCGCGCAGCACCAGCGCCAGGCTCTCCTCGCCGGTGGGTGCCACCTCGCCGTAGAGCTTGTCGATGCACTCGGCCTGGTAGCGGATGCAGCCGATGGCCCCGGCCATGTCGCCGAGCGAGCTCGAGACCGGCTTGCCCATGTCGAGGGTGTCGAGCAGCGCCAGCTCGTGCCTGTGCGCCTCCATCAGCTCGGCGAGCCGGAGCATGATCCTCTTGCGCTTGCCCGGCGCCAGGCGCGACCAGTCGCCGCGGGCGAAGGCCGCCCGGGCCGCGGCCACCGCCGCCTCGGCATCCGCGGCGTCGCAGCTCGCCACCTCGGCGAGCGCCTCGCCGGTGGCCGGGTTGACGGTGGTGAAGGTCTCGCCGCTCACGGCATCGACGAAGACATCGTCGATGAAGGCACGGCTCTCCAGCGTCAGGGGCTGTGTCAAGGACTGTGCCAGGGCGTGCCAGTCGTCACGGGTCCTGGGGGCCTCATTCGGGGAATAGCTCATTCAGTGGACTCCTCGGTGGCGGGTTGGCGAAGGTCGGCCAGGCGGGCCAGGGTCGCGTCCAGGGCGGCCCGTGCCTTGGTGACCAGCTCGTCGATCTCGGCATGGCGGATCACCAGGGGGGGCGAGATGATCATGGTATCACCCACCGAGCGCATCACCAGGCCGCTCTCGAAGCAGAAGTCGCGGCACAGGTTGCCGACGCCGAGCGCCTTGGGGAAGCGCTCGCCGGTCTCGGGATCGATCAGCTCCAGGGCGCCGACCAGCCCCAGCGAGCGGGCCTCGCCGACGAGGGGGTGGTCGGCGAGCTCCGCCCAGCGGCGGGCCAGGTAGGGCCCCAGGTCGTCGCGTACCCGCGCGACGATGCCCTCGGCCTCCATCAGCTCGAGGTTCTTCAGCGCCACCGCGGCACAGGCCGGATGGCCGGAGTAGGTGAAGCCGTGGAAGAACTCGCCGCCCTCCTCGATCAGGGTCTCGGCGACGCGGTCGCCCACCAGCACCCCGCCGATCGGCAGGTAGCCCGACGACAGCCCCTTGGCGATGGGCATCAGGTCGGGCTTCAGGTCGTAGTGCACGCTGCCGAACCACTCGCCCAGGCGGCCAAAGCCGCAGATCACCTCGTCGACCACCAGCAGGATGTCGTACTTCGCCAGCACCGCCTTCACCGCCGGCCAGTAGCTGGCCGGGGGGATGATGGCGCCGCCGGCGCCCTGCACCGGCTCGGCGACGAAGGCGGCGATATTCGCTTCACCCAACGCCAGGATCTTGGCCTCCAGGGCGGCGGCACATTCGCGACCGAAGGCCTCGGGGTCCTGGTCGCGGCCTTCACCAAACCAATAGGGCTGACGCACATGGGCGATGCCCGGCACGCCGGGGCCACCCTGGGCGTGCATGGGGGCCATGCCGCCGAGGCTCATGCCGGCCAGGGTGGAGCCGTGGTAGGCGTTCTCGCGGGCGATGAGCCACTGCTTCTCGGGCTGACCCTTGAGCGCCCAGTAGCGACGCACCATGCGCAGCATGGTGTCGTTGGCCTCGGACCCCGAGCCGGTGAAGAACACATGATTGATATGCGCGGGGGCGAGGTCGCACAGCTTCGCGGCCAGCCTGACCGCCGGCGGGTGGGTGGTCTTGAAGAAGTTGTTGTAGTAGGGCAGTCGCTCGAGCTGCGCGGTGGCGGCCTCGACCAGCTCGCGGCGCCCGTAGCCGAGGTTGACGCACCACAGGCCGGCCATGCCGTCGAGGATGCGATGGCCCTCGCTGTCATGGATATACACCCCTTCGGCACGGGTGATGATGCGGCTCCCCTCCTCCCCCAGGGCCTTGAAGTCGGTGAAGGGGTGCAGGTGGTGGGCGCGGTCCAGCGCCTGATACTCATGGGTGTGGACGTTGGCGGTCTGCATGGATGGAATCTCCGGAACGGGGTCGGTGGCCATCAGGCCGAGAGCGGGTCACGGGCCGGGGCAGCGGCGCGGCTCGAGCGCCGCTGGCGACAGGCGCCGGCGAAGGCGTCGAACACGGCGTGGTAGAGCGAATGCTCGCGGGGTCGCCACTCCGGGTGCCACTGCACGGCCAGGGCAAAGGCCGGCGCGCCGGCCACCGATACCGCCTCGATCAGGCCATCGGGGGCCGTGGCCTCGGCGACGAGCCCCGGCCCCAGCTCGGCGATGCCCTGCTGGTGCAGGGAGTTGACCCGGGCACCCGGCTGAGGGTAGAGCGCCGAGAGGACACCGCCGGGCAGGATCGTCAGGTCGTGGGCCGGCGCATAGCGGGCCTCGAGATCGCCCGCCGGCTCGCGATGATCGAGCAGGCCGGGCACTCCCTGCACCGCCTGGTGCAGGGTGCCGCCGAAGGCCACGTTGAGCTCCTGGAAGCCACGGCAGATGCCCAGCAGCGGCAGGCCGAGGTCCAGGGCGGCGGGGATCCAGGCCAGCGCCGCGGCATCGCGATGGGGGTCGTCGCGGGTATTCTCGGGGGCACGCTCGGCGCCGTAGCGCCCCGGCGCCACATTACTGTAACTGCCGGTCAACAGCAGGCCGTCGAGATGGGCCAGCAGGTCACCCTCCACGGCATCCTCCCAGACCGGCAGGATCACCGGTGCCAGGCCATAGTCGCGCAGGGCACCCAGGTACTTGTCGGTGACCGTGTGCGCGGGGTGTCCCTCCACCTCTCGGCGACAGGCGATCACGCCCACCAGGGGTCGGGTCTGCATCGCAGCCTCCTTGAATCACTCATGATGCGGATTGTTATGCTTTACTCAACATACCGCCGTTGATTTCTCTTGCCAACACAGCGTCGCTCTCACCCGAAGGTTTTCGAGTCTAACCAGTTGATATAAAGATAAATAAAAAAAGATTATCGGGGTACAATCCTAGCGAGATCCTACGACACCGTTGTAAAGGATTTGACAACACCAGTTCTCTGCCGGAAAGATACCCCCATCAACAACGAACCAGACTCCACAGGTGACACCATGTCGTCCTTACCCGCCGATGACGTTCGCGACTTTCTCGCCCGCCATCCCGACATCGACAGCATCGACCTGCTGATCAGCGACCTCAACGGCGTGATGCGCGGCAAGCGCATTCCCCGCGACAACCTGGAGAAGGCCTGTCGTGACGGCGTCAACCTGCCGGCCTCGGTGTTCGCGCTGGACATCAACGGCAACACCATCGAGGAGACCGGCCTGGGGCTCGCCACCGGCGACGGCGACCGGGTCTGCCGACCAATTCCCGGCACCCTGGTCCCGAGTCCCTGGCTGCGCCGGGGTCGCCAGGCGCAGTTGCTGATGACCATGGTCGAGGCCGACGAGACCCCCTTCTTCGCCGACCCCCGCCAGGTGCTCGCCCGGGTGCTGCAGCGCCTGCGCCGCGCCGGCCTGACCCCGGTGGTCGCCGTGGAGCTGGAGTTCTACCTGATCGACCGGGCGCGTACCGCCGCAGGGCTGATCCAGCCGCCGTGCTCGCCGGGCAGCGGCGAACGGGCGACCCAGAGCCAGCTCTACTCGATGCTCGAGCTCGACGAGTACGCCGACTTCCTCGAGGACATCCAGGCCGCGGCGCTCGCCCAGGGGCTGCCCCTGGACACGGCCCTCAAGGAGTGCGCCCCGGGGCAGTTCGAGGTCAACCTGGTCCACTGCGACGATGCCCTGGCGGCCTGCGACAGCGCCGTGCTGCTCAAGCGGCTGATCAAGGGCGTGGCCCTGACCCACGGTTTCGAGGCCACCTTCATGGCCAAGCCCTACGGCCTGGAGGCCGGCAACGGCACCCATGTGCACATCAGCCTGCTCGAGGAATCGGGGGCGAACGTCTTCGCCGCCGAGGACGGCGCCCCCCTGGGCACGCCCCGATTGCGCCAGGCGATCGCCGGCCTGCTGGCGCTGATGCCGGCCTCCATGGCGATCTGCGCGCCCAACCTCAACTCCTTCCGCCGCTTCCAGCCCGGGCTCTATGTGCCCATGGCGCCGACGTGGGGCTACGACAACCGCTCGGTGGCCCTGCGCATTCCCTCGGGCCCCAATGCGGCGCGGCGCATCGAGCATCGCGTCGCCGGCGCCGACGCCAATCCCTACCTGCTGATGGCCACGCTGCTGGCGGGGGTCGCGCACGGGCTGGAGCAGCGCCTGTCGCCCCCCCCGGCGGTGAGCGGCAACGCCTATGAGCAGTTCGAGCCCAGCCTGACCAATAGCTGGCACCAGGCCCTCGCCCTGCTCGAGGCCGACGGGGTACTGGGTGAGGCGCTGGGCCACGACTTCCTCCGGGTGTTCGTGGCCAACCGGCGCGCCGAGCGCGCCCAGGCCATGCAGGCGGTCAGCCACCTGGAGTACGCCTGGTATCTGCGCCACGTCTGAGCGGGCGATGCAGGGCCACGCCACCACAAGCACAACGGCCCCCGCCCGGATCCCGAGACCGACAACAACATCCCCAAGGAAGCCGAGAATGCGTCACTCTGCCCACCCCTTTTCGCCCAGCCTCCCCGACCGGCGCGGCTCGGGGCGTACCCTCCTGCTGGTCGGCCTGATCATGGCCACGGTCGTCGGCCTGACCCTCTCGCACCCCGCCGGCAGCGACTATGGCGGGATCAGCCTGGTCCCCTCGCTGATCGTGCTGGTGGTGGCCATCGCCACCCACCGGACCCTCGAGGCCCTGGCGATCGGCTCGATCGCCGGCCTGATCCTGCTCCAGCCGCAGGATTTCGTCGGCGAACTGGCCGACATCTCCCTGTCGGTGATGATGGACGAGACCATCGCCTGGCTGATCCTGGTCTGCGGCCTGATGGGCGGCTTCATCGCCATGCTGGAGAAGTCGGGCTGCACCCTGAGCTTCAGCCACTTCATGACCCGTCTGGTCAGGACGCGCCGCCAGTCGTTGCTGAGTACCGCCGCCCTGGGGGTGCTGATCTTCATCGATGACTACCTCAATGCCCTCGCCACCTCGGCGGCCATGAAGCGCCTCACCGACCGTTTCGGGGTCTCCCGGGAGAAGCTGGCCTACATCGTCGACTCCACCGCGGCACCGATCTGCATCCTGGTGCCACTCTCTACCTGGGCGGTCTACTTCGCCGAGCTGCTCGAGACCAACGGTGCCACCGAGACCTCCGGCATGTGGCTCTATATCCAGTCGATCCCCTTCATGCTCTATGGCTGGGTGGCCCTGGGCCTGGTGCTGCTGGTGGCCGGCGGGCTCATGCCGGACCTGGGGCCGATGAAGGCCGCCGAGGCCCGCGCCAGGGCCGGCCAGCCGATCCCCGACGGAGCGCCCGATGTCGCGCTCGGCGACGACGAGACCCCGCGGACCCGCCCCTGGGTCGGCGTGTTCAACTTCCTGGCCCCGATGGCGGTGCTGATCGGCGCCAGCGCCTGGTTCGAGATCGACCTGCTCAAGGGGGTGATCGTGGCGATCATGTTCACCATCCTGCTCTACCTGATCCAGCGCCTGGCCACCTTCAACACCCTGATGGATGCCATCATGGACGGCTTCCGCACCATGATGCTGCCATTGGCCATCGTCGCGGTGGGCTTCGTGCTGCGCGAGATCAACGAGCAGTTGGGCATGACCGCCTTCATGATCGACGCCCTGACCCCCCACCTGACGGTCGCCCTGCTGCCGGCCATCGTCTTCCTCTCCATGGCCGTGGTGGTGTTCGCCACCGGCTCCTCCTGGGGGGTGTTCGTGATCTCGATCCCCATCGTGATCCCCATCGCCCAGCACATGGGGGCCCCGATGCCCCTGGTCGTCGGGGCGCTGCTCTCCGCCTCGAGCTTCGGCAGCCATGCCTGCTTCTTCTCCGACTCCTCGGTCCTCTCCTCCCAGGGCAGCGGCTGCCAGCCGATGCAGCACGCCCTGACCCAGTTCCCCTATGCCCTGCTGGGGGCCGGCATCACCGCGGTGGGCTTCCTGGCCCTGGGCCACCTGCTGAGCTGAGTCGTCCCCCTAACGACCACGCCCCGGCCAGGAATGGCCGGGGCGTGGTCGTTCATGACGTGCCGCGGGGGATCAGCCGCCCTGCGAGACCACCGCCTGCCACTGCGGCTGGCCCTCCTCGAGCAGCACCCGGTCGCCCTGGGGCGGGGTGTCCAGGCGGCTGGTCTGGGTCACCTCGCCATGCTGCCAGGTGACCTCGTACCCCTCGGTTTCCTGATGGGTATCCACCACCGTCTGGCACTGCCGCTCGGTGACGCTCTGGGTCTGCATCTGGATCTGGGTCTGGGGCTGAGCCGCCTGGGCATGCTGGCGGGCCTCGACACGGTTCTGCACCTCGCGGCCGGCCAGGCCGCCGCCCACGGCGCCGGCCACGGTGGCGAGCTTCTTGCCACTGCCGCCGCCGATCTGGTTGCCGAGCAGGCCACCGACGATGGCCCCGGCCGCGGTCCCGACGATCCGGTGTGGATCGCGGCTACCGGCCGCCTGGCCGGACTGAGCGACGGGCACCTCCACGGGCACCTCCCGGTTCACCACCACGTCCTCGCACACCTCGCGGGGCGTCTCCACGGTACGGGTCAGCGCCTGGACACCGACGATCTCGGCATACTGCGGCCCGCTCTCTTGCTGCTGGACCTGCCAGGCGCCGAAGGCGAGACCACCCAGCCCCAACACCGCCAGGGTCGTACCCACTACGATCGACTTGCTCATCTGTCACCTCCTTGGGGGCGCTCGGGCGCCTCTTGCGATGATGAGGGCATCGGCTCCAGGAGAGGCGTGACACGGGAAGGATTGCGATATCGAGTGGCGCTTCCTGCGCCTCCTCGAAGCGATGTCCCGAGTATATGCCGACCGGGGGACGGTGACAGCGCCCAGGGGGCGACTTCCATATTCTCTGACCAGCTGTCGGCGAATGACGACAGCCCGGACGACCCGCCCGGGGAGCGGCTCAGCCGGGCCGTTCGGCCGTGGCGGCCGCCGGCGCAATCGGCTCCTCGAGCCCACGCCAGCGGCAATAGGCGGCATGATGCTCGGCCAGCCAGGCCCGGGCAGGCGCCACCTGGTTGAAGGTGTAGACATGCAGGCCGGCCACCCCGCCGGCGCTGTCGCCCAGGACCGGCAAGAGCTCCTGCAGCAGGGTGTCGGGGCGATAGACGGCGGGCTGCAGCAGGCGCCCGACCAGCCCCTTGCGGCGGCTCAGCACCCGGGTCGAGGCGCCCAGGCCGAGGCGCATCGCCGTCGACAGCAGCCGGGCACGATCCATCACACCGGGGATCCCCGCATACACCGGCAGGGTCATGCCATGCCGGCGCTGCCGTTCGAGCCAGGCGCGTACCGTCGAGGGCTCGAAGCACATCTGCGTCACGGCATAGTCGGCCAGCGCCGCCTTGGCGTCGAGGACCCGCTGCAGGGTGGCGTCATCGAGGCGGTGATGGCCCTCCGGATAGGCGGGTACCCCCAGGCGCGAGGGCCGCGGCGACATGGCGGCCATGGCCTTGAGGAGCTCCACGCCGCCGGCGTAGTCGCCGGCGGGACGCTCGGCATCCCCGCCCACCACGAAGCAGTCGTCGATGCCGGCAGCCAGCATGCGCTCCACCAGCCGCCGCAGATGGGCCGGGTCATGGACCAGGCGAGCGGCGAGGTGGGGCACCACCTGGAACCCCGCCCTCGCCAGCCACTCGGCCGCCTCCAGGGTCCGCTCGAGGCCGTGCCGCGGCGAGCAGGTCACGGTGACCACTGCGCCGGGCGGCAGGCCCCGGGCCGTTTCCTGCATGCCCTTGAGCGGCAGCAGTTCGTAGCGGGGAGAGGCAAGGGCTTCACAGGTCCGGCCGACATCCTCCACCGTCGCCAACCGCTGCATGTCGTTCATGGCTCACCCCTTGGGGATTTCCTTGCGCGGATCGTGGAACGGCTTGGGCACCACCACGGCGTCCTGCATCCCGGTGTTGGCCTCGATACGCAGCGGCGTGCCGAGTTCGGCATGGGCCGTCGGCACCATGGCGTAACCGATATTGCGATCCTGGCGCGGCGAATGGGTGGCCGAGGTCACCTGGCCGATGCGTTCGCCGGCGGGGTCGTATACGGGGAAGACGTCGATCATCGACCCGTCGGTGAAGTAGCCGACGTTCGGCCCCTCGATCTCCACGCCCACCAGCTTGCGCGACACCCCCTCGGCCTTGATCCGCTCCAGCGCCGCGCGGCCGATGAAGTCGTCGTCGCCGCGCAAGTCGACCATCCAGTCGTAGCCCATGCCCACCTCGAAGGGGTTGGTGTCGTACCAGATGTCGCAGCCGAAGGCGAGAATCCCCCCCTCGATGCGGCGGATATGGCAGGGACCGATGACCTGCATCTGATGGGGGCGGCCGGCCTCGAAGACACGCTGCCAGAGTGCCTCGCCGTGGCGGGTCGCCTCGCGGAGGTAGATCTCGTAGCCGATCTCGCCGGAGTAGCCGGTGCGCGAGACCACCACCGACATGTCGTCGAGCGTCGCTTCCATGAGGTGGTAATAGGGGATCTCCAGCACCCGCTCGCCGAACAGGTCGATCATGACCTGCTTGGCCTTGGGGCCCTGGACCTGTACCGGCGCCACGTCCACCTCCCGGATGGTGACGTCCATGCCGGCGTGGTACGCCAGGCCCTGGCACCACAGCAGCACGTCGCTGTCGGCCAGCGACAGCCAGAAGCGATCTTCTTCGATGCGCAGCAGCACCGGGTCGTTGATGATGCCGCCGTCGGGCGCGGTGACGAAGACGTACTTGCACTGCCCGACCCGGCACTGGCGCATGTCGCGAGGCACCAGCATCTGGGTGAAGGCGAAGGCGTCCGGGCCGGCGATCTCGATCTGCCGCTCCACGCCTACGTCCCAGAGCGTGACGCCCTGCACCAGGGCCCAGTACTCATCGACCGGATCGGTGTACAGGCGCGGATGATAGTGATGGTTGTAGACGCTGTACTTGCGTACCCCGTGGCGACGGGAGGCATAGAAGAACGGCGACTTGCGGATACGGGGATAGAGCAGAATCTCCGGCGCCTCACGAGTGTGCTCGATGCTTTCGATGACCTGGGACATGATCATTGCTCCTTTCGGCGTTCCTGACCTGTACCGACTGATCTCGGACCGACAGCGAACGGCCGTCCTTGAGTCGAAGCTAGCGCCGCGGGCGTCTCCCGATGGCGCCATCGACGACGGCCACTTTGGTGACAACGACACCGGTTCGTCCCCCTCGCGCTTGACGGGTCTCGTGACGCAACCGCCTGTCGCAGCGACGAAAGTTATCGTCGCCACGGGACAGTAACCGGGCCCGGTGTGCATTATGTTGACGGGAGAAGATCACCGGGGCAGCGGGCGGGTCACCACAGGAGAACAGCCATGGCGACACTACCCAAGCGTGCGAATGCGGTCATCATCGGCCAGGGCGGCATCGTCGGCGCCTCGGTGGCCCATCACCTGATCGAGCTGGGATGGGACGGTCTCGTCGGCCTCGACAAGTCCGCCATTCCCTCGGACATCGGCTCCACCTCCCACGCCTCCGACTTCTGCTACATGACGTCCCACGACAAGATGTCGTGCTACACCACCACCTACAGCCGGCGTTTCTACGAGCGCCTGGGCCACTATCGCCGCGTCGGCGGCCTGGAGGTGGCGAGGGTCGGCGACGATGCGCGCATGGAGGAGCTCAAGCGCAAGGTCGCCTCGGGCAAGGCGTTCGGCACCAATGTCCGGCTGATCGGCCCCGACGAGGTCGTCGAGCGTTTCCCGCTGGTGCAACGGGAACTGATCCAGGGCGCCCTGTGGGACCCCGACGCCGGCCTGGTGGTGCCCCGTTCGCAGCAGGTGGCGGGCGAGCTGGTCGAGCAGGCGGTGGCCTCCGGGCGACTCAGCACCTTCGCCGACACCCCGGCGCTGGACATCGATGTCCGGGACGGCCGCGTCCATGGGGTGGAAACCAGCAAGGGCTATATCGAGACCCCGGTGGTGATCGTGACCTCGGGCATCTGGGGGCCGATTCCGGCGGCCATGGGCGGCGCCGCGCTGCCGCTGATGCCGGTGGAACATCCCCTGCTGTTCTTCGGGCCCTTCGATGCCTTCGCCGGCACCGGCCAGGAGATCGGCTACCCCCTGCTGCGCGACCAGGGCAACTCCGCCTACATGCGCGACACGGGCGACCCCACCACCACCGAGGGCGGACAGCTCGAGTGGGGTTACTACGAAGCCACCGCCCCGCGCGTGGTGCACCCCGCCGACATCCTCGAGCGCGACCGGGCGCGGCTGTCGCCCTCCATGCGCGACCTGGAGCTCGACCAGGTCATGGACGCCTTCACCCGCGCGGTGGAGCTCACCCCCGTGCTCGGCGAACTGGGCTGGGACGAGAAGCACTCGTTCAACGGCCTGCTGTCGGTCACCAACGACGGCGGCTCGCTGGTCGGCGAATCGCCGGAGACCCGTGGCCTGTGGTTCTGCGAGGCGGTGTGGGTCAAGGACGGCCCCGGCATGGGCAAGGTGTTCGCCGACTGGATCACCCGGGGCAAACCGGAGCTCGACCCCTTCGGCATCGACATCGCCCGCTTCTACCCCGTGCAGAAGACGCCTCGCCATGTCCGCGGGCGCTGTCTCGAGATCGCCAGGAAGATCTACGACCCGCCGGTGCATCCCCGCGAGCCCTTCGAGTCCGGCCGCGACCTGCGGCGCGGCCCCTTCTGGCCACGGGAGAAGGAGCTCGGCGGCTACTTCATGGAGGCGGCGGGCTGGGAACGCGCGCACGGCTATGCCGCCAACGAGGCGCTGCTGACGCGCTACGCCGAGCGGATCCCCGAACGCCCCGCCGAGTGGGACAGCCGTCACTTCTGGCGGGTCTCCAATGCCGAACACCTCGCGCTGAGCGAGGACGTGGGCATGATCAACCTCTCCCACTTCGCCATCTTCGATGTGTCCGGGCCCGACGCCGAGGCGCTGCTGGAGACCCTCTCGGTGGCCCGGGTGGGCGGCGAGACGCCGCTCGGCAAGGGTGTGTATACCCATTTCCTCGACGAGACCGGCGGCGTACATTCCGACCTGACCGTGGTCCGCCTCGCAACGAATACCTTCCGGGTGATCTGCGGCGGTGACACCGGCCATCGCGACTACGTATGGATGACGCGCCTGGCCGAGGCCAAGGGGCTGGCACGGGTGCACATCGAGGACCGCACCGATACCCTGGCCACCCTGGGCCTGTGGGGGCCCAATGCCCGCCGCACGCTGCAGGCAGTCGCCGACGACCCGCAGGCACTCGACAACGAGCGCTTCCCCTTCGCCACGGCCCGCGAGATTCGCGTGCACGGGCTGCCGATCTGGGCCTTCCGCATCTCCTACGTCGGCGAACAGGGCTGGGAGCTCTATACGCCGTTCAGCTACGGCCTCAGCCTGTGGGACCTGCTCTTCGATCAAGGCGTGACACCGGTGGGCATCGAGACCTATGCCAACAGCCGCCGCCTGGAGAAGAGCCTGCGGCTACAGAACGTGGACCTGCTCACCGAGTACAACCTCTACGAGGCGGGGCTCGCCAGGCCCAAGGTCAAGCCGGCGGATTTCCACGGGCGGGCCGCCTATCTGGAGCAGCGCGAGCGTGAGCGCCAGCCGGCCTACCTGTGTACCCTGACCCTGGAGGAGAACCGGGACGCCCAGGGCATGCCCCGCTATCCGGTGGGTCATTCGCCGATCCTCGACCCGGTGAGCGGCGAGGTGCTGGTGGATGCGCTGGGGCGCCGCTCCTACGTGACCAGCATCGCCTATGGCCCGTCGGTAGGCAGGATCATCGCCCTGGCCTATCTGCCGGTGGAATATGCTCGCGAAGGCGGCACGCTGCTCATGGAGTATTTCGGCGAGCACTATCCGCTGCGCGTTGAGGCCGTCGGCTACCGCGCCCTGTATGACCCGGACAATCACCGCCCCAGGAGCTAGGCGCTTTCCCCAAGCTTCGTCCGAAAAGTCGCCGAGCGTAGGCAGTTTTTAGACAAAGCGTAGATAGCGGGGCGCCGCGTTCACTCCTCGCCGGAGGGCCGGGCCGCCTCGGCGTGTTGGGTCGCGGCATCCGCCGCCCGGTCGCTGCGCCGCTTGCGCTCGCGGCTGGGCGAATGCCCGAAGCGGTCGTGGTAGCACTTGGTGAAGTGCGGCGGCGAGACGAACCCGCACGCCAGCGCCACATCGGTGATCGGCATGTGGGTCTGGCGCAGCAGCAATCGCGCCCGCATCAGGCGCAGGTCCATGTAGTACTTCAGCGGCGGGCAGTCGACGTAGCGCTGGAACAACCGCTCCAATTGACGCCGCGACAGATCGGCGTAGCTCGCCAGTTCGTTCAGCGACAGCGGCTCCTGCAGATTCGCCTCCATCAGGGTGGCCACCTCCTCCAGCTTGGGATGGCTGTGCCCGAGCCGCACCCGCAGCGGGGTACGCTGGCGATCACCGACGTCCCGGATCCGCTCGTGGATGAACTCCTCGGCGATGGCCTCGGCCAGTGCCAGACCCTGCTGACGGGTGATGAGGGTGAGCATCATGTCCAGCGGCGAGATGCCGCCGGAGCAGGTGTAGCGATCCCGATCCATGACGAACAGCTGCGAGGTGAAGGTCACCTCGGGAAACATGCGCGCCTCGTGGATGCTCGAGATGTGCTCCCAGTGCAGAGTGCAGCGGTAGCCATTGAGCAGCCCCGCCTGGGCGAGCACGTAGCCGCCGGTGCACACCGCCCCCAGGGGAATGCGTCGTGCGGCCAGGCGACGCAGCCATCTCAGGATGTCGCGATCGCAGTGGTGCTGGACATCCACGCCACCGCACACCAGCACCAGGTCCAACGGCAGCCCATCCTCCAGGCCGTGGTCCACAGCGGTCTGTAGACCGCTGCTGGCACTCACCGGGGCGCCGTCCCGGCTCACCAGATGCCAGGTATAGAGCCGACGGTCGGCGAGATGGTTGGCCATCCGCAGGGGTTCCAGCGCCGAGGAGAAGGCGAGCTGGGAAAACCCCGGCACCAGCAGGAAGCCGATCTCGTAGTGGCCGTTCCCTGGTGTCGCAATGGACGACATCGCGTCTTCCTCCCGGAACCGAACTCTCACTTCGCTACTTTAACGACAGTCGATCCACGGCGATAGTTGCGCGCCCCGATAATGCACGCCATCGGGGCCGCGCGGTCGCGACAGGCCACACGCGCCGCCCCTTCGCCGACCAGGCCCGCTGTCTCATCGAGTGCGTGGTGTCGCTGTGGCCAAGTCCATTGACGTCAGCGAGCAAATCCAGCCGCGTCCGGACATGAATACTGGGCGTAATGCAATCCTCATGCGCTGATCGATGATTCAGGAGGCTTGGCGATGACCATCACCCCGCAAGCAGTCGGTCACGAACGCCCCGCGATGCCGGACAACCTGACGATCGCCCGTGGTGCCCGGCTCTGGCCGATCGAGGAGATCGCCCATCGCATGGGGGTGCCCGGCGAAGCCGTGGAACCCTACGGCCGGGGGGTGGCCAAGCTCGACCTCGGCGCCGCGGACGCCCTCGCGGGTCGACCGCGGGCACGCTACGTGGTGGTTTCGGCGATCACGCCCACCCCGCTCGGCGAGGGCAAGACCACCACCGCCATCGGCCTCGTCCAGGGCCTGCAGCGCCTCGGCCACGCCGCCACGGTCGCCATCCGTCAGCCCTCCATGGGGCCAACGCTGGGCATCAAGGGCGGCGCCGCCGGCGGCGGCTTCAGCCAGGTGGTGCCGATGGAGCGCATCAACCTGCACCTGACCGGCGACATCCATGCGGTCACCGCGGCCCACAACCTGCTCGCCGCGATGGTCGACAACCACCTCCACCACCGCGGCCATGTCGACCTGGAGCCGAAGAGCATCCGCTGGTCGCGGGTGATCGACATCAACGACCGCGCCCTGCGCCACATCGTCACGGGACTCGGCCCCCACGCCGACGGCGTCACCCGCCAGGGCGGCTTCGAGATCACCGCGGCCTCCGAGGTCATGGCGGTGCTCGCCCTGGCCGATTCCGTCGTGGACCTGCGGCGGCGCCTGGGACGCATGGTGGTGGGCTACAGCCGTTCCGGCGAGCCGGTCACCGCCGAGGAGATCGGCGCCGCCGGTGCCATGACCGTCCTGCTCAAGGAGGCGATCAAGCCCAACCTGCTGCAGACCCTGGAACATGCGCCGGCGCTCATTCATGCCGGGCCGTTCGGCAACATCGCCCACGGCAACTCCTCCATCGTCGCCGACCGGATCGGCATTCACGGCGGCGACTACCTCGTCACCGAGGCGGGCTTCGGCGCGGACATGGGCGCCGAACGCTTCTTCAACATCAAGTGCCGCGCCTCGGGGCTGACGCCGGACGCCGCGGTGCTGGTGGTCACGGTGCGGGCGCTGAAGTACCACTCCGGGCGCTACCCGGTGGTGCCCGGCAAGCCGCTCCCCGCCGCCATGCAGGCGGAAGGCGCCGAGGACGTGCGCGCCGGTGCCGCCAACCTGATCAAGCAGATCGACAACATCCGCGCCCACGGCGTCACGCCGGTGGTGGCGATCAATGCCTTTCCGTCGGACCACCCGAGCGAGCACGCCGCCATTCGCGACATCGCCGAGAGCGCCGGCGTCCGCGCCGTGGTCACGACCCATGTGCGCGACGGCGGCGCCGGCGCCGCCGAGCTGGCCCAGGCCGTTGCCGAGGCCGCCGAGGACGGCAGCGAGTTCCACTTCCTGTACCCCGACGACATGCCGCCGGACGCCAAGATCGAGCGCATCGCCTCTCGGCTCTACGGCGCCGCCGACGTCGCCTTCTCTCCCGAGGCCCGCCGCCAGCTCGATGCCTACCAGCAGCAGGGCCATGGTGGACTGCCGGTGTGCATCGCCAAGACCCACCTGTCGCTCTCCTCCGACCCGGCGCTGCTCGGTGCGCCCACCGGCTGGACCCTGCCGGTGCGCGAGGTGCGGCTCTCCGCCGGGGCCGGCTTCCTCTACGCCCTGTGCGGCGACATCCGCACCATGCCCGGCCTGGGCGCCGAGCCGGCCGCCGCCCGACTCGACATCGACGACAACGGCGAGATCATCGGGCTGTTCTGAACTCAGAGGCCGAGTCGGTCGCGGGTCGCGTAGTACCAGGCACCCAAGGCCGAGAGCGGTACCCGCAGCAGGCGGCCGCCGGGGAACGGCAGGTGGGGGATGCCGGCGAAGGCATCGAAGCGCTCGCCCTGGCCATGCATCACCTCGGCGATCAGCCGCCCGGCCAGGTGGGTGCAGGTGACCCCGTGGCCGGAATAGCCCTGGGCGTAGTAGACGTTGCCGTTGATCACCCCGAACTGTGGCAGGCGGTTGAGGGTCATCAGGAAGGTGCCGCTCCAGGCGTAGTCGATCCTCGCCTCGGCCAGCTGCGGGAAGGTCCTGAGCAGCTTGGGACGCACCACCGCCTCGATGTCGGCGGCATCGTCGCCGCCGTAGTTGACCCCGCCACCGTAGAGCAGGCGGTTGTCGGCGGTCAGTCGGTAGTAGTCGAGCAGGTAGTTGCAGTCCTCCACCGCCAGGCCGTTGGGGAGCAGTTCCCGGGCCAGCGCCTCGTCCAGGGGCTCGGTGGTGACGATCTGGGTGCCGCAGGGCATCGACTTGCCCTCGATCTCGGGCAGCACGCCCTGCAGGTAGGCATTGCCGGCCATCACCACCCGTTCGGCGCGCACCCGGCCGCCTGGCGTCGTCAGCACCACCGGCTCACCGTGGCTCACCTCGGTGACCGGCGACTGCTCGAAGATCCGCCCGCCCAGTGACTCGACCGCCGCGGCCTCGCCGAGCACCAGGTTGAGCGGGTGCAGGTGGCCGCCGGAGTGATCCACCAGGCCGCCCACGTAGCGCGCCGAATTCACCTCGCGCCGGAGTGCCTCGCCCTCGAGCAGCTCGAGCTCATGGTTGCCGTAGCGCTCCCACAGCGCCTTGTGCGCGCGCAGCCCCTCGAGCTGCCTGGCGTTGCAGGCGGCGAAGAGATTGCCGTCCTTGAGGTCGCAGGCGATGCCGTACTGCTCGATGCGGTGGCGAATGATCCGATTTCCTTCAAAGGCCATATCGCCGAGGGCACGGGCGGTATCCAGGCCGTACTTCGCCTCGATCACGTCCATGTCGCGGCTGTAGCTGTTGACGATCTGGCCGCCGTTGCGGCCCGAGGCGCCGAAGCCGACGCAGGAGGCCTCGAGCACCACCACCGACAGCCCCTGCTCGGCCAGGTGCAGGGCGGACGAGATGCCGGTGAAGCCGGCACCCACCACGCAGACGTCGCAGTCGATCTCGCCGCAGAGCGCCGGGCGCTCGGGGGCAGGGTTGGCCGTGGCCGCATACCAGGACGCCACGTGCTCCCGGGACGGGGTCTGGGTCATCGAATCTCCACTCCTCTGGGTCGAAGTCGGTCAGCTCAGTTGCCTTCCTGCGCCGTCGCCAGCGCCATGCGTCGCCGGGCCTCGCTGCGCCGCATCAGGTACCAGGCCAGGAAGGTGGCCAGCGACACCGCCAGGATGATCAGCGTCGCCAGCGCATTGATCTTGGGCGAGACCCCCATGCGCACCGAGGAGAACACCACCATGGGCAGGGTCGTGGCCCCGGGGCCGGAGACGAAGCTGGCGATCACCAGGTCGTCCAGCGACAGGGTGAAGGCCAGCAGCCACCCCGCCGCCAGCGCCGGGGCGATCACCGGCAGGGTGATCCGGAAGAAGGTTTTCACCGGCGGCGAGCCCAGGTCCAGGGCCGCCTCCTCGATGGAGCGGTCGACCTCGCGCAGCCGCGACGACACCACCACCGCCACGTAGGCACTGCAGAAGGTGGTGTGGGCGATCCAGATGGTGGCCATGCCGCGGTCCGCCGGCCAGCCGATGATCTGTGCCATCTGCACGAACAGCAGCAGCAACGACAGGCCGGTGATCACCTCGGGCATCACCAGCGGCGCGGTGACCATGCTGGCGAGCGCGGTCTTGCCGCGGAAGCGCGCGAACCTCACCATCACGAAGGCCGCCAGGGTGCCGAGGCAGACCGCCATGGACGCGGCGAAGAAGGCGATGCGCAGGCTGGTCCACACCGCCGCGAGGATCTGCCGGTCGCGCAGCAGCTCCAGGTACCAGTGGCCTGAGAAGCCGGCCCACACCGTCACCAGCCGCGACGAGTTGAAGGAGTAGATCACCAGGATCAGCATCGGCAGGTAGAGGAACACCAGGCCGACGATCAGCATCACGGTGGGAAACGAGGGACGGCGTGTCATGTCACTCCTCCAGTTCGCGGGACTGATAGCGATGGAACAGCGCGATGGGAACGATCAGCAGCGCCAGCATCACCATGGCCAGCGCCGAGGCCACCGGCCAGTCGCGGTTGTGGAAGAACTCCTCCCACAGCACCTTGCCGATCATCAGGGTGTTGGGGCCGCCGAGCAGCTCGGGGATCACGTACTCCCCCACCGCGGGAATGAACACCAGCATGGAGCCGGCGATGATGCCCCCCTTCGACAGCGGCAGGGTCACCCTGAGGAAGGTGTTCACCTTGCGCGAGCCGAGGTCCGAGGCGGCCTCGAGCAGCGAGACGTCGAGGCGAGTCAGGTTGGCGTAGAGCGGCAGGATCATGAACGGCAGGTAGGCGTAGACGATGCCCAGGATCACCGCGAAGTTGGTGTTCATCATGCGGATCGGCGCGTCGATCAGCCCGCTCCACAGCAGCAGGTTGTTGACCAGCCCGGTGTTGCTGAGGATGCCCATCCAGGCATAGACGCGGATCAGGAACGAGGTCCAGGAGGGCAGCATCACCAGCAGCAGCAGCACCAGCTGCCAGTGGGCCGGCGCCCGCGCCATGGCGTAGGCCATGGGGTAGCCGATCAGCAGGCAGAGCGCGGTGGCGAGCAGCGCGATCTTCACCGAGCCCCAGTAGGCGGCCACATAGAGCGAATCGGACATCAGGAAGAGGTAGTTGCCCAGGTTCAGGGCGATGTTCAGGGTCTCGGCGCTGAAGTCGATGAGGGCGCTGTAGGGCGGCACCGCGATCGCCGCCTCGGAGAGGCTGATCTTGAGCACGATGGCGAAAGGCAGCAGGAAGAACAGCGTCAGCCACAGCAGCGGCACGGCGATGACCCAGCCGCGGCGGGGCCGCAACAGCCGCCGCAGGCGCTGGACGGGGGTTGGCGTCATGATCGATCTCCCAGGGCGTCGGTCGGGCACGGCTCGGCCGTGCGCGCTCAGTCATGCAGGACGATGGCGCTGCGGTCGTCCCAGTGGATGAACACCGGATCGTCCCAGCTCGGCCGGTCGCCGCGGCGCTCGATGTTGGCCAGGCTGGCTTTGACCAGCTGGCCCGCCTCGGTACGCACGTAGTAGACCGATAGCCCGCCCAGGTAGGCGATGTCCTCCACCGTGCCGGCGGCCCAGTTGGTCTCGCCCTCGGGCCGGGTGCGGGAGAGCAGGGTCTTCTCGGGACGCACCGCCACCCAGATCCGGCGCTCGTCGGCCTGAGTGCTGATGCCGTGGCTGATGTAGATGCGCCGCCCCAGGTCCGGGCTGTCGATGAGGCAGTGGTCGGCCTCGTCGGCGACGATCTCTCCCTCGAACAGGTTCACGGTGCCGACGAACTCGGCCACCATGCGGCTCGCCGGGCTCTCGTAGACGTCCATCGGCGTGCCCACCTGGGCGATCCAGCCATCGGCCATGATCGCCACCCGGTCGGCCATGGTCATGGCCTCCTCCTGGTCGTGGGTGACCATGATGCAGGTCACGCCGACCCGTTCGAGGATCTGCACCACCTCGAGCTGCATCTCGGTGCGCAGCTTCTTGTCCAGCGCTCCCATGGGTTCGTCGAGCAGCAGCAGCTTGGGCCGCTTGGCCAGCGACCGGGCCAGGGCCACGCGCTGGCGCTGGCCGCCGGAGAGCTGGTGGGGCCGTCGCCTGGCGAAGGCCTCCATGTGCACCAGCCGGAGCATCTCGGCCACCCGGTCGGCGATCTCCGCCCTGGGCAGGCGATCCTGCTTGAGCCCGAAGGCGATGTTCTGCTCCACCGTCATGTGCGGGAAGAGTGCATAGGACTGGAACATCATGTTGATCGGCCGATCAAAGGGCGGCATGGCGGTGATGTCCTCGCCGTCGAGCAGGATCTGGCCGTCGCTCGGCTTCTCGAAGCCGGCCAGCATGCGCAGCAGGGTCGACTTGCCGGAGCCGGAGCCGCCCAGCAGCGCGAAGATCTCGCCCCGGCGGATCGACAGGTTGACGTCGTCCACCGCCAGCGCCTCGTCGAATCGCTTGCTGATGCGGCGTATTTCGACCAGGGCCTGGTCGTGGACGCGTCGGTTCACTGCCCGCTCCGGCCGGTCGGGCCGCGCCTGTGGCGCATCGCGTACCGGGTCCGGGAGCGGCGTCTGGGATGGCGTCATCGGGGGAGTCCTCCTGGCGGTCTCTCGGGAAGGGGCCGACCCTGGCGGGGCCGGCCGGGCCCGGCTCAGTGGCCGGACTTGACGCGGTTCCAGGTGCGGGTACGCACGCGCTGCACGGCGAGCGGCTTCTCCTCCGCGACATAGAGGTTGTCCATCACCGCCTGGTCCGGATAGACCGCCGGGTCGTTGAGGATCTCGGGGTCGAGGAACTCATTGGACGCGGCGTTGGGGTTGGCGTAGATCACGTACTCGGTGATGCCGGCGGCGATCTCGGGCTCGAGGATGAAGTTGATGAAGGCGTGGGCGTTGTCGGGATTCGGCGCGTCGGCGGGGATCGCCATCATGTCGAACCACAGCGCCGCGCCCTCCTTGGGAATCGAGTAGGTGATGGTGAAGTCGCGCCCGGCCTCCTCGGCCCGGTCGGCGGCCTGGAAGATGTCGCCGGAGTAACCCGCCGCCACGCAGATGTCGCCGTTGGCGAGATCCGAGATGTAGCGCGAGGAGTGGAAGTAGGTGATGTTGTCGCGCACCGCGGCGATCAGGTCGCCGGCCGCCTCAAGGTCCGCGGTCTCCTCCGAGAGCGGCGAGAGTCCCAGGTAGGCCATGGCCGGCGAGAGCATCTCGTCGCCGGAGTCGAGCATGGAGATGCCGCATCCCCCCTCGCGCAGGGCGGTGGTGACCTCGGGGTCGAAGATCAGCGCCCAGGAGTCCACCGGCGCATCGTCGCCGAGGATCGCCAGTACCCGTTCCTCGATGTAGCCGATGCCGTTGGTGCCCCACATGTAGGGCACCGAGTAGCGGCTGCCAGGGTCGACGGACTCGAGGTCGTCCATCAGATCCGGATTGAGGTTGGCCATGTTGGGCAGCTTGTCGTGGTCGAGCTCGAGGTAGACCCCGGCGCTGATCTGGCGGGTCAGGTAGTGGTTGGAGGGCACTACCACGTCGTACCCGGAACGCCCCGAGAGCAGCGCAGCCTCGAGCACCTCGTTGCTGTCGTAGACGTCGTAGATCACCTCGATGCCAGTGGCCTCGGTGAATTTCTCGAGGGTGTCCTCGGCGATGTAGTCGGACCAGTTGTAGACCCGGACCTCGTTGGCCTGAGCGGTCCCGGCGACCATCGTCAGGGTGGCGGCGGCCACGGCCAAAGGGAGTCGTTGCATGCGCATCATCACTGTTCACCTCTCCGAAGTTTCTTGTTATCGGCCCACCACCCGCGCGGCGACCAACACCTCCCCAGCGTCATCACCGTGTCAGCCACCGGCTTCAACGCTGGGCACGGACGACACCCACCGTGCCGCCGACCTGCTCTATCGACTCGACGCCTCAGACACTCAGCAGCAGGAACTCCCGCTCCCAGGAACTGATCACGCGCTTGAAATTCTCGTTCTCCACCCGTTTCACCGCCACATAGCCGGTGACGAACTTGCTGCCCAGGTAGGTCTCCAGTTCGGCGCAGTGTTCCATGCGCTCGAGTGCCATCTCCAGGGTGAAGGGCAGGCGCAGGTTGCGCCGCTCGAAGGCCCGCCCCTGCACCGGCGCCGAGGGATTGACCCGCTGCATCATGCCGATGTAGCCGCACAGCAGGCTCCCCGCGATCGCCAGGTAGGCATTGGCATCGGCGCCCGGCAGGCGGTTCTCCACCCGACGGTTCAGGGGGGTGGAATCGGGGACCCGCAGCCCGCAGGTGCGGTTCTCCTCGCCCCACTCCACGTTCACCGGTGCCGAGGTGTCGGGCAGGAAGCGGCGGAAGGAGTTGACGTTGGGCGCCATCAGCGGCAGCGCCTCGGGGATGTACTTCTGCAATCCGCCGATATGGTGCAGGAACAGCTGGCTCATGGTGCCGTCATCGTTGGAGAAGACGCTGCGTCCGCTCTCCACGTCGAGCACGCTCTGGTGGATATGCATGGCGCTGCCCGGCTCGTTGGTCACCGGCTTGGCCATGAAGGTTGCGGCCACGTCGTGCTTGAGCGCCGCTTCACGCATGGTGCGCTTGAACAGGAACACCTGGTCGGCCAGGGAGAGCGGGTCGCCGTGACGGAAGTTGATCTCCATCTGGGCGGTGCCCTCCTCGTGGATCAGGGTATCGATGTCGAGCCCCTGGGCCTCGCACCAGTCGTACATGTCCTCGAACAGCGGATCGAACTCGTTGGCCGCGTCGATCGAGAACGACTGGCGACCGGTCTCCTGGCGGCCGCTGCGACCGATGGGTGGCTGCAGCGGCAGGTCCGGATCCTCACAGCGCTTGGTCAGGTAGAACTCCATCTCCGGCGCCACCACCGGCTTCCAGCCCTGCTCGGCGTAGAGCGCCAGCACCTTCTTGAGCTGGTTGCGTGCCGAGAGCTCGATGGGGTTGCCCATCTTGTCGTAGCAGTCGTGGATCACCTGGGCGGTGGGCTCCAGTGCCCAGGGCACCGGGTAAGCGGCGGCCGAATCCGGCTTGCAGATCATGTCGATGTCGGCGGGGTCGAGCAGCGAGTAGTAGATGTCGTCCTCGACGTAGTCACCGGTCACCGATTGCAGCAGCACGCTCTCGGGCAGGCGCATGCCCTTCT
Source organism: Halomonas sp. LMYGS-3 (assembly GCF_059509875.1). NCBI lineage: Bacteria > Pseudomonadati > Pseudomonadota > Gammaproteobacteria > Oceanospirillales > Halomonadaceae > Halomonas > Halomonas sp. LMYGS-3. The sequence continues at coordinate 56,770 of NZ_JCAKFQ010000002.1, read as the reverse complement.
CGGCGACGAACTTGGAGACCGGGGTGATCTTGCCGCGGGCGATACCGGTGATGTCGCTGACCAGGCACTCCACCTCGGTGATGCGTCGCTCCTTGAGCCAGCTTTCCAGGTCTTTCATGGGAACCTCGTGTCATGCCCGGGTCGGGCGCGTTCGTTGCCTCGGGATCGCTCAGAGTCGATCGCGCAACTTGTAGAAGGCGGTGGCCAGCAGCAACAGTGGCATGCGCAGCCGCTCCCCACCGGGGAAGCGCCGGTGCGGCATGGCGGCGAAGACATCGAAGCGCTCGCTCTGCCCGGCCACGGACTCGGCCATCAGCTTGCCGGCCAGTCCCGCCAGCGCCATGCCGTGGCCGGAGTAGCCCTGGGCATAATAGAGATTGTCGCCCACGCGGCCGAAGTCCGGCGCCCGGTTGAGGGTGATCGCCACCTCGCCGCCCCAGCGATAGTCGATGTGCACACCGCGCAGCGCCGGGAAGAGACGCGCGATCTTGGCGTCCATGCGGGCCGGCAGCCCCCGCGGCTCGCGGCCGGTGTAGCTCACCTCGCCGCCGTAGATCAAGCGCCGGTCGGCGGAGAGGCGGTAGTAGTCGAGGACGAAGTTGGCGTCGGACAGGGCATCGTTCTTCGGCAGAACCTGAGCGGCCCGCTCGGCAGACAGCGGCTCGGTGGCGATGATGTAGTTGGCCGCACGCATGATGCGCCCGGAGAATTCGGGGACCAGGCCGCTCAGGAAGGCGTTGGTGCCCATCACCACGAAGTCGGCCGTCACCCGTCCCCCCGGGGTGACGACGACGGCGGGATGGCCGCGACGCACCTCGACCGCGGGGCTGCCTTCATGGAGGGTCGCGCCGGCCTCGCGGGCGGCCCGGGCCAGGCCCAGGGTGTAGTTGAGCGGGTGCAGATGCCCGCCCTCGCCCTCGAACAGCGCCCCGGGATAGGCCTCGGTGACCACATGCTCGCGCAGGGCGTCGCCCTCGAGCCAGGCGAGCGCCTCGTAGCCGTAGTCCCGGGCCAGGCGGTCGCGAAAGGCCAGGAGCTCGCGGACGTGGCGCGGCTTGACCGCGGCGTGCAGGTATCCCCAGGCGAGCTCGCAGGGAATGGCATGGCGCTCGATCCGCTCGGCGGTCAGCCGCACCGCCTCGCGGCTCATCTCCCAGACCTCCCGGGCGCGCTCGATGCCCAGTGCCCGTTCCACGGTGGCGATATCGGTGCCGAGCCCCGGCAGGATCTGCCCACCGCTGCGCCCGGAGGCGCCATGACCGATCTCGGCGGCCTCCAGCAACACCACCGAGTAGCCGCGCTCGGCCAGGTGGAGGGCCGCCGAGCAGCCGGTGACGCCACCGCCGATCACGCAGACATCGGCGCGCACCTCGCCGGCCAGTGCCGGACAGGGGCCGAGGTCGACGGCGACGGAGTCGCGGTACCAGGAAGCGGCTCGTGGGGACGCGGGGAACATGGAAGGAACCTGTGCCGTCATGCGCGCAGCGCTCGTTGTTATTCGTGATGCCCCAGTTTGACACCAGCCGACCCTGGAATGTCAAGTATTCAATAACAACACCCACCAATGACGGGACATCCATCTCGCCCACTGGATGCGCCACCTCCTCGACAGATCACCCTGAAAAGAGGGAAAAAGGCCCTGAAAGGTGGTCACCGGCACGCAGAACGAGTGGCCATGGCGTCAAGAATAGCCCATCAATGAGGCATGAGCGCCTTCAGCCACAGACCGGGCAAGCCGGGTCCTTCGGTACCCGGAAGTGACGCCACTGGCCGGTCAGGCCGTCGAAGGTGGAGAGTCCCCGATGGGGGGTGCCGGCACCGCTGAGCAGCTTGATCGCCTCGAGCGCCTGGAAGCTGCCGATCAGTCCCACCAGGGGCGACACCACGCCGCTCTCGGCACAGGAGAGGACCTCGTCACCCTCCCCGCTCTCTCCTCCCCCTGGCGGGTAGAGGCAGGCGTAGCAGGGACTCTCGGCATCCCGCGGGTCGAAGACGGCGAGCTGCCCGGAGAAGCGGATCGCCGCGCCCGACACCAGTGGCACCCCGGCGACCCGGCAGGCGGCATTGATGGCGTAACGGCTCGAGAAGCGATCGGTACAGTCGAGCACCACGTCGGCCTCACGCACCGCTCGCCCCAGCGCCTCGCCCTCCAGGTGCGAGGTCAGGGTGACGATCTCGCAGCCCGGGTTGAGCGCCAGCGCCGCCTCCCGGGCCGACGCGGCCTTGTTGCGACCGATGTCGGCCTGGCCGTGGGCGATCTGGCGCTGCAGGTTGGAGAGCTCGACCTCGTCGGCGTCGGCCAGGGCCAATCGCCCCACCCCGGCGGCGGCGAGATAGAGCGCCACCGGCGAGCCGAGCCCGCCGGCGCCGACCACCAGGGCGCGACCGGCGAGCAGCCGTTCCTGACCGGCGATGTCGAGCTGTTCGAGCATGATCTGGCGGCTGTAGCGCAGCAGGGCGTCGTCATTCATGGGCATGGTGGATCACTGGTCCTCGAACTCGTCGATGTCGGGCACATGGAGCGAGAAGTCCTCCTTGACCTCCTCCATCACCACATAGCTCTTCGACTCCTTGACCCCGGGCAGGGTCAGCACCACATCGCCGAGCAACTGGCGATAGGCGGACATCTCGGGGATGCGGCACTTGAGAATGTAGTCGAACTGCCCCGAGACCAGGTGGCACTCCTGGATCTGTGGCAGCTTGGCCACGGCCCGGCGGAACTCGTCGAACACCGCCGGCGACTGGGTCTCGAGACTGATCTCGACGAACACCAGCAGATTGGCCTTGAGCGCCCGGGGATCGAGCACCGCCTTGTAGCCACGAATGATCCCCGCCCGCTCGAGGCGCTTGACGCGCTCCAGGCAGGGCGTGGTGGAGAGCCCCACCTGGGAGGCCAGGTCGACATAGGAGATACGGGCGTTCTCCTGCAGGCAACGCAGGATCTTGAGGTCGATGCGGTCGAGCGAGCGGGTCTTGGCTTTCATGGTCGTGTAGGTACGCCGGTCGAGGGTGGCTGGAGACGCCGCCATGGCAGACGAATCGACTGAAAATCACCATGCCGATGGCGACTCTCTGGTGTTCGGTCACGAAATCATGGCGGCATCTGGAATTTTTTCCTGCCACCAGATGTACCACAGGGGACCGCGCGGCTCCAGTGCCGTTGCCTCAACGTCGGGCATGGCGATACCGCCCCACCCCGACCCGCTCATGGCCGGCCAGATCGCGGCGACTCTCCACCTCATCATAGCCCGTGGCGGCGAGCGCTTGGCGCACCGCCGCGGCCTGCTCGAAGCCGTGCTCGAGCAGCAGCCAGCCCCCCGGTGCGAGGTGATCCCGGGCCTCGCGCACCAGGTGGAGGAGATCGGCCATGCCCTGCTCCCCGGCCACCAGCGCGCGGCGGGGCTCGAAGCGCACGTCGCCCTCGCTCAAATGCGGGTCGTCGGCGGCGATGTAGGGGGGGTTGGCGACGATCAGCTCGAACGCCTCGCCGGCGAGGGCAGCGAACCAGTCGCTCTCGCGGAACTCGGCACTGGCGAGGCCCAGCCGCTCGGCATTGCGTCGGGCCAATGCCACCGCGATCGGCTCCCGGTCGACGCCCAGCACCCGCCAGCCGGGGCGCTCGCTGGCGAAGGCCAGGGCGATGGCGCCGGTGCCGGTGCCGAGGTCGAGCAGCCGCCCTCGCGGCGCCTCGGCCCGCGCGAGGGCCGCCTCGACCAGGACTTCGGTGTCCGGGCGCGGGATCAGGGTGCTGGGGTCGGTGGCGAGTGCCAGGCCCCAGAATTCACGCTCGCCAGTGAGGTAGGCCACCGGCCGGCCGCCGGCACGGGCCGCGAGGAGCGCCTCGAAGCGGGCCCGCTCGACCCCCGTTGCCTCGCGGTCGCCCCAGGTGTAGAGCCAGGTGCGGTCGACCCCCAGCACATGGCACAGCAGCACCTCGGCATCGAGGCGCGCGCTCGGTGAGCCGGCACGCGCCAGCCGCGCCGTCGCCCGGGCCAGCAGGGCATCGAGCCGCACTATTCCTCCCTGCACATCAGGCCTCCTGCTGCAGGGCGGCGAGCTGCTCGGCCTGGTATTCATGGATCAAGGGCTCGATCACCTCGTCGAGCTGCTCGCCGCTGATCACCTCACCGAGCTTGTAGAGGGTGAGGTTGATGCGGTGGTCGGTGATCCGCCCCTGGGGGAAGTTGTAGGTGCGGATGCGCTCGCTGCGATCGCCCGAGCCGACCAGGCTGCGCCGGGCATCGGCCTGCGCCTGGCGACGGCTCGCCACGGCGCTCTGTCGGAGCCGCGCGGCGAGCAGCGACATCGCCTTGGCGCGGTTCTTGTGCTGGCTGCGCTCCTCCTGGCACTCCACCACCACCCCGCTGGGCAGGTGGGTGATGCGGATGGCGGAGTCGGTGGTGTTGACGTGCTGGCCGCCGGCCCCGCTGGAGCGAAAGGTATCCACCCGCAGGTCGCCGGGGTTGATGTCGATGTCACCCACCTCGTCGGCCTCGGGCATCACCGCCACGGTACAGGCCGAGGTGTGGATGCGCCCCTGGGACTCGGTGGCCGGCACCCGCTGCACACGGTGGGCGCCGGACTCGAACTTGAGCCGCGCATAGACCCCCTCGCCCTTGACCCGGGTGATGATCTCCTTGTACCCGCCCTGCTCGCCGTGGCTGGCGCTGACCACCTCGACCCGCCAGCCGCGCTTCTCGGCGTAGCGGGAATACATGCGAAAGAGATCGCCGGCGAACAGCGCCGCCTCGTCGCCGCCGGTGCCGGCCCGCACCTCGAGAAAGACGTTGCGCCGGTCGTCGGGGTCCTTGGGCACCAGCAGCTGCTTGAGCCGCACCTCCATGGCCGCGAGGCGCTCGCGCCCCTCGGCCAGTTCCAGTTCCGCCAGCTCGCGCATCTCGGCATCGCTGTCGCCGGTGAACTGCTCGGCCGACGCGATGTCTCCCTCGATGGCACGATATTCGCGCCATGCGTCCACCAGTGCCTCGAGTTCGGCATATTCGCGGGAGTAGTCGCGGAAGCGGGCCTGATCGCCGATCACCTCGGGCTCCGCCAGCAGGGCGGCGAGCTCCTCGAATCGCTCGGCGAAGGCGTCGAGGCGCTGACGCAGGGAAGCTTTCATGGGCAGTCCTATCGGGTCTTGTCGGATGAGCCGTCGAGCAGCAGTGCCGTGGCGGCATCGAGCAGGTCGTGACGCTCGGCGGAGGCCGCCTCGCGCAGCGCCACGGTGGGACGGTGCAGCAGGCGGTTGGTCAACTGATGGGCAAGGCGTCGCACCACCGCCTCGGGATCCTCGCCGCGGGCCAGGCGGGCCAGCGCCTGCTGCTCGGAGAGTTCGCGCAGTGCCTCGGCCCGGGTGCGGTAGTCGCGGATCAGTTCGCCGCCGCTGCGGATACGCCGTTCGTGCTGCCAGACGCCCACGCCGTGCTCGATCAGCGACTCGGCCTGGTCGGCGGCCACCTGGCGATGGCGGCGATTCTCCTCGATCACCTCCTCGAGGTCATCGACGGTATAGAGGAAGACGTCGCCGAGTTCGCCCACCTCGGGCTCGATGTCCCGGGGCACGGCGATGTCGACCATGAAGATCGGCCGGTGGCGGCGCTTCTTCAGCGCCCGCTCCACCATGCCTTTGCCGAGGATGGGCAGCGGTGCGGCGGTGGAGGAGATGACGATGTCGGACTGCTCCAGCGCCACGGGGATCTCGTCCAGGGTGATCGCCTTGCCGCCCAGGGCGCCGGCCAGGCGGTCGGCGCGCTCGCGGGTACGATTGGCCACGGTAAGCTGACGCACCCCGGCCTCGAAGAGATGGCGCGCCACCAGCTCGATGGTCTCGCCGGCCCCGATCAGCAGTGCCTTCGAGCGGGAGAAGTCGTCGAAGATGCGGCTCGCCAGGCTGACGGCGGCATAGGCGACCGAAACCGGGTTGCGGCCGATTCCGGTCTCGGTACGCACCTGCTTGGCCACGGCGAAGGTGTGCTGGAAGAGTCGTTCGAGTTCTCCGCCCAGCCCCTTGGCCTCGCGCGCGCTCTGGTAGGCATCCTTGAGCTGACCCAGTATCTGCGGCTCGCCGAGCACCATGGAGTCGAGGCCCACCGCCACCCGCATCAGGTGGCGGGCGGCGTCGTTGTCGAGGTAGTGATAGGCGCAGCGCGACAGGTCCTCCACCGGGAGGCCATGGAAACGGCCCAACCAGTCGAGAATCGCCTGCTCGCCGCTGGCGTCGGTGATGCAGTAGAGCTCGGTGCGGTTGCAGGTGGAGAGCACCGCTGCCTCGCGCACCTCGGGCAGGCCGCGCAGTTCGCCGAGCGCCGACGCCAGTTGCGTGGGCGTGAAGGCGACCTGTTCGCGCACCTCCACGGTCGCGGTCCGGTGATTGATTCCAAGGGCAAGCAGCGTCATGCGTTCGGCGTCTTCGCTAGTTCTTCCGGCGGTGCGGGTCCAACCCCATTCGAGGCGCATGATTCTAACACAGGCCGGACGCCACGAGCGCCATGAGCGTCGCGACGACCTTTGCCCCGGCCAGCCAAGCCGTTATGCTGGCGGCTCGGCATCCTGAACGAGACGCGCATGCCCTCCGCACTCGACACTCTCCTCCCCTCCATTCGCACCCGCCTGGCGCCCCTGGCGCTGGCGATGCTGGTCGCCGGCTGCCAGACCAGCCCGGTCGGCCCGGTCATTGAGCCGGGCGACGATCCGCTGGCCGGCGCGCCACCCATCGAGCGGGGGCTGGATGCCCGTGGCCTCGCGGGCCTGCTGACCGCCGAACTCGCCGGCCAGCGCGGCGACTACCGGCGCGCCACCCTCGGCTATCTGGAGGGCGCCGAGCGCTACCGCTCGGTGGCACTGGTGGAGCGTGCCGCCCTGGCCGCCCGCTTCAGCAACGACCCCCAGTTGCTCACCGACACCGCCGAGCTGTGGCACAGCCTGGCGCCCGGCTCGGAAGCCCCGACCCGCCTGCTCGCCAGCCTGGCCCTGCAGCGCGGCGACTGGACGGAGGCCCTGGCCCAGCGGCTGCAGGTGGTCGCACGCGGCGGCCAGGGCGAACTGACCGCCTTCGTCGAGCTGGCACTGTCCGAGAATGCCGACCCGGCCCCGCTGCTGCAACTGATGCGGCACCATCTGGCACGCCCCGGGGCCGACGCACACCCGCAGCACGATGACGCCGAGCTGGCCACCGCCCTGCTGGAGGTCTCCGTGGGCGACACCCTCGCCGCCCAGCGCCGCCTCGACCGGCTGACCGAGCGCTCGCCCGAGCTGCCGGCGCTGTGGTTGGCCCAGGCGCGATTGGCCCAGGAGTCCGGCAACCATTTCCGGGCCCGGGAGGCGGCCCGCCGCGGCCTGTCCATCGCCCCCGGCGATCCCCGCTTCATCCTGATGCTGGCCCAGAGCGAGCTGCGCCTGGGCGACATCGACGCCGCTGAGGCACAGACCGATGCCCTGCTCGAGTCACAGGACGGCAACCAGGAGTTGCGCCTGGCGCTGGCCCGGCTCTACCTGGAGGAGAATCACCCCGAACCGGCCCGACGCCTGCTGTTGCCGCTGGTTGGTGAGCCCGACACGCCGGCGCTGGCCTTCTTCCTGCTCGGCGCCATCGCCGAGGCGGAAGGCGAGGTCGACAACGCCTTGCTCTATTATCGCCAGGTGCCACCGGGCGACGAGTTCCTGCCGGCACGCCTGAGCGCCGCCAACATGCTGATCGAGGACGATCGCCTGGTCGACGCACGCGCCTTCCTGCGCATCGAGCGCCTGCGCCACGAAACCTATTTCGCCGACCTGGTGTCGCTCGAAGTGGAACTGCTGGAGCGCACCGGGCGGCCCGACGATGCCACCGCCCTGCTCGACCGGGAACTGGACCGCACCCCCAACGACGAGCAGCTGCTCTACCTGCGCGCCATGCGGGCCTGGGAGGCCGGTGACCTCGAGGCCATGGAGCGCGACCTGGGGCGCGTCATCGAGCGCAACCCCGACAACGCCACCGCCCTCAACGCCCTCGGCTATACCCTGGCCGATCAAGGCGTCGAGGGGCGCCTGGAAGAGGCCCGGGAGATGATCGAGCGGGCTCATGAACTCGAACCGGGCAGCCCCGCCATCATGGACAGCCTGGGCTGGGTCCATTTCCGCCTCGGCGACCCCGAGCGTGCCCTGCCCTGGCTCGAGCGGGCCTACGGCGCCATGCCCGACCAGGAGATCGCCGCCCACCTCGCCGAGGTCCTCTGGGAACTGGAGCGTCGCGATGAAGCCCGGGCGCTGGTGCGCGAGGCCGTGGAGCGCTTCGACGAGCGCCCGGTGATCGACGACCTGCTCGAGCGCATCCCCGAGCTGATCCCCTGAGCGTCGCCCGACGCGAACACACGACGAGAGATGCCCATGCCCCATGCCACCTTGCCGCGACTGCTGACGTCGCTGCTGTTCCTGGCCCTGCTGGCCGGCTGTGCCGCCCCCGCTCCGGCCCCCGACGGCGAGCGCGCCGCCGGCCAGTGGCAGGCCCAGGCCGAGCGCCTCGAGACTCTCGACACCTGGGTGCTCGCCGGCAAGGCCGGCCTGCGTACCCCCGAGGAGTCGACCAGCGCCACCCTCGACTGGAGCCAGCACCCCCATTACTACCGGCTGCTGATCAGCGGGCCCTTCGGTAGCGGTCGCAGCACCCTGGAGGGGCGCGAGGGGCGCTTCTCGCTGACCACCGCCGAGGGTCGCTTCGAGGCAGCGACTCCGGAAGCGCTGATGGAGCAGCAACTCGGCTGGTCGCTTCCGGTGAGCGCCCTCTCCGACTGGATTCGCGGCCTGCCGTCGCCGGCCAGCGCCCACCGGCTCGAGCGCGACGAACTGGGGTTCCCGCTGCGCCTGCGCCAGGACGGCTGGCAGATCGACTATCGCGATTGGGTCCGGGTGGAGGCGCTGTGGCTGCCGCGCCGCCTGGTCATGGAGATCGACGAGTTCCGGGTCACCCTGGTGGTCACCGACTGGCGTCCGGTCCTCGACGATGCCTGAGCCGGGATCCCTCACCCTGCCGGCCCCGGCCAAGCTCAACCGCCTGCTGCTGATCACCGGGAGGCGCCCCGACGGCTACCATGAGCTGCAGACCCTGTTCCAGTTCCTCGACCATGGCGACACCCTGCGCCTCGTTCCGCGCGGCGACAGCGAGATTCGCCTGACCCCGGCGCTGCCCGGCGTCGATGCCGAAGAGAACCTGATCCTGCGGGCCGCCCGGGCGCTGCAGGCCGAGACCGGTCGCCGGCTCGGCGCCGACATCCATCTGGAGAAACGCCTGCCCTTGGGAGGCGGCCTGGGCGGCGGCAGCTCCAACGCGGCCACCGCCCTGCTCGGTCTCGACCGACTCTGGGGTCTCGACCTCGACCTCGACCGCCTGGCGACGCTGGGCCTGGGGCTAGGCGCCGACGTCCCGGTCTTCGTGCACGGCCGGGCCGCCTGGGCCGAGGGCGTCGGCGAGCGCCTCACCCCGGTCGAACTCGACGCCCCTTGGTTCGTGGTGCTCCACCCCGGCGTGGCGGTCTCCACCCCGGCGGTGTTCGGGGCGGCACAATTGACACGCGATACCCCCCCGATTACCATGGCGCGCGCACTGCAGGGGGGAGCGTCGAGCTGGCGCAACGACTGCGAGGCCACGGCCAGGGAGCTCTATCCGGAGGTGGCGCGGGCTCTCGACTGGCTCTCGAGCCGAGCTCCGGCCATGCTTACCGGTACCGGGGCCTGTGTCTTCGCCCGGCTCGAGAGCGAGGCCGAGGCCGCGAGCCTCCTGGCCGACGCCACCCGGCACCGCTGGCAGGCCTTCATGGCGCAGGGGCTCAACCGCTCTCCTCTCCATGCTGTGCTGGGTCGATGAGTGCAGCGCCCGGTAGCGGGGCGGCAGCTCGTAGCGAGCCCGGCTCGGAGCCCAGCGCCAAGCGACGAGGCAGTTACCCCGAAGCCGGCTCGACGGCATGACCCCCAGAGATCCCCAACACTGCAAAGGTGGCTGCGCGTGTCAAAATTGATGGTTTTCGCCGGGAACGCCAATCCCGAACTCGCCCAGAAGATTGCCGAGAGTCTGGACACCCGCATGGGCAACGCTACGGTGGGCCAGTTCAGCGACGGCGAGATCGCGGTCGAGATCAACGAGAACGTGCGCGGCAAGGATGTCTTCGTCCTGCAGTCCACCTGTGCACCGACCAACGACAACCTGCTGGAACTGATCCTGATGGTCGACGCCCTGCGTCGGGCCTCCGCCTCACGGATCACCGCGGTAGTGCCCTACTTCGGCTACGCCCGCCAGGATCGTCGCGTCCGCTCGGCGCGGGTGCCGATCTCCGCCAAGATCGTCGCCGACATGATGGTCAAGGCCGGTGTCGATCGGGTCATGACCATGGACCTGCATGCCGACCAGATCCAGGGGTTCTTCGACGTCCCGGTGGACAACGTCTACGGCTCACCGATCCTGCTCGACGACATCGAGCGGCAGAACTACGAGGACCTGGTGGTGGTCTCCCCCGACGTGGGCGGCGTGGTCCGCGCCCGCGCCATCGCCAAGCAGCTCAACGCCGACCTCGCCATCATCGACAAGCGCCGCCCCCAGGCCAACCAGGCCCAGGTGATGCACATCATCGGCGAGATCGACAACCGCACCTGCGTGGTGGTCGACGACATGATCGACACCGCCGGCACTCTGTGCAAGGCCGGCGAGGCCCTCAAGGAGCACGGCGCACGCCGCGTGGTGGCCTATGCCACCCACCCGATCCTCTCGGGGCCCGCGGTAGACAACATCACCGGCTCGGTGCTCGACGAGGTGGTCGTCACCGACACCATCCCGCTGTCCGACACCGCCCGTCGCAGCGGCAAGATCCGCCAGCTCAGCGTGGCCGGGCTGATCGCCGAGGCGATCCGCCGGGTCAGCAACGAAGAATCCGTCAGCGCCATGTTTCACTGAGTCTCTTCGGGAATCAGGCGCGGGAGTAGCGCCCTTCGGGGCTTTTCGGGAACGCTGTGGTCAGGTCGCGGGCCGCAGCGCTTCTCTTACATCATGCAAGAGGCAACATCATGTCCGACTTTACCCTCAATGCCAGCGTTCGTAACGACCTGGGGAAAGGTGCGAGCCGCCGCCTGCGTCGTGCGAACCTCCAGGTGCCGGCCATCATCTATGGTGGCGAGCAGGCCCCCCAGCCGATCTCCATCGACAAGGCCCCCTTCTACAAGGCCATCGAGGACGAGTCCTTCTTCTCCTCGGTGATCAACCTGGTAGTGGACGGCAAGAACGAGCAGGTCGTCGTTCGTGACCTGCAGCGCCATCCCTTCAAGCCACTGATCACCCACGCCGACTTCCTGCGCATCGACGCCACCCACGAGATCACCATCAGCGTGCCGCTGCATGTGGTGGGCGAAGAGAAGTGCACCGGCATCAAGGACCACGGCGGCGAGCTGCATGTGCTCTCCAACGAGGTCCAGATCAGCTGCCTGCCGAAGGACCTGCCCGACTTCCTGGAAGTCGACATCGCCACGGTCGAGCTGGGCACCACCCTGCACCTCTCCGATCTCAAGGTGCCGGCCGGCGTCACCCTGGTCGACCTGACCCACGGGGAAGCCCACGACAACGCCATCCTGAGCATCACCAAGGCCAAGGTCCGTGGTGGCGAGGAAGAGGGCGAAGCCGCCGAGGGCGAGGAAGGCGAGCAGGGCGAGGAGTAATCCCCTGCGCTCCGGGGCCGTGCCAGGCACGGCCCTTCCGGTTACGATCAAGCGCCCCGGCGCTTGATTTTTTTTGGAGGCAGCACGCATGAGCCAGGTCAAAGCGATCATCGGGCTGGGCAACCCCGGCGCCGACTACGAGGCCACCCGCCACAACGCCGGCGCCTGGCTGGTGGAGGCCGTGGCCCGACGGGCCGGAGGAACACTGCGCCCCGAGAAGAAGTTCCTCGGCCTGCATGCGCGAGTGCAGTTCGACCGCCACGACCTCCATCTGCTCAACCCGACCACCTTCATGAACCGTAGCGGCGGTGCGGTGGCGGCGCTCTGCCAGTTCTTCCGCCTCGCCCCGGACGAGCTGCTGGTGGCCCACGACGACCTCGACCTGCCCCCCGGCACCGCGCGCTACAAGCAGGGCGGCGGCCACGGCGGCCACAACGGCCTGCGCGACACCATCAGCGCACTCGGTAACGACAAGTCGTTCCATCGCCTGCGGATCGGCATCGGCCATCCCGGTGACGCCCGGCAAGTGACCCCCTATGTGCTGGGGCGCCCCGGCAAGGCCGAGCATGCCGCCATCGCGGCGGCCATCGACGAGTGCCTGGCCACCCTGCCCCTGGCGCTGGCCGGCGACTGGGCGCGTGCCATGAACCGGCTGCACAGCTTCAAGCCCTGACGGGCTTAGCGAGTTCCGGGCATCGAGCCACGAGCTCGTTGCTCGTAGCTCGTAGCTCGTAGCTCGTAGCTCGTAGCTCGTAGCTCGTAGCTCGTAGCGACTGTAGAATACCGGCCAATCCCAATTTCGAACACGCTTTCCAGGAAGATCCCATGGGTTTCAACTGCGGTATCGTCGGCCTGCCCAACGTCGGCAAGTCCACGCTCTTCAATGCGCTGACCAAGTCCGGCATCGACGCCGAGAACTTCCCGTTCTGTACCATCGAGCCCAATGTCGGTATCGTGCCGATGCCCGACCCGCGTCTCGACACGCTGGCCGAGATCGTGAAGCCCCAGAAGGTGATCCCCACCACCATGGAGTTCGTCGACATTGCCGGCCTGGTGGCAGGCGCCTCCAAGGGTGAGGGACTCGGCAACCAGTTCCTGGCCAACATCCGCGAGACACAGGCCATCGCCCACGTGGTGCGCTGCTTCGACAACGACAACGTCATCCACGTGGCCAACCAGGTCGACCCCCGGTCCGACATCGAGATCATCAACATGGAGCTGGCGCTGGCCGATCTCGACACCGTCGAGCGCGCGATCCAGCGCCTGGTGCGCGTGGCCAAGGGCGGCGACAAGGAGGCCATCGCCACCAAGGCGATCCTCGAGCGCATCCAGCCGCACCTGGCCGAGGGCCAGCCCCTGCGCAGCTTCGGCCTCGACGACGACGAGAAGCGCCAGCTCAAGAGCTTCGGCTTCCTGACCCTGAAGCCGACCATGTACATCGCCAACGTCAACGAGGACGGCTTCGAGACCAATCCCTACCTCGACGTGGTGAACGAGATCGCCGCCGAGGAGGGTGCCGTGGTGGTGCCGGTATCCAACCAGCTCGAGGCCGAGATCGCCGAGCTCGACGATGAGGAACGCGCCATGTTCCTCGGCGAGATGGGCATGGAGGAGCCGGGGCTCGACCGGGTGATCCGTGCCGGCTACCAGCTGCTCGGCCTGCAGACCTATTTCACCGCCGGGGTCAAGGAGGTACGCGCCTGGACCGTCAGGGTCGGGGCCACCGCCCCCGAGGCCGCCGGGGTGATCCACACCGACTTTCAGAAGGGCTTCATCCGCGCGGAAGTCATTGCCTATGACGACTTCGTCTCCCTGGGCGGCGAACAGGCCGCCAAGGACGCCGGCAAGTGGCGCCTGGAGGGCAAGGAGTACATCGTCCAGGACGGCGACGTCATCCACTTCCGCTTCAACGTCTGAGCGCCGGTAGTGCTTGACGCCACCAGGGCGAAGCCGTAGACTCCGCCCCCGTTCGGCTACGTAGCTCAGTTGGTTAGAGCACATCACTCATAATGATGGGGTCCCCTGTTCGAGTCAGGGCGTAGCCACCAGAACTTGCAGACAACCCGACGCTACCGGCGTCGGGTTTTTTCGTGGCTTCGCTCATGCCGGCTGTTGGGCCAGGCCAGGCTCAGCTCAGCGCCGCCCGATCGACGAAGGCGGTCAGCACCCGAGTCAGCGAGGCCACGTCGCGGACGCCGGCGGTCTCGCGGATCGAGTGCATCGCCCACTGGGCCACGCCCACGTCCAGGGTCGGCACCCCCAGCTCGGTGGCGGTGATCGGCCCGATGGTGCTGCCACAGGCCATGTCGGCACGGGTGACGAAGGTCTGCACCGGCTCGCCCGCCTCGCGACAGAGCTCACGGAACATGGCAGCGGTGGCACTGTTGGTGGCATAGCGCTGGCTGGCGTTGACCTTGATCACCGGCCCGCCGTTGATCGCCGGGCCATGGGCGGCATCGTGCCGGTCCGGGAAATTGGGGTGCAGGGCATGGGCGTTGTCGCAGGAGATCATCCGTGATGCCTGGATCAGTCGAATGAAGCCCTCCTCGCCGGCCGTGCCGAGCTGGGCGTTGACCCGCCTGAGGACGTCGCCGAGGAAGGGCCCCTGGGCACCGCAGGCGCTGGCGCTGCCGACCTCCTCGTGGTCGTTGGCCACCAGTAGCGCGCCCTGCTCGCCATTGGAGGCGAGCAGGGCCTCCAGGCCGATAAAGCAGGAGAGCAGGTTGTCGAGCCGCGCGCTGGCGACCAGTTCGCCCTCGACCCCCACCCGGGACGGTGGTTGCATGTCGTGGAGGGCGAGCTCGAAGTCGAGGAGTTCGATATCCACGAGGCCATGCTGCTCGGCCAGCCAGCCCTTGAGCAGCCGGTCCAGGTCGGGCTTGTCGCCCCCCTGGAGGAACACCGGCGCCATCTGGGTCTGGGCGTTGAGCGAGCGCCCGTTGTTGGCTTCCCGATCGAGATGGATCGCCAGACTGGGGATGATGGCCACCGCACGGTCGACATGGAGCAGCACGCCGTCAATCCGACCGTCCGGATGGCGGACGTGCACCCGCCCGGCCAGGCCCAGGTCGCGGTCGAACCAGGGCGCCAGCAGCACGCCGCCGTAGACCTCGACACCCAGCTGTAGCCAGTCGGCGGCGGTCTGGGCGGCGTTGGGCTTGAGTCGCAGGCCGGGACTGTCGGTATGGGCGCCGATCATGCGCAGCGCGGCCAGCCGCTCCCGGGGCAGTTGCAGGGCGATGATCGACGAGTCGTTGCGCGTCACGTAGACCCGATCGCCGGGCGCGAGTCGCCAGGCCTCGGTCTCGTCGAGACGCCGGAATCCGGCGGTCTCGAGCCGTACGGCCATGTTGGCCACGGCGTGCCAGGGGGTGGGAGAACGGCGCAGGAAGTCGAGCAGGCGCTCGAGCGGGTCGTTCTGTGGCATGGGCTTCCTCAATCCGGGGGTCTCGGGATGATCCAGGGTCATACGACCGGGCCGAGCTGCTACAATGCCTGCTCGGTCCACGCAACTCGACGGCCGAGCGCGGGTCTAGGGAAGAAAGTGTACATGAAACCGGGAGTGCTTCATTGATGAGCCTGTTTGCCACCCTTGGGCGTTCGGTTGCCCTGGCCGGGTTGCTGATGGTCACCACCACCGCCCTGGCAGAGCTGCAACCCACCGATGCCCAGCGCCAGGCCGCCGTGGAAGTGGCCGAATCGCTGCGCTATGGCCACTATGCCGATGTCAGCCTCGATAACGCCTGGTCGCGCCGGGCCTTCGAGCGCTACCTGGACGTCCTCGACGGCCAGCGCGCCTACCTGCTGCGCGAGGACGTGGAGGCCTTCCGCGACCTGGAACACACCATGGACGACGCCCTCTTCGACGGTGACCTCGAGCGAGTCTTCGCTCTCTACCGTCGTCACCACGAGCGCGCCGAGTCGCGACTCGAATGGCTGCTGGACCGACTCGACGAGGACACCACCTTCCGCTTCGACACCGACCTGCGCCTGGATCTCGATCGCGACGGCGCCTCCTGGGCCGAGAGTCAGGACGAGCTGGACGAACTGTGGATCAAGCGACTGAAGAACGCCGCCCTGACCCAGGTGATCGGCGGCCAGGACGACGAGCAGGTGGTGGCCAACCTGCGGCAGCGCTACGAGGGCCAGCTCTCCCGCGTGCACCAGACGGAACCCGAAGATGTCTTCGGCATGTTCATGGCCGCGGTGACCAGCAGCATCGACCCCCACAGCGAGTACCTCTCGCCGCGCCAGGGCGAATCCTTCGACATCCAGATGCGCCTGTCGCTGGAGGGCATCGGCGCCCTGCTCCAGTCCGATGGCGAGTACGTCAAGGTGTCGAGCCTGGTGCCCGGCGGCCCCGCCGACCGTGCCGGCGTGCTGGAGCCCGCCGACCGCATCATCGCCGTGGGTCAGGAAGGCGAGGAGGAGATGGTCAACGTGGTCGGCATGCGGCTCGACAACGTGGTCGACCTGATCCGTGGCCCCAAGGGTTCGGTGGTACGCCTCGACGTGGTGCCGGCCCAGGCCGTCGACATGACGCGCTCGCGGGTCGTCGAGATCACCCGCGACACCGTCAGTCTCGAGGATCAGGCCGCCCAGGGCGAGGTGATCGAGATCGAGCGCAACGACGGGATGCATCGCATCGGCGTCATCAAGATCCCGACCTTCTACGTCGACTTCGATGCCTGGCAGGCCGGCGAGGAGGACTACCGCAGCACCACCCGCGACGTGGCCCGGGAAGTCGAGAAACTCAAGGCGCAAGGCGTCGAGGGCATCGTCCTCGACCTGCGCAACAATGGTGGCGGCGCCCTGCAGGAGGCCAACTCGCTGATCGGCCTGTTCATCGACCGCGGCCCCACCGTGCAGGTGCGTGACGCCCGTGGGCGCATCAGCCTCTACGGCGACACCGAGACCGGCACCGTCTATGACGGCCCGCTGGGGGTGCTGGTGAACCGTCTCTCGGCCTCGGCCTCGGAGATCTTTGCCGGCGCCATCCAGGACTATGGCCGCGGCCTGGTACTGGGCAACCCGACCTTCGGCAAGGGCACGGTGCAGACCCTCAACGAACTCAGCCACGGCCAGATCAAGCTGACCCGCGCCAAGTTCTACCGCATCTCCGGCGACAGCACCCAGCACCGCGGGGTCGAGCCCGACATCATCTTCCCCAGCCTGGTGGATCCGGAGATGATCGGCGAGAGCAGCCTCGACAACGCCCTGGCGTGGGATACCGTTCGCGCCGTGCAGTATCGTACCTACGGCGAGCCCTGGAAGTACCTCGAGACGCTCAAGGACCGGCACCGCACCCGCGCCGACGAATTGCCCAACTTCCGCTATCTGGAGCGTCAGGCCGAGTTGGCGAAGCGCATGCGCGAGCAGACCACCAGCGTCAGCCTCAACCGCGAACAGCGCCAACGCGAGGTGAAGGACCAGGAAGCCGAGCAGCTCGCCCTCGAGAACCAGCGCCGCCTGGCCCTGGGACTCGAGCCGCTCGAGGAGTGGGTCGACGCCCGCGACGAGGAGGTGGACGACGAGGACGAGCCGGTGGACCGCGTCCAGGTACTGGAAGCCGCCCAGATCCTGCTCGACTACGCCCAGCTCAACGGCAACTACCGGCTCGCCAACCGGCACTGAAGGCCGCCACGACTCGCCCTCCGAACGCGCCGGCCATGCCGGCGCGCCCTCCTTTGCCGTGCTGTCATCTGCCCGCAGGGCCTCGCTATCGACGAGGCCGGGCCGCCCTGGCCGGCGGGGTTGTCGTCCGCACCGGATGCCTTGCCGAAGACGCTGCTCGCCAGCACCTCCCGGGCGATTCCCTCAATCCGAGACGGCAACTACCTTAAGAAGGGTTGGCGAGCGAAAGCGGTTTTGGCATAGGGCCTGACAAGGAAAACCAACAAGGAGAACCCGACATGCGTACTCGACTCACGCTGTTGCTGCTACTGGTACCGGGATTGATGGCTGGCTCGATAACCGCGCAGACGCAGCCCTCGCAGGCCGAAGCCGCAACCCCGATCGATATCGCCCAGGGGCCACGCGTCGAAGGCGAGATCTTCGAGTATGCGACCGGGGGAGTAACCTACCAGGGCTACCTGGCGCATAATGCCAATGATGGCGTCGCACGCCCGGCGGTATTGGTGGTGCACGAGTGGTGGGGGCTCAACGACTATGCCCGGGCACGTGCCGATCAACTGGCGGCACTCGGCTTCGTGGCGCTGGCCATGGACATGTACGGCGACGGCCAGACAGCGACACATCCCGACCAGGCCGGTGCCTTCGCCGAGCGCGTGATGCAGGACTGGCCGGCCACACGCGCCAGGCTCGAAGCGGCAATGACACGGCTTCGCGAGCACCCGGCGGTGGCGGATTCCGGCATGGCGGCGATCGGTTATTGCTTCGGTGGCAGCGTGGTGATGAACATGGCGCTCTCCGGCATGCCGATCGAGGCCGCGATCAGCTTCCATGGCGATCCGTCCGCGATGGTCAGCACACCGCAGGCCTTCGCTGGCCTGGTGCAGATCCACAATGGCGCCGAGGACCCGTTGGTCGAACGCGCCGATCTAGACGCGATGGCGACAGCGCTCGAGGCCCAAGGGGCCAGCGTCGAGGTGGTGAATTACCCCAACGCCTTGCACGGCTTCACCAATCCGCAGGCCGATGCGGTAGCCGAAGCGCATGGTCTGCCACTGGGCTATGATGCCAGCGCCGATGCGGCTTCCTGGCAGGCTGCACTGCTGGCGCTGGACCGATCCCTCAACGGCAATTGACCCGATCGGCGGCATCATCGGTGCAGGGAACCAGCGCTTGCGAGGTAGGGATGAACCCGACAAGGACGGCAAAGAAGGGTCATGGCTCCCCGAGCAGGACTCGAACCTGCGACCCAATGATTAACAGTCATTTGCTCTACCAACTGAGCTATCGGGGATCGATCGGACGTCTTGACGTCTGCAGTTGACCACTGCGGGAAGGGGGCGGTGGCGGTTGGCTCCTCGAGCAGGACTCGAACCTGCGACCCAGTGATTAACAGTCACTTGCTCTACCAACTGAGCTATCGAGGAATGACCGGTTACCGCGCTGTGCTCGCTGCCGCGGAAGCGAAGCTGGCTCCCCGAGCAGGACTCGAACCTGCGACCCAATGATTAACAGTCATTTGCTCTACCAACTGAGCTATCGGGGAATGGCCTCGAGCACGGGGCGTAGTATACGGATCGGACGTGCCAGGTCAAGGGGGATTGCCTCGAGGGCCGCCGGGCGGAAACGGAAAACGCCCGCACGGTCGATGACCGGGCGGGCGTTCTCGATCTGTTCTGGTGGCTACGCCCTGATTTGAACAGGGGACCCCATCATTATGAGTGATGTGCTCTAACCAGCTGAGCTACGTAGCCATTTCCTCGTTGTCGGCCAGGATGCGCCGGACAACGGGGCTGAATTATGCACGCGGACCGGCAACTTGGCAAGCCTGGAACGCCCCGAGCATCGCTCTGGCACCCCATCGTCATATTGCCCCCTTCTTTTATTGATTGAACGTTCAATAAAAAAATGCCATGCTGGGGGTATCGGCCCTCCTGCCGTCCCGAAGGGTAGCAGGAGAAATCCCACCTGAGAGGAGCCAGCAAGGTGCCCAAGGTCGGAATGGAACCCATCCGTCGCCAGCAGCTGATCGCGGCCACCATGGTGGCCATCGACGAGGTCGGCCTGGCCGACGCCACCGTGATGCGTATCGCCCGTCACGCCGGCGTCTCCGCCGGCATCATCAGCCACTACTTCGGCGGCAAGGACGGCCTGCTCGAGGCCACCATGCGCCAGATCCTCAGCGACCTGGGCGAGGCGGTGGCGGCGCGTCGACAGGCCCTGGCCGACGACCATCCGCGGGCCCACCTGGGTGCCATCATCGATGGCAACTTCGACCGCAGCCAGGTCACCGGCCCGGTGGCCAAGACCTGGCTGGCCTTCTGGGCCAGCAGCATGCACAAACCGTCTCTGCAGCGGCTGCAGCGGGTCAACGACCACCGCCTCTACTCGAACCTGTGCTGCCAGTTCCGCCGTCTGCTGCCCCGGGAGGAGGCACGCCGCGCCGCCCGCGGCCTGGCGGCCATGATCGACGGCTTGTGGCTGCGCGGCGCCCTGACACCTGAAGGGCTCGACGCCGATCGCGCCCGACAGCTGGCCCACGACTATCTGGACCAGTTGCTGGACACTCATACCTCGTCCCCCGCTAACCGAGAGGAGATCCCATGGCAACCCTCGATACCCTGACACTCTACATCGACGGCCGCCGGGTAGACGCCACCTCCGGCGAGACCTTCAGCGTCGTGAACCCCTTCGACGGCAGCCTCCTGGCCGAGGTTCAGCAGGCCTCGCGGGCCGACCTGGATGCCGCCGTGGCCGCGGCTCGCCGCGGCCAGCGGGTCTGGGCGGCGATGACCGGCATGGAGCGCGGCCGCATCCTGAACCGCGCGGTGGCGCTGTTGAGAGAGCGCAATGACGAGCTCGCCGCGCTCGAGACCCGCAACACCGGCAAGCCGATCAGCGAGACCGCGGCGGTGGACATCGTCACCGGCGCCGACGTGCTCGAGTACTACGCCGGCCTGGCGCCGGCCATCGAGGGCAGCCAGATCCCGCTGCGCGAGAGTTCGTTCGTCTATACCCGCCGCGAACCCCTGGGGGTGATCGGCGCCATCGGCGCCTGGAACTACCCGATCCAGATCGCCTGCTGGAAGGCCGCCCCGGCACTCGCCGCCGGCAACGCCGTGGTCTTCAAGCCCAGCGAGGTCACCCCGCTCACCGCCATGAAGCTCGCCGAGATCTTCACCGAGGCCGGCCTGCCCGACGGCGTCTTCAACGTCCTCCACGGCGACGGCCGGGTCGGCGCCCTGCTCACCGAGCACCCAGGCATCGACAAAATCTCCTTCACCGGCGAGGTCGGCACCGGCAAGAAGGTGATGGCCGCCGCCGGGGGCTCGACGCTCAAGGACGTGACCATGGAGCTCGGCGGCAAGTCGCCGTTGATCGTCTTCGGCGACGCCGATCTCGACCGCGCCGCCGATGCCGCCATGATGGCCAACTTCTACTCCAGCGGACAGATCTGCACCAACGGCACCCGGGTCTTCGTGCAGCGTACGGTGAAGGAGGCCTTCGAGGCGAAGATCCGCGAGCGGGTGGCGCGCATCCGCGCCGGTGATCCGCTCGACCCGGCCGTCAACTTCGGCCCCCTGGTCAACTTCGAGCATCAGGAGAAAGTGCTGTCCTACATCGCCGTCGGCAAGCAGGAAGGCGCCCGGGTGCTGGCCGGCGGCGACGCCTGGAACCAGGGCGACTATGCCGCCGGGGCCTGGGCCGCGCCCACGGTGTTCACCGACTGCAGCGACGAGATGCGCATCGTGCGCGAGGAGGTCTTCGGCCCGGTGATGGCGATCCTCGCCTTCGACGACGAGGACGAAGTGATCCGACGCGCCAACGACACCCATTACGGGCTGGCCGCCGGGGTCTTCACCGAGAGCCTGAATCGTGCGCATCGAACCATCCATCGCCTCGAGGCCGGCATCTGCTGGATCAACACCTGGGGCGAGTCCCCCGCCGAGATGCCGGTGGGTGGCTACAAGCAATCCGGCGTGGGCCGCGAGAACGGCCTCGAGACCCTGGCCCACTACACCCAGACCAAGTCGGTGCAGGTGGAGATGGGGCCCTTCGAGTCGGTGTTCTAGGAGGCAGTGAAGAGCCCCGTTACCCCTGCTCGCATTCACAAGACGTGTCGACCCAAGGCAAGTGCGACTGGCTGTAGCGAGGGACGCCGGGGACAAGCCGAAGAGGAGGTCCTACGCCATGGATGGCGTAGGTAGCGCCCAGGGAGGGGTTCACAGCGCCTCCTCGCAGGCTTGTCGACGGAGTCCCGAGCGACCCCGTTAGCAGGCCCGCTTCCGTCGCGTTACCAGTGAGAGATGTTATGTCCCAGATTCATGAATTCGACTACGTCATCATCGGCGCCGGCTCCGCCGGCAACGTGCTGGCCACCCGCCTCACCGAAGACCCGGAAGTGAGCGTACTGCTGCTCGAGGCCGGTGGCCCTGACTACCGCTTCGACTTCCGCACCCAGATGCCGGCGGCGCTCGCCTACCCGCTGCAGGGCAAGCGCTACAACTGGGCCTTCGAGACCGACCCGGAGCCCCACATGGACGGCCGGCGCATGGAGTGCGGCCGTGGCAAGGGACTCGGCGGCTCCTCGCTGATCAACGGCATGTGCTACATCCGCGGCAACGCCCTGGACTATGACCACTGGGCCAAGGCGCCCGGCCTCGAGGACTGGAGCTACGCCGACTGCCTGCCCTACTTCAAGAAGGCCGAGAGCCGCGACATCGGCCCCGACGCCTACCACGGCGGCGACGGCCCGGTCAGCGTCACCACGCCGAAAGCCGGGAACAACCCGCTGTATCGCGTCTTCATCGAGGCGGGCAAGCAAGCGGGCTACGCCGAGACCGAGGACGTCAACGGCTACCGCCAGGAGGGTTTCGGCCCCATGGACCGCTTCGTCACGCCGCAGGGACGGCGCGCCTCCACCGCCCGCGGCTACCTCGACCAGGCCAAGGGGCGCGACAACCTCACCATCGAGACCCGTGCCACCACCGACATCGTTGAGTTCGAGGGCAAGCGTGCCGTCGGCGTGCGCTATCTCCGCCGTGGCCAGGAGCGGCGCGCCCGCGCCCGCCGCGAGGTGCTGCTGTGCGCCGGGGCCATCGCCTCGCCGCAGATCCTGCAGCGCTCCGGGGTCGGCCCGAAAGACGTGCTCGACGAGTGCGGCATCGCCCCGGTGCTGATCAACGAGAACGTCGGCGCCCACCTGCAGGACCACCTGGAGATGTACATCCAGTACGAGTGCAAGCAGCCGATCTCGCTCTATCCGGCGCTGAAGTGGGTCAACCAGCCGAAGATCGGCGCCGAATGGCTGCTGCTGGGCCGCGGCATCGGCGCCAGCAACCAGTTCGAGTCCTGTGGCTTCATCCGCAGCAGCGATGAGGAGGAGTGGCCCAACCTGCAGTACCACTTCCTGCCCATCGCCATCAGCTACAACGGCAAGAGCGCGGTCCAGGCCCACGGCTTCCAGGCCCACGTGGGTTCGATGCGCTCGGAGAGCCGCGGACGAATTCGCCTCACCTCCCGCGATCCCGCGGCGGCGCCCAGCATCCTGTTCAACTACATGTCCACCGACAAGGACTGGCAGGAGTTCCGCGACGCCATCCGCCTGACCCGCGAGATCATCGCCCAGCCCGCCTTCGACGAGTATCGCGGACGAGAGATCTCGCCGGGCCCGGACGTGGCCTCCGACGCCGAGCTCGACGCCTTCGTGCGCGAGCACGCCGAAACCGCCTACCACCCCTGCGGCAGCTGCCGCATGGGCGAGGGCGACGACGCCGTGGTCGACGGTGCCGGCCGGGTACACGGCCTCGAGGGGCTGAGGGTGGTGGACGCCTCGCTGTTCCCCGTGATTCCCACCGGCAACCTCAACGCACCGACCATCATGCTGGCGGAGAAACTCGCCGACCGGATCCGCGGCCGCGAGCCACTGCCAAAGAGCGATGCCCCCTACTACGTCGCCGGCAGCGCCCCGGCCAGGAGCGAACCGCGGCGCCGCGTCGCCTGACGTCCCGCAGCGCTCCCGCCTGCGCATGACACCCCGCCCCGTCGACGACGGGGCGGGGTGTCTTCCTTTAGGGTCGACAAGGATCGCCGGTTGCCACACCATGGGCTAGTCTGCCAGAATTCAAACATCCGTTCGAATGACGTGTTAACCGACGACACGGAGACGCCCCATGCTCACCCTGATTCTGCTCGTCCTCGCCGTGGCCGGCCTGCTGGTGGTCATGCGCCGCGAGGCGGGCGCCCTGCCCGCCCTCGGTGTGCTCGCCGTGCTCGGCCTGGCCGGTCTGCTGCTCGGCTCGCCGGTGCTCGGTGGGCTGCTGCTGATCGCCGCCCTCGTGACGGCCGTGGCCGGCCTGGCGCCCCTGCGCATCCACTGGCTCTCCCCCCGGCTCTTCGCCGCCTTCAAGAAGGTCGCGCCCAAGGTCTCGGACACCGAGCGTACCGCGCTGGAAGCCGGCAGCGTGGCCTGGGACGGCGAGCTCTTCTCCGGTCGGCCGGACTGGCAGCGCCTGCTCGACTATCGCGACGAGGGGCTCTCCGACGAGGAACGCGCCTTCCTCGAGCACCAGTGCAGCGTTGCGGCCGGCATGTGCAACGCCTGGGAGATCGCCCGGGAGCGCGCCGACCTGCCCCAGGAGCTGTGGGACTACCTCAAGCGGGAGGGCTTCTTCGGCATGATCATCCCGAAGGCGTATGGCGGCCTGGAGTTCTCGGCCAAGGCCCAGTCGCTGGTGCTGCAGAAGCTGTCGATCAGCGAGACGCTGATGGTCACCGTGGGCGTGCCCAATTCGCTGGGCCCGGGCGAGTTGCTGCTCAAGTACGGCACCCAGGCGCAGAAGGATCACTACCTGCCGCGCCTGGCCGACGGTCGCGAGATTCCCTGCTTCGGCCTCACCGGCCCCCGGGCCGGCAGCGACGCCACCGCCATCCCCGACACCGGCGTGGTGTGCAAGCGGGTGATCGATGGCAAGGAGACCCTGGGCCTCAGGCTCGACTTCGAGAAGCGCTGGATCACGCTCGCCCCCATCGCCACCGTGGTGGGGCTGGCCTTCCGCATGTTCGACCCCGACCACCTGCTCGGCGACGAGGAGGACCTGGGCATCACCTGCGCGCTGATTCCCCGCGACACCGCAGGCATGGAGATCGGCCGCCGCCACCACCCCATCGGCAGCCCCTTCATGAACGGCCCGCTCAAGGGCCAGGACGTCTTCGTGCCGTTGGATACCATCATCGGCGGCCCCGAGATGGCCGGCCAGGGCTGGCGCATGCTGGTCGAGTGTCTCTCGGTGGGCCGCTGCATCACCCTGCCCTCCGGCGGTGCCGGCACCGCCCGCTATGGCCTGGGCTGGAGCGGCGGCTTCGCCCGCATTCGCCGCCAGTTCAACGTGCCGGTGGCCGAGATGGAAGGCGTGCAGGAACCCCTGGCGCGCATGGCGGCGCTCTGCTACATCTCGCGGGCCGCGGTCTACCAGACCGCCAATACCATCGATCACGGGGTCAAGCCCGCGGTGCCCTCGGCGATTCTCAAGAGCCAGCTCACCGAGTTCCAGCGCCAGACCCTCGGCGACGCCATGGACATCCACGGCGGCAAGGCCGTGACCCTGGGGCCGCGCAACTATCTCGGCATCGGCTACAGCGCCAACCCGGTGGCGATCACCGTGGAGGGCGCCAACATCATGACCCGTAACCTGATGATCTTCGGCCAGGGCGCCATCCGCTGCCACCCCTATGTGCTCGAGGAGTTGGCCGCCAAGGAGGCCGACGACCTCCGGGCGTTCGACCAGGCCTTCTTCGGCCACGCCGGGCTGGTCCTCGGCAACGCCGCCCGCGCCTTCACCCTGGGGCTGGGACTCGGCAAGGCCGCGGTACCCTTCGATGCCACCGCTGCTCCCTACGCCAGGGACATGGCGCGGCTCTCCGCCGGCTTCGGCCTGTGTGCCGATGCCGCCATGGCCAGCCTGGGCGCCAGCATGAAACAGCGCGAGATGCTCTCGGCACGCCTCGGCGACGTGCTCTCCAACCTCTACCTCGGCTCCATGGTGCTCAAGCAGTGGCACGACGACGACCGTGTCGAGGGCGACGCCGCCCTGCTGCACTACAGCTGCCGCTTCCTGCTTCACCGCGCCGAACAAGCCCTGGACGAGCTGTTCGACAATCTGCCGAACCGTGCCCTGGGCCGGCTGCTGCGCCTGGTGGTCATGCCCACCGGTCGCCGCTGGAAGCGCCCCCACGACGACCTGGCACGCTCGATCGCCCAGGCCGTCACGCGGGATACCGCACTTCGCCGCACCCTGCTGGAGGCCACCTGGCAGGGCAGCGACGGCGCCCGCGACAACCCCCTGGCCCACTACAACGCCCTGCTCGCCGACTACGACCGTGCCGAGGCACTCTACCGCACGGTCAACAAGGCCTACGCCAGCGGCGAGCTGCCGATGCAGGCCCTGCACCCCGAGCAGCGCGTCGAGGCGGCCCTGGAGGCCGGCATCATCGGCGCGGACGACGCCGCCTTCATGCGGCGCTACGAGGCCGAGGTGCTGGAACTACTCACCGTCGACGACTTCGACTACGACGCCTTCGCCAGCGACAAGGCCAACATCCTGCGCCACAACGCGGCCTGACGCACGCCGCCCGAGCGGCGGCCCGCCCCCTGAACGACGACGCCCCGATATCCGTCGGGGCGTTTGTCATCGAGCATCCGGTGTCTCGCTACAGCGGCCAGACCATCAGGATCATC
Source organism: Halomonas sp. LMYGS-3 (assembly GCF_059509875.1). Classification (NCBI taxonomy): domain Bacteria; kingdom Pseudomonadati; phylum Pseudomonadota; class Gammaproteobacteria; order Oceanospirillales; family Halomonadaceae; genus Halomonas; species Halomonas sp. LMYGS-3. The sequence goes on along the minus strand of NZ_JCAKFQ010000002.1, from coordinate 30,726 downwards.
GGCACGGCCACCGCCACCACCACCAACTCCAGCGGCAGCCCCATCCGCCAGTAGTCACCGAAACGGTAGCCGCCGGGCCCCATCACCAGGGTATTGGACTGGTGGCCGATGGGGGTCAGGAAGGCGCAGGAGGCGCCGACCGCCACCACCATCAGGAAGGGGTCGATCGAGACATCGAAGCCACTCGCCAGGCTCGCCGCGATGGGCGCCATCAGCACCGCCGCCGCGGCGTTGTTGATCACGTCCGAGAGCATCATGGTGATCACGAACAGCCCCACCAGGGTGGCCACCACCGGCCAGTCGCGGCCCATGTACAGCAGGCTCTCGGCGATCAGTTCCGCCCCGCCACTGGTCTCCAGCGCCTGGCCCACCGGGATCATGGCACCGAGCAGCACGATCACCGGCCCGTCGATGGCCTGGTAACCGTCGCGCAGCGGCAGCACCCCCACCAGCAGCGAGAGCAGCGCCGCGGTGGAGAGCGCCACCGCGGCCGGCAACAGGTCGAACAGAATGGCCAGGATCGCCGCGGCGAAGATGGCGAGCGACACCAGCAGCAGCCGCGGCTGCCCGAGCGTCAGGTCGCGGCTGGCCAGCGGCAGGCAGCCCAGCGTCGCCAGGCTCTCGGAGAGCTCGCTCTCGCCGCCCTGCAGCAGCAGCACGTCGCCGGGACGAAAGCGGATCTCCCGCAGCCGCTGCTTGAGACGCCCGCCGTCGCGGGCCACCGCCACCAGGTGCAGGCCGAACTGGTTGTGCAGGCGCAACTGGGTGACGGTGCGATTGACCATCATCGAATCGTTGCGCACCACCGCCTCGACCAGTTCGAGCCCCTCGGTATCGACCCCCTTCTTCTTTTTCTTCTTTTCCTTCTTCTCTTTGTTCTCCTTGCGGTTCTGCCTCTCCGGATTCTCTTGCACAGGTTCCTCATCGCTCTCCCGAGAGGCCGTCTCGTCGGCCGACACCTCATCCTCTTCGGCCTCGGCGCCGAGCGACAACCCGGCCTTGTCCTCGAGCAACTTCATCTCCTCGGGGCCCGCCTCCACCAGCAGGATGTCACCCTCCCGCAGGCTGCCGTGGAAGGCATGGCCGGCCCGACGCTTCTCGTCGCGCACCACGGCCAGCACCGGGATGGTCTCCTCAAGGGCGTCGTGCAGGTCACGCAGCGTCCAGCCGATGGCCTTCGCCTCCTCGCCAACCTTGAGTTCGACCAGGTAGTTGGCGGTATCGAACATCTCCTCGGTGGAGGCCTTGCCGGCCCGCTGCGGCACCAGCCGCCACCCCAGCAGCAGAATGAAGACCAGGCCGGCCAGGGCGACCGACACCCCGACGGGAGAGAAGGAGAACATGCCGAAGGCGTCGCCAGTGACGGTGCGACGATAACTGGCGATGATGATATTGGGGGGCGTGCCGATCAGGGTGGTCAGCCCGCCGAGCAGCGAGCCGAAGGCCAGCGGCATCAACAGCAGCGAGGGCGAGGTGTCGTGCTCGCGTGCCAGGCGCATGGCCACCGGCAGCAGCAGCGCCAGGGCGCCGACATTGTTCATGAACCCGGAGAGCACCATCACGGTGCCGGTCAGGGCGGCGAGCTGCAGGAAGAGCCGCTCGCCCACCTTGAGCACCTGCTCGGCGATCACGTCCACTACCCCGGAGCGCTCGAAGCCGCGGCTGATCACCAGTACCGCGGCGACGGTGATCACCGCCGGGTGGCCGAACCCCAGGAACGCCTCACCGCCCGGCACCAGCCCCAGCAGCACCGAGCCCAGCAGGGCCGCGAGCGCCACCAGGTCGTAGCGGAAACGTCCCCAGACGAAGGCCGCCAGCGTCAACCCGAGCACGATGAAGACCAGGGTGCTGTCGGCCATACTCGCTCACCTCCGTGTGCCTTCGTGGTGTCTCAAGCACAACAGCAGCACGGCGGAAAATCCAGCCTTTTTCGAGGCGATGGCGTTGCCCTGACGCGCAAGACCCGGCGAGCGCCGGGTCTTGCGGTGCAGCAGCGAGGACGATTCACTTCTTCGCCATCGCCTCCAGCATGGCGTTGACGGCCTCGAGATGCTCGGGCTCGTTGTGGCACATGCCCTGGAAGACCGCGCAGAGGTCGAGGAAGTCCTTGAGCTCGGTGCGCTGCGCCATCTTCATCAGTCGCTTGGTCAGGCGGGTCGCCTTCGGCGGCTGGGCGGCGATGCGCGACGCCAGTTCGCCCACGCGTGCCGTCAGCGCCTCGGGCTCCACCACCTCGAGCACGATGCCGAGCTCCCTGGCCTCCTCGGCGTCGATCACCCGGCCGGTCAGGGTCAGCTCGAAGGCGCGCTGGTAGCCGATCAGGCGCTGCATGAACCAGGCGCCGCCGTCGCCGGGGATGATGCCCAGGTTCAGGAAGGTCTCGCCGAACTTGGCCGTGCGCGAGGCGATGCGGATATCGGCCATGTTGGCCAGGTCGAAGCCGGCGCCGATGGCCGGGCCGTTGACCGCGGCGATAATCGGCACCTCCACGTCCTGCAGGGCCAGCGGGATGCGCTGGATGCCGCGGCGGTAGCGGGCGGCCACCTCGGCCACGTCGCCGGCGAAATCGCCGCCGCGGGTAGCCATGTCCTTGACGTTGCCGCCGGCGGAAAAGGCGCTGCCGGCCCCGGTGATCACCAGCACCGAGGCCTCATCACAACCATTGATCCACTCGGCAGTGGCGACGATATCGTCCACCAGCGCGGTGCCGGTCAGGGCATTGCGCACGTCGTGACGGTCCAGGGTCAGGGTCGCGACCCGCCCCTCCAGGGTCAGGCGGGCGTCGGTCAGCTGGGGCAGTGTCGGGCTCATGCGCGGGTTTCCTGGTTGCTGGATTGACGGTCGACGATAACGCGGGCATCCACCACCGCATAGCCGTCCGCGTAAGCGATGACCGGGTTGAGGTCGAGCTCGGAGAGCGCCGGGTAGGCGTCGACGATGCTCGACACCTTGAGCAGCAGGTCGATCAGCGCCTCCTTGTCCACCGCGGGTTCGCCCCGGGCGCCCTCGAGTACCTTCCTGGCCTTGATCTGCTCCACCATCGAGCGAGCGTCATGGCGCGACAGCGGAATGGCGCGGAAGGCCACGTCCTCGAGGATCTCGACGAAGATCCCTCCCAGGCCGAACATCAGCACCGGCCCGAAGATCGGGTCGCGGATCACCCCGACGATCACCTCGACTCCCTTCCTCGCCATCGGCGTGACCAGCACGCCCTCGATCTCGGCGTCCGGGTCATAGGCACGGCAGGAGGCCAGGATCTCTTCGCGGGCCTGGCGCAGGGCCGTCTCGCCCGTGAGGTTCAGCTTGACGCCACCGGCGTCGGACTTGTGCAGGATATCCTTCGATACCACCTTCATCGCCAGCGGCGTGCCGCCGCTCTCGCCTGCAAACCGGCTGGCCGCCTCGGCCAGCTCGGCCTCGCTCCTCGCCACCCGCTCCGGCGGCACCTCGACGCCGTGGTCGCGCAGCAGCTGCTTGGCCTCGTACTCGAAGAGGTCGCGATCCCCGGCACGGGCCCGCTCGAACATCGCCACCAGCTCCGGACGCGGGGTCACCGCCGCTTCGCGGGCCTGGGTCTGCAGCTGCGCCAGGTACTGGCCGCGCTCGCCCAGCGCGGAGAGCACCCGTACGGCATGCTCGATCGAGGCGTAGACCGGCAGGCCCGCCTCGTGCAGGCGGCGCAGCGCCGGCGGCTTGACCGGGGCATAGAGGCTGTAGATCACCAGCGGCTTGGTGGTCACCCTGGACAGGTCGACCATGGCCTCGGCGCCGCGCATCTCGTCGCCCAGCAGCGACTCGGCGAAGCGGATGCTGTAGCCCCCGAACATGCCCACCAGGAAGACGCTGTCGACGTTGTCATCGGCGGCGACGAGCTCCATGCAGGTGGCGAGCAGCGATGGATTGGCGTCGGTGGAGCCGGCCACGTCCACCGGGTTGACGGTGGAGGCCTGGGGGAAGAGCACCTCGCGCAGCCGCTGGCGGGTCGCCTCGGAGAGCTCGGCCAGCTCGAGGCCCGCCTCGGCCAGGCGGTCGGAGGCGATGGTCGCCTGGCCGCCGCCGTCGGAGATCACCGCCACCCGCTTGCCGCGGGCCTTCTGCAGCAACCCGAGGCCCTCGGCCACGGGCAGAATCTCGTCGGAGTACTGCACCACGCTGACCCCGGACTGGCGTAGCAGGTCCACGGTCATGGCGTAGCTGCCGGCCAGCGCCCCGGTGTGGGAGCTGGCCGCCTTCTGGCCCTGCTCGGTGGAACCGGACTTGTAGACCACCACCGGCTTCATGGCGGTGACCTCGCGGGCCACGTCGAGGAACTTGCGCCCGTCGCGGAAGCCCTCGACGTAGAGGGTAGCCACGCGCGTATGCACATCCTCGCCCAGGTAGCGCAGGTAGTCGTTGAAGCCGATGTCGCTCTGGTTGCCCGGCCCCACATAGGTGGAGAAGCCCACATGGCCGTTATGCTGCGCCTCCAGCGCCAGCGACAGCAGCATGTTGCCGGACTGGGAGATGATGCCGACGTCGCCGGGCTTGACGTTGTCCAGCGCCAGCAGGTTGACCTTGTGGTGCAGGTTGAACACGCCCGAGGTGTTGGGACCGATGATGCGAACCCCGTGCGCCTCGGCCTTGGCCATCATCTCGCGTTCGAGCTCGGCGCCCTCGCCGCCGATCTCGGCAAAACCGCTGGCGAGTATCACCGCCCCCTTGATGCCGCGGCGGCCGCACTCGGCGATCAGCCCGGGCACCGTGGCGGCCGGGGTACAGATCAGCGCCAGCTCCGGGCTACCGGGAATCGCCGTGACCGAGGGCCACGCCTTGACGCCGAGGATCATGTCGGCCCTGGGGTTCACCGGATAGATGCTGCCGCGATAGCCATCCTTGATCAGGCCGACCATGGCCTTGTAGCCGCGCTTGGTGGGGTCCGCCGAGGCCCCGATCACGGCGATGCCGGTCGGTGCCAGGATGTCGTGGAGGGGGCTGCGGCTGTCGAGATGTCCTTCGATGGGATTCATGTGGTGCTGACCTTGGCCCATGGGGCCCTTGAACGGTGACGGACGGAGGAACCTGGCTTACTTGCCCTGGAACCGGGGTGAACGCTTCTCGGCGAAGGCGTCGACCCCCTCCTGCCAATCCTCGGTGGTGGAGCAGGTGAAGACCGCATCGAGCTCCTGCTGGAGCTGCCCCTCGAGATCGGTGTGGCTGCCCTGGTTGACCAACCGCTTGAGCATCGCGATCGACACCGGCGCCTGCCTGGCCAGCTGATCGGCCAGGCGATGGGCCTCGTCGAGCAGAACGTCGCCGGTCCAGTGGGACGTCGCCAGGCCGATGCGAACGGCCTCCTCACCGTCGATGCGCCGGCCGGTGAAGAGCAGCTGGCGGCTCATGTTGAGCCCCACCAGTTGGGGCAGGATCTTGGAGACGCCGCCCCCCACGCAGGTGCCGATGCTGGTCTCGGGGAAGCCGATCTGGGCGTCCTGGGCCATCAGGATGAAGTCGCAGGAGACCGCCATCTCGGCCCCGGCCCCCAGGGCGTAGCCGTTGACCGCGGCGATCACCGGCTTGCGAAGCCGGAAGATCGCCTCGCAGACGTCGTTGCCGAGTTGCAGGTACTGGCGGCGCTGGAACAGCGAGCGCTTGGCGCTGCCATGCTCCTTCATGTCGGCGCCGACGCAGAAGGCCCGGCCCTCGCCGGTAAGGATCACGGCACGGACATCGACGTCAGCGGCGGCCACGGCCAGGGCATCGAGCAGTTCGGTGTAGAGGGTCTCGACCACCGCATTGAGGCGGTGCGGGCGGTTGAAGCGGATCTCCAGTACCTGGTCATGTCGGCGGGTGATCAGGGTCTCGTAGTCGGGCTTGGGGGTGGCGTGTGTCATGCGGGTCTCGGCGGTAGCGGGTGGATAACGAAACAAACGTGTCACTTCCCCTTCAATAAAGCCACGTCTGTTGTGGCCGCATGCTAGACGAAGGTGTCACGCCTGGTCAACACGGCTGTATCATTATATTTTGCAATGAGACACGTTTGTTTCATTAATCCGTCGACCCCATGGGGTACAATGCGCCACCGCGCTTGCGCGACCATGACAAGATCAGGTGAGGAGAACAGCGTGCTGGAACAGCAGACCCACGGTCCCGAGGCCCCGTTGGACGGCACCGCCCGACTCGATGCCGTGAATCAGCAACTCGCCGAGGCCTATCCGGAGCTGAGCCGCCAGCTCAAGCTGGCCGCCGGCTATGTGCTGGAGCATCCGGTCGAGATCGCCTTCCAGTCGATTCGCAAGTCGGCCACCGCCGCCGACGTCACCCCTTCGACCCTGATGCGCCTGGCCAAGCGGCTGGGCTTCGAGAGCTACGAGCAGTTCCGCGAGGTGTTCCAGTCGGCGGTGCAGGCCGGCCCGGTGGAACTCTCGGGGCGGGCCAGCCACCTGCGCAGCCTGGCCAGCCAGACCGATGACCAGGTATTCCTCGACGTGGGCGATGCCGCCTTCGACAATATCGGCCGGCTGTTCACCGCCGACAACCAGGCCCGGGTGCGCGATGCCGCCCGGCTGCTGCTGGGGGCCGGCAAGGTGGCGGTGGTGGGCTTTCGCGACACCTTCGCCTGTGCCTACCACTTCGCCTATGTGGGGCGTATCGCCATGCCCGATATCCACCTGATCCGCGGCCAGGAAGGAGGGCTGCTCACCGAGCTTGCGCCCTTCGGCGAAGGCGATGTGGTGGTCGCCTTCGGCTTCGAGCCCTACTGCGCCGAGACCATGCGTGCGCTCGAGATCACCCGGGCCAATGGGGTCAACGCCATCGTGATCACCGACACCATGCGCTCGCCGCTGGTGCCCGGGGCGGCCATCACCCTGCCGGTGGCCAACTCCACGCCGCACTTCTTCCCCTCGATCCTGGCGGCGATCACCCTGGTGGAGACACTGCTGGCCGAGTGCGTGGCCTTCGGCCCCGACGACCTGGTCGACAACGTGGCGCGCTTCGAGTCGCGGATGCGGGAGCTCGGCGCCTACGTCGATATCGAGTAGCTGGAAGCTGGAAGCTGGAAGCTGGAAGCTGGAAGCTGGAAGGCAGCCTGTCGCCACCAACCCTTGGATCAAAGTCTTTCTTCTAGCTTCCAGCCGCGAAGCGGCGCTCTTCCAGCTTCAAGCTCCCGGCGAAGCCGGGTTCAAGGTATCAGGATGGTCGAGCCGGTGGTCCGGCGGCTCTGCAGGGCCTCCTGGGCCTCGCCCGCCTCGGCCAGCGGATACCGCTGGGCGATGTCGACCCTGACCTTGCCGCTCGCGAACATGGCGAAGAGCTCGCCGGCCATCGTCTCCAGACGCTCGCGGCTATCGGCGTAGCCGTTGAGGCTCGGCCGGGTGACGAACAGCGAGCCCTTCTGGTTGAGGATACCGATGTTCACGCCCTCCACCGGGCCCGAGGCGTTGCCGAAGCTGACCATCAGTGCACGCGGTTTCAGGCAGTCGAGCGAGGTCTCCCAGGTGTCCTTGCCCACCGAGTCGTAGACCACATCGCACATCTCGCCACCGGTCAGTTCGCGGACCCGCTCGACCAAGCTCTCCTTCGTGTAGTCGATGGTCGCCCAGGCGCCGTTCTTCTCGGCGAGCGCCGCCTTCTCGGGGGAGCTCACGGTGCCGATCAACCTGACGCCCAGCGCCCGCGCCCACTGGCAGGCGATGGACCCCACCCCGCCGGCCGCGGCATGGAACAGGATCGTCTCGCCCCCCTTGAGCGGACAGGTCTGGCGCAACAGGTACTGCACGGTCAGTCCCTTGAGCATGCACCCCGCGGCGGTCTCGAAGTCGATGGCATCGGGCAGCACCACCGCCTTGTCGGCCGGCAGGGTGTGCAGTTCGGCGTAGGCGCCCAGTGGGCCCTGAGCGTAGGCGACGCGGTCGCCGACCTTGAGGTGGGTGACGCCCTCGCCCACCGCCTCGACCACGCCAGCACCCTCGGTACCGAGCCCGGAGGGCAAGGACGGCGCCGGGTAGAGGCCGGTGCGGAAGTAGATGTCGATGAAATTCAGGCCGACGGCCCGGTTCGCGACCCGGACCTCGCCCGACCCCGGCTCGGCGGGCGTAACATCGACGAGTTCGAGGACCTCGGGACCGCCGGTGCGGGCAAACTGGATGCGCTTGGCCATGGAAGGCATTCCTTTATTCGGCTAACGGGACAGATCCACCATGGAAGCGCTGTCGAGCAGACGGGTCAAGTCGATTCGCCCGCCGCCACCATGCCTCGCCCCGGACTCCACCCGGGTCGGGCGCCGATCCCCCCTCGCCTGGTTCCAATGTCGAGAATCCCTGACCTATGCTGAGGCGATTACCGCCGCCGATTCCCTTGGAGGAGCCGTTATGAACCCGTTTTCACTCGCCGGCGAAGTCGCCATGGTCACCGGGTGCAACAAGGGGCTGGGCCAGGCCCTGGCCGTGGCGCTGGCACAGGGCGGTGCCGATATCGTCGGGGTCAGCCGCCGCACCGCCGACACGACACGCGGCCGTGTCGAGGCGCTCGGACGGAAGTTCTTCCACGTTACCGCCGAATTGGGTCGCGACAAGGAGGGCGATATCGTCGCCCGCGCCCTGGCCCAGGCCGGCAAGCTGGATATCCTGGTCAACAACGCCGGCACTATCCGTCGCGCACCGGCGCTGGACTTCAGCGAGGACGACTGGGATGCGGTGATCGACGTCAACCTCAAGGCGGCGTTCTTCCTGGCGCAGCAGGTTGCGCACCACCTGGTCGAGCGCGGCGCGCGAGGCAAGATCGTCAACATCGCCTCGGTGCTGTCGTTCCAGGGCGGGATCCGCGTGCCCTCCTACACCGCCAGCAAGAGCGGCCTCCTCGGCCTGACCCGGCTACTGGCCAATGAATGGGCCGGGCACGGCATCAACGTCAACGCCATCGCCCCCGGGTACATGGCCACCGACAACACCCAGGCGCTGCGCGACGACCCGCAGCGCAGCGCCGAGCTCCTCGCCCGCATTCCCGCCGGCCGCTGGGGCGAGCCCGACGACCTGGCCGGTGCCGTGGTCTTCCTCTGCTCGGATGCAGCGAACTACGTGCATGGGCATGCCCTGGCGGTGGACGGCGGCTGGCTGGCCCGCTAGGCAGGCACCGGGCCGAGGCTAAACGTCCGGGAGAGCCTGCAGCCCCTCCACGAAAGCGCGTTTCTCCGCCTCGAAGAAGCGCGCGTCGTGCTTGAAGCGACGCAGCACCTCTCGATCGTCGAAGGAGAGCGTCGCGGCCAGCTCGCCGGCAACACGCGCCGGATGGCGCCGGGACAGGCCGACGCGTGCGCCGCGGGCGTCCTCGATCCAGCGCGAGATGCCGCAACCGCGCAGGAACGCCTCGTCGAGGTCGTCCGTCGGCTCGACCCGCAGCGGTGCCTTCAACGCCAGCTCGTGAATCAGCCGCCGCCGGGGCTCGCGATCCTCCCCGAGCGAGGTGCTCAGCACCAGCGACATGCCGTCGCCGGCCTCGTCGAGCACCAGCAGGGCCAGCGCCAGCGGCGCTCCGCCATCGTCCACCAGCGCCCACAGCCGGGCCGCCTCGTCGGCAAACAGCAGGTGGCGCGTGCCGCTGAACGCCACCAGCGGGGTCAACCCCGCTGTCGTGCCGTGCACCGCCGCACACAGACGGGCCAGGCAGGCATCGCGCCATTCGCCCGCTTCGAGACTCACCACCTTCATCGCCATCCTCACGTCTGGGTCACACCATCGCGCGAAGCCTAGCATATTCCTTTCGGCGACAGCCTGGCATATGGTGCGGTGACATGCGGTTGCCGCACCCATGTAGGATGATCACAGTTCGACCGCTCAAGGATGCGACGTGCATGCCACACCCCGCCATTGCCCTGCCCCGCCTGATGGCCCACCGCGGCCTCTCGGCCCATGCCCCGGAGAATACGCTGAGCGCCGTGCGGGCCGCCTGCGAGGCCGGCTTCCCCTGGGTAGAGCTCGATGTGCAACTGCTCGGCGATGCCACCGCGGTGATCTGGCACGACGCCACCGTGCGGCGTTGCTCCGACGGTCGGGCCCGCGTGGTGGACCTGGACCTGCCCCGGGCCCGGCGGCTGGACGCAGGCGCCTGGTTCAGCGACCGCTTCCGCGGCGAGCGCATGGCGACGCTGCGCGAGATGCTCGCACTGATCGAGGAACTCGACATGGGGCTCAACCTGGAGCTCAAGGTCACCCGCGGGCGCAACCCGGCGGCACTGGTCGACAGCGTGCTGCCGACCCTGCTCGACGCCCTGCCGCCGGAGCGGCTGATTCTCTCCTCCTTCCACGATGGCGCCCTGGCCCGCGCCCGGGAGCTGGCCGACCCATCGCGCCTGGCCCTCGGGGTGCTGTTCGAGGGCATCGGTCGCGACTGGCAGTCGCGCTGCGCAGCGGTGGACGCCTACAGCGTCCATGCCAACTGGAAGCGCCTCAGCCAGCGCGGAGCCCAAGCGGTGCGCGAGGCCGGTTACCGCTTGCTCTGCTATACCGCCAATGACCCCACCGCCTTCGCCCATCAGTGGGCCTGGGGCGTGGAGAGCGTGATCAGCGACGATCCTGCGTGTTTCTCCGGTCATCTGCCGGATTGATGCCTCCGTTTCTGACCCTGTCCAGCAAGGCGCCGTCGGCCTCGCCCGCGGCGCCTCCCCAACCGTCGAAGTGCAACAGTTCCTCCAGGGGCAGCCTGGACAACCACCCTGCTTTCTCCAGTTCGGGGCGGGCATGGAACTGGCTCACATAGCCCATGCACAAGTAGGCGATCGGCAGGATGTCACGGGGAATCCCCAGGGTGTCGCGCAGGGCATCCTGGTGGAAGATGCTGACCCAGCCGACGCCGAGCCCCTCGGCGCGGGCGGCCAGCCACAGATTCTGGACGGCGCACACGGAACTGAAGATATCCATCGTCTCGATATGGGTTCGCCCCACCACCACCGGCCCATGGCGCCGGCGATCGCAGGTGATGCACAGGTTGACCGGCGCCTCGATGATGCCCTCCAGCTTGAGGCGCCGGTAGGTCGCCTGCTTCTCGCCCTCGAACATCTGCGCCGCCTCTTCGTTGGCCTGGCGGTACAGCGCCTGCACCCGACCCTTGACCGCCGGCGAGCGGATCACCAGGAAGTCCCAGGGCTGCATGAAACCCACCGACGGGGCGTGATGGGCCGCCGTCAGCACCCGGGCCAGCACCTCATCGGGGACCGGGTCGGGAAGGAACTCGCTACGCACGTCGCGGCGGGTGAAGATCGCCCGATAGACGGCGTCACGCTCGTCCGTGCTGAATTCGGGGTGGCGCTGCATTTCCGGCTGGGGAGTGTCACTCATGGTCGGGCCTCATCGTTTTAGGGTGGGGGCATCAGCCGATCAGCTCCCACAGCCGATCGGTATCCAGATGGGCCTCGAGGGTATCGGCGAGGCGGTCGAGCTCTTCCTGGCGATGGGCGGCATAGTCCACCGCCGCCTCGCTGGTGAATCCGCAGCGCGCCAACAGCGCCGTGCAGGCCTCGGGGCGGTCGAACAGGCCATGCAGGTAGGTGCCCATGACCTGGCCATCGTCGCTCACCGCGCCGTCCTCGCGGCCCTCGAGCGCGACCAGTGGGCGCGCCAGCGCGGCCCCCTCACTCACGCCGTTATGGATCTCGTAACCGGCGATGGGCTCTCCCGTCGTCAGCAGCCGGCCGCTGACGTTGCGCAGTTGCTTCCCCGCCACCATGCGTGTCTCCAGTGCCAGCAAGCCCAGCCCCGACGTGGAGCCGGCCGGCCCCTCGAGCCCCGCGGGGTCGTGGATCGCCTGGCCCAGCATCTGGAAGCCGCCACAGATGCCGAGCACCCGGCCGCCGTAGCGCAGGTGGCGCTGGATGGCGGCCTCCCAGCCCTGGCGACGCAGCCAGGCGAGGTCGGCCCGGGTACTCTTGCTGCCGGGCAGAATGATCAGGTCCGCCGGCGGAATGGGCTGGTTCGGCCCGACGAAGGTGAGCGCCACGCGGGGGTGCAGGCGCAGGGGATCGAAATCGTTGTGGTTGCTGATGCGCGGCAGCGCCGGGACCACGATGCGCAGCGCCGGCTCGCCCTCCTCCCGCCCCTCGCGGCCGATGCTGTCCTCGGCGTCGAGCAGCAAGCCGTGCAGGTACGGCAGGGTGCCCAGCACCGGCTTGCCGGTATGCGCGGCGAGCCACTCCAGGCCCGGTTCGAGCAGGCCGATATCGCCGCGAAAGCGGTTGATGACGAAGCCCCGGGTACGCGAGCGCTCGCTCTCGCTGAGCAGCGCCAGGGTGCCGACCAACTGGGCGAAGACACCGCCACGGTCAATATCCCCCACCAGCAGCACCGGGCAATCGACCATCTCGGCGAAGCCCATGTTGGCAATGTCATTCGCGCGCAGGTTGATCTCCGCCGGGCTGCCCGCTCCCTCGGCGATGATCACGTCGAAGCGGCTCGACAGCGCCTCCCAGGCGGCCTGCACGGTGTCACGCGCTTCGCGCTTGTAGGCGTGGTAGTCCAGCGCGTCCATGTGGCCGTGCACCCGCCCGCGCAGGATCACCTGGGCGCCGCGGTCGCTCTCCGGCTTGAGCAGCACCGGGTTCATGTCGCTGTGGGGCGCGACACCTGCCGCCAGCGCCTGCAGCGCCGTGGAGCGCCCGATCTCGCCGCCGTCCGCCGTCACCGCGCTGTTGAGCGCCATGTTCTGCGGCTTGAACGGCGCCACCGACACCCCACGGCGATGGAGCGCGCGACACAGCGCCGCCACCACCGTGCTCTTGCCGGCATCCGAGGTGGTGCCCTGGATCATCAGGGTCCGGCTCACAGCTCGATGCCCTTCTGCGCCTTGATCCCCTGCTCCTTGAAGGCGTGCTTGACCACCTTCATCTCGGTGACGGTATCGGCCAGCTCGACCAGCTCGCGCGGCGCATAGCGGCCGGTCACCACCACATGCTGCATGGGCGGGCGGGCCTGGAGGTCGTCGAGTACCCGGTCGAGATCCAGGTACTCGTGGCGCAGGGCGATGTTGAGCTCGTCGAGCAGTACCAGCTCGTAGCTGGCATCCGCCAGCATCCGGCTGGCCTCCGCCCAGGCGGCCTCGGCGGCCTGGACATCGCGGTCGCGATCCTGGGTGTCCCAGGTATAGCCCTCGCCCATCACGTGGTACTCCACGCCGGGCTGCTGGCGAAAGAACGCCTCCTCGCCGGTGGCGAACTTGCCCTTGATGAACTGCACCACCCCCACCTTCATGCCGTGCCCCAGGGCCCGGGCCAGCATGCCGAAACCGGAGCTGCTCTTGCCCTTGCCAGGCCCGGTGAGCACCAGCAGCACGCCCTGCTCCTTGTCGGCGCGGGCGATACGTTGCTGCATGATCTTCTGCTTGGCGGCCATGCGCTTGGCATGGCGTGCAGGGTCCTTGGCGTTGTCTCGCATGCGCGCTCTCCTGGTATCAGACGGTGATGGTGGCAAATGGCTGGCCGCGGAAGATCGCCGCCACCAGCGCCGGTGCCGAGGGAAAGTAACCGTGGAAGTAGCTGGCCACCAGCGCCCCCTCGCGGTAGACCGGCTCGGCCTCGCTGCCGGCCAGCTTGCGGGTGCGGCCCAGCGGCTCGGCGGCCGTTTCCAGCCGTGAGTGGTGGTAGGTGTGGCCGCGCAACTCGCCCTGGTCGGTGTGCAGGCCTTGCAGCCCCAGGGCGGTGAGCTTGCCGGCCATCCGCGCGGTGCCGGGCAGCAGGCCGAGCATGGCATGCTCGGCCCCGTCGCCGTCGACCAGCCGCTCCATGCAGGTCATCAAGCCGCCGCACTCGGCGAGCAGCGGCTTGCCGACGTCGCGGTGGGCACGGATCGCCGCGCGCATCGCCGCGTTGGCGGCAAGCCTGGCGGCATGCAGCTCCGGGTAGCCGCCGGGCAGCCACAAGGCGTCGCAGGCGGGCAACTCGGCATCGGCCAGCGGCGAGAAGAACGCAAGCTCCGCCCCCATGGCCTCGAGCAGGTCGAGGTTGGCGCGGTAGAGAAAGGCGAAGGCGGCGTCGCGGGCCACGGCGATACGCACCCCGTCGAGCCGGCGCGGCGGTGGCTCGGGGGCCGCGGCCGCCAGGGCCACCCGTGCCGGCAGGCGGTCGAGCCCGGCCTCCTCGAGCACCGCGGCGGCGGCATCCAGCTGGGCGTCGAGGCCGTCGAGTTCGGCGGCCTGCACCAGCCCCAGATGGCGATCGGGAATCGCCATGGCGTCGCTGCGGGGAATCGCCCCCAGCAGCGAGAGCCCCTCGGGCATGCTCTCGGCGAGCAGCTTGCCATGGCGGAGGCTGCCGACGCGGTTGGCGATCACCTCGTGGATGGCGAGCCGCGGGTGGTAGTCGGCGAGCCCCTTGGCCACGGCACCGAAGGTCTGGGCCATGCCCGAGGCGTCGATCACCGGCAGCGCCGGCAGGCCGGCGAGGATCGCCAGGTCGGCACTCGACGGGGCGCCGTCGAACAGCCCCATGGAGCCCTCGACCAGGATCAGGTCGGCATCCCGGGCGGCTTCGGCCAGCCGCCAGCGACACTCCGCCTCGCCGGTCATCCAGGGATGCAGCTGGTAGACGGGGGCGCCGGAGGCGACCTCCAGCACCATGGGGTCGAGGTAGTCCGGGCCGTGCTTGAACACACGCACCTGGCGCCCGGCGTTGCGGTGCAGCCGGGCCAGCGCCGCCGTCACCATGGACTTTCCCTGGCCGGAGCCCGGGGCGGTGATCAGGGCGGCGTGGGTCTCGCCGCGAATCGGGGTCGAGTCGTGCATATCACCTCACGGGAACGAAGACGGGGGCGCCACCCACCAAGGCAGTAACCAGGCGCTGACCATAGAGGCGCTCCAGGGCCGCCGGCACCAGCATGGCGTCGCGCGGCCCCCAGCAGGCCTCGCCGTCGGGGTAGAGCAGCAGCACCTGGTCACACCAGCGGGCGGCCAGGTTGAGGTCGTGCAGGCACAGCATCACTGCCCTGCCCTCACCAGCCTGTTCGGCGAGCAGCGCCATCACCGCGGTCTGGTGGTACAGGTCGAGATGGTTGGTCGGTTCGTCGGCGAGCCAGATGCTCGGCGCCTGGGTGAGTACCGTGGCGACGGCCAGGCGCTGGCGCTCACCGCCGGAGAGCGTGCTCACCAGCCGCTCGGCCAGGTGGGCGACATCGAGCCGCTCGAGTGCCGCCTCGGCCAGCTGCAGGTCCTCGCCCCCCTCCATCTGCCAGGGCGACAGCCAGGGGTGGCGGCCGATCAGCGCCGTCTCGCGCACCGTGGCGGGAAAGCCGTCCTGGCGCTCCTGGAAGACCAGGCCCAGGGCGCGGGCGACCCGGCGGCGACCCAGCGCGCCCAGCGGCCGATCGTCGAGGCGCACGCTGCCGGCCCGCGGTGCCCGCAGCCCCGCCAGGGTGTGCAGCAGGGTGGTCTTGCCGACCCCGTTGGGACCCAGCACGCCCCATACCTGGCCGGGCTCCAGGCTCAGGTTCAGCGCCCGACCATCGCGACGGCCCGGCACGTCGATGACGAGATCATGCGCCGCGAGTCGGCTCATCGGCGCCTCCCAGGGTGCAGGTAGCGCAACGAGGCGCTCGGCACGCCGACCGGCGGTTGACCTGGGTTCGACAAACGGCTCATCAGCGGCTCCGGTAGAGCAGATAGAGGAAGGTCGGCACCCCGAGCAGCGCGGTGATCACCCCCACCGGCAGCTGTTCGGGGGCGATGATGGTGCGCGCCAGGGTATCGGCGAGCAGCAGCAGGGTGCCGCCGGCCAGGGCACAGGCGGGCAGGATCAGGCGCTGGTCGTTGCCCAGCACCAGGCGCAGCATGTGCGGCACCACCAGGCCGACGAAGCCGATGCTGCCGGCGGTGGTCACCGCCATGGCGGTGAGCCCGCTCGCCGTGACGTAGATCATCCACTCCAGCGGGCGTACCGCCACCCCCAGGGCCGCGGCCTGCAGCGCTCCCCGGGCCAGCACGTTGAGGCTGCGCCCCAGCGGGAAGGCCAGCAGGCACACCGCCAGCAACAGGGCGAGCGGAACGCCGGGGGTGCGAGCGTAGGAGAGATCGCCCATCAGCCAGTAGAGCATGCCGGGCAGCCGCTCGGCGGGGCTCACCGCCAGCATCAGCGTGACCACCGCCCCCCAGCCGGCCGCCACCACCACGCCGGTGAGCAATAGCCTGGCCGGCGTCCAGCTGCCGGTGCCGTGGGCCAGGCCGAACACCAGCAGGGTGGAGGCGAGTGCGCCGGCGAAGGCCGAGCCGGAGATCACCATGCCCCCCAGTCCGGCCAGCATGGCCGCCAGCGCCCCCACCGCGGCGCCGCCGGAGAGACCCAGCACATAGGGGTCGGCCAGCGGGTTGCGCAGCAGCACCTGCATCAGCGCCCCGGCGAGCGCCAACAGGCCCCCGGTGGCGAAGGCCGAGAGCGAGCGCGGCACGCGCAGTTCCAGCACCAGGGTGCGCGACAGGGCGTCACCGCGGCCCAGCGCCAACTCCCACAGCTCGGCGGGCGTGACGGCGACGCTGCCGACCGCGACCGACAGCGCCAGGGCGGCGAGCGCCGCCAGCGACAGCAGGCCCAAGGGGAAGGCCAGCCCGCGGCGCCCGACGGCGGCCAGGGAATGCCTAGCGGCGCGCACGGGCGTCCTCCAGCTTCTCGCAGAACAACCGGCTGCCCTCGAGCAGGCGCGGCGTGGGGCGCTGGATCAGCGACGGCGGCACGAAGAAGAGGTTGTCGCGTGCCACGGCCGTGAGGTTCGGGTACTGTTCCCAGTGGGTGAGCCAACCCCGGTTCTCCTCGCCCATGCCACCGGCGAGAATCGCCTCGGGGTCGGCGTCGAGCACCGACTCGTCGTCGATGCGTGGCACCAGCCGCGAGAGCTCACCGAAGACGTTGACCCCGCCGCAGGCGGTCAGCACCCGACCGATCAGGTGCTCGTCGTTGATGGTCATCAGCGGCGCGTCCCACACCTGATAGAAGACCCTCACCGGCGCACTCTCGGCGTGACGCTCGACGAGCTCGGCCATGCCGTCGCGAAAGTGCGCCGCCTCGCGCCGCCCCTCGTCCTCGGTGCCGGCCAGGCGTCCCAGCCGCTCGATGGCGCTGGCCACGCCCTCGAAGGACCGCGGCTCGAGGTAGAACACCGGCAGGCCGAGCGCCTCCAGCGTCTCCAGCTGCTCGGGAGGATTGCCGGTCACCCAGCCGATCACCAGGGTCGGGCGCAGGGCGACGAGGCGCTCCATGTCGACGCGCGTGTGGCTGCCCACCGAGGGCACCGCCTCCACCTCGGGCGGGTAGTCGCTGTAATCGACCACGGCCACCACCTTGTCGCCGGCACCGGCGGCATAGACCAGCTCGGTGGCCCCGGGCGAGAGCGCGGCAATGCGGCTGGCCGGTGCCGGCAGGCACACCTCGCGGTTGGCATCGTCGGTGGCGCACACCTCGGCGTGGACCGGCAGTCCCGCAGTGAGCAGCAGCCCGGACCACAGGCCCAGCGCGAATCGCCTCTGACAGCGTCTCATCTCGTCCCCTCAACCACGCCCCTGATCATCGATCAGGATCAGCTTGCCGCTCTGTGGATCGCGGTAGACGCGACCCACGCTCTCGTAGCCGCTGCCCGCCTCGCCGACTCCGGCCGGCAGCTCGGGCATCTCGCGCCCGGCGTCGAGCTCCATGCCACCGCGTGCGCCCGTGTCGTGCGAGGCGGCCAGCGCCACCATCAGCCCCACGGCAAACACCAGCATGATATCGGCCAGGTTGGCGAGCGGTCCCATGGGCTCCTCGTCCGCGCTGTCGAAACGGCTGCGCCGATACTCGGGAATGCTCATGCGTTTGCCTCCAGCGTCGCCATGGCCGCGTCGTACCAGCGCCGCCGCAGTCGTCCCAGCAGGTAACCGAGAATGCCGACCAACAACCCCATCACCGTGGTATTGAAGGCCACGGTGACGGCCTGGGCCAGCACATCGAGCTGGCCGTTGCCCAGCGCGGCGAGCCCCGGCCCCAGCGGGATCAGCGTCCCCATCAGCCCCAGCATGGGGCCGATGCGCGCCAGCAGATCGGCGCGATCGATGGCGCGGCGCGCCCGCGCGGCCAGGCGGTCGACCCGGCGCGCCGCCACCAGGCGACGGATGCCGCCGCTGCGCTCGCCGATGGCGAGCCCCGCCTCCCACAGCGACAGGGCCACCAGGGCCAGCAGCACCAGGATGACCGGCGTCAGCAGCCAGTCCACCAGGGTGCCCATGACGTCCAGCGTGGCGTGAGTCAGCTCCGCGTTCATCGTGCGCGTCTCCCGTGAAGAATGCCCCCCAGCAACAGCAGCAGGGCGACGAGGCCGAGCAGCCAGGGCAGCGGCGACGTGCCTCCCTCGGCGACGGCCGCCGGCTCGTCGTCCTGGCCGCCCGTGGTATCGACTGGCTCGGCCTCCTGCGCCGGTTGCACGGCCTGCGCCTGGGGCGCGACCTCGCGGATCGTGGCCGGCGCCGCCTGCGGCTCGTGGTGCTCGAGCCGCGCCGCCTCGATCACCGCCGTGAAGGCCTCGCGCCGCTCGGGAGCGAGGCGCCCGGCGATCCACGGCAGCAGCGGGTGGTCGGGGTGCGCATGGCCGCTGCCGGGCAGGCCATGCTCGATCACCGCCTCGGCGAACTCGCCGGCGAGCCGTTCCAGGGTCGCCTCATCGGCCTCCCAGAAGCCGCGCTGGGCGGCGAGCAGGGTGATGGCCTGCATGTGGGTCTTGACGTGGACGTTGTGCCCCTCGGCCAGGAAGGCGTCCAGTCCCAGGCCGTGGCGGTCCTGGAAGTAGACGGCATCGACCTCGTCCCACACCCAGGAGCGCACCACCTGCGAGCTCGTCACCTGCCAGCCCCACAGGTTGTCGAGGAAATCGCTGCTCATGGTGCGGGCCCCGGCATAGCCGTGCTCCATCAGCGGGCGCAGCCACTGGGGGTTGAGGTTGCGCGCCCGCAGTTCGCCGAGCAGCGCCCGCTCCAGGCTCTCGATGCGCGGGTTGTCGGGATCGGCATGCGTGAGCACGCGATTGGCCGGCGGCGTGCCGGTCAACTGCTCCACGGCGTTGGAGAGTCCGCCCTGGAAGTCGAAACCGTCGTCGTTGTCGAGCAGCCCATAGAGATGGCTGGCGCGCCCCAGGTAGGTACGCCCGACGCGGGCGAGATTGGCATCGAAGGCGGCGTGGGCCGGCTCGCCGCCCTGCCCCTTGCCGTAGACATGCCCCATGCGACGGCGGTAGGCACTGCCCAGCGCCTCGCGGTCGTCCCAGGCGCTGGAGCGCGACGCCAGGCGGTTGACGCCGGCACCGTAGGCACCCGGTGCGGTGCCGAACACCCGCCACGCCGCCTGCTCGCCGGCCTCGGCCGCCGCCGCACCTCCGTCCAGCAGCTCGCGGGTGTCGGCCACCCAGCGCGCCGCGACGCGGTTGTCGGCGAGCGCCTCGGCGCCCGGGTCGCGCATCGCCTCGGGAAGCGGCGCGAGCGCCGCCTCCAGCGCCCGGGTGAGCTGCGGGTGCTCGGCGCAGATGGTCTCGCTCGCCCCGTCGAGCGCCAGGCGCACGGCGAGGTCGAGCCACACCAGCTGGTCCTCGTAGAGGTCGCGGAACAGTCCCGAGGTGGTGAACAGCACGTCGCGGCGCACCGCACGTGGCGTGTCCGCCTCGCCGTCGCGCTCCGCCCGGGGCAGACGCTCGAGTCCCTGGACGATGCCGCGCGAGTTCCAGAGCGGCTTCACGCCCAGCATGTCGAGGCCGAAGGCGATCATCACCCCCTCGTCGCGCACCGTGTCCGAGGCCCACAGCACCAGCGCCTCGCTGTCCTCTGCCTCCTCGCCGTCTCGCGCACGGGCACTGGCCGCCATCTCGCTGCCCAGCGACCAGGCCACCCGGGTCGGTATCAGGTCGCTGGAAAGCGCATGGAAGTTGCGCCCGGTGGGCAGCACTTCGGGGGTGCGCAGCGGGTCGTTGCCCGGGCCCGGGGGGACGAAGCGTCCCGCGAGCGCCGCCAGGAAGCTGTCCCGCTCGTGGCCCGGCGAGGCCTCGACCAGGCGGCGCCAGCGCTCACGCTCGTCGCCCTCGCCGCCCATCGAGTCGAGCAGGGTGTTGACGGCCTCGGCCTCCCAGTCGCGGCCGAAGACGTGCAGCCCCAGCGGCATGAAGCGCTCCTGCATGTCGGTGACGTAGTGCCCGGCCTCGTGCACCAGCAGCTCCGCGGAGACCTCGTCCAGGCTCACTTCGTCGGCGGTCAGGCCCAGGTCGCCGGCGATCTCGCGCTCGAACTCCTCGGTCAGCTCGAGGCTCTCGATACGCTCGCGCAGCATCGCCACCGCGCGGCGCCGCGTGGGGCCGTCGGGGTCGGTCGCCACCTCGAAGGTCTCGACCAGCTGGCGCAGCTCGAGCAGGTCGTCATAGAGGTCGGTGGCGGCCAGCGGCGGGGTCAGGTGGCCGATCATCACCCCCAGGGCGCGCCGCTTGGCCTGGATGCCTTCCCCCACCCCGTCGACGATATAGGGGTAGACCAGCGGCAGGTTGCCGCCCAGCAGCTCGGGATAGTCGTCCTCGGCCAGGCCCGCCCGGCGTCGCGGCAGGAACTCACGCGTGGAGTGACGGCCGACGTAGACCAGGGCGTCGGCCGCAAAGTGGTCGCGCAGCCAGTGGTAGAAGCCCAGGTACTGGTGGGTCGGCGGGAAGGTGGTGTTGGCGTGCAGCAGCTCCTCGTCCAGCTCCCAGCCGCGCGGCGGCTGCGGGCCGATGAAGACGTTGCCGAAACGCAACCCCGGGAAGAGCATCGCGTCGTCGAGGACCATCGAGCGTCCCGGCGGCTCACCCCATCCGGAGAGCCCGGGGATGCCGGTGGCCACCAGGGCATCGCGAAGCGCCTCGAGTTCCTCGCTCCCGACGGCCTGCGTGTGGGCGAGTTGCCCCTGCCAGGCCGTGACATACTGGTCCAGCAGGTCCAGCGCCCGTGCCCGGGCCGGGTGGTCGTGCTGCTCGATGAGGTGGCGCAGGTCCAGGGCGATGCGCTCCAGCACCTCGCGAACCAGCTCCGGTTCACCCAGTGTATCGGCCCGTTCGAGGCGGGCGTGCAGGTAGCCCAGCGGGCCCTGCACGAGTTCGCCGCGGATGGTCGCCGGCAGCGTCGCGAAGTAGCGGCGGTAGTCCCCCGCGGCGAGCGACGGCACCTGCCCGACCAGTTCCTCCAGGGCGCCGCGGTCCTCGGGCAGATTGACCCCACGCGCCTGGATCAGCTCGTGCAGTGCCTCCGGGCTCTCCGGCAGCTCGCCGGTGTCGTAGCCGGCCTCGCGCAGACGGGTGAGCATCTCGAATAGCGAGGCCGGTACGTCGAGGTTGTCGGCGCCGACGTTCTGCCGCCCGGGCGGATGGTTGTAGTAGACCAACGCCACCCTCTTGTCGGCGTTGTCCAGCGCCCGCAGGCGCTGCCAGCGCGCGAAGCGCTCGGCGACGGCGGCGAGGCGCGCCTCGAGCGGCTGCGAAAGGGTCAGTGCCACGCCGGTGCGTTCGTCGATGGTGCGCGGGGCGGCCACCGCCAGCACTATCGGCTGGCTCACCCCCTGCAGCTCCGGCATGGCCAGCTGGTAGTGCACCGCCTCGCGCGGCAGACCATCGTGGGAAAGGCGCCACTGCGCCTCGCTGCGCTCGGCCAGGCGCAACCCCTTGATCACCGGCACATCGAGCCGGCCGAGCGCGGCGGTGGCGGCGCGCCGCCCCTCGCCCCCGCCCAGGGTGAAGTCCTGCAGGCTGAGAATGCCGGCCAGACTCGCCTCACCGAGCGTCTCGGGCAACTGTTCGAGGGCCGCCAGGGTGGCACCGCCCCAGCGCGCCAGCACCGCGACGCACTGGATATCGCGTGCCTCGAGTGCCGCACAGGCGCCATCGAGCAGCTCGCGGTCGCCGGGGCGGTCACCGCTGTCGAGGTCGAGGATCGCCACCGCCGGGCCGGCCTCCAGCGCCAGGGCGGCGGGGTCGGTGCCGGGCGCCCCGCCCTCGTGCCCCGGGCGATCGTTGTGCGATGGACGATAGTAGCGAATCGCCGCGCGCGGCGACGGCTCGGGCACCGCCAGGTCATGGCCGGCCGCGGCCAGCAGCCAGCGCAGCAGGCCGTCGAGGTGTTCGGGGCTGCGTCCCTGGTAGTAGGCGCGCCCGGTGAGCCACTCGGCCTGGGCGGGGAAGCGCTCGCGCTGTGCCGCCAGGTGGTCGGCCGCGGCCACGTCGGGCTCGGGACCGGCCACCAGTTCACCCAGCGCCGCCTCGTCGAGCCCCGCCAGCAGGCGCTCGCCGCCCAGGCGCGACAGCCGCGTCAGGCGCCGGTCGCCGTTGACGGCCAGGATCGGGAAGTCGCGCCGGGCGGTCGCTGTCTCCACCAGCCGCGCCAGGCGCCCCACCTGCTCGCCGAAGACCGCCGCCAGCAGCAGCACATCGGCACCCTCGAGCAGCTCGGCGACCGCGGCATCATCGCTCTCGGCCAGCTGCTCCGGGGTGCGCAGGACCACGCGGTGCCCGGGATAGGCGTCGAGGAAGCGCGCCGCGCCGGCCGCGAGCTCCGCGGCCGAGCGTTCCGAGACGATCCCCACCACGGTGCCCGCCGAGGCCAGGCCGGGCAGCAGCACCAGCATCAACAGCAGGAGACTCCGCATCCTCATTGGGCACCGAAATGGACGCTGACGAAGGCGGCGCGACCGGCGTTGATGAAGTCATTGCCACTGAAGTCCCGGGCCGTGACAACCTCCCTGTCGAGGACGTTCTCCACCGTCAGTCGGGCCGACCACAGCGGCGCGAACTGCCAACCGGCCCGCAGGTTGAGCAGTCCGAAGCCCGGCAGGCGCTGTTCGTTGTCGGCATCGTTGTAGCGATGGTTCTGGGCGATCCAGGAGCCACCCAGCGACCAGTCGCCCAGCTCGCGGTCGACATCCAGACGCAGGCTCTGGCTGGCACGCCGCACCAGGCGGTTACCCGTCTCGCGATCCTCCGGGTCGGTATAGGTCAGTGCCGCCTGCAGGGTCCAGTCATCGAGTTCGGCACCAGCGGAGAGCTCCACACCGCGAATGCGGGCCTCATCGACATTGAAGGGTGCCAGGAGCCCCCCCTGCTCGGTAAAGGCGATCAGGTCGTCGACGCCCGTCTGGTAGGCGGCGAGGTCCCAGAAAACATGCCGGTATTGACCACGGATCCCCATTTCCACCGTTTCAGAGGTCTCGGCCTCGAGTTCGGGATTACCGAAACCGGGGAAATACAGGTCATTGAAGGAAGGCGCCTTGAAGGCGGTGCCATAACTTGCCCGCAGGGTATGGTGGGCGTCCAGCTCGTAGCCCAGTGCCAGACTGCCGGTCATCTCCTCACCGAAGGCTTCGTTATCGTCGTAACGCATGCTGGCCTGCACCGTTACTGGGGTGAAGTCCAGCAGGCCTTGGGCGAAAAGCGCAGAATTATCTCGGCTATCTTCATCGTAATCGGTGGTACCGCTGACCCTATCTTCACTATATTCTGCACCGGCGATCACTTCATGGGGGCCGAAGCCAAAGGTATTTTCCCAGCGGGCCGATTTTGATCGGGTGTCAAAGACGGTAGTTCCGAAACTCAGAAAGTTGTCACTCTCGTCTCGAGATTCACTAAGGGTCAGGCGGCTACGCCAGATCTCGGTCACCGGCAGCTCACCGTAGATGCCGGCCACCTGCTGAGCGAAGTCGGTTTCCCCGGTATCGAATTCGGTATTACCGCGCGCGCGCAACGCCAGTAAGCCCAGCTCGGCTCCTCCGCCGAAGGTATGCGACAGCCGCACCAGGCCGCTGGTGTTGTCGAAGCCCTTATCCTCGCCATCGCGGCGAATGGGCGTGCCGTCGGTAGAGAAGTGACTGCCGGCAAAGCTATAGCGGGTACCGCCGCTGCTGCCCGACAGGGTGGCACTATGGCGCTGGGTATTGAAGGAACCGCCTCCCACCGAGACGCGTGGATGCGGCCCGCCCTCTTCCACCTGATGGGTGAACAGCTGCACCACGCCCCCCACCGCATCGGCCCCATAGAGGCTGCCGCGTGGACCGCGCACGATCTCGACGCGCTGGAACATGCGCGGGTCGAGGAACTGCCAGGCGGCTCCGCCGGTGGTGGCCGAACGCAGGCGGATGCCGTCGATCAGCAGCACGTTCTGGTCGCTGTTGGTGCCACGGATAAAGACGCTGCTGTTCTTGCCGAAGGAACCGTTCGTTGAAACGTCCACGCCGGGCTGACCGCGGAAGAGGTCGGTGAGACTGGCCGGATCCTGCCGGCGAAGGGTCGCCTCGTCGAGCACGGTGACCGAGGCGAGGCTCTGGTCGGCGGTGCGCGGCGCCAGGGCGGCGGTGACCACCAGCGGATTGAGACGCAGCGGCTCGTCCGTCTCGGGTTCGACGGTCTGGGCATTCACGGCCAGCGGCAGCGCGGCGAGGCCGAAGGCGGCCAGGCCACGGGGGGTGGTGATTCTGGTTTTCATTGCGTGTCCCTTGCTCGCCGTGCCAACCCGCACGGCTGAATGGCGTTTTTATCGCCGGGGCAAGGGGAACGAGGAAGAGGGAGAACGACGGCGCCTGCCCTGCCTCGTAGTCGCCCACCGCAACCCGGCATGAGGTAAGCACCGAACAAATGCCTGCACGGACGAATCGCTGCGTTGCGCGCTGCTCAAAATCCTCACCTATACCGCATAGGCTCCGGTTTTTGCGCTGCGTGCGCCTTGCGACCCACATGGATGTGGGAAGTGCGTTGGTTCGTCGGGAACGAACCTAGCCGCTTCATTCCGCTCGTCAATTTGTTCAGCGCTTCCTGTTCTCTCGGGCCGGTCTCCGGGCTGACGAGCGGAAGCCGCGGGCTTCCCGAACGACCGCCTTCCCGTGCCTGGGCACAGTGGCATGAAGGCCGTTCTTGTCTCGATCACCGTTGCGGGGGCAGCGTCGGAATGGCGCCATGGGGCGCGCACCGACTTCCCGTTTCACCGGCGGACGCTTCCGCCGGTACCTGAGAGTGGGAGTAAGCTAGCAACCCCACCGGAGGGCGTCAACGCGCATCCGCCCCGGGCTTGACCTGGCTCAGCTCAGCCGCTGGACCAGACCATGGCGCACGTACCACACCGCGTCGCTGTGCCTGGCGGCGTCCTGGGCCAGCCAGCCGGCCAGGTCGCGCAGGCGACGGGCCTCGGCGGCCATGGGCACGATGCCGCGCCCCATCTCCGGCAGGATCAGCACCGCCTCGAGCGCGACCTCGCGCTCGGCGCGGCCCAGTGCCGCGAGCTCGCCGCGCCACCCCTGGCGCAGTCGCTCGGTGTCGGGTTCCACGGCCAGCGCCGCCTCGAGCCAGGCCGTCCAGCCGGTCAGCACCAGCGGCTGGCCGGCCACCGCCGTCTCGCGCCAGGCGCCCAGGGGCGCGTCGGGGCCAAGACGGTGCCAGTTCGCCGCGGGGAAGCGCTCGCTTACCGCGTCGCGCTTGCCGGCGCCGGCACCGCCGATGAAGAGCTGCATCGCCAGCCTCCTTCCTGGTGAACGAAGACGAACCGCCGGCCCTCGGCCTGCCCCACGCTGCCCTCCCAGAAGTCGATCGCCTCGAAACGCCGGCGCAGCTCGCGGATGACCCCGCCATGGGTCATCGTCAGCACACGGCGGTGCCCACCGGCAGCGGCCGCCGCCAGCAGCTCGCTCAGCCATGCCCCCAGGCGTTCGCGCAGGGCGGCCGCCGACTCGCCGTTCGGCGGCGCCTGCTCGCCCCGGCTGTCGATCCATTCGCGGTAGGCGGCCAACTCCTTGAGTTCGGCGTAGCGCCGGCCCTCGTAGTCGCCGAAGTCGAGCTCGCGCAACCGGGCATCGAAGCGTGCCTCGCTCCACGGCTGCCGCCCCTCGAGCACATGGGCCAGGGACTGGCGACAGCGAGTCAGGTCGCTGCAGTGGACGGCATCGAAGCGCTCGGCGGCCAGGTGGTCGCGCAGCCGATCCAGGTCCGGGCACGCCTCGGGCAGCAGCAGCGGGATGTCGCGCTGCCCCTGGTAGCGTTGCTCACGGTTCCAGGCGGTCAGCCCGTGGCGAACCACCACCAGCTCCAGGCGATCAGCAACAGCCATAGTTCTCCTCCCTCGATGGCGGCACCGACGATATCGCCGTTGATGCCCTTGAAGGCACGTATCATCGCCGCGCCATATGTCAGCAGGAAGACCGGCAGCGCCACCACCAGCAGCGGCCAGCCCGGCAGCCACCCGAGCAGCGGCGCCGTCGGCACCAGCGCGAACAGCAGGTCGCGACGGTCGAGATGCTGCTTCCAGTGCCAGGCCAGCCCCTCGGGTCGTGCCGCCGGGGCCAGCACCAGCAGCGCCACCGCCCCGAGGCGTCCCAGCGCCGGTATCAGAGCGAGCAGCACCGGGCTCGCCCGGGCCTCCAGCAGCGCCCACAGCAGCATGCCCTTCCAGGCCAGCAGGAACACCAGCGCCAGGATGGCGAAGCTGCCCACCTGAGGGTCCTTCATGATCGCCCAGCGCTTCTCCAGGGGAGCATTGCTGCCCAGGGCATCGGCCACGTCCATCACGCCGTCCAGGTGCAGGCCGCCGGAGAGTGCCACCCACAGGCTGAGCAGCACCAGCGCCAGCAGCGGCGTGGGAACCCGGTCCTGCAGCAGCAGGTATATGCCGGCCAGGATGGCGCCGAGCAGCAATCCCACCAGCGGGTAGCAACGCACCGCCCAGCGGCTGCTCGCGGCCGTCCAGGGACATGTCACCGGTACCGGCAGCCGGGACAGGAACTGGATCGCCAGCAGCAGCCCGTAGCCCGCCTCCCTCATGTCGGCTCCTTCCAGTCGATGGGCAGCCCGGCGACCACCTCGACCACCCGGTCGGCCTCCCGGGCCAGTTGCCGGTGCAGCCGCTGCAGGAAGGCGAGATAGCGCCACACCTCGGGATGGCGCGGCGGCAGGTCCTCGTTGAGGTCGTTGGAGACCACCACCAGGGCGATCGACTGCTCTCGAGCCCGGGCCAGCAACCCGCCCAGCAGGCGCTCGCCCTCCGCCTCCGGGCCTCCACCGCCGTAGAGCCACTGGCTGGCCCACAGGGTCAGGCAGTCGAGCAGCACCGTGCCGCCGGTCTCGACCCGGGCCAGGGCCTCGTCGAGTGCCAGCGGCGCCTCCAGGGTGCACCAGCCGTCGCCGCGCTCGCGGCGATGACGGGCGATGCGCGCGGCCATCTCGTCGTCCGAGGCCCGAGCGGTGGCCAGGTAGTAACGCCGCCCGCCGCGTGCCCGGTGCCACTCCCGGGCGAGCTGCTCGGCGAAGGCGCTCTTGCCGGAACGCGCTCCGCCGCTGACGAAGGCGATCATGCCGGCCTCCATTCGGCCAGGGTCGCCAGCAGCCGCTCGTTGGCGGCACGGTCGCGCAGCGCCAGGCGCAGCCAGCCGCCGTCGAGCCCGGGGAAGCCATGGGTATGCCGGGCCAGGATACCCGCGCGCAGCAGGTGCTCGAAGAGCACCGCGGTCGCCGCAAGACCTCCTCTTCGACCTGTCCCCGGCTCACCCATCATGTCCAACTGAGATTGCCCTGCCGTCGCTTCGGGCGCCGAGGCCGGCCGCACCAGGAAGAAGTTGGTCCGACTCGGAATCACCTCGAGGCCCGCGTCGACGAGGCCGGCCTGCATTCTCGGCTGCTCACTGGCCAGCCACTGCCGGGTGCGGGTCAGGAAGGCGGTATCGGCCAGCAGCGGCGCCACCAACTCGGCGGCCAGGTGGTTGACGCTCCAGGGCGGCTGGCGCGCCTTGGCCTTGCGCACCAGTCTTTCGCTCGCCACTAGATAGCCCAGCCGCAGTCCCGGCAGCGCATAGAGCTTGGTCAGGGAGCGCAGCAGGATGAGGTTGTCGAAACGCGCCAGCAGCGGGGCCAGGCTCTCTCCAGGCGGCGTGACGAAGTCGACGAAGGCTTCGTCGATCACTACCCGACAGTCGTGCATCGCCGCCAGGGTCAGCAACCGCTCGACCGTCTGGCGCGGCACCAGGGTGGCAGTGGGGTTGTTGGGTCGACACAGGAACAGCAGCGTGCCGCGCTCCAGGGGGCCATCGAGCCTCGCCGGGTCGAACCGGAAGTCGGGGGGAGCCAGCGGGATATTGTCAACGGCCATGCCGAAGGCGCGACAGGCCCGGGCATATTCCGTAAAGGTCGGCTCGACGATCACCGCCCGCCCGCCGGCATGCGCCGCCGCGACCAGGAAGATCGCCTCGGCACCGCCGTTGGTCAGCAGCACCTGTTCTGTGGCCACGCCCTCCTGGCGGGCGATGGCCTCCCGGGCCGCGCGGTAGTCGGGTGCCGGATAGCAAGCCAGCCCGGCCGCCGCCGCGGCCAGCCTGGCCGGCACCCAGGCCGGCGGCCCCAGCGGGTTGAGATTGGCGCTGAAGTCGAGCACCGGATGATCGGGCGGCAGGCCGAAGCGTGCCAGCAACGGCGCTGCCTGGCCGCCGTGCCCCGGCCAAGACGTCGCGTCGCACGTCATGTCAGGACCTCCTTCAGCAGCACCGCCAGCACCATCAGTAGCAGGAACGCCAGCCAGCCGCCGTGCATGTGGCGGATGGCGCGCCCGATGTGCGTCACCGCCAGCGGTTCGCCGCCCTCACTCGGCGGGACGCCCAGCACCGCACGCTGCGAGACCACGCCAGCGTAGACATTGGTGCCGCCGAGTTGCACCCCCAGCAGCTGGGCCACCATGGCCTCCGGCCAGCCGGCATTGGGGCTCGGGTGGTGCGGTGCCTGGTGCCAGGTGGCGGCCAGCGCGCCGCTTCGGTGGGCGCCG
This sequence comes from Halomonas sp. LMYGS-3, assembly GCF_059509875.1. Taxonomy (NCBI): domain Bacteria; kingdom Pseudomonadati; phylum Pseudomonadota; class Gammaproteobacteria; order Oceanospirillales; family Halomonadaceae; genus Halomonas; species Halomonas sp. LMYGS-3. The sequence goes on along the minus strand of NZ_JCAKFQ010000002.1, from coordinate 1,974 downwards.
GGCATCACCCAGGCGGCGAGCCACAGCGTCAGTGCCGTCAGCCGTGCCGGCAGCCAGTTGGCCAGGTCGTCGAGTTTCGCCGAAGCGTAGCCGAAGTCGGCGTAACGTGCGTTGCGGTAGCCGACCATCGAATCCAGGGTATTCACCGCCTTGTAGGCCAGCGCCAGCGGTGCCCCGCCGAGTAGCGCCCAGAACAGCGGCGCGGTGATGCCGTCCACCGTATTCTCGGCCACCGTCTCCACCGCGCCCCGGCTGATCTCGCCCTCGTCCAGCGCCGCGGTATCGCGGCCGACGATCATCGCCAGTGCCTGACGGGCGGCCGGCAGGTCACCGCGACCCATGGGCGTCGCCACGGCCCGGGCGGCGTCGGCCAGCCCCTTGATGGAGAGTGCCGTGGCCAGCAGCCACAGCTCGGCGGCCAATGCCAGCCACGGATGTATCCGGCCCAGCAGCGACAGTCCCCCCCAGGCGAGTGCGTAGACGCCGAGCACCACCACCGCCGTCAGCAGCCCCCCCCTGGCCCGGCGCGCCGCCGCCGAACCGTGGTTCCAGACCCGCTCGAGACGAGCGATCGCCCACCCCATGCCGACCACCGGATGGGGCAGGCGGCGCGGGTCGCCGATCCACAGGTCAACGGCGATGGCCGCCAGCACCAGACCCAGCAGGGGCAGGCTCAGGGAGGCCTGACTCATGCCCGGTCGCCGCCGGCCACGCCGGCGTCGGCAAAGGTTGCCATCTCCGCCAGCATGGCGCAGGCGGCCTCGAGCAGCGGGAAGGCCAGTGCCGCCCCGGTGCCCTCTCCCAGGCGCAGCTCGAGATCCAGCAGCGGCTCGGCGTCGAGCGCCGCCAGGGCCACGGCATGGCCCGGCTCCCGGGAGCGATGGCCAAACACCAGGGAGTCGCGCGCCCCCGGCGCGAGCCGACAGGCCACCAGCGCCGCCACCGTGGCGATGAAGCCGTCGACCAGCAGCGGCACGCGGCGTACCGCCGCCTCCAGGCAGGCGCCGGCCATGGCGGCGATCTCCAGCCCACCGAGGCTCGCCAGCACCCCGCGCGGGTCCGCCGGGTCAGGGGCACGCGCGGCGATGGCGCCCTCGATCACCGCCCGCTTGTGTGCCAGGCGGTCGTCGTCGATGCCGGTGCCGCGCCCCACCAGCCCCGCCACCGGCTCGCCGGTCAACACCGCCAGCACGGCACTGCTGGCGGTGGTGTTGGCGATACCCATCTCGCCGATGATCAGGCAGCGGCAGCCGGCCTCGACGGCTCGCGCGACCGACCGCCGCCCCGCGGCGATGGCCGCCTCGGACTCGGTCAGGCTCATGGCATCCCGGTGGGCGATGTTCGCCGTGCCGGGCCGTACCTTCTCGTCGACGACGCCCTGGCCGGGCACGGCGCCGGCCACGCCGACGTCGATCACCTCGAGTCGCGCCCCGATCCGGCGAGCGAAGACATTGATCGCCGCGCCGCCGGCGACGAAGTTGGCCACCATCTGGGCCGTCACCTCCCGGGGAAAGGCCGAGACGCCCTCGTCGGCGACGCCATGATCGGCAGCGAACACCAGCACGCCGGGCGGCGTGACCCGGGGAAAGGGCTCGCCGGTGATCACGGCCAGGTCCACCGCGAGCCGCTCCAGGCGTCCCAGGCTGCCGGGCGGTTTGGTGAGGGTGTCGAGGTAGGCCCCGACGCGCTCGCCGAGGCGACGATCGGGTTCGGCGATGGGATGAGGGGTGTCGGTCACGGGGCCACTCCAGGCAGGTCGTCCATGTCGAGGCGCTCATGTTACCAGAGTCGTGGCCGGTCTCCGTCCAGCGGCTGACATTTTGCCGACGCCCCTATATACTGTTCATATATGGCTATGTTGGTATCTGTTGTTGGTTACCGCCGATCGCCGCACGAAGCCACGCTTCTTCGGCTGGCTTGGCGGTTTCAAACAGTCGCCGCCATGCCAGGTAATTCGGTAAATACGCTGTCCCC